>JAJFGL010000007.1 GCA_021776135.1 Kiloniellaceae bacterium
AACTCAAACATTTCCGCGCCGTGGCCACGCGCTACGACAAACCAGACGACAACTATCTCGCTTCCCTTAAACTCGCTTCACTGAGAATATGGCTGCGATTTAATGAGTCGCTGACCTAGAGTCTTTTCAGGCCATACAGACCCATCGAATGGGCCTGTATGGCCGGCAAGGGTTCTAGAAAATTATGCGTTACTCGCCGGCGGCCTCGGCGCCGTCTTCGGCCTCGCCGCCGGACGTATCCGGGACATTCGGCTGGTCCTGGCCCTCAAGCATGGCGGTGGAAACGAGGCCGGCGTTTTCGCGCACCTTTTTCTCGATGGCCATGGCCATTTCCGGGTTGTCCTTGAGAAATTTCTTGGCGTTTTCGCGGCCCTGGCCGATGCGCTGACCCTGGCAGGAGAACCAGGCGCCCGACTTCTCGACGATACCGGCCTGGACCCCCAGATCGAGCAGTTCGCCCCGCTTGGAGATTCCTTCGCCGTACATGATATCGAACTCGACCACCCGGAACGGCGGCGCCAGCTTGTTCTTGACCACCTTCACCTTGGTCAGGTTGCCGACGATCTGATCGCGGTCCTTGATCGCGCCGATCCGGCGAATGTCGAGGCGGACCGAGGAATAGAACTTGAGCGCGTTGCCGCCGGAGGTGGTTTCGGGATTGCCGAACATGACCCCGATCTTCATGCGCAACTGATTGATGAAAAAGACCATGGTGCGCGAGCGCGAGATCGAGCTGGTCAGCTTACGCAGCGCCTGGCTCATGAGACGCGCCTGCAAGCCGGGCAACTGGTCGCCCATTTCGCCCTCGAGCTCGGCGCGCGGCACCAGGGCGGCCACGGAATCGATCACCAGAACGTCGATGGCGCCGGAACGCACCAGGGTGTCGGCGATCTCCAGGCCCTGCTCGCCGGTATCGGGCTGCGAGATCAAAAGCTCGCCCACATCCACCCCCAACTTGGCGGCATAGGCCGGATCGAGGGCGTGTTCGGCATCGATAAAGGCGCAGACGCCGCCGGTTTTCTGGGCCTCGGCAATCACATGCAGGGCCAGGGTCGTCTTGCCGGAGCTTTCCGGCCCATAAACCTCAACCACCCGGCCGCGCGGCAAACCGCCGATACCCAGGGCGATGTCCAGGCCCAGGGAGCCGGTGGAGACGACCTCGACCTGAACCGCCTGATCGGCGCCCAGGCGCATGACCGACCCCTTGCCGAAGGCCCGTTCGATCTGCCCCAGGGCTGCTTCCAAAGCCTTCTGTTTGTCCACCGATTCCCTCTCGACCAAGCGCAACGCGGATTTCGACATGTTGTATCTTCCTTATCCCATAGGGTGCGGGTGTCTGCAACGAAGCGCCAATGTACGCACTTTGTTCCCGTCAATTCAAGTAAAAAAAGAACGTAAAGAGAACTTCTGTCTGGGTCTGTCTGGGGCGACGTAAATTCGATCGAGGCGGAGCCATCCGCCCGCTACCTGATATCCGATACCTGACCTCTGGCCTCTGGCCTCTGACTTCTAGGCGCCCGCTTCTTGGCGCGCGTCAGGTTCCGGCTCCTGGGCCGCCGCCGCGCAGGTTCCCTTGCCCGGCGCTTCCGCGATCACTTCCTTCACCTTGGCGGCGAGTTGCTTGAGGCTGAAGGGCTTGGGCAGGAAGTGGATGCCCTCCTCCTCGCCCAGCTTCTTGCGGAAGGCGTCCTCGGTATAGCCGGAAATGAAGATGACCTTGAGGTCGGGGTGGGTCTTGCGCACTTCGCGCACCAGCGCCGGCCCGTCGACCTTGGGCATGACCACGTCGGTCACCAGAATATCGAGGGTATCGCCCTTTTCCTTGACGATATCCAGGGCGGATTCGCCGGATGGCGCCTCAAGTACTTTATAGCCCTTATTGCGCAGGGCCCGGGCCGCGAAGGCGCGCACGGCGTCCTCGTCCTCGACCAGAAGAACGGTGCTCATGCCGGAAAGATCGCGGACGGTCTTGGCGCTCGGTTCCTCGGCAACGGCGGCGCCGGCGGGGGCCTGGGAATGGGGCAGGTAGATCGAAAAGGCGGTGCCCTTGCCCAGCACGCTATCGACGAAGACGTAGCCGCCGCTCTGCTTGACGATGCCATAGACGGTGGACAGGCCCAAGCCGGTTCCGGCGCCGACCTCCTTGGTGGTGAAAAAAGGATCGAAGATGCGATCCAGGATCTCCGGCTCTATCCCGCCGCCGCTGTCCTCGACCTCGATCAGCACATAGTCGCCGGCCGGCACGGTTTCGGTGCCGCGTTGCAGATCCTGGCTCAGGATGGCGTTGGAGGTGCGAAGCTCGACCTTGCCGCCGTCCGGCATGGCATCGCGGGCATTGACCGCCAAGTTGATGATGACCTGTTCGAGTTGACCTTGATCCGCCCGCACCATGCCCAGGTCGCGGCCATGGATCATCTTGAGTTCCATGGTGTCGCCCAAGAGGCGGCGCAGGAGATGCGACAGTTCGGCCAGGATGTCGGTTGGGTTCAAGCGCTTGGGCTGCAAGGTCTGCTGGCGTGAGAAGGCCAGGAGCTGACGCACCAGATTGGCCGCGCGATTGGCGTTCTGCTTGATCTGCATGATGTCGGCGAAGGCCGGATCGGTCGCCTTGAAGCGCAGCAGCAGCAAATCGGAAAACCCGATCATGGCGGTCAGAAGGTTGTTGAAATCGTGCGCGATTCCGCCCGCCAATTGGCCGACGGCCTGCATCTTCTGGGACTGGGCGAATTTATCTTCCAGTTTCTTTTGTTCGGTCGCGTCGATGAAGTGGGCGATGAAGCCGTTGGGCTTGCCGGCCGCGTCCGTGACCGCGTTCAGGTAGATCGCGCACACGGTTTCCCGCTCGCCGGTCAGGTGCGCCTCGATCGGTCCCTGCACGGCGGGCGCGGCCTGGCCGGGGACCGGCGTCAAGGCGCCGCGGACCCGTTCCTGGTGCTCTGGTATAACCAGATCGTAGAGAGACTGCCCCGCCAAGCCTGGCGCGCGTTGCCCAACCAGCCCGGCAAAGACGCTGTTGCATTCGGTCAGTTGTCCGCCCGAATCCAAGAGCGCGATGCCGACCGGGGCGTCGAGGAAGAAGCGTTCGAATCGTTGAACCGAAGATTCCAGGGCCTCGGCGGCGGCACGCTCGCGCGACAAGTTGCGCACCACGGATCGGGTGCGCACGACATGCCCCTCGGGGCCGGTGACCACTTCCTGCCTGATCGCGGCCAGGAAACGCTCCTCGCCGCTAGCGGTCATCTCGATCTCGCCGTTTGTTGTCCCAGCCTTTGGGAAGGGGTGATGGAGCGGCGTGCCGGCCGGCAAGGCATCCGCGATCACGTCGTGCAGACAGATCATGCTGTTTTCCATGTCCTCGTGGGACAGGTCCAGCCAATCGCATAACCTGCGGTTGGCGAAAATAAATCGGCCCTGCTCGTCAACCGAATAGAACCCGACCGGGGCGTTCTCCAGCAGATCGACGAAGCTTTCCTGCTCCTCCTTGACAACCTGCTCCATCTGCCGGCGCAAGGTGATGTCGTTGACGATCCAAAGAACGGTGCCCGGCCGCTCGGCCACCGGATAGGCGACGACATAGCGCCATTCGGGCGGGCCGCCGTCGGCGCCGCGCGGGCGCACGCGCAGTTCGAGAGAGCCGGCGACGCCATTCATGGCCTCTCCGGCCAGGCGATCGAGCTGGCCGCGCGCGTCCTCCTCTCCGGCCAGCTCCTCGGCCAGGAGTTCGGGCGCCGGGCGATCCGCTTGGCCGAAGAATTCGATAAAGGACTCGTTGACCAGCAAGGTCCGGCCATGCTCGTCCACGAGCTGATGGGGTTGCGGAACCGCGCTGAAAATATCGTGCTGTAGGGCATAGGCCCGGCGTAGCCGGACCATGGACACCAGCGCCGCGGCGATCGCCAAGGCGGTGATCGCCAAGCCGCCCAGCACCGCGATCCTGATATCGGGTGGCCAGAATGCCTCAAGGGCAGTCAAATCGAATTCCGCCGCCCTGGCCGGCGCCGCATAGAAAAACGCCGCCAGAAGGCATGAGACTCCGCGTTTCACGCCGCTCATCCTCTCCATGCGCAGGAAACCAAGATATGTTAAGCACACAGGTCTCGCGCCGGGCAAGACATGGGTCAGGGTGCAGGGCGGTGCGCGGCGCCCGGAATTCGCCCCTTGAGGCGCATGACGAAACCGATAACCTCTGCCACCGCCTTGAAGTGCTCGGCCGGTATTTCCTTATCGAGCTCGACCGATCCGTAGAGCGCGCGTGTGAGAGGCGGATTCTCGACAATGGGCACGTCGTGGGCCTCGGCCAGTTCGCGAATTCTCATGGCCATGGAATCGATGCCCTTGGCGACCAGGCGCGGCGCATCCATGGATTCCATGTCGTACTTGAGGGCAACCGCGAAATGCGTCGGGTTGGTGATCACCACGTCGGCCTCGGGCACCGCGGCCATCATGCGCTTGCGCGCCCGCTCCATGCGGATCTGGCGCAGACGCCCCTTGACCATGGGGTCGCCCTCGGCCTGCTTGAATTCCTCTTTCATCTCCTGTTTCGACATGCGCAGCTGTTTCAAGTGTTGTTGCTTTTGAAACACGAAGTCGAGCGCCGCGATCAGTGTCACCACCGACAGCACGCCGATCAAGACCCGCGTCGCCAAGCCTTGCAGTAAATCTGTAAACTGCGTCAAGCTCATGCCGACAATGTTGGGGATCACACTGAACTGAGGCCACAACAGGATGATGACGACGGCCGCGACAATCGATATCTTGGCGATGCCCTTGAGGAACTCGGCCAAAGACTTGACCGAAAACATGCGCTTCAGGCCCTTGATTGGGGAAATCTTTTCCGGCTTAGGCTGTAGAGATTCGGCGGAGATGATCAGACCGTTCTGAATCAAACCGGAGGCCAAGGCCGCCAGTATGAAAAGGCCGAAGGGTATCATCAACACCAGGCCAAGCCCCGCCGCCGTATCCATCAAAACCTCTTGGAGCTGATAGATTTCGACGCGTATCGCATGTGGCTCCGCGATGAAGCGGCGCAAAACATTCACCATGCCGCGCATCATGGGCGCGGCGAAAATGGCGGCCAGAAGCGTCGCCGACAGGATGACAAACCAATGATTGATCTCCTGGGATCGAGCGACTTGTCCCTTTTCGCGCGCCTGATCGATCCGCCGTTGCGTCGGTTCTTCGGTTTTTTGCGATTCGTCGGTTTGTTCCTCGGACATGCCCGCAGACCCTAGAGCGCGACAAAGGGAAGGAAAGCGCCTTCGAAGGCGCCGGCGAACCATCGCAACAACACCGGCAGGGTCACCGCCAGAACGGTGATACCTATGCCGATCTGCAACGGCATGGCGACGAAGAAAACCTGCATCTGCGGCATCAGGCGGCCTAGCAGACCGAGCCCCAGACTGAAGATCATGGCGACCAGGATGAACGGCGACGCAATTTGGAACGATAGCAGGAAGGTCTTGGCCACGACCTTCGCGATCATGTCGGCGAAATCGGCGGCCGGCGGCACCTGACCGGGTACGAAAAGCTGGTAGCTGTCGACCACCGCCATCAACATCAGGTGATGCAGGTTGAGGGAGAAAATGAACAACAACGCGGCCGCGGTCAGAAACGACCCGGCGATCGAACCTTGCTGGGCGGCGCTGGGATCGTTGGTTAGCGCATTGGCCATGGAGCTGGCATAGGCGACGAACATGCCGGCGGTGGTCAGGGATGCCAGGTACAGCCGGCCAATGGTCCCAAAGAACAAGCCGATCACGGTTTCGCCGAGGACGATAACTACCAGGGCGGCCGCGCTATCCGGCATAGCGGGCAGGCTTGGGGCTACCACCGGGGTCACGATCAAGGCGATCGTGAGGCCAAGCAAAAGACGCAGGCGCGGCGGCACGTAGGGCGAGGAATAGCCTGGAAAAAGCAACAAGGCGGCGCCGATTCGCACGAAAACCAGCAGAGCGGCGAAAATGCCGGCCGGTATGAGTTCCTGCAACATTGTCCGGCCCGCCCCCGGTCAGCCCATCGAAACGACGCGGTCCATCAAGCTTTCGGTGAAGGTAATCAGAACCCCCAGCATGAACGGCATGAAGACCAGCAGGGACAGGAAAATAACCATCGCCTTGGGCACGAAAGTCAAAGTCATCTCCTGTATCTGTGTCAGGGCTTGAAACAGGGAGATGATAAGGCCAACGAAAAGCGCGAGCAGGAGTATCGGCGAGGCGACCTTGAGCATCACGATCACCGCCTCGCGCCCAACCTCCATGACATCGGCGGCGTTCATGCGCCGCTCCCGTGGCGAAGCAAATCCGCTTTCGTGCCCATTTTCATGATTTTGGCCCCCCAAAGAATCGACTAGTCACGCCACCCACTCAGATCGGCATCCGCAGGACTTCCTGATAAGCCTGTATGATCCGGTCGCGCAGGGTTACGACCGTCTGCAGCGTGAGTTCGGCTTTGCCGACGGCGGCGACGACATCGTTCAGGTCCGCGTTACCGGCGGCCGCCCTAAGGCTTTGCGCCTCTCCTTCATGCAAGGCCGCGGCCGCGTTCTGGGTCGCGTCCTTCAATATGTTGGCGAAGTCGCTAGATTTCGATTCGGTGGGACCGGCGAATCCGGGTAGCGTGTCCTGGCGCGCGATCTTTTGATAAGCGGAAACGGCTTCGGTGAAATTTACAGGCATGGCA
This sequence comes from Kiloniellaceae bacterium, assembly GCA_021776135.1. Lineage (GTDB taxonomy): Bacteria > Pseudomonadota > Alphaproteobacteria > Kiloniellales > J153 > JAJFGN01. The sequence goes on from JAJFGL010000007.1 coordinate 6,679, forward strand.
TGGCTCCTGGGCCGTATGGCCCCGTGGCTGCTGCCTTCTTGGCGAATCTCCGGCGGCCTTTCTGGCCGCCGCATAAGGTTTGACGCCCGATAACTAGCGCAATAACTCGATAGTCTGCTGCAGCATCCGGCGCGTAGCCTGCAAGACTTTCAGGTTCGCCTCATAACTGCGTTGCGCCTCGCGCATGTCGGCCATCTCGATGACGGAGTTGACGTTGGATGTACGCACATAACCGCTGGCATCGGCGGCCGGATGATTGGGCTCGTAACGGTTTCCAAACTCGCTCGTGTCCCGCGAAATACGTTTCACGTCGACCAGTTCCACGCCCAGTTCCCGGTTCAACTCGCTGCCGAAAGTGACGAGCTTGCGCCGGTAGGGATCTTCCCCCGGTACTTGCGCGGTCGAGCCCGCGTTGGCCACGTTTTCGGAGATGACCCGCAGGCGCGTGCCCTGGGCCCTCATCCCCGAGGCCGAGACATCCAAGGATTTCAGAAGCTCCGACATTAATAAATAACCTTTCTAATCAACCGCCACCGCGCAAGACGATACGGAACATCTCCATGTGCTTGCGATAGAGATTGGTCATGGTCTGATGTTCGCCCTGGGTCTTGGCCACCTTCATCAACTGTTGTTCGAGGATGACCGCGTTGCCCGAAGGCGAGGTTTCATACGTGTCCTTCTGATCGCCGGCCTTGCCTGGGCCGCTACGCGGGGCGGTGCCGGACAGGTGCGCGGCGTGGGTCCGCTGGGGGGCGATGGGGCCTATGCGGCGGCGCAGAACATTAAGGAATTGCTCTTCATCGAGGTCCTGAGGCACATATTTCGGGGTATCGGAGTTGGCCATATTCCTGGCCAGAACGTTCTGGCGCTGTCCAAGCCAGTCCATGCGCTTGGCGATTACGGCGAAAAGGTTGAGTTTTTCGTCCATTCCGCTCCCAATGGCCAGTCCGGCCGTTGTGCCGTTCCCCCGTGGCGGCAGTATCAAGTATGGCTTGTTAAAATTCAGTGAAATCATATAAAATGCAGCGCTAATGCGCCCCATTAGGAAGGTTCGATCGAAACAAGAACCTGGGGGAGGGGGGCCGGCACAGGAGGAGCCGGAATGCTCTATTTGACACGAAAGATCGGTGAATCGATCATTATCAACGATGAGATCGAGGTCACGGTCGTTGAAGTTAGGGGCAAGTCGATTAAGCTTGGGTTTACCTTTCCCGAGCACGCGACCGTATTGCGCCGCGAGATATTCGACCGGATCCAAGAAGAAAAACGCATCGCCGGCACCGAGGCGCTGGCCCAGGTCGAGGTGCGCGGTGAACGTAAGGTTGGCTCCGGCGGATCTTAGGGCTCTATACCATTCATTAAGCATGTATCGTCACCATTGAAGGCTGAGCGGCGCGCTTGCGCCGGCTTCTGGTTAACCGCCATTAGGACAGCCCGCCTTGGCCGACGACTTAACTTTCGGTAGCTCCCAGGAGACCCCGCCAAGCCCCGCCGCTTCGGTCGCGGTGGCCCTGGAAGGCGGCGGCGGTTCGCGCCGCGCGCCCCGGGTGACCGCGTCGGGACGGGGCGCGGTGGCCGAGCAAATTCTGGAAATCGCGTTCGAGCGGGGCATCAAGGTGCGCAGCGACGCGGACTTGGCCGAAATCCTGGGCGCGGTCGAGCTGGATAGCGAAATTCCCCTGGAGGCCCTGGCCGCCGTCGCCGAAATCCTATCCTACGTGTACCGGACTCAAGACGCACCGGTGGGGGAAGCTTCTCAATCGTGACCTCAACGCGCGAAATTTCAGCCGAGGTGGACGCCATTAGCGCCGCGATCCAGCGCGCCCTCGATTCCGGTGGGACAATCGATGTGTGCGCGGTCGAGGAACGGGTCGGCAAGCTTTGCGGCCAACTGGGTACTTTGGATGGTGGCGAAGGCGCCGCACTCCGGCCGCGTCTTGAGGCCTTGATCGAGGAATTCGCCCGCTTGGGCACCTTAATCGAAACCCGGCTGGAGAATATGCGCGGCGACTTAGGGCCTGTGGACACTTAGGATGCCGTCGCGGTTGGGCCAAGATGACGCGAGGTTAGGAGCGAGGACGCAGGACATGCTGAGCATATTCAAGGACGAGCGACGCGGCCTCGCGTCATCTTGGCCCAATCCCGCTGGGACGGGTCGTATTATCCCACCCGCCGCGTCGCGAACGGCTTGTGGGGGGCCTGCCACACGGCGCCGTCCGGCTCCTAACGGGTGGGATAATCCGATCCCGCCACGACGGCATCCTAAGTGTCCACAGGCCCTAAACCGGATTGGGGGTTAGCTCCATGGAGCTGGAGACTTACCTGCGCTTCGTGGCCATGCTCGCCCTGGTTTTGGCTCTGATCGCCATCTGCGCCTGGGCCATCCGCCGATTCGGTCTGGGCGGCGCCCTGGCGGCCACCAAGGGCGGAACGAAACGCCTGGCCATCGTCGAGGTCAAGGTCATCGACCCCAGGCGCAAACTGGTTCTCCTGCGCCAGGACGGGAAGGAACATCTGGTCTTGCTGGGGCCCACGCAAGATCTCTTGCTCGACAGCGGCATCGCGCCGCGCACATCCGATGCCGGGGCCCGCAAGGAGCCCGGCGGCGCGCCCCGGCCCGATCTTTCCGCGACATGACCAGACTCTGGTTTACACGCGCGCTGCTGTTCAGCATTTTTATGGCCGCGGCCTTGGTGCTGTTGCTGGCCGGACCGGCGGCGGCCCAGAGCTTCCAATTGGACCTGGGGCCCGAGGGTCAAGGATCGACCGCCAGCCGTTTGATTCAGCTTGTCGTGCTGATCACGATACTCAGCCTCGCGCCGTCGATCCTGGTCATGGTGACATCTTTCACGCGTATAGTCATCGTGCTGTCGTTCCTGCGCAGCGCCCTTGGAATTCAGCAGACGCCGCCCAATTCGGTCCTCGTAAGCTTGGCGCTCTTCCTCACCCTTTTCATCATGATGCCGACATTGGAGATCATCTACGACGAAGCGATCCAGCCCTTGATCGCCGAAGATCTAACCGAAATAGAAGCCGTTGAAAAAGCTTCCGCGCCGATACGCGTTTTCATGCTCAGCCATGTCCGCGAACAGGATTTGAAATTGTTCATGGACCTGGCGCGAACCGGGCCCGTGGCGGGCCCTGAAGAAACCCCCATGCGCTCGCTCATTCCGGCGTTTATGATCAGCGAGCTGCGCCGGGCTTTCGAAATCGGCTTTCTGCTGTTCCTGCCCTTCGTGGTGATCGACATGGTCGTCGCCTCGACGCTCATGTCCATGGGCATGATGATGTTGCCGCCAATTATGATTTCGCTGCCGTTTAAGCTGATTTTTTTCGTGCTTGTGGACGGCTGGTACCTGGTCGCCGGCAGCCTGGTTCAAAGCTACGGGTAGATAATATTACGCGGCGGCGGGGATTCTGTTGAGCCGATCCAGCGCCAGGGCGTCGGCGGCCTGCGAGGTTGGAATACCTTCGCTATCCGCCCGGCGGAAAATCTCGCTCAAGGTATCGCGAATGCGGGCGACGTGTTTAACCGCCTCGTCCTTGCGGTAGTTCGCGCCCTCGTGAGAGATGTTGATGACCCCGCCGGCGTTGATGACGTAGTCGGGCGCGTAAAGGATGTTGCGTTGGGCGAGCGCGGCGCCGTGGCGGGCCTCGGCCAGTTGATTGTTGGCGGAGCCGGCCACGATGCTGGCCTTCAGGCGGGTCAGGGTTTCGTCGTTGATGACCGCGCCCAGGGCGCAGGGTGCGAAAATCTCCGCCGGGGTGTCGTAGATCGCCTCGGGCGCCACGGCCTCGGCTCCGAATTCGGCTTGCGCCCGCTCAATCGAGCGCTGGTCGATATCGGTGACACTGAGCTTGGCGCCCTCGCCATGCAGATAGCGGCACAAATGACTGCCGACCTGCCCCAGGCCTTGGACCGCGACGCGGATACCCTGTAGCGACTCCCGTTTCAAACGGTGCGCGGCGGCGGCCTTGATCCCCATATACACGCCGTAAGCGGTGGCGGGGGAGGGATCGCCGGAACCGCCGGCCTTGGTGCCCGCGACGTAGGCTGTGTGTTTCTCCATGATTTCGGCATCGGCCACGGTCACGCCCACATCCTCGGCGATGATATAGCGCCCGCCGAGGGAATCGACGAAACCGGCCAGGGCGCGGAACAGCGCCTCGCTCTTGTCGCGGCGCGAATTGCCGATGATGACCGACTTGCCGCCGCCAAAGGGCAGATCCGCCAAGGCCGACTTGAATGTCATGCCCCTGGATAGACGCAGGACGTCGGTCAGGGCCTCGTCCTCGCTGGCGTAAGGCCACATGCGGCAGCCGCCGAGGGATGGGCCTCGCCGGGTGTTGTGAATGGCGATAATGGCCTTCAGGCCGCTCCCCGGGTCGTGGCAAAAGACGACCTGTTCGTGAGCATCGAATTCGCGGTGCGTGAATATTTGCATGGCGCTTCCTCGTAACCCATGAGGGACTGTCCGGCAGACCTGTCATGAATATGGGAACACGGTAAACGCAACGCAATAACAATAGCTTAAGGGGGCGCAAAACGACATGAAATTAGCAATCCGCAGGCCCTTGCCAAGGCCGGGATCGTGGCGGCGTAATCTTTCGGTAATAATATTACGCCATGGCCCCGCGCTGGGCCGGGCAGGCCGGGCGCCCGGCGGAGCGGGCGCCCGGAGATGTTCAGCAGCAAGCGGTTTCGAAGGGTCCGGCCGGCGCGCCGGCGGTGTCCGTTCCGGCGGCGGCTTGGGCATCTCTCCCGCCCATCAGGGCGGTCACCGTGGCGTTGATATCGCCGCGATTCATACCGATGTCGCGCAAGAGCCGGTCCGGCAAGGCCTCGATCTCAGTGATCGCGGCGCGCCGGGCCCGCCAGTTCCGCAGGGCGTCCAGGGCCCGGGCCGGCATTTTTGATTTTTCGATAACCTGATGCGCTTTATAGTTTATATATCCTAAAACGTACATTGTCCGGCCTCCATCTCAAGGTTGTTTCCTGAAGCTAATGTGAGGTATAAACAAGTATTCGACAAACGAGAAAATATCCTGTTATAGATGAGAAAAAATAACATATAGAAGTGCCATGTTTCGCAAGTTACCGCCGCTGAATGCCCTGCGTGCCTTTGAGGCCGCGGCCCGCCATTTGAGTTTCAGCAAGGCGGCCGAGGAGCTGGGCGTGACCCCGGCGGCGGTCAGTCATCAGATCAAGGGCTTGGAGGACTTTCTGGGCGTGGTCCTGTTCCAGCGCCTGACCCGGGCCTTGCGCCTTAGCGATGCCGCCCAGGCGGCCCTGCCGGCGCTGCGCGACGGTTTCGCCAAGCTGGCCGAGGCGAGCGAAAGCCTGAAATCACAGGCCGACAGCGCGGTCCTGATGGTCAGCGCCGGGCCCTCGCTGGCGGCCAAGTGGCTGGTGCCCCGCTTGGATAACTTTCGCCAGTGTTGTCCGGATATGGATTTACGGCTCGACGCCACCGACGATCTCGTCGATTTCCGGCGCGATGGCGTGGATATCGCCCTGCGTTACGGCCGCGGACATTATCCCGGACACCGTGTCGATCCTTTGTTCGGCGAAAAGTATTCTCCGGTGTGCAGTCCGCGCCTCATGGCGGGGCCGCATCCCTTGCGCGTGCCCGGCGATTTGCGCCATCACACCCTGCTGCACCTGAATTGGCGGCAGGAGGATGTGAGCGCGCCGAATTGGCGCATGTGGCTGCTGGCGGCGGGGATCGAGGATATCGATGCGAGCCGGGGCGCGCGTTTCAATATGGAGGTTCTGGTGGTCCAGGCGGCGCTGGAAGGCCAGGGCGTGGCCTTGACCAGCGAGACCTTAATCGAGGCGGACCTGAAACAAGGCCGTTTGTTTAGGCCCTTCGATTTAACGGTAGCCGACCTAAGCGGTTTTGCCTATTACCTGGTTTGCCCGGAGGCGCGCGCCGAGGAACCGAAAATCGTGGCTTTCCGCGACTGGATCCTAGCCGAGGTCGCCGCAGGCGAGCAGACCTAGACGAAGGGTATTTTCTCTAACCGACCTCGCCCTTGAGCGCCGCGATATACATGGTTTTCAACTCCGCCGCGCCGACGGGGATGGGATTGCCGGAAGCCGTCGGATCTTCGGCGGCCATGCGCGAGAGTTCGTCCAGCCTGTCTTCCGTGACCCCCAAGCCATCGATCGTATGGGGCATGTTGAATTCTTCGCGCAGGGCGAGAACCCAATTCATGATCGCCTGAAACGAGGGCTTGGGCAGTTCCAGCCAGGCCGCGAGGCGGGCCATCTTGTCTTCGATGGCCGGTTTGTTGAAGGCCAGGACATAGGGCATGAAAACCGCATTGGTCAGGCCGTGGTGACTGTCGTAGAGCGCGCCGACCGGGTGGCTGAGTGCGTGTATGGCGCCCAGGCCCTTTTGGAACGCGGTCGCGCCCATGCTCGCCGCCACCAGCATATGGGCCCGGGCCTCTAAGTTCTTGCCGTCGCTGACCGCCGTGGGCAGCCAATCCTTGACCAAACGCAAACCTTCTACCGCGATGCCCTCGGCCATGGGGTGATAGCCGGGGGCACAATAGGCCTCCAGGCAATGGGCCAGGGCGTCCATGCCGGTCGCGGCGGTGATGTGCGCGGGCAGGCCCAGGGTCAGCTCCGGGTCGGAGATGACGATACCGGCCAGCATCTTGGGGTGGAAGATGACCTTCTTGGTGTGGTCCGATTCGTCCAAGATAACGCCCGCGCGCCCGACCTCGGAGCCGGTCCCGGCGGTGGTCGGCACGGCGACGATGGGCGGGATGCCTTCCGCGTTGGCGGCCTTCCAGTTGTCGCCGCGATCCTCGAAATCCCACATGGGCTTGGTCTGCCCGGCCATGAAGGCGATGGCCTTGGCCGCGTCCAGGCCGCTGCCGCCGCCCCAGGCGATCACCCCGTCGTGGCCGCCGTCGCGGTACACCTTCAGGCCGTCCTCGACATTCTGGCCGACCGGGTTGGGTTTGACGTCGCTGAACAGGCCGGTGGGCAGGCCGGCGGCCTCGTTGGCGGCCAGGGCCTCGGCGATCATGGGCAACTTGGCCAGGCCGGGGTCGGTGACCAGCAGAGGCCGGGTCATGCCCAGGCTCTTGCAGGCACGCGCCAGTTCCGCGATGCGGCCGGGACCGAAACGCATCTGGGTCGGAAAGCTCCAGTTGCCGCGCAAGGTTTTGGGATCGATGGTCATGGGGGTGGTGTTCCTTAACTTAGATGGCGGTGCGCAGGTGGAAGGATTTGGGGCGGGTCAGTTGCTCGAAGCCGATACGGCTCAGGGAACATCCGCGCCCGGAATCCTTGACCCCGGTCCAGGCCAGGGCCGGGTCCAGATAGTCGCAGCGGTTCATGAACCAGGTGCCGGTTTCGACCCGGTCGCCGATCGAAAGGGCGGCCTCCTCGTCGGTGGTCCAGATCGAGGCGGTTAGGCCGTAATCGCTGTCGTTCATCAGCGCAATCGCTTCTTCGTCGCTATCGACTTTCATGATCCCCAGGGCCGGGCCGAAGCTTTCCTCGGTCATGATCCGCATGCCGTGATCGACGCCGGACAAAACCTGCGGCGCCAGATAGGGCGAGCCGTCCGCGTCGGCGGCGAATAACTTGGGATCGACCAGCGCCTTGGCCCCGGCGGCGACGGCATCGCGGACCTGGCCGCGCACGAAATCGGCGGCCGAGGCGCGGACCATGGGGCCGAGGGTGGTGGAAGTCTCCAAGGGATTGCCCAGGACGTAACCGCGCACCAGCTCCGCCGCGCCCGCGACGAAGGCGTCGTGAATCTTGGCATCCACATAAACCCGCTCGATCCCGCAACAGGACTGCCCGGAATTGAAAAAGGCGCCGTCGACCACGTTCTCGATCGCGTGGTCCAGCTTGGCGTCGGCGCGCACATAGGCCGGGTCTTTGCCGCCCAGTTCCAGCCCGGCGCCGATAAAGCGCTGGGCGGCGGCTTCCTGAATCGCGTGACCGCCGGGGACCGAGCCGGTGAAGGACACGAAGTCGATGCCGTCGTGGGCGATCAGCTTCGCCGAGGCATCGTGGCTCATGTGCAGGAATTGAAACACGCCCTCGGGCAGGCCGGCTTCCCGGAACGCTTCCGCGAAGCGCTCGGCGCACAAAGGCGTCTGGTGCGAGTGCTTGAGGATCACCGCGTTGCCGGCCACCAAGGCGGGCACGACCGCGTTGACGGCGGTCAAATAGGGATAGTTCCAAGGCGCCACCACGAAGACGACGCCCAGGGGATCGCGGCGGATAAAGCGGGTGAAGCCGGCCTTGGGCTCGACCGCGATGTCGCCCAGGACCTCGGGCGCGATGGCGATCATGTGCCGGGCGCGTTCCTCGAATCCGGCGACCTCGAAGGGGGCGAAGGCGAGGGGGCGGCCCATCTGCCGGGTGATCTCCCCGGCGATCTCGTCCTTCTTGGCGACGAAGGCATCGATCGCCTTGGTCAGCAGGGCTTGGCGCCGGTCCAGCGGCGTATGGCGCCAGGCTGCTTGCGCCTTGCGGGCACGCTCCAGGGCGGCCGCAATATCGCCGTCCCCGGCCAGAGGCCGTTCGGCGAAGACGCTGCCGTCGATGGGCGAGGTGCATGTCAGGGTGCCGGTCATGGTTCTGTTCCTTGGTTTCTCATCAAGCCCGCTCGAAGCCGCGTTTGACTTCCCAATCGGTGACCCGGCGGTCGAATTCGCTTTGTTCCCACTTCGCCGCGTGGAGGTAGTGGTCGATGACCCCGTCGCCGAAGGCGGCGCGCAGCATGGCCGATTCGTCCAGGGCTTGGGTGGCCGCGCGAAGGGTGTTGGGGATTTGCCGCGTGCCGGTGCCGCTATAGGCATCGCCGACGAAGGCGGGTTCAAGTTTGCGCTTGTTCTCGATGCCGTCCAGGCCGGCGGCCAGAAGCGCGGCCATGGCCAGGTAGGGGTTGAGGTCGGCGCCCCCGACCCGGCATTCGACCCGCACCGCCTTGGTCTCCGCGCCGCAGACCCGGTAGCCGGCGGTGCGGTTATCCAGGCTCCATATGGCCGCCGTCGGGGCGAAGGTTCCGGCCACGAAGCGCTTGTAGGAGTTGATATTGGGGGCCAGGAAATAGGTCAGCGCCCCGGCGTGATGCAGCAGCCCGGCAAGGTAGTGGTGCATGAGGTCCGACATGCCGTGGCCGGCCTTGGAGTCGTGGAACAGGGCCTGGCCGTCCAGGCTCCACAGGGATTGGTGGATATGGGACGAGTTGCCGGCGGCGCTGTCGCTCCACTTGGCCATGAAGCTGATGGCGCGGCCCTTGGCCCAGGCGATTTCCTTGCAACCGTTTTTGATGATGGCATGACGGTCGGCCATGGTCAGGGCGTCGGTGTAGCGGACGTTGATTTCCGCCTGGCCCGCGTCGGCCTCGCCTTTGGTGTTTTCCACCGGCACATCGGCGCCCTGCAGGCCGGTGCGCATGGCGCGCATGAGGTTTTCTTCCTTGGTGGTCTGGAAGATGTTGTAGTCCTCGTTATAGGCGCTGAAGGGCGTCAGGTCTTGGTATCCTTGCAGGTGCGCGTCCTCGTAGCTTTCGCGAAACAAAAAGAATTCCAGTTCCGAGGCCATGAAGGCTTTCATGCCCATGGCTTCCAGGCGCGCGACCTGGCGTTTCAGGATCGCGCGCGGCGAATGGGGGATCGGCGCCTGGTGGTGGTCGAGCACATCGCAAAGCACCAGGGCCGTGCCCTCCAGCCAGGGAATCCGCCGCAGGGTCGAAAGATCGGGCTTCATGGCGTAATCGCCGTAACCGCTCTCCCAAGACGTCGCCTTGTAGCCCTCCACCGTTTCCATCTCGATGTCGGTGGCCAGGAGGTAGTTGCAGCTATGGGTTTCTTCCCAGGCGCTGTCGATAAAGAATTCGGCCTGAAAGCGCTTGCCCATGAGGCGGCCCTGCATGTCCACCAGGGCGGCGATGACCGTATCGATTTCGCCGCCGGCGGCGGCCTGTTTCAGTTCCGCCAGTGTCAATTTGCCTGCCATGAAGTCCGCCGTGGTTGCCTGGGTTGCCGGCCGTCATGCTGGATCGGGCCCTGGATGAGGATGCTGTATTTCTTAAACGATCATGCCTCATGTGAACCGCAAAAAAAAGAACCGGGCGCCTGAATTCCGGCACCCGGCTCGATTATATAGCGGTTTAGCGCCTCACTATAAGGCTAGGAACTCAGATCCTCAGCCGCAGGTATAGAGGCCGCCGGCTTTCTGGCGGACTGCGTCGTAGTCTTTGAATATTTTGACCACCTTCTGGGCGACTTCACCGGTCTCGGCGATTTCATCCCAGAACTTGCTGGCCGCGGTTTCGACCACTTTCCACTGCTCGGCGGGGATCGTCCTGACTTTCAATTTAGTCCCCTCGGCGCGCAGCTTGGCCTCACCGCCGAAATACCATTGGTTGCGGAAGAAGTGGCCGCTTTCGATGCACGACATAACGATTTGCTTAAGGTGGTCGGATAGCCCGCTCCAGCTTTTCTCGTTGACGTAGAACGAACCGATCCATGCACCCGAGATGTTGTTGGTGAGGAAGTAGTCGGTCACGTCCGCCCAGCCAACGGTGTAATCCTCCGTTATGCCAGACCAGGCCATGCCGTCGAGCTCACCCGTCTGAACCGCAACTTCCGCATCCTCGTAAGGGATTTGAACCGGCACAACGCCAAACTGCGACAGGAAACGTCCCGCCGTGGGGAAGGTGTAGAGCCGCAGGCCATTTAGGTCATCCAGGCTCTTGATCTCTTTCTTGGTGTTGAAATTGCAGGGGTCTTGCCCGGCCGCCGACAGCCATACCACGCCGCCCGCCTTTTTGTAGGCATCCGCCCAAATATCCGCGAGGCCGTACTGTTGAAACAGGACCGGAACGTCGAGCGCATGTCTTGTCGCCATCGGGAAATAGCCACCGAATACCGCCACGTCGACCGGCGCCGCCATGGAATCGTCGTCCGAATGCACGGCATCGATGATGCCTTTTTGCAGCGAACGAAACAGCTCGCCCGTGGGCACGATCTGGTCGGCGTAAAATAGTTCTATTTCCAACTCGCCCTTTGCCGCCTTGTTGATCGCATCGATGATTGGCTTGCTGACAAACTGTCCCAGAGCCGATCCGGCGTAGGTTTGGAAACGCCACTTGATAGGCTCCGCCGCCTGTACCGCGGGCGCCGCTAGAGCCGCCGCGCCGGTGGCGGCGACCGCTACGCCGGCATTTTTTAGAAATCCGCGTCTGTTGCTTTTTGTATTTTTAGCCATTTCGACTTCCTCCATGTTAAAGTCGTTGAAAATAAACGATTTTTTTATAAGGCATGTATCGTCACCGCATTTTACAAACCCTTGTGTTTTTGTCCACCGGCTTCACCTCGCGTAGTGCCATTGCGGTAGCCACAGGGCCAACTGGGGGAAGACCATGGTGAGGGCTAGAGCAAGCGTCATCACAAGAACGAAAGGAATGATCGATCTATATATGTCGCCCAAGGAAATCTCTGGCGGCGCCATGGCGCGCATCAGGAAAAGATTGTACCCGAATGGCGGCGTCATGTAGGCGATCTGGCAGGTGATCGTGTAGAGAACGCCGTACCAGATAAGGTCGAACCCAAGGGATCCGACCAAGGGCACATAGAGCGGCGCGACAATGACCAGCATAGCCGTATCGTCCAAAAACATGCCCATGACTATGTAGGATAACTGCATCATGATGAGGACTTCCCACGGGCTCAGATGCAACGAGCCGATAAAAAACTGTTCGATCGCCTTCACCGCGCCAAGCCCATCGAAGACAGCACCGAAACACAGCGCGGCCATGATGATCCACATGAACATGCAGGTAATCTCTAGCGTCTTGCGCAGAGTTGCCTCCATGACCGTCGCATTCAGCCGGCCCTTCACCAAGGCGGCGAGCGTGGCGGCGGTCGCCCCAACGGCAGAGCTTTCAACCAGGCTGGTTACGCCGGTAAGGAACAAACCCGTCATGGATACGAAAATGAAAAGCGGGAGAAGGCCCGCCCGCAATAAGGCGATCTTTTTGCCCCAAGAAATATCGCGGTCTTCTTTTGCCAGCGGCGGCCCTAATTTCGGTTGCAAACGGCAGCGCACGGCAATGTAAAGGATGAACAGGCCCGCCATCATCAGACCGGGAAAAACCCCGGCTAACCAGAGCTGGCCGACCGGTTGCCGGGCGATCATGCCGTAGAGCACGAGAACCACGCTGGGCGGCACAAGAATACCGAGCGAACTACCGGCCTGGATAACGCCCGTCACCATTATTTTGTCATAACCGCGGCGAAGCAATTCCGGCAGCGCTATGGTCGCGCCGATCGCCATGCCGGCAACCGAGAGGCCGTTCATCGCCGATATCACCACCATCAAGGCGATGGTTCCGATCGCCAAACCGCCGTGGACAGGCCCCATCCAAACATGGAACATTTCGTAAAGATCGTCGGCGATACGCGATTCCGACATGATGTAGCCCATGTAGATGAACAACGGCAATGTCATCAGGGGATACCATTTCATCAACTTCATGGCGGCACTGAAGGGCAGCTCCACCCCGCCGTCGCCCCAAAGCACCAGTGCGGAAACGGCGGCGACAAAACCAATGGCGGCGAAAACCCGTTGGCCGGTCAGAAGCAAGCCCATCATGCCGACAAACATGACCAGGGCGATCAGCTCATAGCTCATGGCGATGGCTTCTCTTCAACCGCCGTTAGGGGCATTCCTCTAGCCGCCGCCACATCTTTGAAGAGTTGCGAGAATGTCTGTAGCAACATTAAAAAGATGCCCGTCGTCATAACGGTTTTCACGGGCCACATATAAGGCCGCCATGACGAATAACTTCGTTCCCCGTACTCAAGCGCGTAGCCCAAGCTGGAGAGACTGCCGTAGAGCAGTATGATCATGTAGGTGATTAGGAAAATCGATGTGAATACATCCCATTTGTGCTGAGTTCGCTCGGACCAAGATCCGTAAAGCAGATCCATTCGAACATGGCCTCTTAATTGGATTGAATAGGCGCCGCCAAGCAGGAAGTAGGCGACCATCAGAAACTGGGCAAATTCAAGGGTCCAAAGAGCCGGAAAGAAAAATGTCTTGGTGATCGAGGAATAGAACAGCACGCCGATCATCAAAAAAACCAGGTACATCGTGGCCCGGCCCACGGCATGGTTCATCCTGTCGACAATTCGCACATATCGTTTTATGAAATTAGGCATCGGGTCTTTCTTTTTTTAATTAGAGCCTGCCGGGGTAAGGAACCTTGGTTTGAATCCGATATCGTTCGTAGGTTCCTTTCAGGTGCTGACCAGCATCCCGTTATCGACGAACACGGTTTCGCCATTGACGAAGCTGGCCTCGCTGCTCGCCAGGAAGAGCGCCACATTGGCGACTTCTTCCGGTTCGCAGATACGGCCCTGCAAGCGGCAAAGATCCTCTTCAGTTACCTCTACGCCCAAAGCTTGCAATTCCTTGAGTTCGCGCAAACCATGAGCGGTTTTGATAAACCCGGGACAGACGGCGTTACAGCGGATGCCCTGGTCGCGGTATTCCGTGGCTATGGCCCGGGTGAACATGTGGCAGGCGCCCTTGCTGGTGCAGTACAGAACTTCCATGGGCGTTCCCGCCACGGCCGAGATCGACGATGTATTGACAATCGCCCCACCACCCTTGCCCAACATAGACGGCAAAACGGCGCGAGTCATGAGGAACATGGACTTGACGTTGACGTTCATCATCCAGTCCCATTCCTGCTCGGTCGTCTCGAGAAACGATTTAACGATAACCGTACCGGCGTGATTAAAGAGGATATCGATGCGGTTGTTGAACCGCTTGTTCACCTCGGCCATGGCCGCCGCCACCTCGTCGCCCGACGAAACATCCGCCTTGACGAAGAAGGCCTGGCCGCCTTGGCCGCGAATTTCATCGGCAAGCGCGGCGCCGACCTCATCTTGGATATCGACGATGGCAACATGGGCGCCTTCACGGGCAAAGATTTTCGATGCCGCGCCGCCGACCCCGGCGGCGCCACCGGAAATCACCGCATTTTTACTCTCGAGCCGTCCGTCCGCCATGGGCTCCTCCCGCCGATCATAGGTTCACTTCGCAACGATTTGATTCTTATAGCAGAATCAAAAGGGTTCTACTGGGCGCTTAAGTTAGAGGCTCAAGCCCCGCTGGTCCAGGCCACGAATTTGCCAAGGCTTGCCGGCCTCAGTCCTCGCTGGGCTTGCTGCGGCGCAGTTTCTTGGTCTGGCCGCGCCGGGATTTTTCGTCGAGGCGGCGGCGCTTGGCGCCCAGGCCCGGCCGGGTTGGCCGGCGCGGGACCGGGGGCCGGGCCGCCGCGCGCAGCAGCGCGACCAGGCGCGCCAGGGCGTCCTCGCGGTTGCGCTCCTGGCTGCGGAAGTGTTCGGCGGTAATCACCAGCACCCCGTCCTTGGTCAGGCGCTGGCCGGCCAGGCGCTCGGCCCGGGCGCGGACCGCACCGGGCAGGGAGGGTGAGGCGCGCAGGTCGAAGCGCAACTGCACCGCGGTCGCGACCTTGTTGACGTTCTGGCCGCCGGGGCCGGAGGCGCGCACGAAGCTCTCGGTGATTTCGCGCGGGTCGAGGGCGATGCCTGGGACGATCTCGATCAATCGCGGAAATTCACGTATTGCAGCGGCTGGTCGAGATTGAGGCCCTTGATCAGCTCGATCGTTTTTTGCAAATCGTCGCGCTTCTTGCCGGATATGCGCAACTCGTCGCCCTGGATCGCCGCTTGAACCTTGGTCTTCGCGCCCTTTAGTTCCTTGACGATTTTCTGGGCCAGTTCCCGCTCGATCCCCTGCTTGACGGTCACCGTCTGGCGCAGGGAACCGGCCGAGGCCGTTTCGGGCTTGGCGAAGTCGAGGGCGCCGACCTCGAGCTTGCGCCGGACCATGTAACCGCGCAGCAGTTCCTGCATCTGCTGAAGTTTGTAGTCGTCGTCGGCCTTTAGGGTCAGAACCTCGTCCTTACGCTCATAGGAACATTTGGAGCCCTTGAAATCGTAACGCGTGGCGATCTCGCGCGCGGCCCCCTGCACGGCGTTATCGACCTCGGCCAGATCGGTGCGGGAAACGATATCGAAGGACGGCATGGCGGCACCTCGCAATAGGGAGAATCGGGCTAAGGACGCCATGATTCCACAGCCCGGAGGCCATAACCAGGGGCACTTGATATTATGTGCGACTCGATGGGTTTGTTTATGGTCGCGCCCTATGAATCGCCGCTTGGTTCCGGTCTTATTGGTGCTCCTGCCGTTATGGTGGGGGGCGCTCCATGCTCAGTCCGGAGAGCTGGAAAGCTATATGGATCGGGGCCGGGCGCTCTCCAAGGCCGGGAAGCTCGACCAGGCCTTGCCCTATTTCCTGTTGTCGCTGGAACTCGCGGAAACCCGTTTCGGCGCGGACGACCCCGCCTTGATCCCCATGATCGACGATCTGGCCGGCGCCCAGGCGGCGATCGAGAACTACCGGGACGCAGAGCCGCTTTACGAGCGCGCCTTGAAGATTCAGGAGCGCGAGGCGGCGCGCCACCAGATCGGAATCGTGCGGACCCTGAATAAACTGGGCGGGATTTACGAGGCCACGGCGCGGGCGCCGCAAGCTCTGGATTTGTACCGCCGGGTAATCACGACATGGGCCCCGGTGCTGGGCGGGGATCACCCCGATGTCCGCATCGCCGGCGGCCGCCTGGCGAAGCTGGCCTTGAAAGTGCCCGGAAAAGCCCCGGCAAAAACGGTGAAGAAAACCGCCAAGCCCAAAGCGAAACCGGCGCCCAAGCCCAAACCCAAACCGCAAGTGGCTAAGCAAACGGCGGCGCCCGCTGGTCAGGAGCCGAGTCCGGGGTTTTCCGTGCATCTCACCTCGATTCGCAAGCGGCAAGACGCGGACGCCGAATGGGACCGGCTGCGCCGCGTCCATGGCGCCTTGCTTGGCGATCTGGAACTGCGGGTCGCCAAGGCCGATCTGGGTGCGAAGCGGGGGGTCTATTACCGGATCAAGGGCGGCACCATGGCCCGTGAGGAGGCGCGCGCCCGTTGCGCGGCTTTCGCGGCGCGTGGGGTCTGGTGCGGCGTCACGGGACCGGAGGACGCGGGCGCGCCGCCACTGGCGGCCGCTCAAGGCAAGTTCGCGAGCGTCAAGCCCGTGCCCCCGGCGAAGGCCGCACAGGAAATGGCGAAGGCCGCACAGGAAATGCTCAAGGCCGGCCCGGAACCGGCGCTGGGCTATCTGATTCACTTGACATCGATCCGCGACCCGGACGCCGCCGCGGGCGAGTGGCGGCGTTTAAGGCGGCTGCACGGAAAACTACTGGGCGATTTGACCCTCTCGGTCGCGCGGGCCGATCTCGGGTCTAAGGGTATTTACTACCGGGTCCGAGGCGGCGGCTTGTCGCGCCAGGATGCCCGCGCTCTCTGCGCCAAGTTCACGGCCCGGAAAATCTGGTGCCGGGTGGTGCGGCCCGGCGAGGCGGCGGCGGAAAGCACCCTGCGCCTGGCCTTGCAAAGAGGCCGGCGGCGGCCCTGGCGCCACGGCGGCACCCGGCGGCGCTTGTTGTATCGCCGCTGCGATCCAGGTTGCCGGCGTTCGCCCTTTACCGGGGTCTTGGTCCAGTTAAAATCGTTCCGATGAACGACACCGCTAAGACACAAGTCACCCGCGAGGCCATCGCCGCCGCCGCGCGGCGGATCGCGGGCTGGGTGCGCCGGACCCCGGTCATGGAGATCGACGGCGAAGACTTCGGCCTGACAGCGCCCCTGACCCTCAAGCTCGAATTGCTCCAACACAGCGGCTCCTTCAAGGCGCGAGGGGCCTTTAATAACCTTCTGGCCGCCAAGGCGCCGGCTGCCGGGGTGGCCGCGGCCTCGGGGGGCAATCACGGCGCCGCCGTGGCCTATGCCGCCCAAAAGCTGGGCGTGCCGGCGCGCATATTCGTGCCCGAAATCTCGGCCCCGGCGAAGATCGCCCGCATCCGCGACTTCGGCGCCGAGGCGGTGGTCGGCGGGTCGCGTTATAGCGACGCCTTGCAAGCTTGCGAGGACTGGATCGCGGAGACCGGCGCCCTCTCCGTTCACGCCTATGACGCGATTCCCACCCTGGAAGGGCAAGGCACGCTCGCGCGCGAGTTCGCCGAACAGGCGCCGGACTTGGATACGGTCCTGGTCGCCGTGGGCGGCGGCGGCCTGATCGGCGGCATGGCCGCCTGGTACCGGGGAGATGTGAAGCTGGTGGCGGTCGAGCCCGAGACCTCCCACGCCTTGCACGCGGCCCTAGCCGCCGGCATGCCGGTCGATGTGGAAGTATCGGGTATCGCTGCCGATTCCCTGGGCGCGCGTAGCGCCGGCGCGCTCATGTTTCCCCTGGCGCAAGCCTATGTCGATCGGGTCGTCCTGGTTCCCGACGAGGCGATCCGTGCCGCTCAGATGTGGCTGTGGCAAAACCTGCGCACCGCCGCCGAACCGGGAGGGGCAGCGGCCTTGGCGGCCTTGATGTCGGGTGCCTACAAACCCGCGCCCGGCGAGCGAGTCGGCGTGCTCGTCTGCGGCGGCAATGTCGATCCGGCCAGCCTAGTTAGCCGCGCACCGCGCAAACGAAGGTGATCTGGCCGATTGAGGGCCGGCGGGCGTCGTGTTCGGCGACGAAGGCGTCGAGTTCGCCCGCTTCATAGAGACTCCGGACCTTTTCCAGCGCCGCCGCGAGTTCTTGCTCTTCGACCAGGGCCCAGAAGGAATCGCCGTCGCGCCATTTTTTATCCAGGGGTCCGCGCCCGTCGAAATAAGCCGCGCCCTGGCAGATGGCATCGACAGGCACGAAGCTGCCGCGCGGGGCGAAGCCGGCATCCGCCAGAAATTCTTGCAGGCTCTCCAAAGGCGCGAAGTTGCGCCGCACCGCGTCGTGGGCGCGCGGGGTTAGCCGGTAGTACCAATAGGCGTCGCGCAACTGCTCCTGGGAACAGTGGTTCATGACCAGGACGCCGCCGGGCCGTAAAACCCGGGCGAATTCGCCGATGACTTGGCGCAGGCGCACGAAGTCTTCCCCCGCGTCGCCCAGGTGATGGACCACCTGGTTGATGGAAACCGCATCGAAGGCGCCGTCCTCGAATGGCAACTCGGTTATCGAGCCTTGGTGAAAGCCGATCCGCCCGGCTTGCGCATGCCCGGCCAGCTTGGCGCGCGCCTGGGCGAGCATGCCTTGGCTGAGGTCGAGGGCATCGATGTGGGCCACGCGCTCCACCAGAGCGGCCGAATAGGCGCCGGTGCCGCAGCCGGCGTCCAGCACCCTAAGTTCGTGCAGCGGTTTTTCGTGATCGGCCAGGCATCCTAGGATAATTTCGTGGCCGACCGCCAGGCGCGTGGCGTCGTAATGCCGGCTGGTTTCGTCGTATTTCTCGAAGCTGCTCATGCGTTAGGTTCCTCCGGAACGAAGCGGCGCACAACATGTTTCATGGTCAAGCCCTGGACGATAATCGAAAAAATGACGACCACATAGGTCGCCGTCAGCAGCAAGGGTTTGTATTCGCCCGCCGGGAGCGAGAGGACCAGGGCGACGGATATGCCGCCGCGCAAGCCGCCCCAGGTCATGACCGGAATGGCCCCGCGCGTGAAGCTGCGCTTCAGGCCCAGGCAGGTGATGGGCAAGCCGACGGCCACGAAGCGCGCCGCGACCGCCAAGGGAATACTGGCCAGGCCGATCAGGAGGTAGCGCGTCTCAAGGCTTAGCGCCAAGACCTCCAAACCGATCAGCAAAAACAGTACCGCGTTCAGTATTTCGTCAATCAGCTTCCAGAAGGAATCGACGTAAGCCCGGGTCTCCTGGCTCATGCCTAGTTTGACCCCGGTGTGGCCGATCAGCAGGCCGGCGACCACCACCGCGATCGGCCCGCTGACATGAATCGCGGTCGCCAGAGAGTAGCCGCCCATGACCAGGGCCAGCGTCAGAAGCACCTCCAAGGCGTAGTCGTCGATGCGCCGCATGACTTGAAACACCAGCCAGCCGGAAACCCCGCCTAGAACCGCGCCGCCCCCGGCCTCGACGATAAAAAGCTCGCCGGCTTCTAGGGCGCTCATGGGTTCCTGGTCCGCCGCGCGAAAAGCCATGGCGGCGGCGATCAGAAACACCACATAGGCGACCCCGTCGTTGAACAGGCTCTCGCCGGCGATCTTGGCTTCCAGAGACTTGGGCACCTTGACCTGCTTGAGCAGGCCCAGGACCGCGACCGGGTCCGTGGGCGAGATCAAGGCGCCGAACACCAGGGCAATGAGAAAGGGCACCCCGGCCAGATAGTAAAACCCCGCGGCCACGATGGCGGTGGAAATCAGTACGCCCATACTGGCCATGCTGGCCACGATCCACTTTTGATCGCGCAGGGCGTCGAAATCCACATGCAGCGCCCCCGCGAACAAAAGGAAACCGAGCATGCCCTTGAGCAAGGCGTCGGAAAAGTCGATCTCGAGGATTTGGCGCCGCACTATATCGTCGACCCCAAAACCCGGTATCGCCGCATCGAGGGCGATCAGTGTCAAGGAACTGGCGAGCGCGATAACCACCAAACCGATGGCCGAAGGCAAGCGCAGATAAAAATGGTTCAGAACCCCAAAGGCGGCCGCCAGGGAAACCAGCGCCGCCGCGATATCGAGCGCGTTCATGCTACAGATGCTCTGCCGTCATGGTATTCAAGGCCGGCCCGACTATATGTCCGGTATGCGTTCACGGAGGTCCGGATGACTAAAAACCCCAAGCAAAAAATGGCCAAAGCGGTCGGTATCAATCATGTCGCGCTCGAGGTCGGCGACATCGACGAAGCGCTCGCGTTCTACGGCGGGTTTATAGATTTTAAGCTGGAAAGTCGAAGCCAAACCGCCGCCTTCATATATTTCGGCGATCAATTTATCAATTTCGCCCTGGGCCGCACTCAGGCCCCCGACGGCGCCCGGCACTTCGGCATCGTCGTTGACGACAAAGACCTGGCCCGCGAAACCTTGGAAGGCATGGGGATAAAGTTCCTGGACGGCCGCTTCCTGGATTTTCTCGATCCCTGGGGCAACCGGGTCGAGATCGTCACCTATGCCAAGATTCAATACACCAAGGCCGATCACGTTCTGAAAGGCATGGGGCTAGGGAACCTGACCAAGACCGAGGCGGCCCTGGCTGAATTGCGCAAGAAAAACATGGTGCCGTAAGATTTTTCAAGCCGTACCGCGAACCGGGTAGTCTTTTTCCCGCGCCAAGGTCAATCCAAGCAGGATGGTTTCCAGGTCGGGCCGGGCAAAGGGCGCATTGGAAATATCGAGGATTTGGATATTTCCGTCTGGGCGTAGCAGGAACAAGCCGGGCTCGGAGAAAGGCCGGTCCGTTTCCTGATCCGATCTCGGTGAGGATACATACAATCCCCAGGCGCGCATCTGTTCCACGGACAAATCATAGGCGACCGGGAAACTGAGATTTAGTTCGGCCTTGTCACTCTCCGCCTTTTCTAGCGGATCGCCAGATATGGCAACGACGGTGGCGGCAGCGTCGCCGTATCGCGGTTTCAGTTCTTCCAGCCTGGTCAGGTATTTTTTGCATAGGGGACAATGCTTACCGCGATACACCACGAGCAATCGCCACCCGGCTTCGCCCCCGCATGTCATCTCACCCCCGCCGACCAGGGGCAGGGTGATTGCCGGAAGTGCCGAGCCGGACTCAAGAGGCTTGGTCATAGATCGGTTCCTTTTTTATTGCGTGGCTATTCATTTCCATCACCCCGCCAGGGCCCTGTCCAGAAATTCCAGCCGGTCCTGGCCCCAGAAAACTTCGCCGTTGAAAACGTAGCTGGGGGCGCCGAAGACGCCGCGTTCGAGGGCTTCAGCCGTGTAGCCCGCGTAGGTTTCGGCCGTGGCGGGCTCCTGGGCCTGGGCGAGCAGGGCTTGGGGGTCGTGGCCGCTGACCTTGGCGAGCTCGGCGAGGGTGGCTTCCTCGGCGATATTTTTTTCCTCGGCCCAGACCGCGCACAGGATGGCTTGGGTCAGACCCAGAGGGTCGCCGCCGCTTTGCCCCGCCGCGATGACGCATCCGGCGGCCAGGGCCTCGGGGGCCGGAAAGAAGGCCGGGTGCAGGGTCAAGGGCAGGTCGAGAAACGCGCTCCAGCGTTTCAGCTCCGCCAGGCGATAGGCTTGGCGCGCCGGCGCGCGCTTGGGCAGGGGCAGGCCGCCGGTGGTGGGAAATATCTCGCCCAGGTTAACCGGCTTGACCCGAACCTCGGCGCCGTGGCGTTGCGCCATGGCGGCCAGGCGGGGGCCGCCCATGTAGGCCCAGGGCGAGTTGAGGGAAAGGTAGTAATCGATAATCAGGGTCATGAGGATATCTCTTTAAATTAGGGGATGCCGTTCCGATTTCTAACGTAATACTGTTGCCCATGCACGCTTGTGCGATTATTCAGATAGGTAATCCGTCATGTACAAGACCACAAAACTAGCGGCTTCGCTCATGGTTTTAAGCCTCGCTGCCGCTTGCGCCGGGGGGCCGACCGTACAGCCGGGTGATGTTTCCTCCGGTTACACGCCGGATATCTTGAATTATTCCGCCGCCAAGGGCGGCATGTTGACTGAGGTGGTCGGCAACCCCTTCGCCCGCCCCAAGGCCGAGCTCGACGCCGCCGTGGTCGAAACGGCGGCCAAGTCGCACTTCGGACAAAAAGTGCCCTTCTTCACCCAGGCGCCCGAGAAATACACCTCGCCCTATCGGGTGGTTTTCGCCATGAACCCGGCGCGCGGTATCGACGCCTACGGTCTGTGCGCCGGAAAGATCGAAACCCGCGCCCGCGCGCCCAAGGAATCCGACCGGATCACGGCCGCCCTGTGCGCCCGCGAGGTTGTCATCACCTCGGTCAAGGGAAGCGTCGCCGGGCCGCTGGGGCCCAGGGACCCCGCTTTCCTGAACCTGATCGCGCAAATGTCCCAGGCCCTGTTCCCACCCAGCTCCCCTCAGAAGCGGGGCGGGCGGGACGGCCTAAATCTGTTTTAAGGTCCAGTACAAAAAAAGAAGGGAGCCACAAAGGCTCCCTTCCAATTTCTTCGGCCGTGTCGTTGGACGTGCCGGTCGAACTTAATCGAGGGCTTGCAGGTTTTCCGCGGCGGTCTTGCCGTTACGGCCTGTGACCAGTTCGAACTCAACTTTTTGGCCTTCGCGCAGACCGTCCAGGCCGGCACGCTCAACTGCCGAGATGTGCACGAATGCGTCCTTGGTGCCGTCGTCCGGCTGGATAAAACCGTAACCCTTAACGGCGTTAAACCACTTAACAGATCCGGTAGCCATAGTATCTCCCTTCGAGGGGCTCATCCGGCGCCGCACCATGCGGCGCCACGTGTAGACTGGAGTGCCACTTGTCTTGGGAGTAACTCGGCAAGGCGTAAACCCGCGCGAACAGCCAAGGTCGTGTGTAACCAGTTAGAGTAGAATTAATCCAGGCCATGGGTATATGCAAGCGGCATTTCAAGACTCGGCGTAGGGTTTTGTTCTATCGAAACGCTTTATTTAGCGAAATCTAGTGCTTAGCGCCGCGTTCGCGCAGTGCGCGGCGGATAATTTTGCCGGTCGCGGTCATGGGCAGGGCGTCGATGAAGGCGATCTCGCGCGGGTATTCGTGGGCCGCCAGGCGCGTCTTGACGTGATTTTGCAGCTCGCCCGCCAGGGCATCGCTGGCCTCGTGGCCCGGGCGCAGGACGACGAAGGCCTTGACCCGCTCCGTGCGCAAGGCATCGGGCACTCCGACCGCGGCGGCCATGGCGACGCTGGGGTGCTTCAAGAGGCAGTCCTCGATCTCGCCGGGGCCGATGCGGTAGCCGCCGCTGGTGATCACATCGTCCTGGCGTCCGGCGAAATGGAAGTACCCTTGCGCATCTTGGCTGCCGGTGTCGCCGGTAAGCAGCCAATCGCCGGCGAATTTTTCGACCGTGGCCTCGGGATTGTTCCAGTATTTCAGGAACATCACCGGGTCCGGGCGCGCGACCGCGATATTGCCGTGGTCGCCGGGGGGCAGGGGGGCGCCGGTCTCATCGACGATGGCGACCCGGTGGCCCGGCACCGCGCGGCCCATGCTGCCGGGTTTGACCGGCATGATCCCGGCGCAGTTGGCGATCACCAGATTGCATTCGGTCTGGCCGTAGAATTCGTTGATTGTAAGACCGAAGGTCTCTCGCCCCCAGGCCAGCAAACCCTCGCCCAGGGTCTCGCCGCCGCTGCCCATGGAGCGCAGATCGTAGGCGAAGCGCGAGCGCGGGTTTTCGACCCCGCGCATCATCTTGAGCGCGGTTGGCGGCATGAAGGCGTTGCGCACGCCGAAATCGGCCATGAGGCGGAAGGCCTCCTCGGGGTCGAACTTGGCGAAGCGGTGCGCCAAAACCGGCACGCCGTGGTGCCAGGCCGGCAGCAGCACGTCGATCAGGCCGCCGATCCAGGCCCAATCCGCCGGGGTCCAGAACAGATCCCCCGCTTGAGGAAAGAATTCCTGAGGGAACTCAACCCCCGGCAGGTGGCCGAGCAGTACTCTCTGGGCGTGGAGGGCGCCCTTGGGCGGCCCGGTGGTGCCGGAGGTATAGATGATCAAGGCCGGATCCTCGGCCAGGGTATCGGCGGGGGTGTAGCTGTCGCGGGCCCGCGCCAGTTCTTCGTGGAAGCCGAGGGCGCCCTCGCCGGGTCCATCGATGCACAGCACCAGTTTCAGGGCCGGCAGGCGGGCGCGGATTTCCGCGATCTTGGCCAGGCCGTTCCGATCGGCGATCAGGACCGCCGCGCCGCTGTCGCTGAGGCGGTATTCCAGGGCCTCGGCCCCGAACAAGGTAAACAGAGGCACCGCGATAGCGCCCAGCTTATAGGCGGCGATATGGGAGATGGCCGTCTCCGGCGCCTGGGGCAGCAGGATAGCGATACGATCGCCCCGCGCTGCGCCGTGGGCGGTCAGGGCATTGGCCAGCTTGTTGGAGAGGCGGGAAAGATCGTGGAATGTGTAGTTTTCGACCGCCGGTCCCGCGATTCCGGACGCGCGCTTATAGATAAGCGCCAGGCGATCTGGCTCCCCGGCCCATTTGTCGCAGATATCGGCGCCGATGTTATAGCGTTCCGGCACCCGCCAACGGAATCCGGCACAGGTGCCGTCATAGGTATCGCCACGTTCGAGCATGGGGGCGAGCTTAGACGATGCGTGGTCTTTGCGGTACCGATTACCGGGGCCGGCTTTTAGTCTCTCCGTTTAGTAAGGAAATACCAGGAGGGGGCCGAAGCGGCGTTAACCAGGTTTTCGCGCCGGTCCTGGCAGAGTGTTTGATGCCTCTCCACTGGGGCGATAGAGTCATGCCATTGCCGCGCAACCGCTGAGTCACGACACCGCCATGCCGCTCAATACCCCGACTAGTCCAGCCTTCGTCCATTCCGTGTGCCCGCACGACTGTCCCTCGACCTGCGCCTTGGAGGTCGAGGTTCTTTCGGATACCCGCATCGGCAAGGTGCGGGGGGCCAAGGGCAACAGCTATACCGCCGGTGTGATCTGCGCCAAGGTCGCGCGCTATGGCGAGCGGGTTCACCATCCGGACCGCCTGAGCGTGCCGCTGAAACGAACCGGGGAGAAAGGCGTGGGGATGTCCGCCTTCACGCCAGTTTCCTGGGACCAGGCCCTGGATGAAACCGCGCAAGGCATGCTCCAGGCCGAACAGCGCTATGGCGCCGAGGCGGTCTGGCCCTATTTCTTCGCCGGCACCATGGGCCTGGTGCAGCGCGATGGGATCGAACGCCTGCGCCACGCCAAGGGCTACGCGCGCCAGCATTCCACCATCTGCACCACCTTGCCGGATTCGGGCTGGCAAGCGGGGGTCGGCGAGAAGCGGGGCATCGATTCGCGCGAAATCGCGAAATCCGACCTGATCGTGGTCTGGGGCGGCAACCCGGTCTCGACCCAGGTCAACGTCATGACCCATATCGCCAGGGCCCGGAAGGACCGGGGCGCCAAGCTGGTGGTGGTCGATCCCTATCGCACCGGGACCGCGGAACAGGCCGACGTGCACCTGATGGTCAAGCCGGGGACCGACGGGGCCCTGGCCGCCGCCATCGGTCATATTCTCTTGGCCGGGGGTTTCGCCGACCGCGAATACCTGGCGCGCTACAGCGATTGGGACGATGAGATCGAGGCTCACTACGCCGCTTGCACACCGGAATGGGCGGCCGAAATCACCGGCCTGGATGCCCAGGAGATTATCGACTTCGCGCGGCTATACGGCGCCACCGAGCGTAGTTTCATCCGGGTCGGCTACGGTTTCGCGCGCTCGCGCAACGGGGCCTCAAATCTGCACGCGGTAACCTGCTTGCCGACGATCACCGGGGCTTGGGCCCATGAGGGCGGCGGGGCCTTGTATGGCAACGCTACGATCTACCCCCTGGACCGAAGCTTGATCCAGGGCCTGGATGTTTTGGACCCCTCGGTGCGGATACTCGACCAATCGCGCATCGGGCCGGTCCTGACCGGCGACCGCCAAGACCTGGGCGATGGCCCGCCGGTCACGGCGCTGTTCATCCAGAACACCAATCCCATGGTGGTATGCCCCGAATCGGCGCGGGTGCGCGACGGTTTCCGGCGTGGCGATCTCTTTGTCTGCGTCCACGAGCAGTTCATGACCGAAACCGCCGCCATGGCCGATATCGTACTGCCCGCGACCACCTTTCTGGAACACGACGACATCTATACCGCCAGCGGCCACACTCACCTTCAGGTCGCGCGTAAGGTCATCGA
This sequence comes from Kiloniellaceae bacterium, assembly GCA_021776135.1. Classification (GTDB taxonomy): domain Bacteria; phylum Pseudomonadota; class Alphaproteobacteria; order Kiloniellales; family J153; genus JAJFGN01. The sequence goes on from JAJFGL010000007.1 coordinate 32,445, forward strand.
AGCCCATGCCGAAAGCCGAAGCAATCACACGGTGATTTGCGAGTTGGCCAAACGCTTGGGCGCCGAGCATCCCGGCTTTCACATGAGCGAGTGGGAAATCATCGACGCGACCTTGAAAGACTCGGGCTTACCGGACGCGCAAACCATGTACGACCGGCATTGGCTGGACTGCGCCCCGCCGTTCGAAACCATGCATTTCCTGGACGGTTTCGCCCACGCCGATAAGCGTTTCCACTTCAAGCCCGATTGGGCCGCGGTTGGCCCCGACGCGGCGCCCATGCCGCGCCTGCCCGGCCATGCCCCGATCATCGACGCCGCCGATGACGCGCACCCATTCCGCATGATCGCCCCGCCGGCGCGCACCTTCCTAAACACCTCCTTCACCGAAACCCCCGGCAGCCGAAAGCGGGAAGGCCGGCCCACGGTCCTGGTCCACCCTAAAACTTGCAAGCGCCTGGGTTTCGAGGACGGCGACCGGGTGCGGCTCGGCAACCGCTTGGGCTCCGTGGTCTTGCACCTGCGTCCTTTCGATGGGGTGCAAGCCGGAGTGGTCGCGGTCGAAGGTATTTGGCCCAACGCGGACTTCGAGGAAGGCCTGGGCATCAATACCCTGGTCAGCGCCGATGCCGGGCCGCCCAGGGGCGGCGCCGTGTTTCACGATACCGCGGTTTGGATTCGCCCGGCATGACCGCTGCCGGCCGGCCGCACATCCTGGTTCTCGGCAATGAGAAGGGGGGGTCCGGTAAATCGACCACCGCCATGCACTTGACGGTGGCGCTGCTAAAGCAGGGTCTGCGCGTCGGCTGCATCGATCTGGACGCGCGCCAAGGCACCTTGTCGCGCCAGATCGAGAACCGGCGCGCGACCGCCGAGACTGGCGGCGGCAACTTGGACATACCGGCCCTGCACCGGGTCCATGCCTCGCAAGCGGATACGCGGACCCAGGCCCAAGCCGAGGATCGCGCCGCCTTGGACGCCGCGCTGAGCGACTTGGCCGCTTGCGACTATGTGGTCATGGACACGCCGGGCAGCGACAGCTACCTCTCGCGCATCGGACACGCCAGCGCCGACACCTTGATCACGCCGCTGAACGACAGCTTTCTGGACCTGGATGTCCTGGCGCGTGTCGATGTCGAGGGCCGCGCGGTGCTGGGGCCGAGCACCTACAGCCAGATGGTCTGGGAGCAGCGGCAAAGCCGCGCCCGATCTGGGCTCAAACCGATCGATTGGATCGTCATGCGTAACCGGCTGGGCCATATCGACGCGCGCAACAAGCGCGAGGTCGCGGCCTTGCTTCGTCTCTTGGCGAAGCGGATACAATTCCGGATCGCACCGGGCTTTGGCGAAAGGGTGATCTTCCGCGAGCTGTTCCCCAAGGGCCTGACGCTTTTGGATCTGCGCGATAAAGCGCCCGGATTCCGCCTCAATCTCAGCCATGTCGCGGCCCGCCAGGAGGTGCGCGATTTGCTGCGCGCCCTGCGCCTGCCCGGCTCTGGAACTGACTAACGAAAACGCCCATGTTAGCATGTAGGGTGAGGCGGTATGATGATTTATGACCAGTGACGAAAAACTGCCGGATAAGTCGAGCCAAAGCGCGGTCGACGACTTTCTGCGCAAGGTCGCGCTGGCGCCCGCCAAGCCCGTGGGCGAGGGCCGGGGACGCTTGGTTTTCGCCATGGACGCGACCGCCAGCCGTCAGCCGTCCTGGGACCGCGCCAGCCATATTCAGGCTGAGATGTTCACCGAAACCGCGGCCCTTGGGGGCCTGGACATACAGCTTGTCTATTACCGCGGATTCGGCGAGTGCAAGGCGAGTCCCTGGATCGACAATTCCAAGGATCTCCTGCGCCGCATGACCCGGGTCTTTTGCCAGGCCGGGCAGACTCAGATCGCCAAGATCCTGAAACACACCATCCGCGAGAGCGAGCGCGAAAAGGTCGCGGCCTTGGTATTCGTCGGCGATTGCGTGGAGGAAGACATCGACAAACTGGGGCACCTGGCCGGGCGCCTGGGATTGCTGGGCGTGCCTTGCTTCATGTTTCACGAGGGCCAGGAACCCTTGTCGCGCTCGGCCTTTCAGCAGATCGCGCGTCTTTCCGGCGGCGCCTACTGCCCCTTCGACGCCAACAGCGCGCAACACCTGCGCGATCTGCTGTCGGCGGTGGCGGTCTTCGCGGCCGGCGGTCGCAAGGCCTTGGAAAACTATGGCCGCCGAAAGGGCGGGATCGTCAGCTTGCTGACCCATCAAGTGAAGTAGGGAACGAAAAAGGCATGGTATCGTGATCGCCTATTCCATCCTGGGATTGAGCCTTCTGTTCGGTTTCCTGCTGATCGCGCGCTGGTTCATCGACGCCGAGCCGCGCCGGGTCATTGGGGTCTTGCGCTGGACGGCGGCAGGCGCCGGGCTGGTCCTGGGCGGCTATCTGATTTGGGGTGGGCGTCAGGCCCTGGCCGCTCTCTCCCTGCCCATGCTGATTCCGCTTTTATTGCGCGGGCGCGCGATCTGGAACCAGATCAAGGCGGCCCGGGGGCCAAGCCCCGGACAAAGCTCGTCAATTCGCACTCGGATGCTGCACATGACCCTGGATCACGATACCGGGGACATGGAGGGGGTCGTGGCCGAGGGCCATTTTCAAGGCCGGAACCTGGGCGACATGGCGATGGCGGACTTGCTGGCGTTGTGGGGTGAATGCCGGGCCGCGGACGCACAATCGACCGCGGTTCTCGAGGCCTATCTGGATCGCCGTCATGGCGCCGAGTGGCGCGCGGCGGCGGGCGCCGGGCCGGCGGCGGACCATGAGGGGGCGGCGGGTGCGCCGGGCGGCTTCATGACCCGGGAAGAAGCTTATGACGTTCTGGGCCTCAAGGCGGGCGCGGCGCCGGAGGAAATCCGTCAATCCCACCGGCGCTTGATGAAAAAGCTGCATCCCGATCACGGCGGGTCGAATTACCTGGCCGCCAAGATCAACGAGGCCAAGGATCTCCTGCTCGGGGCTTGAGCGTAGATAGTTAATTTACGTTTGCTTGATATTCGAGTAAGGGCATGGCTAGGACGCCAAAATCGAACTCACAAGTATAACCCGGACGGACCAACAACAAGATGCGACGCCCACCGCGCACCGCGATATTTCCCGTCGGCGGCCTTGGCACCCGGTTTTTGCCGGCCACCAAGGCCATGCCTAAGGAAATGCTTCCGGTTGTCGATAAGCCCTTGATTCAATACGCGGTCGAGGAGGCCCGCGCCTCCGGTATCGAGGAATTCATCTTCGTGACCGGACGCGGCAAGTCCTCGATCGAGGACCATTTCGATCATGGCGCCGAGCTGACCGAGGTATTGAGCGCGCGCGGCAAGGAGACGGAACTGCGCGCCAGCCGCGACATGATGCTCGAGCCTGGACAAGTGGCTTACATTCGCCAACAAGACCCCCTCGGACTGGGCCATGCCGTTTGGTGCGCACGCCGGCTGATCCGCGACGAAGCGGTGGCGGTCCTGCTAGCCGACGATCTGATCATGGCCAAGGAGCCTTGCCTTAAACAGATGATGGATGCCTATCGCGTGGCCGGTGGCAACATGGCGGCGGTCATGGATGTGCCACGGGCGGAGACCAACCGTTACGGTATCCTCGATGTGGTCGGCGAGGAGGGTAAGCTCGCGGCCGCCAAGGGCCTGGTTGAAAAACCGGCGCCCGAAGACGCCCCCTCGACCCTCTCGATCATCGGCCGCTATATTCTGGATCCTCTGGTCTTTACCGAACTGGACCGGCAGGAAGCGGGGGCCGGCGGCGAAATACAGTTAACCGACGCCATCGCCCGCACGATCGGTCGGGTACCTTTCCATGGTTTCCGTTTCGACGGCCGGCGTTTCGATTGCGGGAGCAAGGCCGGTTTTCTCGAAGCGAACATTGCCTTCGCCTTGGATCGCGACGATCTGGCTCAGGCCATGACGGATATCGTGCGGCGTTACGCCAAGGCACTACCGCCAGGCAAGGACGCGGCATCTTGAAAATAACTTTCGATGGAGTGAGTTGAATGCAAATCGCGATGATCGGCGCCGGTTATGTCGGCCTGGTGTCCGGCGCCTGCTTTTCCGAGTTCGGGATCGACGTAAAATGCGTGGACACGGATTCGGGTAAGATTGCGCGACTGCTCAAAGGCGAGATCCCGATATTCGAACCCGGCCTGGACGAATTGATCGAACGCAATATCGCCGAGGGCCGCTTGGAATTCACCACCGATCTGAAGCAGGCCGTTAGTGCCGCCGATGCCGTGTTCATCGCGGTTGGGACGCCCAGCCGGCGCGGGGACGGCTTCGCCGATCTGAGCTATGTTCATGCCGCCGCGCGCGAAATCGCGGTGGCCATGACCGGCTATACCGTGGTGGTGACGAAATCGACGGTGCCGGTCGGGACCGGGGCCGAGATCGAGCGCATTATCCGCGACACGCGGCCGGACGCCGATTTCGACGTCGTCTCGAATCCTGAATTTTTACGCGAAGGGGCGGCGATCGGCGATTTCATGCGCCCCGACCGGGTCGTCATCGGGACGGAGTCCGAGCGCGCGCGGAAAACCATGCAACGCATTTACCGGCCGCTTTATTTGATGGAAACGCCGATCGTTCACACCTCCGTGGAATCGGCCGAGTTGACCAAATACGCGGCCAACGCCTTCCTGGCCGCTAAGATCACCTTCATCAACGAGATCGCCGACTTGTGCGAGAAAGTCGGCGGCGACGTGCACGACGTGGCCCGCGGTATCGGCCTCGATGGACGGATCGGCCGTAAGTTCCTGCACGCCGGCCCCGGCTATGGCGGCTCTTGCTTTCCCAAGGATACCTTGGCCTTGGCGCGAACCGCGCAACAGGCGGGGGCGCCCTTGCGGATCGTCGAATCGGTGATCGAGATCAATGCCGAGCGTAAACGGAACATGGCGCAAAGGGTGATCGCGCAATGCGGCGGCACGGTCGAAGGCAAGACCATCGCGGTCCTGGGATTGACCTTCAAACCCAACACCGACGATATGCGCGACGCGCCCAGCCTCGACATCGTTTCGGCGCTTCAGGCCGCCGGCGCGCGGGTCCGGGTTTACGATCCGCAAGGCATGGAAGAGGCGAAGAAACTCATGGATGGCGCCGACTATTGCGAGGGCGCCTACGAAGCCATGGACGGCGCCGACGCCTTGGTGATCGTAACCGAATGGAACGCCTTCCGCGCCTTGGACCTGGCGCGCGTCAAGCAGACGATGAAGACCCCGATCATGGTCGATCTGCGCAACATCTACGACCCCGAGGAAGTGCGGGCCGCAGGATTCGACTACACCTGCATCGGCCGGCCAAACCTGGCGCTGGAGGCTTAGCATGACGGGGGGCCTGGGCGCGGCGGCGGCGCACCGCTTCGATCCAAGCATACTGCGCGAGTACGATGTGCGCGGCGTTGTCGGTCAGACCCTGTCGGTGGCCGACGCGCGGGCCCTGGGGCGCGCCTTCGGCACCCGGGTCCGCCGCGCCGGCGGCGCTTCGGTTTGCATCGGCTACGATGGCCGGCATTCATCGCCCGAAATAGAGGCGGCGGTGGTCGAAGGGATCGCCGCTTGCGGTCTGGAGGCCATACGAATCGGCCTAGGCCCGACGCCGATGCTGTATTTCGCCGTCCTTACCCTGGAGGCGGATGGCGGCATCATGATCACCGGGTCGCATAACCCGCCCGACTACAACGGCTTCAAGATGATGCTGGGCAAGGCCTCGTTCTTTGGCGAGGATATTCAAGATTTAGGCCGCATAGCGGCGGCGGGCGACTACGAGACCGGCGCCGGCGGCGCGCGCGAGCAGTCTGTGTTCGACGATTACGTTTCCCGCCTGGTCAAGGATTTCGAGGGTGGGCCGCGGAATCTGAAAGTTGCCTGGGATGCCGGTAACGGTGCGGCGGGCGACGTCATGGCGGCGATAGTCAAGCGTCTGCCGGGCGAACATATCCTGCTTAACGAAGTCATCGACGGCACCTTCCCGGCCCATCATCCAGACCCGACCGTGCCCGAGAACCTCGAACAGTTAAAAGCGGTGGTTCTGGAGCAGGCTTGCGATTTCGGGATCGCCTTCGACGGTGACGGCGACCGTATCGGCGCGATTGACGAGAAAGGCCGGATCCTCTGGGGCGATCAGCTTGTGATCCTCTATGGCCGCGATATTCTAACGCGCCAACCTGGCGCCACCATTATCGCCGACGTCAAGACCAGCCAGGTCTTGTTCGACGAGCTTACGCGCGCGGGCGGTGTGCCGGTCATGTGGAAGACCGGGCACTCCTTGATCAAGGCGAAGATGGCCGAAACCGGCGCGATCCTCGGGGGCGAGGTGTCAGGACACATATTTTTCGCCGACCGTTATTTCGGTTTCGATGACGCCCCCTATGCGGCCATTCGATTGATCGAACTGATGAGCCGCGCATCCGAAAGCATGGCGGCGTTTCGCGATTCCCTGCCGCCGGTAGTCAATACCCCGGAAATCCGCTTTCCTTGCCCCGAAGAACGCAAGCGCCCGGCGATTGAAGAAGTGCGCGAACGCTTGCTGTCCGAAAACGCCGAGGTCAATGAGATCGACGGCGTGCGTGTGCGTACGCCAGACGGTTGGTGGCTGTTGCGCGCGTCCAACACACAAGATGTCCTGGTCGCACGTTGCGAATCTTCCAATGCCGAGGGCTTAAAGCGATTGATCTCCGAACTCAAGGGCCGCATTGCCGCGATCGGTTTGCCGCTTCCCGACGATCCGAGTTTTAGCTAGAGATGTGAAGCTCGACCAGATCGTCCGCGATCTCCCGAAATACATCTTCTAGATCAGCCCCTGACGCGGGTGCGTTGTAAAACGGCGGGAATTCCGCCGTCGCGACGGCCTTCATGTCGGCTTGGCCGGTGGTGGTGGTGAATTGGATGACATAAACCCGCACACCGGTAGCTTTGATTCTGTCGCCCAGGGCAATGAGCCGGTTGGGCCCTTCCGGCCGCGCGGAGCTACCGCCGCCGAAGGCCCGCTTGTAGTCATCGTTATACCAACCCGTGTAGGCGCCGTCGGTCAGCAAGATAATAGCCTTGATGCGCTGATTGTTCGGATCGGCGGGGGCTTCGGTGAAGGGCGCCTCCGGAACCAGAACACGCCAAGCCCAAGCCAGGCCGCCAATCATCTCGGTCGAGCCAACAGGATTGTTCAAGTTATCGATCTCGGCATCTATCGCCGCTTGAGTGGATTGCAACGGCGTGATGCCTTGACTTAGGCAGGGGACGCAAGTGCTACTGTAATTGTTCGCCATGGAGCATCTGTTGTTGTCCGTATCCGGTTCGCCGTTCCCATCCACAGGCTCCCATGCCGGCCAGTCATTACCGCCCACGCCGAACAGCGGACCAACGTCCAGGTCCGCGTCGTTGGTGCTGGAGACATCGTCGTCATAGCGGGCGAAAACGCAGCCATGCCAAGCCTTATCGTAGACCCCGTTGCCATTGAGGTCGGAAAAGGTATCGTCATTTCTATCGTATTCACCGTCGCCATTGTCGTCGACGATAAGGGGCTCCAGCGCCGGCGGCGCCACTAGCAAGGGAACGGGAGAATTATTGGCGTAGAAAACGTTGCTTTGGCTTGCCCCGGTAATTGGATTCGTGAAGTTCGCCACCGGCAGGGTAATGGTCAAAGCAGGATCGAAGGCGATGCTGTCGTCGGTGACGTTGACCTTGCTGCTCCATGGAACCAAGCCGATATTAAGGTCGATAACATTAGGGTCGTTGAAAAGAATGTCCGTCATGGACTTGGATGCGACAATAGCATGTTCGAGCCGCGTATTGCCGCCAAGGTTCGAATCCATCGACCCGGACATGTCCATGGCGATAACCACGTCCAACGACGGCGTTGACCGGGTAACGCCCGAGACAGCGGAAACTTGCATGGTATGGATACCAAAGACACTGGTAAGAGTCGTATCGATTATCGCTGAGGCAGTGAGGCTCAGTGTCGTTTGACCCGGTGTTACGGGTGGGGGAACGGGCGGCGTGACGCTTGCGCCGAGATAATTGGGCGGGAAATTGGCGTTGAAGTATTTTAAGATCTCCGCATCGCGATCTGGCGAAAACATCACCCGGGCGCCCGCCAGGCCGGCGGCGTCAAGGGCGCTCGCTAGGCGGGCCTGCACCAAGTATCCACGCGCGGCGTCCACGCTAAGGCCGGCGATTCCGACAAAAGCGATGGCCCCGAACGCCATGAAAATCGCCATGGAGCCCCTGTCGTTCTTGTGGAACGCAAGGCTTTTTTGGCGGAGATACCCGAACAGCGAAGTCTTCACAATCGCACCTCATCGATAGCTGGGTATTTTTCTCAGCACCCATTGCACCCATTCTCTGACCAAAAGATAAACGGAATATAAATATTTTAAGCAATTAGAGGTTATATACTTAATATAATTTTATAAGTATTTTCAATATAGTCGCCAATATTTTGTGTTATTTCATCTGTATTGAAAGTTTATAAGACTTTATCAATTTATTAACTTGTAACCCTCAATCTCATCTAGAGGTTTTCCCATGGTCTCCGCATGACCTGGGCATTTCACGTCCGTTGAAGGCCAGGAAAAAAAATAAGGGCGAGGACAGACATGGCTTGTCACCGTTTTTTGCGCCGGTTTTGGAGAGCCAAGGAAGGTAGCTCGGCGATAGAGTTCGCTCTCGCCGCGCCGATCGTCATTTTGACCATGGCCGCTATCATCGATTTTATGATGGTGCTTTTCGTGTCCTCGCTGATGGAGGGTGGCCTCCAGAATGCGTCGCGCCTGGGCCGGACCGGTTTTCAAACGGTGGCCGTTACCGTTCCGCGTATTGACGCGATTCGTCAGGAGATCGCGGACGCGACGATCGGCATGGTCAACATGGACGATTTAACCGTCGCGACGAGAGTCTATCCCTGTTTCGATTCGATCGGCGAGCCCGAGCCCTACATCGATGCCGACGCAAGCGGCAGCTATGATATTGGCGAGGTCTTCACCGATGTGAACGGCAATGGGACTAGGGATCTGGACATGGCTGCCACGGGGTTCGGCGGGCCCGGCTCCGTTGTGCTCTATACGGTGGCCTACGATTGGGCCGCCTTGACGCCGCTCATTGGAAACTTCTTTGGGCCCGATGGGAAAATGCCCATTGGGGTCAGCGTCGCGGTCCGCAATGAACCCTTCGACTTCACGGCCCCTCTTGTGACGGGTCCGGCAGGTACGGGGACCACGGGATGTTGAGCCGAATTCGCAAGAGCGCCGGGCGTATCGTGGGTGGCGGGCGCCGTTTCCTGAAAGACCGCCGCGGCAGTATCTTTGTCGAGACCGCGATTCTGATGCCGGTTATGCTGACAATCCTCTTGAGCGGATTGGAAATTGGCCGTTTTGCCTTGCTCCAGCAGAAGCTAAGCCGTACCGCGACTTCCATGTCCGATATGGTCGCGGTGACGAAAACGACGCTTAGTTTAACCCAGATCGATAATTTGTACGACGCTGCCAGCTACGTAATGTCACCCTTCGATATGAGTACGGAAGGGGTTCTTATCGTGACCGCCGTGACACGAAATGCGACCACGCCAATAGTCAGCTGGCAGTGTTCGGGCGCCGGCTCTCTCGCGGAAATCAGTGCGATCGGCACTGCCGGTGGAACCGCGACAATGCCCACGGGCTTTACCATGGTCGAGGGTGAAGTCGCGATCATCGCCGAGGTCATGTATCAATACCAACCCTTCGTGGCGCCGAACTTGTTCGGGACCACGATCCTGCGTCAAAGCGCCATGTTCAAGCCGCGCACCGGGTCCCTGGGCGCCTTGGTTCCAGGCGCGGTACAGGGTAGCGCGCCAACCTGCTTGCCATAGCCCTAGGCGCCTGGAATGGGCTCTAGTTGGTGGCGATGGCGCTGTCTTGTTACTTGAGCGCCAGGGTCGGGTTGCTCTTCACTACCAGGCAATCGGTATTCAAGGCTTCAAGCTTGCGGCAGGCGCCGCGCGCGTTCGCCTGAGTCAACCCGAGAAGACGGGCCCGGTAAATGCGGCCCCGCCGGCCGGCTATGGAGGGGACGTGAATCCGGGTGTCGGCCAGTAAGGCCGGGAGGTTGGCGGCCGCTTTGATCGCCGCGTTCTCCGCCAGGCGGTAGCGGTAATAGGCGCCGACCTGAACCCCCCAGGCCAAGTCGCGCCCGTTCTTAGGCGGCGGCACGCGGCCCTTGGCGGGCGCCGGAATCTTTGGCGCCGCCTTGGCGGCGGGAGCCGGAACTTTTTGCGCCGCCTTGGCGGCGGGCGCGCTTTTGCCGTCGCGCCGCTTGATGCCTTCACCCCGTTTCACAATAGAGTCGGCGCTGGCGATCAGGGGCATGTCCGCCGTGGCCTTGAAACCCCGGTCGAGCAGCCGGGCGACCTGACGGTCGCGCGTAGTGGGGGAGCGGCCTCCGAAGACCACGGCGATCAGGCGCCGCCCATTACGCACTGCCGAGGCGGCGAGATTGAAGCCTGACGCCCGGATATAGCCGGTCTTCAGGCCGTCCGTGCCCTCGTAATGACGCAGCAAACCGTTGTGGTTGCGGTATTTACGGCCGTTGTAAGTGAAATCGGTGGTGGAGAAGTAATCGTAATACTGCGGAAAATCGCGAATCAGGGCGCGCGCCAGAATGGCCATGTCGCGCGCGGTGCTGAGTTGACGCCGGTTCGGCAGGCCCGAGGCGTTGCGAAAGCTGGTCCGCTTCATACCCAGGCTGCGGGCCTTCTTGGTCATCATTCGGGCAAAGCGGCTTTCCTTGGTGCCCAGGGCCTCGGCCATGACCACGGCGGCGTCGTTGGCCGATTTGGTCACCAAGGACAAGATAACTTCGCGGACCTTGATCGTGGTGCCCTTCTTGAGGCCTAGCTTGGAGGGCGGCATGCCGGTGGCCCGGCGCGAAACCGGAAGCTCTTGATCCAAGGTAAGGTTGCCGAGTTGCAGGGCTTCGAACGCCATGTACAAGGTCATCATCTTGACCAGGGACGCCGGGTAGTTGCGGGTATCCGCGTTGGTTTCCTCGATCACCTTGCCGGTTTCGAAATCCATGACAACCGCCGCATAACGCGCCTGGACATCGGCGGCGGCAAAGAGCATCGTGAAAGCAGCGGCAAGCGCGGTCGTGCCGGCGCGTAAGAAATGCTTCCGAAACCCCATTCTAAACCCGTAATCTGTAGTGTGAAACAAGCGCGGCCCTCAGTAAAAACCTGGAATCATAGTGTATTTTGCAAAGATTCTAGGTATATGACTGAGATATGTCCAGCTTAATGGTCCCACCCTGAAATTTGGTTAAAAATCGATGCGTCTAAGCCTTCCGTTTCGCTTTCGTGCTTTCCATGGCGTTAAGCATAGTTCGCAGCCGCGCCGGCTGCTCGGCGCCCTGTGCCTGGCCGGGCTTGGACTTCTCACGGCTTGTACCTACCGGGGCGGAATCGACCAGCCTTTAACCCAAAAGGTCGCCTGGTTCAGCTATCTCAACGGCGATGACATGCGCGCTGTTTGCGTGCCGGGCGCCGCCAAGCAGTACCGCCTGGTCTATAATGGCGAATACGACCGCCAGGTCCGGACCTATGAAATACTGGCCGATAGCGGTGGCGGATCCTACACCGCCCGGGTCCAGCGTGGCGGCGGTCTTGGCTTATTGGGGCTCTCTTTCAATAATCTGGGAAGCCTGGGCGGCTGGACCACGGCCCGGGCCCGGCTAACAACCGCGGATATGGCCAAGCTGGAACAGGCTTTGAGCGATGACACAGCCTTCTCGCCGCCGCCGCCGGGCATGAATTTGGCGTCCGAGGAGTTTTTCTGGACCTTCGTCGGCTGCCGGAACGGTGAGATCTTCTTCAACGCCTGGCGTTATGGCGGCGACCGCTTCGCGGCCTTGAGCTTTCCCGCCGTCCTGCTGGACCGCGACGCGACCGGGGTGGCCGTAAATCCGCCCCGGGATGTCGGCCCTATTGACCGCCGGCAGCATACAGGCGCGCGGGAGGACTCCACGCCCCGTTTCGATTTAGCCATAGGGGCCAATGGTTTATTATGGCTGGCGCCCCGGATCTGAGATCCGGATGCGGCAGGTAGGGGGTATGCTGTGCCGCAACATCGAATTCTCCGGCCAAATTTCGTTAACCCTCTTGGGATAAATTTTTAAGTCGCCATTTAATACCAAGGATCGAGGGTGTTTTTCCCGCGATAAGATTTTGGTATTATGGGCTATGAGTTTTGAGACAGGCGCGCCGGATATGACCAAGAAGGATGGACCGGGAAAAGGCGGCTCATCGACCGATGTCATCGTCAAGACCAAACCCAAGACGAAGACACCTTCGATGTATAAGGTGCTCATGCTGAACGATGACTACACGCCGATGGAGTTTGTCGTACATGTGCTGGAGCAAATCTTCGGAATGGGCCGCAGCGATGCCACACAGATTATGATGCACGTTCACCAGCGCGGCGTGGGAATATGCGGCGTCTTCACCTATGAAATCGCCGAGACCAAGGTAACCCAGGTGGTGGAATACGCGCGGCGCCATCAACACCCTCTTCAGTGCACCCTAGAAAAGGAATAGACGCCGGATGCTCTCGGCCAATCTGGAACAGACCCTTCACCGTGCCTTGGCTTACGCGAACGAGCGCCGGCACGAATACGCGACCTTGGAACACCTGCTGCTGTCCTTGACCGAGGACCCGGACGCGGTCGCGGTTCTGCGCGCCTGCGGCGTGGATATGGAGCGCCTGCGCGAAGACATTCACGACTACATCGACAACGAACTGGCCAATCTTATATCGGTCCAGCTAGGCGACGCCAAGCCGACCGCCGGCTTTCAGCGCGTGCTGCAACGCGCCGCCATCCACGTTCAATCCTCGGGCCGCGAGGAGGTGACCGGCGCCAACGTCCTGGTCGCCATGTTCTCCGAACGCGAAAGCCACGCGGTATATTTCCTGCAGGAACAGGAGATGAGCCGGCTCGACGCCCTCAACTACATCAGCCACGGCATCGCCAAGGTCGCCGGGCAATCCGAAGAGCGCACCGCCGAAGGCGCGGAAGAATCCGAGGACGGCGAAAAAGTCGTGCAAAAGGGCCGCGAGGCCCTGGATGCCTATTGCGTCGATCTCAACAAAAAGGCGGTCGAGGGCCGCATCGATCCCCTGATCGGCCGGGACCATGAGATCGAGCGCACGATTCAGGTGCTGTGCCGCCGGACCAAGAACAACCCGCTGTATGTCGGCGAGGCCGGTGTCGGCAAGACCGCGATCGCCGAGGGCCTGGCCCGGCGCATTGTCGAGAAGCAAGTGCCGGAGGTTTTGCACGACAACACGATCTTTGCCCTGGATTTGGGTGCGCTTCTGGCTGGAACCCGCTACCGCGGCGACTTCGAGGAACGCTTGAAGGCGGTTGTTACGGAGTTGGAGGCGCTCGACGGATCAATCCTGTTCATCGACGAAATCCACACCGTGATCGGCGCCGGCGCGACATCGGGCGGCGCCATGGATGCCTCCAATCTGCTCAAGCCGGCCTTGCAGAAAGGCAGCCTGCGCTGCATGGGCTCGACCACCTACAAGGAATACCGCAACTACTTCGAAAAGGACCGCGCCTTGGTGCGGCGGTTTCAGAAGATCGATGTGAACGAGCCCTCGATCGAGGATGCGGTGAAGATCCTGCGCGGTCTGAAACCCTATTACGAGGAACACCATAAGGTCCGCTACACCAACGAGGCGCTACGCACGGCGGTCGAGCTTTCGGCGCGCTACATCGGCGACCGGCGCTTGCCCGACAAGGCCATCGACGTGATCGACGAGGTTGGCGCCTCGCAAATGCTGCTACCCGAATCCCGGCGGCGTAAGGTCATGGGCGTGAAAGAGGTCGAAGCGGTGATCTCGAAAATCGCGCGCATTCCGCCCAAAACCGTGTCCAAGGACGACCGCACCGCGCTCCAGCATCTTGGCCGCGACCTGCGGACCATGGTGTTCGGCCAGGACGATGCCATCGATGCCCTCTCGGCGGCCATCAAGCTCGCCCGCGCCGGTCTGCGCGAGCCGGAAAAGCCGATCGGTGCCTATCTTTTCTCCGGCCCCACGGGGGTTGGCAAAACCGAGGTCGCGCGCCAATTGGCGCTCTCCTTGGGGATTGAGCTAACCCGCTTCGACATGTCGGAGTATATGGAGCGGCACACGATTTCGCGCCTGATCGGCGCGCCGCCCGGCTATGTCGGCTTCGATCAGGGCGGGCTTCTGACCGACGCCATCGACCAGCATCCTCATAGCGTTCTGCTGCTCGACGAGATCGAAAAGGCGCATCCCGATCTTTTCAACATCCTGCTGCAAGTCATGGATTACGGCAAATTGACCGACCACAACGGCAAGTCGGTCGATTTCCGCAATGTCATCCTGATCATGACCACTAACGCCGGCGCCGCCGATATGGCCAAGCCGGCCATGGGCTTCGAACGCGACGCGCGGATCGGCGACGATTCAGAAGCCATCACCCGTATGTTCACGCCGGAATTCCGCAACCGCTTGGATTCGATAATCAGCTTCAAGAATCTGGCGCCGGAGGTGATGTCGCGCATTGTCGATAAATTCGTCATGCAGCTCGAAACCCAGCTCGCCGACCGCAATGTGGCGATCGAGCTCAGCGACGCGGCGCGCGAGTGGCTGGCGCGCAAGGGCTACGATCCGCTCAACGGCGCCCGGCCCTTGGCGCGGGTGATACAGGAACACCTCAAGCAGGCACTGGCCGACGAACTCCTGTTCGGCAAGCTCGCCAAGGGCGGTGTGGTCCGGGTCGAGATCAAGGACGATAAGCCCTGCTTCACCTTCACGGCCCCCACGCCGACGCGCAAGCGCCCACCCGGCAAGGGCTCCTCGGGCAAGGGATCGCCCAATAAGGACACGCCCGGAAAAGGCCCGTCGGGCAAGGGCGGTAACGCCAAGAAGGTCACGCCCGAACTGGTCGAGTAAGCGCGGCGCATGACCGCGTTGCCGGCCGATTGTCTCAGCGGTATCCGCGTTCTCGATCTCTCGCAATACCTGCCCGGGCCTTACGCGGCTCAGATGCTGGCCGATTTGGGTGCCGAGGTGGTGAAGATCGAACCGCCGGCGGGCGATCCCATGCGTGCCATCGGCCCGCGCGACGGCGACGGCGTTTCCCCCTTCTACAAGCTGGTCAACGCGGGCAAGAGCGTGGTGTGCCTCGATCTCAAGTCGGATGGGGGCAAGGCGGTCCTGGAAACCCTGGTGCTCGGCGCCGACGTTCTGTTGGAATCCTTCCGCCCCAGCGCGCTGGCCCGGCTCGGCTTCGGATACGACTCGCTCAAAGCAATCAACCCGCGCCTGATCCACTGCGCCTTGTCCGGGTTTGGGCAAAGCGGGCCCTATGCCGAACGGGCCGGACACGACATTACCTATATGGCCTTGAGCGGCGGTCTGGCGACGTCGGGCACGGCCGGGCGGCCGGTTTTCGCGCACCCGCCCACGGCGGACTTCGCCGGGGCCATGCAGGCGGCCATGACCGTCCTGGCGGTGCTGCTGCGCCGGGGCCGGGACGGGCGCGGCGCGCATATCGATGTCAGCTTGTCGGAAACCGTGCTTGGCTGGCAGGCCATGGTTCTGACCGGCGCGCGGCGCGCCGGCTTCGCGCCGGAGCGGGGCAAGGCGCTGCTCACCGGCGGGGCGGCCTGTTATGGGATTTACGAAACGGCGGACAAACGCTTCGTTGCCTTGGGCGCCTTGGAGGAAAAGTTCTGGGTCAGTTTCTGCACCGCCATGGGACAGCCCGAGTGGATCGCCCGCCAAAACGGTGCTCTGCCTCAAGAGGGCCTTATCGCCGAGGTCGCGGCCGAGTTCCGGCGCGCGCCCTTGAGCGCCTGGGTGGAGCGTTTATCGGCGGTGGATTGCTGCTTTCAGCCGGTGCTGGAGCCCGGTGAAGTACCGGACGATCCCCACATCCGCGCGCGCGGACTGGTGCAAGAAACCGCAAGCCCGGACGCGCGCGTCGAGGTTCTGTTCCCGGCCTTCTTCGACGGCCAGGCCCCGGCAAGCCGCGCGCCGCTGCGGGAACTCAGCGCCGAGGAAATTATGGACGCCTGGAGCGCCTGTTAGGCCCACTGGCATTTGGCGTTCGCGCAGGGACGCGCTATTCTCACTTAGCAACACCAGATGAGCCTTTGGGGGCTGGCGATGAGTGAGAATGCGAAGATCGATCGGTCCCCGGCCAGCGCTCAGGTGAAAGGGCCTGAGGTGCGGCCTCTGGCCGTGGGCGATGTCCTGTCGGTGCTGGCGGCCGGATTGCGCGATTTCCGCGCCGCGCCCTTGTACGGCCTCTTCATCGGCGGGGTTTACGCCCTGGGCGGATGGTTTCTCATCCTGCTGCTGATGTATTTCGGCCTACCGTATCTGGTTTATCCCCTGGCCGCCGGTTTCGCTTTCATCGCCCCCTTCATCGCGACCGTCTTGTATGCCGTCAGCCGCTGTCTCGAGCAGGGCGAGGACCTGTCCTGGGGCAAGGTTCTCGGTTCGGTACGCAGCGCCGCCGGGCGCGATTTGGGCTGGATGGCCCTGGTCACGGGGTTCATGTTGTTCATCTGGATGGACATCGCGGCACTGCTGTTCTTCGGTTTCCTCGGCCTGAAATCCTACAGCGCCGCGGAACTCTTGAGCGAGATTTTCACCACCCCCCTGGGTTTGCTGTTTCTCATGATCGGCAATGGGGTCGGGGCGGTCCTGGCCATGACGGTTTTTTCCTTGTCGGTGACCTCGTTCCCCATGCTCTATGACCGCGATATCGATTTCGTGACCGCCATGATCACCAGCGTGAAGGTGGTTATGAAGAGCCCGGCCGCCATGATTGTCTGGTGCGCGATCATCGCCGCCTTGATCGGGCTTTCCCTGTTATCGGGTTTCGTTGGGCTTTTGGCCGTCCTGCCGATTCTTGGCCATGCCTCCTGGCACCTCTACCGCCGCGCCGTCGGGCCCGCGCCGGGTTAAGCCTCGCCTTGGCGGAACGGCCCGTAGCCGGCGAGCAAGGACATCTCGGCTTTGACCTGACGCCGTTCTTGTTCAAGGAAATTCGCGATGGCGTCGCGCAATCCGGGGTTGGCGATCCAGTGGGCGCTATAGGTTTCGACCGGCAGGTAGCCGCGCTGGATTTTATGCTCGCCCTGGGCGCCGGCCTCGACGTATGTCAGACCCCGGCGAATTGCGAAGTCGATGGCCCGGTAATAGCAAGCCTCGAAATGCAGGAAGCGGTAGTCGCCCAGGCAGCCCCAGTTGCGCCCGTACAGGGTATCGGCGCCGATCAGGTTTAGGGCCCCCGCGACCGGCACGCCGCGATCCTCGGCCATGACCAGAGCGATGCGATCCGCCATGGTCTCGCCCAGGCGGTGAAAGAAGTCGCGGGTTAGATAAGGATGGCCCCACTTGCGGTCGGCGGTGGTCATGTAGAATTGGAAAAAAGCATCCCAGTGCCGAGGTTCGATCTCGTCCCCGGTTAGAGTGCGGACCTGGATGCCGCTTTCGGCGACCTTGGCTCTTTCCTTGCGGATCGTTTTGCGCTTGCGCGAGGTCAGGGCCCCTAGAAAATCGTCGAAGCTGGCATAGCCGGGGTTTTCGAATCGGTATTGCCGGCCTTGGCGAATCAGAAAACCGGCCGCGCGCAAGGTCTCGCACTCGGTTTGCGTAGGGAAGGTGACGTGCAGGGAGGAAACCTCAGCGCGCCGCGCGACTTCGCAGAGACCGGCGGCGAGCGTCGCTGTTACCGCGCCCCTGTCCGCGCCGGGATGGACCAGCAGGCGGGGTCCGGTCACCGGAGTGAAGGGCACGCAGGCTTGAAGTTTAGGATAATAGCGCCCGCCGGCCCGCTCATAGGCATCGGCCCAGGCCCAATCGAAGACATATTCGCCGTAGGAATGGGACTTGAGGTAAAGCGGCACCGCGCCCAGCAAGGCCCCGTCCGGACTATCGAGAGCCAAGTGCCGGGCTTGCCAGCCGGTCTCGGCACAGGCCGAGGCGCTGTCCTCCAAGGCGCTCAGGAAAGCATGGCCGGCGAAGGGGTTATCCGTCCCCGCGCAGGCATTCCAAGCCGCTTCGGAGACATCGCCGATGCCGCGTAGTATCCGCAGCGCTCTAGCTTCGCCGTTGTCGGGCATAGCTAAGCTCCACCGGGGTTCGCGCACGCCAACCCATGCCCAAAAGCCCGCCTAAGCCAAGCGTACACGTACACCTAGGCTGCCCCGCGCCAGGGCTTGGCGGGAGATTCTGTCCCATTGCTCAGGATAACCACGATGCCGGGGCCGCGTGGGGCGGCGGGCATGGCGGGGTAGCCTTCAGCGGGTCAGGCGGCGATGCCTTCGCGCCAGGCGCTGGAGCTCTTGCAGGTCCGGCAGATTCGCTCTCCGGGCCAGGTGCTCGTGAATTCATCGCGGCACCTCAGGCACTTACGCGCCTTGCTCTCGTACTGACGGTCGGGTTCGGGTTTTGAGTTTTTCTCTGAACTGCTCATGCGCGGCACTTTAGCAACAACCTTAGAAAAATGCGACATAATTGTTGCAGCGCAATAGCAATATTTCACAATTTTTTAACAATTTTTGCCGCTTTAGGGCCGTATATTCAAGTGTCGGGGGAATATATTCCCATCTTCGTATCCGCACATATTATGTCAGCGCGCTAGGCGGCTTTTATTCCGCCTGCAGGTACCAGGCATACTCCTTGGGGCTGATCTCATTCTCGAATGTTTCAAGCTCGGCCAGCTTACAGGCGCCATAGGCTTCGATATAGCCGGACCCGAAATAGTCGGCCAAGACGCGCGATTGGGCCAGGCGCTCCAGTGACCGGCGGGTCCGGAAGGGCAGGGTCTCGTCGAAGGCGTAGCCGGCGTTGCCATCGCTTGGGGGTGGCGCTTCCAGCTTGTTGGTTATGCCATGGTGAATCCCGGCCAGGGCCGTGGCCAGGGCCAGATAAGGGTTGGCGTCGGCGCCGGCCATGCGGTGTTCGATCCGCCGCGCACGGCCGGGTCCAAGCGGCACCCGCAAGGCGACCGAGCGGTTCTCGAAACCCCAGCAACGCCGGATCGGCACGAAGGTATCGGGCAGATAGCGGCGGAAGGAATTCACGTTGGGCGCCAGCATCGCCATGGACTCGGGCAGGATATCCAGGATCCCGGCGATGGCGTGTTTGAGGACCGGGCTGGCCGCTTCCTTGCCGCCGTCGAAGACGTTACGTCCGCGCTTGTCGAGCAAGCTGACATGCAGGTGCAAGCCGCTGCCGGCGGCGTCCAGGTAGGGCTTGGGCATGAAGGTCACCTGATAGCCGTGGCGCCGCGCCACGCCCTTGACCGCGCGCTTGAACATGATGCAGAGGTCGGCGGCGCGCAGGGGATCGTCAACATGCTGCAGGTTGATCTCGAATTGACCGGGGGCGTATTCCGCCGTTATGGCGCCGGTTTCGATTCCTTGCGCCGCGCAGGCGCGGGCGATCTCGTCGAGCAGGGCGGCATAGGCATCGACTTCGACCATGCCGTACACCTGGGTGCCGCTTTCGCGCTGCCCCGTGACCGGGGAGAGGGGCGGTTGCGGCGCGCCGGTCTCGTCGCGGGCCGGGTCGATCAAGTAGAACTCAAGTTCGAAGGCGACCACGGGCCGCAGATCGAGTTCGGCCAGGCGCGCGGCCTGGGCGGCCAAGACATTGCGCGGCTCGTACTCATGGGGCGTGCCGTCGCCGTGGCTTAGGGTGACCATGACCTGGCAGGAAGCCGGATCGGACCAGGGCGCCGGTTTGAGAGTGCCTGGAATGACCTTGGCCACCCGGTCCGGATCGCCGTCGCTGAAGCCGATCCCGGCCGGATCGTGACTGTGGCCCATGGTGTCGAGCAAGAACACCGAGCCGGGAAAAGCCAGGCCCTCGGTCATGATCTTGTCTAGCTGCGCGATCGGATAGCGCTTGCCCCGGACGACGCCGGAAAGATCGGCGAAGATGGCGTCCAGGTGGACAAGATCCGGGTGCGCGGCCAGGAATCTGGCGGTCTCGCGCGACGGTTTGGAAAGAGGTTTTGTCATGGGGTTATTGGGCTCACGGCCTGGTTAAGAAAGTTATTATCGCCATTCCGCGCGCACCGCCGGATCGTCTTCGAGGGCGAGGCGGCGGGCGCGCTCGCGCTCGATACTCGCCCCATCGGCCAGGCACCTCAAGGCCCAGACGGCCATGGCCCTGACCAGGGGCGAGTCGTCATCGAGCAGGTCTTCGGCCACCGCCGCTTGGCGCGGATCGCCGCTATTGCCGAGGGCGATGAGAACGTTGCGCACAAAGCGGCCGCGTCCGCTGCGCTTAATGGGCGAGCCCGAAAACAGGCTTCGGAAATCGCCGTCGTTCAGCTTGGCCAGATCGGCCAGGCGCGGCGCGGTCAGTTCCGCGCGCGGCAGGAACGCCGGCTCGTTGGTGGCCTTGGCGAACTTGTTCCAGGGGCAAACCGCCAGGCAATCGTCGCAACCGTAAATACGGTTCCCCATGGCGCGGCGGAACTCTGGCGCGATATGGCCCTTATGCTCGATGGTCAAATAGGAGATGCAGCGCCGCGCGTCGATACGGTAAGGCGCGGGAAAGGCGCGGGTCGGGCAAACGTCCAGGCAGTTCTGGCACGACCCGCAACGGTCGGCTTCCGCCGCATCGGGCGCTAAGACCAGGTCGCAATAAATCTCGCCCAGGAACAGCCAGGAGCCGAAATCGCGCGAGACCAGGTTGGTATGCTTGCCTTGCCAGCCCAGACCGGCCGCCTGGGCCAGGGGCTTTTCCATGACCGGCGCGGTATCGACAAAGACCTTGACCTGGCAAGCCAGTTCGCCGTGCATCCAGCGCGCCAGGGCCTTGAGGCGTTTTTTGAGTAAGTCATGGTAATCGCGGTTGCGGGCATAGACCGAAATCGCCCCGCGCTCGCGCCGCTCCAACAAAGTCATGGGGTCTTGCGCCGGTGCGTAGTTCAGGGCCAGCACGATCACGCTGCGCGCCTCGGGCCACAGCACCTGGGGATCGCTTCGCCGCGCCGCCGTGCCGGCCAGCCAACCCATGTCGCCGTGATGCCCCTGGGCGATGTAACCGGCGAGGTTTTCCTTCGCCCCCGCACTCAGATTGGCGGGCGCGAAGCCGATCGCATCGAAACCCAGGTCCAGCGCCCGATCCCGGATCGCCGGCTTTGGATCGGGCGGTGTGCTATCCCCGTCCACGGTACGGCGGCACGCCTTGATCGGGCAGCCACAGATCTTCGGGCGGCACGCCGGACTGATAGAAGACGTCGATGGGGATACCGCCTCGCGGATACCAATAGCCGCCGATACGCAGCCATATGGGCTCCGCCGCATCGAGAATACGCTCCGCGATCTCGACCGTGCAGCCTTCGTGAAAGGCGCCGTGATTGCGGTACGAGGTCAAGAACAGCTTTAGGGACTTGCTCTCGATCAGGGCCTCGTCGGGCGCGTAATCGATGACCAGATGGGCGAAATCCGGCTGCCCCGTGACCGGGCACAGGGAGGTGAACTCCGGGCAGGTAAACCGCACCAGATAAAGCGAATCGGGGCGCGGATTAGGCACGGTCTCCAGTATCGCCTCCTGGGGCGAGGCCGGTGCTTTGCCATCGCCGCCCAGAAGGGTCAGGGACTCATAGGTGGTATCGGACATGGAGGCCTCGCCGCTGTTTCTGGCGCCAGTCTATAACATGTCCAGGGGAAATGCTTTAGGATCGTGCGGGAGGCGGGTTACACTACCGGATCTTCCAAGTGGGACCATGAGGGATGGAGGTAACGCCATGTCGGCGGCCAGCGGAAAATGCCTTTGCGGCGCGGTGAGCTTCACGGCCGAGGCGGTCAAAACCCGCCATCATGCTTGCCATTGCGGCATGTGCCGGCGCTGGGCGGGTGGGGCCCTGCTCGCCACAGCGGTCGAAGGGGTGCGCTTTCAGGGTGAGGAAAACCTGGCCACCTACCGATCCTCGGACTGGGCCGAGCGGGGTTTCTGCAAGCGCTGCGGCACCAATCTCTTCTACCACCTGATTCCAGCCGGCCAATACATGATGTGCGTGGGCAGCTTCGACGACCCCACGGCCTTCAAGCTGGCAAGCGAAATTTTCGTTGACCACCGGCCCGAGGGTTACGGCTTCACCGGTGATCTGCCGCAATATACCGAAGCCGAGTTCATGGCGAAATACGTGACAGGCGGAGATGGAAAAACCAAGTAGAGTCATGTAGGGCGAGCTGGCGAAGCGGAAATAGTAGTGGGTTTATTAATTCGGTTGTGAAACCCTTGCCGGAGAAGAGGGAATCGGCTTTCTAGCATTCAATTCTAGCGCCGCCGCGGCCCTCGCATGATGCGGGCGTATCTCAATCCATTGTCGCGCCAAGTTTTTTAAAACCGCCGTGCCGGTAAGCACAAAAGGTAGCTCGCATGAAACAAAATGTACTCATCACGGGCACCGCGGGGTTTATCGGCAATCACTTGGCCTTGCGCCTGCTACGCGAAGGCCATCGGGTGCATGGCATAGATAATTATAACCCCTACTACGATGTCACCCTCAAGGAGAAACGCGGCGAGCGCCTGAAGGCCTTCGATGGTTATACGGAATCGCGCATCGACCTTGAGGATGCGGATGCGGTGATGGCGGCCTTCGAGGCTTTTAAGCCCAAGATCGCGGTCAATTTGGCGGCTCAGGCCGGGGTGCGCTACAGCCTGGAAAACCCCAGATCCTATGTGGACAGCAATGTCACCGGTTTCCTGTCGATCCTGGAGGCCTGCCGCCATTGCGGCGGGATCGAGCATCTGGTTTACGCCTCCACATCCTCGGTTTACGGCGCCAACACCCACATGCCCTTCGATGTGTCAGAGAGCGCCGAACACCCGCTTACCTTGTACGCGGCGACCAAGAAAGCCAACGAGGTCATGGCTCACAGCTACAGCCATCTGTTCGGCTTCCCAAGCACGGGCTTGCGTTTTTTCACGGTCTACGGCCCCTGGGGGCGACCGGACATGGCGCTGTTCAAATTCACCAAGGGGATGCTCGAAGGCGAGGAGATTGAAATCTACAACAACGGCGATATGAGCCGGGATTTTACTTATATCGACGATATCATTGAAGGCATCGTGCGGGTCATGGCCAAGCCGCCGGCCGCCGATCCAGACTGGAATAGCGATGCGCCGGCCACCAACCGCAGTGGCGTCGCGCCGTACCGGATCTACAACATCGGCAACAGCCGGCCAACCAGTTTGATGAGTTATATCGAGGCGCTGGAAAAAAACCTGGGCTTTGAAGCCAAGAAAAAATTTCTGCCCATGCAGCCCGGCGATGTGAAGCGCACCTGGGCCAACGTCGACGACCTCATGGCCGAGACCGGATACAAACCCAGCGTCGATGTTGAGCACGGCGTCGCCAATTTCGTGGAATGGTTCAAGGATTACTACGGATACTAGGGGGCCGGCGGCGCTTGTTCCGCCGCGAACTTCTCCGCGTAGTCGCCCAAACTCCCACCCTCGATCGCCGCGCGCAGCTCCGCCATCAAGATTTGATAGTAGTGCAAGTTGTGCCGGGTCAGCAGGATCGGGCCGAGCATCTCATTCGCCTTGAACAGGTGGTGGATGTAGGCGCGGGAGTGCTTGGCGCAGGTCGGGCAGGGGCACGCCGTATCCATGGGGGTCTTGTCTTCCCGATGCCTCGCGTTGCGCATATTCAGCGTGCCGTGGCGGGTGAAAGCCTGGCCGGTGCGGCCCGAGCGGGTCGGCAGGACGCAATCGAACATGTCGACACCGCGCCGGACCGCGCCCAGAATATCGGCCGGCTTGCCGACCCCCATGAGGTAGCGCGGGCGGTCCTGGGGCAGGGCGGGGAGGGTATCTTCCAAGACCTGGAACATGATGTCCTGGCCCTCGCCGACCGCCAGGCCGCCGACGGCATAACCCTCGAAGCCGATATCGATCAGACCTAGCGCGGACTCGCGGCGCAGGGCCGGATAAACCCCGCCTTGGACGATCCCGAAGAGACCGTAGCCGGGGCGGGGCTCGAAAGCCTTGCGGCAGCGCGCCGCCCAGCGCAGGGAGCGGCGCATGGACTCCGCCGCCACCTCTTCGCTGGCCGGGAAGGGCGTGCATTCATCCAGCACCATGGAAATGTCGGCGTCGAGTAGATGTTGGATCTCCACCGCCCGCTCCGGGGTCAAGGTCAGGCGCGCGCCGTCCAGATGGGAGCGGAAGTTCACGCCGTCCTCGGCGATCTCCCGCAAGTCCGACAGGGACATGACCTGATAGCCGCCGGAATCGGTCAGGATCGGCAGGGGCCAAGCCATGAATTCGTGCAGGCCGCCCAGGCGCGCGATGCGCTCGGCCCCCGGGCGCAGCATGAGGTGATAGGTGTTGCCCAGGATGATTTGCGAGCCGGTGGCCTCGATCTCCTCGATCGTCATGCCCTTGACCGTGGCGGCGGTGCCGACCGGCATGAAGGCGGGGGTATCGATAATCCCGTGGGCGGTGTTCAGGCGCCCGCGCCGCGCCGCGCCGTCGCGCGCCGTCACCTGGTAGGCGAAACTCATGGGGCCTTCGCCCGGTGCAGCAGGCAAGCATCGCCGTAGGAATAGAAGCGGTAGCCTTCTTGAATCGCGTGGGCGTAGGCGCGTTTCATGGGCGCCGTGCCGGCGAAGGCACAGACCAGCATGAAGAGGGTTGAGCGCGGCAGGTGGAAATTTGTCAACATGATCTCGGCGGTGCGAAAGCGATAGCCGGGGAG
Source organism: Kiloniellaceae bacterium (assembly GCA_021776135.1). Classification (GTDB taxonomy): domain Bacteria; phylum Pseudomonadota; class Alphaproteobacteria; order Kiloniellales; family J153; genus JAJFGN01. Next base: position 57,213 of record JAJFGL010000007.1, read on the forward strand.
AATAAAGATATCGGTCGGGCCGGCGAAAGGATGAACCCGGCCGGCCGCGTCGGCCGCGCTTTCCAGCAGGCGCAGGGCGGTGGAGCCGACCGCGACGATACGTCCGCCGGCCTCTTTGGCGCGGTTGATCGCCGCGGCCGCCGGTGCCGCGATTTCGCCCACCTCCGCGTGCATGCGATGGTCGCGCGGATCCTCGGCGGTGACCGGCAGGAAGGTGCCCATGCCCACATGCAGGGTAAGCGTCGCGCGCGCGATGCCGCGTTCCTCCAGGGCTTGCAGAAGGCCGGGGGTGAAATGCAGCCCGGCGGTCGGCGCCGCGACCGCGCCGTCGCGGGCGGCGAAGAGGGTTTGGTAGTCGGAATTATCGCGCGCCGCGCCGCCGCGTTCGCGCCGGATATAGGGCGGCAGGGGCATGGCCCCGTGATGGGCCAAGGCGTCGCGAAAGGCCCCGGCTTCAAGACCGAAATCCAAGGTCACCAAGCCGCCGTCTTCCTTGGCCGCGACCTTGGCCGCGAAACCGGGCGCGAAGACAACGCTCTCCCCCAGGCGCAGCTTGCGCGCCGGCCGGGCGAAGGCGCGCCAACACGCGGCTCCTTCGTGGGTCATGGGCTCGATCAAGGTCACCTCGACCTGGACCTCCCCGCGCCGCCCGAACAGGCGGGTTGGAATCACCCGGGTATCGTTGACCACCAGGATATCGCCGGGGCGCAGCAGCGAAGGCAGATCGCCAATGCATAGGTCCGCCAAGTCCTCGCCCACCGCCAGCAGGCGCGCGGCATCGCGCGGCTCGGCTGGGCTTTGCGCGATCGACTCGCGGGGAAGGTCGAAATCGAAATCCTGGGTTCGCATGAAGGGATATCAGGCCGGCCTCGGACCAGAACGCACATCGTGGCGCAGGCCGAAACTGAGTCGCTCCGCCGCGATCTCCTTCACATAGTGAAAGGGCCGCGCGCGGCTGCCGCCGAAGCCGGGGGCGCGCATGATGACGGCGCTGCCAAGGGGCGCCGGTATTTCGCGCGGGTTCCGGCCATCGCGGGCTTCGCACAAGAAAAAGCGGCCCTGGCCGCTTAAGGGCACGATGACCACCAGACCTTCGTAGCGCAGATGATCGCGGTGCGGCGAGATACCGGAGCAGCCGGCGGGGTAACGCTGGACGATGAGATCGTTGAGCCGGGGCGGGGCGGATAGGAGCGGCGGTTGGATCTTGCCAAGGGCCCGCGCCAAGAGTTTTTCCAAGGCCGCCGCCACGCCGTGGAAGGGACTGCCGGCCGGTATCCCATGACACAAGTCGAAATCCTGAAACACGGCCTTATCGCCTTGGCCGATAACCGGCGTGGCGCGGCGAAAGTTTAGGCTGTTCGCCGCCTCGGCCAGGTGGGCGCATTCATCGAGTTCGAGCAGGGGCAGGGAAACCGCATCCTCCCGCGCCATGCGGGTCAGGGCCTCGGCCATGTCATCGGAACCTGTTTCAAAATGCGGGGCGATATCGGCAGCGGTCTTCATGGCCGCATCATGGTCTAATACCAAGGAGCGATGATAATGACTCATAGAGACGGCTTACCAAGGTTTTCGGCCAGGAGCGTGCGGCGTGGCGATGCGGGGCATCGCGAGGCGTGCGCGACGCCGTCCGAAAGCCTTGGTAAGCCGCCGTTCCGGTCGCCTGGGCGGTCCGCCGGAGGGCGTCGG
>JAJFGL010000061.1 GCA_021776135.1 Kiloniellaceae bacterium
ATATCGTCGCGGTTGAGCCAAAATGACGCGAGGTTAGGAGCGCGGACGCAGGACATGCAGCGCATATTCAAGGACAAGCGACGCGGCCTCGCGTCATTCTGGCCCAATCCCGTTGGGACGGGTCGTCTTATCCCACCCGCCTCGGCGGCATCCTAAGTGTCAACAGACCCTAGCTTAGCCGCCATGTCTTTCAAGCCCTTACCAGCGTCCGAGCAGGGCAGCCTCGCCCTTGGCGACAGCTTGTGCGATCTGGCTTTCCGCGACCCGCGCGGCAAGGCGGTTTCGTTGTATCACAACCGTCTGTTCGGCTGGCCCAAGGCGATCCATGTCGCGGCCACGGCGGAGGACGCGGAAACCGGGCTGCGGCGCCTGGCCGCCCAGGCCCGTGACTTCGAAAGCGTTGAAACCTATGTGGTCGGCGTGACCCGCGCCGCGCCGCGGGAAAATGCCGCCCTGGCGGAACGCCTGAAGCTGCCGTTCCTGCTGTTAAGCGACGAGGAAGGCCAGTTGCACCGGGCCGCCGGGATGGCGCAAGACGCGCCCCCACGCACTTTTTTCTTCGATTCGCTGCTCCGGCTCGAACGGGAAATTTCCGCGCCCGGGGACGGGAGCCAGGCCGACGCCGCCCTGGCCCATGCCAAGGCCCGTTTCGCCGCCAACCGGCCCCAGGTGGCCGGTTTGCAGGCCCCCGCCCTGGTGGTGCCCAACGTCCTCGACCCCGGTCATTGCCAAAGCCTGATCGCCCAGTGGGAACGGGGCGCGAAGTTGGAAAATACCGTTTCCTCCGGGTCGCAAAACATTCGCGGCAATGCGAAAAGCAAAATCCGCAGCGACGCCTACCTGATGCTGGGATCGCCTGAGTGCGATGAGCTGTTCAGGGTACTGCGCCGGCGCTTGTTGCCCGAGGTCGCCAAGGCCTTCAATTTCGACGTGACCCGCGCGGAGCACTTCCGTATCGGCTGTTACGATGGGGCCCAAGGCGGCTTTTTCGCCCCCCACCGCGATAATGTGCTGGCGCTCACGGCCCACCGCCGCTTTGCCCTGACCTTGAACCTGAATTCCGGCGACTACGAGGGCGGCTATCTGCGCCTGCCGGAATACGGGACGCATTTGTATGCGCCGCCGGCCGGGGCCGCGACGGTGTTTTCCTGTTCCCTTCTGCACTTCGTGACGCCGGTCACCCGGGGCCGGCGTTTCGTCGTTGTCGGATTTATGTGGGGCGAGAGCGAACAGGAAACCTTCGAAAACAGCCACGCCGAAATGTTCCCGGAGGGCACGGATATCAACCGCATCGCGTAACCTCGGCGCGGCCCTTTAGAGTTTTTAGAGTATGACCAAGTCCCGATTGTGGTGTATGAATTCACCTTGGCTGAAGGAGCGTCACCAAAATATAAGGGAAAGGAACAGCCGTGAGCGTCATGGAATGGACCCCGAAGATGCGCGTTGGCCTGGCGGAACTGGACGACGACCATAAAGAACTGGTCCGCATCATTAACCAGCTAGGGTCGGACTATAAGGACGAAGACCGTCGCCGCGCGGTTCGTCAATCCTTGGTGGCTTTGCGCCGCTATGCCGAGTTTCACTTCGCGCGCGAGGAACAGGTGCTCATGGCCTGCGCCTACACCCAATTGGAGGGACACCAAGGCGAGCACCGCGATTTCGTGCAACGCATCCAAGAACTGACCCGCCAATTCGACTCCGGCCCGGACGGCATGGCCGCCATCGTCAACGAAGAACTCATGGACTTTTTGCGCGATTGGCTGACCCACCACATCATGATCGTGGACATGGCGTACCGAGAAACAATCGAGAACAACCCGGCCGCCAAGGACGCGGCGAAGAACTTCCAAGGCTCTCAAGTGTGGTGGTCGGGGTAAGACCAGCCGAATTATCGGAGATGGCGCGGCTATGCGGCCCAAATCTGGACGTTAACTTTTCCCCAAGGGAGTCCAGGCACTATCCCATATTCCAAGGAGCGTTATTTTTAGGGGACAGGCCGCATGGCCATCCGGGATAGTTACCTATTTCCGACGTTGGAGGCCGGTTCGTCCCGGGTATTCAATGTCTGTTCGCGCACAGCTCTACTGAATCGATCTTTGAGCGAGAGCACCGATGCCGGGGAGGCGAGATTTCTTTTCCTGACGCGCGAGCTCAATAACGTGATTCTCGTCAAGGAAGCGCGGCCGAGCCGAAAAAGTTCACTCTACAATTATGATAAATCGATCGGGACAAAGCTCTACTTTCCATATAATACCAGCCGGATTTATGACGGCGGAAAATCCACTTTCATGGACGATCCGCAAATTCGACGCATCCTGAAACACCACGCAGGACTCAATGCCGACGAGCATAACGAGGATTCCGAACGGGATCTAAACTTGATCCGTTTGCTCGAGGAACTACCGTCGCTCGATCCATTCCTGGTCAAGGACAAGTTGGAGATCGAGGGAATTAGCGCGGACGAGATCTATTTTGAAATTCCGGAATCGGAATGGAAGGCCATTCAAGCGCATGTGGCGGAAAAACTGAAACCGATCGTCGCCTTCGCGTTCCCCGGCGCGAAAGATCAGGAGAAAGGGCGGGCACAACAACTCTTGAAGAAACTTTGGAATACCAAGGATGTCGAGGCCCTGATGCCAATCATGGACGCGTTCAATCTACCGCGTGAGGAAGCGAGCAAAATTTTCTCCGCTTGGAAGGGCATCATGTACTACGACTTCGAGTATAATAGGAGTCTACCGAAATGGCGGGAAAATATTGAGTGGATGCAACACAACGCCAAACCAACGGATACTGTGGACTCGCAGCGGCGTATAATGTTGCACGAACTCTTGACTACGGTCCGCAGTCATTACAAAGAGTCCTGGCAGGAACTTCAGGATATCTTCGGCACCTACGAGGATGCCTACGAAAAGCTATTCACTCTTCGAGAAGAGTCAACTCCCTTCGTCGATTTCATGCGCAATGCGGTTAAAACCTACTGGATGCTGGGATCGCGGATAAGCGCCATTAATCATTGCTCGATAGTTTGGGATATTCTGACCTCCGACAGCTTCAAGCGGCGGATAAAGTACGACCCGCTCTACAATCTCTTTGAAATGCAGTGCGAAATATTCAACAGCTGCCGTTGAGGCACGCGCCAAATTATTCCAGCCGCTTCCGCGCGACGTCCGCCAGGGTTTCGATCAGGCGGGTCAAATTGGTTTGGAGTTTAGCGAAGCCCGCCGTCTTCTCGAAAGTTTCCTCGTTCATGTAGAGGCGCCGGTTGATTTCGATCTGCAAGCTGTGGCGACCGGCCTTGGGCGCCGACCAGGCGCGCACAAGTTCCGCCCCCTTATAAGGATCGTTGATGGTCACGCTATAACCCTGGGCCGTGAGCGCCGCGCGCACGGCTTCGGTCAGTTCCGGCGCGCAGGCGGTGCCGTCGCGGTCGCCCAGGGTGAAGTCCGGGCGCGCCACCCCCGGCCCCTCCGCCGACATGGCGTTGCTCAGGCCCGGCATGGAGTGGCAATCGATATGCCAAACCGCGCCGAAGTTTTCGTGGGCGGTATCCAGGGTTTGGCGCAAAGTCTCGTGGTAAGGCCTATGATAGTCTTCGATCCGGCGGCGCACCTCGGCCACGCTTAGCTTGCGGCCATACAACGGCAACCCGGGCGGATAGCGGCTCCACAGGAGGCCCAGGCCCAGCACGCACTTCGGGCTAGGCGCCACCGGGTCCGGCCAACCGCCCTCGATCATGGCAACGTCCAAGTCATCGGCGGCCCGGTTGGGATCGACATAGCTGCGCGGAAACAAGGCGTGCAAAAGCACCGCCCCCTGTGCCGGCGCGGCTTGGTAAAGTTCATGGACGAAAGTGTCCTCGGCCTGACGCAAGGCGCTTAAGGGTGCGATGCAATCGAAGTCGTCCGGATAGTCGGTCCCGCTGTGCGGCGAATCGAACACCAGCGGCAGGGCGGGAGCGGTCGGCGCGCGCAGCTCCAGCACCCGCGGGATGAGTCGGTCTTTCATTGAGTGGCGCAACCGGCACAAAACAATTCCCTCCCCCTCAAGGGGGGAAAGGGTTCTATGGTTTCGGTCTTTCACCGCCCTAGCCCCCGTCGTTCAAGTGACAGGCCGACAGGCGGCCCGGCGCGATTTCGCGCAAGGCGGGGATTTCTTCGCCGCAGCGCGGTGTCGCGTGGGGGCAGCGGGGGTGGAAGTGGCAACCGCGCGGCGGGTCGAGGGGCGAGGGGATTTCGCCCTCCACCGGCAGGAAATCCGAATGGCGGGTATCGAGCCGCGGCACCTCGCGCAGCAGGGCCTTGGTGTAGGGATGATTGGGCGCCGCGAACAATTCCTCGGTGCCCGCCATCTCGACGATGCGGCCCAGGTACATGATGTAGACCCGGTCGCTGATGTGTTCGACCACGCCCAGATCGTGCGAGATGAAAAGATAGGTCAGACCGAGGTCTTCGCGTAGCTTGATAAAGAGGTTCAGAATTTGCGCCTGAATCGACACGTCGAGGGCGGCCACCGCCTCGTCGCAGACGATGAAGTCCGGACGCACGGCGAGCGCCCGGGCGATGCCGATACGCTGCCGCTGACCGCCGGAAAACTGATGGGGATAGCGGCGCTTGTAGCTGGTGTCGAGGCCGCAGCGGAGCAAGACTTCTTCCAGGTGCGCCTCGAATTCGCCGCGCGTGACCAGGCCGTGCACCAGAGGCGCCTCGCCGACGATATCGCGCACCCGCATACGCGGGTTCAGGGACGCGAAGGGATCCTGGAAGATCATCTGGACCTTGAGCGCGACCGCCTTGGCCTCCTCCGGCGCCAGCTTGGCCACATCCTGGCCCTGGTAAAGAATACGGCCCTCGCTCGGCGTCAGGATGCCGGCCACGATCCGCCCCAGGGTCGACTTGCCGCAGCCGGATTCGCCGACCAGGCCGACGACCTCGCCCTTGGCCACGTTCATGTCCACGCCGTCCAGGGCGTGAACGGTTTCCTCGCGGATCGAAGACCCGAGCTTATTGGCGATTTTACCCGCCAGGTCCAAGGGCTTCACAAAGCGCTTGGAGAGGCCTTGAATTTCGAGCAACGCGGGCGCGCTCATGCCTCCACCCCCGCATAGGGATGAAAGCAGCGCACGGCGCGCCCCGGCACCGGCGCGCTCAAGCCCGGTTCTTCCATGCAGGCCGAATCGGCGTGCGGGCACCTTTCGCGAAAGGCGCAGCCCGGCGGCAGGTTGAGCAAGGCCGGGGTCATGCCGGGTATCTGGTACAAGGGCACGCCGCGCTTGTTACGGCTGGGCACGGAATCGATCAGGCCCTTGGTGTAGGGATGCACGGGATGGTCCAAGACATCGTCGATGGCGCCCGCCTCGACAATGCGCCCGGCGTACATGACGCTGACAGTGTCCGCCAGACCGGCGACCACCGCCAGATCGTGGGTGATCCAGATCATGGCCGTGCCCCGCTCCCGGCACAGCTTTTGCGCCTCGAACAGGATTTGCGCCTGTATGGTGACATCCAAGGCCGTGGTCGGCTCGTCGGCGATAATCAGATCGGGATCGTTCAGCAGTGCGATGGCGATGGCCACCCGCTGACGCATACCGCCGGAGAATTGATGGGGATAGGCCGCCAGGCGCTCGTCCGGGGCCGGGATACCGACTTGGCCCAAGGCATCGCGCGCCCGCGCCCGCGCCGCCGCCCGGCCCACCTTTTGGTGCGCCAGGACCGTTTCGACCATCTGGGTTTCGATCCGCAGGACCGGGTTCAGGGTCATCATGGGATCCTGGAAGATCATGGCGATGCGGTTGCCGCGCAAGGCTCGCATGGCTTCCTCGCCGGCCTGGGCGATATCCTGGCCCTGAAACTCGATCCGTCCGCCGACCACCCGGCCCGGCGGATCGACCAAACCCAGGATCGAAAAGCCGGTGACCGTCTTGCCCGACCCGGATTCGCCGACCAGTCCCAGAATCTGCGCCGGCTGCACGGAAAAGCTGACCCCGTCCACGGCCTTGACGACCCCGTCCTTGGTGAAGAAATGGGTCTCCAGGTTTTCGATTCGCAAGACCGGTTCCGTCGCGGTCATGGTTTATACCAAGGATCGTTGATAATGACCCATAGAGATCGCCTGGGCGGTTCGCCGGGCAGGAGGGAAGCCGCAGTCGATGCGGGACATCGTCAAGGCTTTCCGACGCCCTCCGGCGGACCGCCCAGGCGACCGGAACGGCGGCTTACCAAGGCTTTCGGACGGCGTCGCGCACGCCTCGCGATGCCCCGCATCGCCACGCCGCACGCTCCTGGCCGAAAACCTTGGTAAGCCGTCTCTATG
>JAJFGL010000062.1 GCA_021776135.1 Kiloniellaceae bacterium
ATATCGTCGCGGTTGAGCCAAAATGACGCGAGGTTAGGAGCGCGGACGCAGGACATGCAGCGCATATTCAAGGACAAGCGACGCGGCCTCGCGTCATTCTGGCCCAATCCCGTTGGGACGGGTCGTCTTATCCCACCCGCCGCGTCGCGAACGGCTTGTGGGGGGCCTGCCACACGGCGCCGTCCGCTCCTAACGGGTGGGATAATCCGATCCCGCCTCGGCGGTATCCTTATTGTCCACAGGCCCTAGGGCATGGTTGACCGGCTAAGTCAGGATCCTCACGTCACATCCGGGACGTCCGATAACGCGCTCGAAGTCGCGATCGGCCGCCAGGTGAGAAGTTTTCGCCATGAACAGAACCTGACCATTACCGAGCTGGCGCGCGGGGCGGGCGTTTCCAGCGGCATGTTGTCGAAAATAGAAAACGGCCAGACCTCGCCCTCGCTTTCGACCTTGAGCAGTGTCGCCAAGGCCTTGAACGTTCCGGTCACGGCCCTGTTCCGCGAATACGAAGAGGAAAGCGACGCGGTTTTCGTCAAGGCCGGGCAAGGCTTGACCATAGAGCGCCGGGGCACCCGCGCGGGCCACCAGTATCAGTTGTTGGGGCACAGCCCCGGCGGCGCCATCGTGGTCGAGCCCTACCTCATCACCCTGCGCGAAGATTCGGATGTTTTCCCGCTGTTTCAGCACGACGGCAAGGAACTCATCTATGTTCTTGAGGGCGAGGTTGCCTACCGCCACGCGAACCGCGTCTATGAACTGGGGCCCGGCGACAGCTTGTTTTTCGAGGCCGGCGCACCCCATGGGCCGGAGGAGCTGCGGCGCCTGCCCATCCGTTTTCTCTCCATCATCTGCTATGCCCGGGACCGGTAGAAGTGCTATATTCACCTAAAGAAACATTGTTTATTTATAGGAAATAACCTATATTGAAATCCGACCCAGCGGAGGCGTGCCTATGTGTGGAATTGTTGGGCTTTTCTTGAAAAACCCGGCCCTTGAAGGGCAATTGGGGGCCATGTTCACGCCTATGCTGATCGAGATGACGGATCGGGGGCCCGACAGCGCCGGTATCGCCATCTATCACGACGCCGCGCCGGATAGCTTTACCAAGCTGACCGCTTTCCATCCCGCGCCCGATTTCGATTGGGAGGCGGTGTGCGATTCGCTGCGCACCGAGTTCAACGCCACGGTTCACGACCGGCGAAACGGCTCCCACATCGTCATCGCCACCGACGCGCCGGTGGGGAAGGCCGCGCGCCTGATCGAGGACGCCGACCCCAGGGTTCAGATCATGAGCGCTGGCACGGCGATCGAGATTTATAAGGAAATGGGCCTGCCGGGCGCGGTGGCGGCGCAATTCAAACTGGGCGCCATGTCGGGAAGCCACGCGGTCGGCCATACCCGCATGGCGACCGAAAGCGCCGTGACCACGGCCGGCTCGCATCCATTTTCAACCGGTCTCGATCTGTGCCTGGTGCATAACGGGTCCCTGTCCAATCACAACACCCTGCGCGAACGCCTGCGCGATCACGAGGGCTTGAGCTTCGCGACCGAGAACGATACCGAGGTCGCGGCCGCCTATATCGCCAACCGCTTGGACAAGGGCCGTTCTCTGCACCATGCCCTGGAAGATTGCCTCAACGACCTGGACGGTTTTTACACCTTCGTCGCCGGCACCAAGGACGGTTTTGCGGTCCTTCGCGATCCCATCGCCTGCAAGCCGGCGGTCCTGGCGGAAACCCCGGATTATGTCGCTTTCGGGTCGGAATACCGCGCCCTGGTCGGACTGCCGGGTATCGAGCGGGCCAAGGTCTGGGAACCGGAACCCGCCGTTGTCTATAGCTGGGGCGGGCGCGCCTAATGGCCGGGGGCGCCAACGTCACGGTCCTGGATCTTGAGAAAGAGGACCTGCGGGCCGTCAATCAACGCCTGCAGGGAGCCGATGCTGGGGGCGGGCCGTTCCGGGTTTTGCATCCCCGCGGCGCTCACGCCCTGGCCTGCGGCTTGACCGCCGGCACCGAGGTCGAGATCGAAGGCCACACCGGATATTACTGCGCCGGCATGAACGAGGCCGCGCGGGTCACGGTTAAGGGCAATGCCGGTGTCGGCGTGGCCGAAAACATGATGTCGGGCGAGGTCTGGGTGACCGGCGACGCCAGCCAATCGGCCGCCGCCACGGCCCATGGCGGGCTCCTGGTGGTCGAGGGCAATACCGCCGCGCGCTGCGGTATCTCGCTCAAGGGCGGCGATATCGTGGTCAAGGGCAACGTCGGCCACATGAGCATGTTTCTGGCCCAGGCCGGTAACCTGGTGGTGCTGGGCGATGCCGGCGAATCCCTGGGGGATTCGATCTACGAGGCGCGCATCTACGTGCGCGGCAAGGTCGCCAGCCTGGGCGCCGATTGTATCGAAAAAGACATGCGCGAGGAGCATCGCGCGGACTTGCGGGCCTTGCTGGAGCGGGCCGGTTGCGCGGACGCCGATGTGGGCGCCTTCCGCCGCTACGGTTCGGCCCGCGAGCTTTATCACTTCAAGTCCGAAAACCTGGACTCTTATTAAGGAATCGCCAGCATGACCGATCCAAATTGGGGCCTGCGCGAATCTTATTCTTTCGACAAGTATGCGATTCATGAAATTCGCCGGGCCGCCAGCACGGGCCTGTATCGGATTCGCGGCTGGGGGGCGAAACGGCACTTGCCCACCTTCGACGATCTTGTTTTTCTGGGCGCTTCGGTCTCGCGCTACCCCCTGGAAGGCTACCGCGAGGCCTGCGACACCAGCGTCGTCCTGGGCACCCGCTACGCCAAGAAGCCGATCGAACTCAAGATTCCCATCACCATCGCCGGCATGAGCTTCGGTTCCCTCTCGGCTCAGGCCAAGGAAGCCCTGGGCCGGGGCGCCAGCGAGGTTGGAACCTCGACCACCACCGGCGACGGCGGCATGACCCAGGAGGAACGGGGCCATTCGACGCAGCTTGTGTATCAATACCTGCCTTCGCGCTACGGCATGAACCCGGCGGATTTGCGCCAGGCCGATGCCATCGAGATCGTTGTTGGCCAGGGCGCCAAGCCCGGCGGCGGCGGCATGTTGCTGGGCCAGAAAATCACCGAGCGGGTAGCCGAAATGCGGACCTTGCCCGAAGGTATCGACCAGCGTTCCGCCTGCCGCCATCCAGATTGGACCGGCCCCGACGATCTCACCATCAAGATCCTGGAGTTGCGCGAGATAACCAACTGGGAAAAGCCGATCTACATCAAGTGCGGCGCGGCGCGGCCCTATTACGATACCATGTTGGCGGTGAAGTCGGGCGCCGACGTCGTGGTGCTCGACGGCATGCAGGGCGGCACGGCGGCGACCCAGGAATGCTTTATTGAGCATGTCGGAATCCCGACCCTGGCGGCGGTGCGCGAATCCGTGCGGGCGCTGAAGGAAATCGACATGCACCGCAAGGTGCAGCTGGTGGTCGGCGGCGGCATCCGCTCCGGCGCCGATGTCGCCAAGGCCCTGGCCATGGGCGCCGACGCGGTTTCCATCGGCACGGCGGCGCTGATCGCCCTGGGCGATAACGACCCACACTACGAGGACGATTACCGCGCAATCGGTTCCGCCGCCGGGTATTACGAGGACTTCCAGGCCGGCAACGACCCGGCTGGGATCACCACCCAGGATCCGGAACTATCGAAACGCCTGGACCCGGTAAAAGCTGGGCACCGTCTGGCCAACTATCTTCGGGTCTTGACCCTGGAGGTCCAGACCCTGGCGCGCGCCAACGGCAAGTCCGACGTCCACAATCTGGAGCCGGAAGACCTGGCCGCCTTGACGGTCGAGGCGGCGGCCATGGCCGGCGTCCCCCTGGCCGGCACCAACTGGATACCCGGACAGGGGTACTGAGCCGCTCTAAATGACCGGCGTTCCCAACATTTCCAGATGCAGCGCCGTGCCGGTGTAGGGGTTGGCGGCCGCGACTTCCTCGTTCAATTCCACCCCCAGGCCGGGACCGCTGGGTGGGATGACGTAACCGTCCTCCCACTGGATCGGTTTTTTTAGAATTTCGGCGTGAAACCCGCCCCAGGTTTCGATGCTCTCCAGGATCAGGAAGTTGGGCGTGCAGGTGGCGATCTGTATGTTGGCGGCGCCCTCGATAGGGCCGCAATAGAGGTGCGGGGCGATCTGGGCATAGTAGGTTTCGGCCATGCCGGCGATTTTCTTGGCTTCCAGCAGGCCGCCGACCCGGCCCAGCGCCATTTGCAGGATCGCCGCCGCCTGTTCCTCCAGCACCCGGGCGAATTCGTACTTGGTGGTCAGGCGCTCTCCGGTGGCGATGGGGATCGAGGTTTGACGGGCGACCCGCGCCATTTCGCGCGGGTTTTCCGGCGGACAAGGTTCTTCGAGCCACAGGGGATCGTAGGGCTCCAGGCGCTTTGCCAGGCGGATGGCGCCGGCGGCGGTGAACTGACCGTGCGTGCCGAACAAGAGATCGGCCTTGGCGCCGACCGCCTCGCGGATCAGGCGGGCGAAGTTTTCGCATAGGTCCAGGGATTCGAGGGACGGCTGGCGCGGATCGAAGACGGAATAAGGCGCGGCGGGATCGAATTTTACCGCCGTGAAGCCCTGAGCCACGTAGTCCGCCGCCCGTTCCGCCGAGCGTTCGGCATTCCAATACATGGCCGAGTCCTCGCCCTTCGCGGCGTCGGGGTAAATGTATGTGTAGCTCCGCAGCTTCTCATGCACCCGCCCACCGAGAAGCTCGTAAACCGGTTTATCCACCGCCTTGCCGACGATATCCCAGCACGCCATCTCGATGCCGCTGAGCACGCTCATCAAGGAAATGTCGGGCCGCAGGGTGTAGCCGGAGCCGTAAACCCGGCGCCATAGGGCTTCGATATGAAAGGGGTCGGCGCCCATGACATGGCGTTCGCAGACATCTTCGATCATGCGGGCGACCACATGGGGCCCGAAGGTCGCGGTATAAACCTCGCCCACGCCCTCGATGCCGTTATCCGTCGTCAGCTTCAAGAAAATGAAATAGCGGCCGCCGAAATGAGGCGGCGGGTTCGCGACCACATAGGTTTTTACTTCGGCGATCTTCATGGGCGAGGTTCCTTATCCAGGGTCAGGGCCCGCGCCTCGCAGGCCGCGCGAAGGCTAAGGTTATCGATCGATTCGAGGTCGAGGTTGTGGGCCAGGCCCAGAATGCGCCGGTTCATCTTGGCCCCAGCGGTGACCACGGCGGTGCGGCCTTTCAGGTCGATCCGGCCCATGCGTCTAGTTAGTCCCGCGCCACCGGCACGATGGTCACGCCACCGGTGAATTGCTCATTGGGGGTCATTTCGATGGTGCCGATGTTGACCCGCCAGGGGGTGTCGAGGGCATAGAGAATGGCGTCGGAGACGTCTTCGGGCACCATGATCTCGAAGCCCGAATAGGCTTTCTTGGCCGCTTCCTCGCCGACCGCGACCTGGAAGAACTCGGTCTCGACCCGGCCCGGACAGATCTCGGTCATGCGCACGCCGCTGCCCTGAAGCTCGATCCGCAGGTTTTGGCTCAACAGGTGTATGGCGCCTTTGCTGGCGCCGTAGATCGAGGATTTGATCGGGTAGAGCCCGGCAATGGAACCGAGGTTGACGATGTGGCCGCACTTGCGCGCGACCATGCCCGGCACCACGGCGCGCAGGACATGGGCGGCGGCGATGACATTGGTGCTGAGAGTCGTTTCGATATCTTCGCGCGAAGCTTCGAACAGCGCCTCGAAACCGCGTCCCAGGCCTGCGTTGTTCACCAGAATATCAACATCGAGACCGCCAAGCGTGTCGTAAAGCGCATCCGTGTCGCGCAGGTCGAGGGCCAGGGGCGTGCAGCCGGTTTCGGCCGCCAGGGCCTCCAGCCGCTCAATCCGCCGCGCCGTGGCGAATACGCTTATGCCACGCGCCCTAAGCGCCGTGACCACCGCCGCGCCGATACCGCTGGATGCGCCGGTTACCAGCGCGGTCTTGTAATCCGCGAGCGCCATATCGTTTTTCCTCCGTTCGATGATTTTGAGGACGATTGGACCTCAAGGGCGGGGCCGGGGCAAGGCTCCGCCATGGACGGCCCGCCCGTGCCGCCCCATACTCACGGACATGACAAGGCGATAGAAGAGAGACCGGCCATGACCGAAAGCACGAAACTAACCATCCGCTTGCACCCCGCCGACAACGTAGTGGTGGCGCGGAGCGATATCCTGCCGGGCACGGAAATTCCCGGCGAGAGCGTGAGCGTTCGGGACCATATTCCCGCCGGGCACAAGCTGATCACGGCGCCCATCGCCAAGGGCGAGGCGGTGCGCAAGTACAATCAGATCATCGGCTTCGCCACGGAGGATCTGGTTCCCGGCCGTCACGCCCACCTGGACACCATGGAACTGCGCGCCTTCGAGCGCGATCCCGCGCCGGGCACCGAGGCCCGGCCGACCGATTATATTCCCGAGCCCGAGCGCGCCAGTTTCATGGGCTATCGCAGGGCGAACGGTAGTGTCGGCACGCGCAACTACCTGGGCGTCTTGAGCACGGTCAACTGCTCGGCCACGGTGGCGCGCTATGTCGCCGAGGCGATTTCCAAGGAAGAACTGGACGCCTTCCCCAATATCGACGGCGTGGTGCCCCTGGTGCACGCTACCGGTTGCGGCATGGCCAGCACGGGCGAGGGCTACGCCAACCTGCAGCGCGCGCTCTGGGGCCACGCGCGCCACCCCAACTTCGCCGGTATCTTGATGATCGGCCTGGGCTGCGAGGTCAATCAGATCGACTTTTTGTTGGAGGCTTACGGCATCGAGCGCGGGCCGCGCTTCCAGACCTTCAATATCCAGGGCGCGGGCGGCACAAGGCGGTCGGTGGTCAAGGGCGCCGATATTCTGCGCGCCATGATGCCCGCCGCCAACCAGGCCAAGCGCACGCAGGTCCCGGCAAGCGAGCTGACGCTGGCGGTGCAATGCGGCGGTTCGGACGCCTATTCCGGGATCACGGCCAATCCGGCCTTGGGCGCCGCCGCCGATATCCTGGTGCGCAACGGCGGCACGGTGATCTTGAGCGAAACCCCGGAAATCTACGGCGCCGAGCATCTTTTGACCCGGCGCGCCGTCTCGGCCGAGGTCGCCGGCAAGCTGATCGAGCGTATCCACTGGTGGGAGGACTATGCCGCGCGCCACGGCGGCGAGATGAACAACAACCCCTCGCCGGGCAACAAGGCCGGCGGGCTGACCACGATTCTGGAGAAATCTCTGGGCGCCGTCGCCAAGGGCGGCACCACCAACCTCTGCGGCGTCTACCGCTATGGCGAGCCGGTCGAGGTCAAGGGCCTAGTGGTCATGGATGGGCCCGGCTACGACCCCTGCGCTCTGACCGGCCAGGTGGCGAGCGGCGCCAACCTCATCTGCTTCACCACCGGCCGCGGCTCGGTTTACGGCTGCAAGCCGGTGCCCAGCCTCAAGCTCGCCACCAACAGCGCCATGTACGCGCGCATGGACGAGGACATGGATATCGATTGCGGCGCGGTGATCGACGAGGGGGTTTCCGTGGCCGTCATGGGGACACGGATTTTCAGCCTCATGCTCGAGGCCGCCTCAGGCGCGCCGACCAAGAGCGAAGTGCTCGGATTCGGCGACGCGGAGTTCGTTCCCTGGCAAATCGGGGCGGTCATGTGACGGTTGCGTGATTTGACACTTGTAGGGCGGATTGCTAGCCTCCACCCTGCCTAAGGTATCTAATGAATCAATACGGTTAGAAGACCGATAAATAACAAATCAACGGCCTCATAGAGGTCATATAGGGAGGAGAAAACGGTGAAGATATCGAGCTTACTCAATGGAGTCTGCGCGCTGGCCATGGCCGGTGCGGTTATGAGCATCGCCACGTCCAGCGACGCGGCGGAGAGGATCCGCTGGAAACTGCATAGCGCCTGGGGCAGTAGCGTGCCGCATCTGGGCACTTCCGCCGTGCGCTTTTCCAAGAATATAGAACGCCTGTCCGGCGGCGACTTTACCATGAAATTCTTCGAGCCGGGCGCCTTGGTTCCTGGTAACGAAGGCTTCGACGCCACCTCCAAGGGTTCGATCGAGGCCGCCTGGACGACCGCCGGTTACGATGTCGGCAAGTACCCGGCCTTGGCGTATTTCACCGCCGTGCCCTTCGGCCCGTCGGTGGGCGAATACTTCGCCTGGAAGAAGTTCGGCGGCGGCGACGACATTCAGCAGGAAATCTATGCCAAGCACGGCATCAAACAGATGGACTGCTTGGCCATCGGGCCCGAGACCTCCGGCTGGTTCAAGGAGGAGATCACGGATCTCGCGCAGCTTCGCGGCTTGAAGATGCGCTTCTTCGGCCTCGGCGCCCGGGTCATGCAGAAGATCGGCGTTTCGACCCAGTTGCTGGCCGGTGGTGACATCTTCCCAGCGTTGGAAAAGGGCGTCATCGATGCCACCGAGTTCTCCATGCCCGCCATGGACATCAAGTATGGTTTCTACCAGATCGCCAAGAATAACTACTTCCCCGGTTGGCATCAGCAAGTTTCGATCAGTCAGTTGCTCATCAACATGGATAAGTGGAACTCGCTGCCCGATCAATACCAGGCGATGGTCGAGATTGCCTGCGGCGACAGCATCCACAACACCTACGCGGAGACCGAGTATGTGAACCCCTTCGCCATGGTCGAGATGGGTGAGAAATACGGTGTGACGGTCCGCCGTTGGACCGACGATCAGATCGCCGTGTTCGAGAAAGCCTGGAACGAGGTCGTGGCGGAAGATTCGGCCAAGGATCCGCTGTTCAAGCGGGTGTCCGAAAGCTACGCCAAGTTCCGCAAGTCCTATGCCATCTGGGGCGAGGCCCAGGCGTTAAAGCCGACTTATCTGAAATAGCCGCATAGGCTTGACGCGAAATCTTAAGCGGCCGGGATCCAGGGTTTTGGATCCCGGTCCTTTCGCGCTTCGCGGCCGCGCTTTCACTCTCTAATGAAGTGAAGTTGCGTAACGCCCGCTAGCCGGAGTCGACCAATGGAAGCCATAGTTAGGGGTGCGTTCCGAAACGGTCGGGTAATGGCCGCCGCCATTGCCCTCTTGGTGCTCGGCATCGGTTTCGCGACGATCATGGGCTTGAGTCCGGAAGCGCAGGATCAGCTGCTCTGGACCTTCCAGGACTACCTGTCGATCGTCATGTTCATGACTCTTGCCGTCCTGTTGTTCTCGGGCTTTCCGGTCGCTTTCATTCTAGGCGGTTTGGCCTTGCTTTACGGCCTGCTCGGCTATTTCGTCGATATGTTTTCCTTGATCGAATTCTTCAATTTCCTGCCCCGGATTTGGGGCACGGCGGCGGAAAACCTAGTCTTGGTGTCGATCCCGGCCTTCGTCTTCATGGGCGTGATGATGGAGCGCAGCGGCGTTGCCAACGACCTGCTCTACTGCGTGCAGGTGCTGTTGAAAAAAGTACCGGGTTCGCTCGCCCTCGCCGTCACCATCATGGGCACGGTGCTGGCCGCCATGACCGGCATCATCGGCGCCTCGGTGACCATGATGACGGCCCTGGCGCTGCCGACCATGATGCGCCAGGGTTACAGTCACTCGCTGTCCTGCGGCACCATCGCCGCGTCCGGAACCTTGGGCATTCTGATTCCGCCCAGTATCATGCTGATCATCATGGCGGACCTGCTGGCGGTTTCAGTCGGCAACGTCTTCATGGCCGCGATCGTGCCGGGGCTTTGCCTCGCGGCCCTGTATCTCCTCTACGTCGGTATCTATGCCCGGATGCGGCCCGAGGTCGCGCCGCCCTTGCCGCCGGATTTGCTGCAGGTGCCGCGCAAGGAGTATCCGGCGCTGATCTTCAAGAGCTTCCTGCCGCCGGTTATGCTGATCTCCATGATCAAGGGCTCCATACTCCTGGGCATCGCAACGCCGAGCGAGGCCGGCGCGGTCGGCGCCTTCGGCGTCATGTTGCTGGCTCTGTTCCACGGCCGCCTCACCAAGGACATGGTGCAGGGGGTGTGCCACACCTCGGCGCGTACCGTCGCCATGATCTTCTTCATCATCGTCAGCGCCACCTGCTTCGCTTACGTTTACCGATCGCTGGGTGGCGACGACATTGTCGAACATCTGATACTGAACGCCGGGCTCGATTCCTGGGGTCTCTTGATTTTAATCATGGCGATCACCTTTTGCCTGGGCTTCTTCCTCGATTGGATCGAAATCACGCTGATCGTTTTGCCCGTATTCGCGCCGCTCGTTGCCGGCATGGATTTCGGCGATCACATTCCCAAGGGCAATATCATTTTCTGGTTCATCATCCTCATGGCGATCAACCTGCAGACCTCGTTCCTGACCCCGCCCTTCGGTTTCGCCTTGTTCTACTTAAAGGGCATTGCACCGAAAGAAATCAAAATTCAGAGCATCTACAAAGGCATCATCCCCTTCGTGATTCTGCAACTTATCGGTCTGATCTTGGTGATGTGGAAGCCGGACGTCGCCTTGTCGCTGATGAACGCCGTTTACGAATATTAAATTGATGCTCGGAGTTCGCGTTACCTTGAAGGCATCTAATTATGGCCAGTGAAACCATGACCCAGCCAGGCGCCGAGAGCACGCGCACCCTCTCCGAAGAGGAGTTGCCGTTCATCTTGCGCCTAAGCGAAGGTTTGCGGCGCTTCGTCGACGCGGTTGGGCGTTTCGGTTCCTGGTTCATGTTGCCCTTGGTCTTGATCACGGTCTTCGATCTGGGGCTGCGCAAGACCGGTGAGGTTCAGATCTGGCTGGTCGAAAACGTGAGCGCGTTCTTCGGTTCGACCCTCTTGCAGGAACTTGAGTGGCATTCCCACACCGTCTTGTTCACCCTGGTGTTGGGGTACGGTTACATCTGGAACAGTCATGTGCGGGTCGATCTGGTCCGGGAGAACCTGGAATTCCGCTCCAAGGCCTGGCTCGAATTCATCGGGCTGACCTTCTTCCTGGTGCCTTATCTTTGCGTGCTTGCCTACTTCGCCTTTGTCTATGCCTACGATGCCTGGGCGATCGGCGAGATTTCGGCCTCCCTGGTCGGTCTATCCCATCGTTGGATCATCAAGTCGTTCCTCTTCGTCGGAATAATCATGGCTATCGTCGCGGGCATTTCGGTATGGCTGCAGATCGCCATCGCCCTGTTCGGACCGCGACACCATAGATTCCCGCTGATGACCATAGAATGGCCGGAGGAGACCGGCACCAAGATCGAAGGCAAGGAACGCCTCGATTTGAGCAAGGCGGAAGATGCGCTGGCGGTGCGCGCCAAGGCGGCGACGGTAAGGACTAAAGAGCCGGTAAACTAACCGGCCCCTCGGCGTGGATTGGACGCGATGGACTGGGATAAACTATTTCTGAAATATGTCTGGAACGACCAGACCACGCCCTATCTGGTGGCCGTGGAAAAGCTGAACCGGCGCCAGGGCGACAGCGAGATTCTGATCTACTCGCTCTTTCTTGGGGTGTTTTTCGGCGCCGCGGCGTTGATTTCCTTGCGTAGCGGTCCCGGTGCGCAATCCATCGGCGTTGCCTATTACGGATTTACCGTGGTTTGCGCGGCGGCGCTTTTTATCATCATGAAAAGCTATCCGGCGGCCTTGTACCTGAGCGCGACCCCGGCGGTGGCGCTGGTTTATCTATATTTCTACGGCCTGGGGGCCGAGCGCGAGGCGGCCGATACCGTCATTGTCACCGTGATCTTGCTTCTGCTGCTGCGTTATTCCCTGCGCATCGTGGCCTTGGCCCGCGCCTATCCCAAACTTCCCGACCGAACCTAGGGATGGCGCCCAAAAACGATATTTTCGATTTAGCGCGGCTGTATTACCGGCCCCATGCCTGGTCCTACGGCATCGCCATGCTGCTTGGATCCCTGCTCGCCCTGGTCACCGCCGCCTTGTGGCTGTTCTGGCCTCTGATGGTCTGGACGCTTCTGTTCCTGGCTCATTTCCTGCTGGTCAAGAGCCTAAATGTCGATAGCGACTGGGTGGCCGCGCGGACCCAGAAAACCGCCATGAAGGCCTTCGACATAAGTCACATCGAAACCATTCGCGAAGGCTACGAAAAATCGCCGACCCGCTTTGAGAGCAAAGACCCTGACGAGGATAAGAGCTAGAGCCCTTTCCGATCATACGAACCCATTCGACCTGAAAGCGGTCTAGGTCACATACCCATAAAAGGGATTCCATTTCTGATCGCGATGTGATTCAAGCTCCTTGAAAGGAGATTGTCATGGCGCGTTTCGATTTGACGGATTTCGAGTGGTCTGTGGTCCAGCCATTATTGCCGAACAAGCCGCGCGGGATGCCGCGGGTGGATGACCGTCGGGTTCTGAACGGAATTTTCTGGCGCTTGCGGACGGGCGCGTCCTGGGCGGATATACCGGCGCGCTACGGGCCTTATACGACCTGCGTGAACCGCTTCAACAGATGGCGCCGCGCGGGTGTGTGGGATCATCTATTGGAAGCTGTATCAAAGGCTTACCATGATGATATCCAGATGATCGACTCGTCATCGATCCGGGTCCATCAGCACGCCGCGAAGGGTAAAAAAAACACACCCGATCCCGTTGCATGGGCCGCTCGCGGGGCGGGCTGACGACCAAGATTCATGCCCTCGTCGATGCCATGG
>JAJFGL010000063.1 GCA_021776135.1 Kiloniellaceae bacterium
ATTGGACAAAATACGGGGCAACCTATCAGATCCCGTATCGCAGCCTGTTGCCTGCCGGAATCGACAACTTGTTGGTGGCGGGACGCTGCATCTCAGTCGATCATCGCGTCCACCACGCCACTAAGGAGATTCCCGCCTGCATGGCTACGGGCGAGGCGGCCGGTACAGCCGCAGCACTGGGTGTACGTTCGGATACGACCCCGGCCGACCTCGATCCCAAACTCCTGCGCGCCCGGCTCGCCGAACGCGGCGCAAACCTCTCGCGTTGAACTTGTCGCGTGGAACTTGGCTGTGTGTCGCACGGCGATCCGTGCGCCGCGCACGCCTTAAGCTAGCATTACATTTCGCACTCTCATCACTAGGATCGCACTCTCATCACTAGGAATCGTGGGAACTCTCCGCTCTCAGTTATGAGAAGGACGGGATGCCGGGGCCAAAGAAACTCGCTGTATATAAGGAAGAGGGGCACTTCGCGCCACCATGGCACAAGTCGTGCTTATGGTTGTGTGACGTGACGTAAAGGAAGCGAAGCCTTCGTGGTCCGCTGAAGTAGGAGAGAGTGTAGTACTTATGTCTGCCGATGCCGTTGAGGCTTATCACTCTTCTCGACAGCGGGCAGTCCTTTGTAGCGTGATGATCGTCGCTGCTTTCGGACTGGGGGCCTGCTCGGACCCGGTAACGATAGAGCAGCCGATACAGTTCAGTCACAAGAAGCATATCGAGCAAGAGATCGAGTGCGCCGACTGCCACCGGAATTTTGAGACCGCGACCTTCTCAGGCTTACCGACTACCGAGATGTGCATGGACTGTCACGAGGATGACTCCTCGGATGACCCGGAGATGCTCAAACTGCTGGCGTTCGCAGCCGAGGACCGAAACGTACCTTGGCAACGCGTGTACGAAGTAGCCGACCATGTCTTTTACTCGCACCGCAGGCACGTGGTTGCCGCGGAGCTTGCCTGCACCGACTGCCACGGCGCGATTGCAGAAACTACAGTGCCGCCGGCGCGTCCGCTCGTTGACCAGACGATGGACTGGTGTCTCCAGTGCCATGAGGAGAGTGGAGCCAGCTCGGATTGCATCCATTGCCATAGGTAGAGGTGACAATGCTGAATCGTCGACAGTTTCTTCTCGGTCTAGGTAGCGGCGCCATGCTTGTCGGCTTCGGGCCGGTGACGGGGTGCTCGCGCGATGAGCGCATCGCTCCTACTTTGATTCTCGAGCCCGAGGAGGCATGGGCGAACAGTATCTGTCAGCTGTGTCCGTCGGCGTGCGGTCTACGAGTGCGGCTCGCGAACGGTCATCCGGTTACTGTAACCGGCAACCCATTGCACCCGGTGAACCGGGGTGGGCTGTGTGCTCGGGGAGCGGCAAGCCTCCAGCTCTACTATGACCCCGATAGATTGGCTGGACCCATCCGCAAGGCCGTCGGTGCGGTCGGAGGTTGGGCCCCGGTTGGTTGGAACGACGCGATTGGCGAGGTCGCGGACCGCGTAAAGAACGCGATTGCCGGCGGCCCGGGACGTGTGGCGGTCATTCGTGGCGATGGTCAGGATATCTCCTCGCAGTTGCTTGGCCGTCTAGTCCGCTCTACCGGGTCCGACTGGATTGTCGATTCCCAGACCCCTGCCGAGCGCGCGGCGGACGAAACGTTGCGCTCGATGCATGGGACCGAAGGCCGTTTCGTTTACGACATCGCGAACGCAGATTTCGTGTTGTCTATCGATAGCGGGATGCTCGAGTCTGCGACGGCGACTATGACCCTGCACAGAGGGTTCGCAGAAATGCGATCCGGCGGCGGATCGTTTGTCCATGCCGGCCCGCGAATGGGAGTGACCGGATCCAAGGCGGACCAGTGGTTACCGATCCGTCCGTCCACGGTAGGAACGTTAGCGCTCGGAATTGCTCACATGCTGATCAAGGAGGGCTACGAGCAGGCGTCATTCCTGAGCTCGCGAACAGAAGGCTACTACGACTGGACTGACCGGCTCGGCATGCATCACGAGGGCGTTCGATCGTGGTTGCTTCGTGAGTTTTCACCGCGAAGTGTAGCAGAAGTTACCGGAGTGTCGTTGGAGCAGATAATCCGAACGGCACGCGAGTTCGGTTCGTCAGAGAGGCCGCTCGCGATCGGCCCCACCGAAGGGGTAACTTCTACCGAACTCTTCGATGCGATGGCAGTACACACCCTCAACTCGATAGTCGGTTCTATAGATGTTCCGGGTGGCGTGTTGCTCGCTCGTTCGAATCCGTTACCGGTACTCGATGGGCCTATAGAATCTCCTTCCGATGCCAAGGGTGAAGCCCGCGTAGGCCACCGGACTGTCGAAGATCTGGCAGCCTGGGTTTTGGAGGGTCGTGGACCATCGATTGAGGTGTTGTTCGTGCACGATGCCGACCCGGTATTTTCGAGTACGGCCGGCGGCAAAATTGCGGAAGCGATCTCGAAGATCCCGGTGGTGGTTTCTACGTCGCCGGTGGTCACCGATACCGTACAGGTGGCGAATATGGTCCTCCCGGGGAGCCTGTGGCTCGAAAGGCGCTGCGATGCGAGCGTTTCCGACGAGCACGGACGTCCGGTGGTGTCGGTAAGCGCGGCGGCGGCACCGCAGCGGGCCGACACGAGAAACATCGCAGACGTCGTGATCGCGCTGGCGAATCAGATCGGTGGCGGCGTCGCGGATGGGTTCGCCTGGAGGAGCTACGACGAGATAGTGTCCGGCCACAGTAAGGCTCTCTACGGCTCCGGCGTGGGAGATACTTTTGCTGCAGGCGAGCGTTCTGAGTGGACGCAGTTACTCGAGCGTAGTGGTTGGCGAAGTC
>JAJFGL010000064.1 GCA_021776135.1 Kiloniellaceae bacterium
AGATGCGGTTCAATCGCCGCCCAAGCTTCATCTGAAAGCCAAAAAAGATCCATGTCAGACACCTCGTCAGAACAAATACCCAATAAGGGCTTTCTCAGTGCCACAATATCAACGAGTTGTATAGGTTCTCAACCTAGGACACATACCCATAAAGCCGTCATCCCAGACGCGACTTTCCTCCAAGCCCATGCCCCCGCGAAAGCGGGTCGCCTGCCCCCGCGAAGGCGGGGGGCTTGGCAAGGAAAGTCAGCGATCCGGGATCCATCGCGCCGTAATTCGGATGCCGGACCAGCGGATAAATGGATCCCGGATCGTAAGGCTCGCATACCGGAAATCGCTGATTTCAAAGCTCACCCCCGATCCAGCCGGGAGCATGCTCTAACGTCCGGGATGACGGTTTCCGGTTTATGAGCCGGTGACCTAGAGTATTTCCAGGAAAAGTGGATGCCGGTTTTCCGTCCGGAAACACGGAAAAACAAAAGCTTAAGGTCCGGTTTTGATTCCATCGAAACCGTAAAGACCCTAGGGCAAGGACTCGAAGTCTCTCCAGGCCTCGTGTTAGAAACGCTCGCTGTCGCCGGGTATCTTAGGCGCCGGCGCCGCTTCAAGTGCGTCGAAGATGGAGCCCACGCTCGTCACGACCCGGAACAGGCCCATTTGTTCGGGCCGGACGTAGCCTTGGGCGGTTTGGAATTCAAGCATGGTCAGAAGCGTGTCCCAGTAGCCGTCCAGGTTGGCCAGGACGATGGGTTTGTCGTGCAGGCCCAGTTGTTTCCAGGTCAGGATTTCGAAGGTTTCGTCCAGGGTGCCCATGCCGCCGGGCAGGGCGCAGAAGGCGCCGGAACGTTCGAACATGCGGCGTTTGCGGGTGTGCATGTTCTCGACCACGATCATCTCGCTGACCCCTTCATGGGCGGTCTCCCGGGCCATGAGGATTTCCGGGATGATACCGGTGACCTTGCCGCGCGCCGCCAGGGCGCCATCGGCCAGGGCCCCCATCATGCCCACATGGCCGCCGCCGAAGACGATCTCGATACCCCTTTCGGCGGCCAGGCGGCCGGTTTCGCGCGCCGCGCGCAGGTGTTTGGGATCGACCTCGTTGGAAGACCCGCAATAGACGCAAAGGGCGCTCACCTTGGGCATGGCCTAGGGCCTGTTGACACTTAGGATGCCGCCGAGGCGGGATCGGATTATCCCACCCGTTAGGAGCGGACGGCGCCGTGTGGCAGGCCCCCCACAAGCCGTTCGCGACGCGTCGGGTGGGATAATACGACCCGTCCCAGCGGGATTGGGCCAAAATGACGCGAGGCCGCGTCGCTCGTCCTTGAATATACTCTGCATGTCCTGCGTCCTCGCTCCTAACCTCGCGTCATTCTGGCCCAACCGCGACGGTATCCTAAGTGTCAACAGGCCCTAACCGCCGATATGGTTGTCGATGGCCGGCAGTTCGTTGATGTAACGCGCCATGGCCCGGATATCTTCGTCCGTGAGGTATTTATAGCCATCCGCCACCGCTTCGCCCATGACCCCCTCCGCAGATTCCCAATCCGGCTTGGTGCCCGATTTCAGAAAGAAGGCGAGTTCGTCGACCGCCCAGCCAAGGCCCGACGGAAAGGCCGTCGTGATGTTGGGGGCAGCGTCGCCCTCGGGGCCGTCTTCGGTGCCGGCCATCCACATATCGCGGTTCAGGGCGCCGGCAAGATTGCGCGGCGTGTGGCACTCGCCGCAATGAGACAGGGCGGTGACCAGATAGGCGCCCCGGTTCCATTCCGCGTCCCGGCCGGGCTCGTCCTTGAAGACGCCTGCCTCGAAAAACAACGCCTGCCAAATGCGCATGGGCCAGCGCCAGGCGAAGGGCGGACTGACATCATGGTCCCGGTTTTTCCGGGCGGCCGGCGGCAGGGTCTCCAGATAGGCCTTGATGTCCAAAACGTCCCGGTCGCGCATCAGGGTGTAGGAGGTGTAGGGAAAGACCGGGAAGTAGCGCGACCCGTCCGGCCGCACGCCTTGCTTGACCGCGCGCAGGAAGTCCGCGTCGCTCCAAGACCCGATGCCGGCCGCCTTATCGGGGGTAATGTTGGGGCTGTAGTAGGTGCCGAAGGGCGTCTTGAGCGCCCGGCCGCCCGCGTAGGCCTCGCCCTTGCCCTTCTTGTCGGTGTGACAGCTTATGCAGCCGGCGGCGCGGGCAAGGTAGGCCCCGCGCTCGGCCTCGCCCGCCTCCGCCGCTTGCCAAGAAAGGGCGATCGAGAACGCGAAGACAACAGCCGGCACGCGCCGCCTCGCGGAGGCGCGTGCCGGGGGTGCGTTGCTTGAAAAGTGCCTCAATAAATAAACGCGGGGAGGCCGCGCTTACAACTTCTTGCGACGCTCGGCGTCACGCAGGTCGTAGTGACAGGCGTTGCAGGACCGCATGACACCGCTGAGCGCGTCGGCCACGTCGTTTTCCTCGCCGGTGGCGATGGCGGCAGACAGCTTGGCGACCTCCTTGGCGACCTTGTCGTGGCCGTCTCTGACCTTTTGCGACAGCTGTTCGATGGTCGAGATGTAGGTTTCGCGTTTCTCGAAAGACTCGGCGATGGACGCCGCCCGTTTCATGTCGAAAACCATCAAGGCGGCGGTGATGCCCTGAATGTCATTCAAGCCGGCGACCATAGCCCCCCACACGGGTTTCGGCGCGTGTTTCTTTTGGGCCAGTGCGGCGCCGCCAAAACCGATCA
Organism: Kiloniellaceae bacterium; assembly: GCA_021776135.1. Taxonomy (GTDB): domain Bacteria; phylum Pseudomonadota; class Alphaproteobacteria; order Kiloniellales; family J153; genus JAJFGN01. The sequence continues at coordinate 2,718 of JAJFGL010000064.1, forward strand.
GGGCGCTCATAAGTACAGCGGCCGTTAGTGCGATAGTTTTCTTCATCGTTTACCTCCCAAAGGGTTAGCTGTATCGAAATCCGATATTTTTTGCCTTGCGGTGCTCGCCTGGCGGACATCTTGTCTTCATATCCCCTAGGTGGCAACCGCCGGATGGGCTCAAAAAATCGCGAGTTCGGCGAGATTGCGCCGGGCCGGGCCGCATACTAGGTTGTCGCCCAAGATTTAGAGGATTCGCACTTGAAGCCCACCAGACTCCTTATCGGCTTGGCGGTTCTGATCGTGCTGGGCGCGCTCGGTTACCTCTGGTTCAACCGGGCCGAACCCGGCGCGCCCGCGACGACCGCTAAGGTCGCGGCTGAGCAAGCGCCCGAGGCCGCGCCGGCGCCCGCACCCGAACACGCGCGGGCTAAGGAGTCCGAACCGGAACCGGCCCCGGCGGTACAGCAGACCAAAAAGACCGAAGAACTTACGCCCGCCAAACCGCAAGTGAAGACCCGCGAAGTCGCGCCGCCTGGCGATGCCGGGCCGGGGGTGGTCCTGCCGAGTTTCGATGTGGTGCGCATAGAGCCGAGCGGCGAGACCGTGACCGCCGGCCGGGCCACGCCCGGCAGTACCGTGCGTCTGTTTGCCGGAACCCGGCTCCTGGGCGAAGCCGTGGCCAATGAAAAAGGCGAGTGGGTGATTGTCCCCCGGCGGCCCTTGGCCCCCGGCGCCCATGAACTCAGTCTGGAATCCCGGCTGCCCGGCGGCGAGATCCTGCTGTCGGAGAACGTCGTGGTCGTGAATGTGCCGGCGCCGGCGCTGGTGGCCGATAAACAGCCGCCTCCCGCCGCTGTGGCGGCGGCACCGGCACCGGCACCGGCGGCTGAGACGGCTCCAGCTCCGGCCCCCGCGGGCGCGGAAGTTCAGCCAGCCGAAGCGCCGCGTCCGCTCGCCGTGCTCATGGCGCGCGCGGGCACCGGGGCCAGCCGCATCCTGCAGGCGCCGGAACCGGTTCCAAGCACCTTGGGCGACAAGGCGCTGCTGCTCGAGACCGTCGATTACGACGACCGCGGACGGGCCGTGATCGGCGGCCGTGGAGAGCCGGGGGCGGTGTTGCTGCTGTATCTGGATAACCGCCCGGCGGGGCGCACCCTGGTCGGCGCCGATGGCCGCTGGCGCGCCAAGCTCGAGGGCGAGGTTCCCTTCGGCGTCCATACCTTGCGGGTCGATCAGGTGGATCGGGCCGGCAAGGTGATCGCGCGGGTGGAATCGCCGTTCTCGCGGGCCAGGCTCTTGGCTTCCGCCGGCGGCGAGACGGCGGTCATCGTGCAGCCTGGAAACAGCCTATGGCGGATCGCCCGGCGTATTTACGGCGAGGGCGTGCGCTATTCGGTCATCTACACCGCCAATAGGGACCGGATCGGCGATCCGGACCTCATATTCCCGGGCCAGATATTCACCGTCCCGGCGCAAAATTGAGGCTTTAGGGCGCCGGGGCTTCCGGTTCCGGGGCCAGGGGCGCCAACATGGCCTCGTGCAGCAATTCCAAGTAGGGCTTGAAGTCGAGCAGGATCGCGGTCAGCGCCGCCAGAACGGCGGTGGGGGTGAGCGGCGAGATCGGCGCCAGGGCCGCCGTAAAGTGCATGTCGAGCGCCTGGCTGAGCTCGATACCGCCGCGCGGCAAGCGCCGGGCCGCCCGGACGATTTGCAAGGATTGCTTTCGCCGCGCGCCGATATCGGCCCGGTACGGCAGTTTACCGAGCTCCGCGTCCAGGCTCAGCCGCCCTTCCTCGCCGGTGTCCAGCTTGGCCATGAAATCGATGCCGAGATAGGAAAATCCGAAGGATATCGGCTTGCCGTCCGGGCGCGGGCACAGGCGCCCGTTGTCGTCAATTTCGAAGTCCCCGAGCTTGAATTGCCCGCCGGACTTGGCGGCCAGGGCCAGGCTGGCCCGCAGATCCTCGGGTCCGGCGGCTGGAGTCGGGTCGTTTTCGGGGGGCGATTCGGCCAAGGCACACTCCTTACACGGTCCTTGGGCTGGCATAGCACGGGCGGACTTAAGGGAGCGTAAAATCCGTGCCGATTGCGATTCGCGGTGTATAACTGGGATAGTTAATCGCTAGCGAAAACCGAACGAGGCCGCTCTTTGCTGAAAGATTTTTTCGTACCTATTCACCGCGCCGGCTGGCCCTTTATCGCCGCCGCCGCCCTTGCCGCGCTTGGCTTGTTTATCTTTTTTCCGCCCCTGGCCTGGATCGCGGTTCTGCTCACGGCCTTTTGCATCTTTTTCTTCCGCAATCCGGAGCGCATCACGCCCCAGCGCCCTGGTTTGGCGGTTAGCCCCGCCGAAGGCCTGGTATCATCCGTGGATCAAGCCGTGCCCCCGGCCGAGCTTGACATGGGAACCGGGGCGGTCACGCGGATTAGCGTGTTTCTTAGTGTTTTCGACGTACATATCAACCGCGTGCCCTGCGACGGCACCATAACGGCGCTGAAATATCACCAGGGAAAATTCGTGAACGCGGCTCTCGACAAAGCATCCGAGGAGAACGAGCGGCAATTGGTCCGCATGACCCTGGCGGACGGCCGCCATGTCGCTTTCGTTCAGATCGCCGGCCTGATCGCGCGCCGGATCATATGCAATTTGCAAGACGGTCAAGAGGTGCGGGCGGGCGAAGAGTTCGGGCTGATCAGGTTCGGCAGCCGGACCGATTTATACTTACCGCCCGGCGTGGCCGCGCTGGTCTCAAAGGGCCAGCGCATGGTGGGGGGAGAAACTGTCATGGCGGATCTGAATTCCAGCGAAGCGGCCAGGCCGGGAGAGCCGCGCTAAGATGCCCTTGCGCCGGCGCCCGGGCCTACCGGTACTGACCCTGAGCCGTTTGGTGCCGAACGTGCTCACGCTCCTGGGGCTTTGCGCCGGCCTGACGGCGGTGCGCTTGGCCCTGATGGAGCGGTGGGAACTGGCGGTCGCGGCCATCGTGCTGGCCATGGTCATGGATGCCTTGGACGGTAAGATCGCGCGCCTCATGGGCACGGCCAGCGAGTTCGGCGCGCAACTCGATTCCCTGGCCGATTCGATCAGCTTCGGGGTCGCGCCGGCCTTGATCGTTTATCTTTGGGCCTTGAGCGGCGCCGGCGGCATAGGCTGGGCCTTGGCGTTGATCTTCGCCGTGTCCTGCGCCCTGCGGCTCGCGCGCTTTAACGTGAAACTCCATGAGACTAAGACCTACCCCTGGTCCGAGCGGTTTTTCACCGGCGTGCCGGCGCCGGCGGGGGCGGGGCTCGCCCTGCTGCCCATGGTGCTGAGCTTCGAGTTGGGAGGCGCGATACTGGCTTCCGCGTGGTTCAATGGATTCGTCTTGGCGGGGGCCGCGGCCTTGATGGTCAGCACGATCCCGACATTTTCCGCCAAGCGCGTGAAGATACCGCGCAGCTATCTTGGCCTGGCCTTGATCGGCGCCGGCATCCTGGCGGCATTTTTAATTAGCACGCCCTGGGCGGCTCTCGGCGCCATGGGGCTCACCTACTTGGCCAGCATTCCGGTCGCGACGATCGTATTCCGCCGGCTGTTGAAACGGCATAACATGAATACGCCGGACGTGGGAACGGACCGCTAGGTGTGCTGACTTTCATTGTTGCATTCTCCTTCCTCAAAGTGACAAAGCGCGGTTAAGGCTCATGCTGGATTTGAAATGGGATCGGGTCAGATTGCTCGTCGTTGACGACAATGCCTTCATGCGCAAGTTGTTGCACACGACCCTCGGCGCCTTGGGCATCAAAAAAATTATTCTTGAACCGAGCGGTACAAGCGCGATCGAACGCTTGAAATTAAGCCGCACGGACCCGGTCGAAGCCGGCATGGGCGAGATCGATTTGATCTTGTCCGACTTCATGATGCCCGGTGTAAACGGAAATTTATTTCTGCGTTGGATTCGAACCGGCGAGGGCGCGCCGGATCGCTTCGTGCCCTTCCTCATGGTCTCCGGCGTCGCCAGCAAGAATGTGGTGGGCGAAGCGCGCGATGCCGGCGTGTCCGGGGTTCTGGCCAAGCCGTTCTCGGCCAAATCCCTGGCCGAATACATTCTAATCGCCGCCAACGCCAAGCCTCACTTCGTTCTGGCATCGGGGTACTTTGGGCCTTGCCGCCGGCATACGGCCCTAGCCGTATCCGAAGACCGGCGCAAGACGACGCCGGATCAAATTCAAACCTTGAAGCCGGAGTCGGACGTCCGCACCCTGCGCGACGATGTGCGGGCGATCTATTTTTACCCCGAGAACCGGATACGCGCCAAACTCGGCCCCATCGCCGCCAACCAGCCGGTCGAGTTCGACCCCCAGGTCATACGGGCGATGGAGGCGCGGATTCAGGATCTCGTTGGGGACTATGCCGATTGGGTGGGAAAGCACATCGAATCCATGTCCAAATCCCTGGCCAAGCTGCAAAACACCAAGGAGCCGACCAAGGGCAATCGCAAGCACATCGTCAACATCAATACAATCGCGCACGAACTGCACGGCCAGGGCAGCACTTTCGACTATCCGCTGACAACCGATTTCGGCAAGTCGCTCTACGATGCCACGGTGAATATCGACATGCTGATTACCGACAATACGCGCAAGCTGATCGAGGCGCATATCAACGCCATCGCCACGGTATTCAAGAACCGGATTCAGGGCGACGGCGGCGAAGTCGGCGCCCAACTGCTGAGCGAAATCGCCCGGGCGGTCAAAAAGTACGCCTGAGCGACTAGCTTAGGTCATGGACTCGTTAACCGATGTTGCGAGTGATAATGTCCGCTTTGGGCGCAGCACCGAACCTACCCTGAATCGGTCCACTATGTCGGCTCCTGGACCCATCTCGGACATAACGTATTTGTAACATTACATTTTATTTGGCTGATTGCTCGTCCCCAAATTCATATAGGATTGCCCTAACTAATTGGTTTTGGAGGAGGGAATGGCACAAGTTAATCTCAAAGGACGGGCGCTTCTTGCGTTGCGCATTGTGCTTACCGTCGCCGCTTGGGTTTTGCTTATCACCTATGCCCACCACCTGAACCATAAATATATCGGCGGCATAAAGGAGATATTCGAATCGCCCCTATCGCAAATGGGCGCCCAAGTCGTTATTCTCAGCATCCTCGTTTACCTCATAACGCTTAGTTTGCCCTTCCTCCCGCAACTAAGGTTCCGCAGCTTATGCTTGCTCGTTTTTTGGGCGTTGTTGCTGGTTCTTGGGCATCAGTTGTCACATCAAGGATTTCATGAACTGCAAGGCGCGCTCACGTCATCGGGCTATGAAATCGGAATCGTTGCCTTGACGATGTCTGGCTTGGCGTATCTTCTCCTTCTCGCCCTGCCTTTTGTTCCCGGCGTTGAATTGGGTCTGTTGATAATGTTAATTTTTGGCCTTGAAGGGGTTATTGCCGCCTATTTGGCAACCATCGGCGGGTTATGCCTTGCCTTTACGGGAGCCCGGTTGCTCCCAAACCAGATGACATCCCGATGGATGTTACGGCTGGGACTATCCGAAGCTGCGGAGAATCCGGGGGCGGCGATCAATGGCATGGTGGCCAATGCCAAGGGGGCAGGCAGGCTGACCGGAAAGATTAGAACCTTTCTCCTTGATCATCGTTACCTCACTCTGGCCATGTGCTTGAACCTGCCGGGAAATTCGGTGCTTGGTGGCGGCGGTGGCATAGCTTTTCTCAGCGGCTTAAGCGGCCAATTTCATTGGCGGCGATTCATCCTGACCGTTGTCCTCGCCACCGCACCAATTCCGATTTTGGTCCTGTCCGGCATGGTGCCGCTAGAGCCGTTGTTGGAGAGGCACGGCATCGTGCATGACCTGTTAAGATTTGTGGAAGGCTTTATCATACACGATTAGAATTAAGTTCCGTTTCTGGCTGAGGCTGTTGAAGAACTATTTTGGCGCCCACTTTGCGCAAGATTGATTCGTGATGTGAAGAATTAACGCAAGGATGATTCGTTAAAGCCCGGCCTTTGATTCTATCGTTGCGCCGAAGCCCGCACTCTCAGAGTTCTTCAACAGCTACGGCTAAAAGCGGAGGTGTCCAAATGCGCGGATTAGCGGCTGGTTTTGTCACTACTGCTGAACACGAAGACCCGCCGCTACCCAAAAACTTGATGATGAGTACACGTTCTAAGGTCCGACAGCCTTATTCCGCCGCTGCGGTACGCACGCGCGGCGGCGCTTTCACGCCGCGCCGGCGGTCGCGCCAGGCGGCTACGTTGGCGCGCAGCATGAGGGCGCAGGGGGTCACGATCAGGGTCAGTACGGTGGCGAAGGTCAGGCCGAAGGCGATGGCGGTCGATAGCTGCCGCCACCACTGGGTCGAGGGCGCGCCGATTAGAACCTCGCGGGTTATGAAGTCCACATTGATTCCCAAGACCATGGGGGCGAGCCCCAGAATGGTTGTGACGGTGGTCAAAAGCACGGGCCGCAGGCGTTGCGCGCCGGTACGCAGGATCGCCTCGGCCGGTGTCGCCGCCGTATGCTTCAAGCGGTCGAAGGTATCGATCAAGACGATGTTGTTGTTGACCACGATACCGGCCAGCGCGATGACGCCGATGCCGGACATGACGATGCCGAAGGGTTGATCGATGACCAACAGGCCGATCATCACGCCGATGGTGGACATGATGACCGCGGAGAGAATCAGAAACGCGCTGTAAAAACTGTTGAACTGGGTGACCAGGATAATGGCCATGAGAAAAATCGCCACGCCGAAAGCCTTGACCAGGAACTGTTGAGCTTCCTGCTGTTCCTGATCCTCGCCCTTGAAGGATACCTCCAAGCGCGGGTCCATCTCGGCGGTGGCCAGCCAGGCGCGAACTTCCCGCACCTTGCCGTCGGCCAGAAGTCCGGTCGCCACCTCCGCCTTCACGGTCATGGTGCGGCGGCCGTCCACACGCCGGAGCAAGCTGACCTTCGGCTTGGCGGTCCGGGTGACGAAATTGGAGATCGGCACCAAGCCCATGGCCGTTTGCACCCGGATCTGGTCCAACTGGGTAATGTTTCTGTTGGCGGTCGGCAGACGGACGACGATATCGACCTCCTTGTTACTGCCGTCGGGGCGAAAGTCGCCCAGCTTCATGCCATTGGTGATCATGCGCACATAGCTGCCGATAAGGGTCACGTCGGCGCCGAATTTCGCCGCCTGGGCGCGGTCGATTTGGATTTCCCACTCGATGCCGGGCACCGGGCGTCCGTCTTCGATATCGACGAAACCGCCCAGGTCTTCCAGGGCCGCGGCGACCCGTTTCGCGGCCGGTTCGATCAACTCGGGAAAGTCGGACCCGATCTCGATCTGGATCGGCTTGCCGACCGGCGGGCCGGCCTCTTGCTTGCGGGGTTCGACGATCACCCCCGCCAGGGGCGCCGCCCGGCGTTTTATATCGGCGAGTATGTCGTCGGCCGGGCGGCGGCGATCCCAATCGGTGAATTCTAGCTGGATGGTGCCGATTAAATCTTCCGGCTCGTCGCGCTCGATGCCCGAGGAGGCGACGCTGGCGGCGTAGATGGAATGCAGTTCCCCGGTTTCGCGTTGCAGGTCGAGAATGACGTTTTCCACTTGTTGCAGCAGGGAATCGCGTTCCAGGATCGATAAATTTCCCCGGGCGTGTATTTGCAGCGCCGCGTTGTCGGGTTCCACCTCGGGAAAGAATTCGATCCCGCGTCCGAACTTGGCGTAAGAGACTTGGGCGGCGATCATGACAGCGAGCGCCGCCATGAGAACCTTGGCGGGGTGGCGCAGGGCGGCGCGCAGAACCCGCAGGTATGTGCCGGTGAATCCCTCTAGCAGATTAATGTCGCCGCTGTCCCCGGCGGCCAGCGCCTTCATGGTGGCGGGACTAACGCCGCCGCCCGCCCGGCCGAAAACCGACCCCAGGGTGGGTACGAAGATCAAGGCCATGAACAAAGAGGCGGTGAGCGTCGCGAGCAGGGTGATCGGCAGGTATTTCATGAACTCGCCGACAATCCCCGGCCAAAACAACAGCGGCATGAAAGCGGCCAGGGTGGTCACGGTCGAGGCGGTAATGGGCCAGGCCATGCGCTTGCCGGCCAAGGCGTAGGCGCTGCGCGGCGCTTCGCCTTCCATCATCTTGCGGTCGGCGTATTCGGTCACCACGATGGCGCCGTCGACCAGCATCCCGACCGCGAGGATAAGGGCGAAGAGCACGACGATATTGATCGTGTAGCCAAGCGCGGCAAGAACCAGAATCCCGGCCAGGAACGACCCCGGTATTGCGACCCCGACCAGGCCCGCGGTACGCAGGCCCAGGGCCGCGACCACGATCACCATGACCAGCAGAACCGCGCTCATGACGTTGTTTTGCAGATCGGTCAGCATGGCGCGGATGTCGGTGGATTTATCCTGGCTATAGGTGACCGTCACCTCGCCAGGCCAGGAACGGCGTTCGGATTCCACCGTGCGGCGCACGTCTTCGATGGTCTCGATGATATTTACGCCGGTTCGCTTGGAAATCTCCAAGGCCAGCGCCGGCCGGCCGTTAATCCGGGCAAAGCCTTCAGGGTCCTTGAAGGTCGGGCGCAGCTTGGCGATATCGCGCACGCGCACCACGGCGTCGCCATTGACCTTGAGCGGCATGTCGAGGATGTCGTCGGGGGTCTCGAACAGGCCCGGCAGCTTGACCGCGAAACGGCCTTGCCCGGTATCGATGGCACCGGCCGCGACCACCCGGTTGGAACGGCCGACGGCGGCAATGATGTCGTCCGCGTTCAGGCTGTAACTTTCCAGAATCAAGGGATCGACGATCAGTTCCACGACCTCGTCCCGTTCGCCGGCGACCCGGGCGTCGAGGACGCGCGTCAGACCCTCAAGATCATCGCTCAAATCGCGCGCCAGTTGCAGCAGGGTGCGTTCCGGCAAGTCGCCGGACAGGGTGACCACCAGGACCGGAAATAGGCTGAGGTTTATCTCGTGAACCGTCGGTTCGTCGGCGTCGTCGGGAAGATCCGGCCGCGCCAGGTCGACCTTCTCGCGCACGTCGGCCAGGGCCGTGTCGCCGTCGAAGCCGGCCTCGAACTCCAGCACGATATTGGCGCCGCCCAGGAAGGCCGTGGAACGGATTTCCTTGATCCCGCCGATGTCGCGGAGCTGCTGCTCCATGGGTTCGATGAGCAAACTTTCGGCGTCGCCGGGGGAGATGCCCTCGTGGGTGATATTGACGTAGAGCACCGGTATCTGGATGTCGGGTTCGGCTTCCTTGGGTATGGTCGCATAGGCGTAAGCGCCGGCGATCAGAATCAGCACCAAGCAGGCGATGACCGTTCTCGCGCGGCCGATCGCGGCGTCGATAATGGCGTTCATGTGGCGTCGTCGCGGGGCAGAACGGCCGTGCTGGCGCCCGCGCCCTGGACGAAGGGAGTCAGGGTTTTTTCGTCTATGGGCCGCACTGCCTGGCCGTCGTTAATGAACTCCTGGCCAACGGTGATCAGGATCGCGCGATCCGGCAGCCCCGATATCCAGACCCCGGCGGGCTCCTCGTCGATCACCTTGACCGGGATGAAGACGACCCTGTTTCCCGGCCCCAGGGTCTTGACGCCGATCTGTCCCGAATCGCTCAGGGTCAGTATGGCCGGCGAGATCAGGTGCGCGACGACTTGCAGGAGCGGCAGGGTCACCTCGGCGCTTGCCCCGTCGGACAGTTTCCCGTCGAGGTTCTCAACCTCGGCCTCGACCCGGAAGGTTCGGGTCTCCGGGTCGGCTTCCGGCGAGATGTAGCTGACAACGCCTTCCACCGCCTGCCCGTCGATCAAGCGGGCGCTTGCCAGGGCCCCGGTTTTCAGGCGGCCCGCGTCGCGCTCGCTGACCTGGACCACGACCAGCAGGGGATCGAGATCGATCAGGCGTGCGACCGGATCGCCCATCTCGACGAAATCGCCGATCTCGACGTAGCGCGCGACGATGGTGCCGGCGAAGGGGGCTTCGATGGAGATGTCGTCCATGGCCATGAGCGCCGCCTTCACCGCTGTCTTCGCCTCGTCCAGGTTGGCCTGGGCCGCCGCCAGCTGGGTTTCGGCGCGAAAGCCCTTTTGGGTGAGCTGTGTGTTGGCTTCGAATTCGATTTGCCGTTGCTTGAGCCGCGACCGGGCTTCCGCCAGGCGGGCCGGGCGTTCGTCCGCGTCGATCCGCGCCAGGAGCGCGCCGGCCTCGACCAGGCGTCCTTTTTCGGCGTCCAGTTCGACGATCCGGCCCTTGGTCTCGGCCTTGATATCGATCTTGCGGTCGGCCTCGGTCTGGCCGCGCAAGGTGATGCGGGCCTGGCGGACCTGGGCCTGCTGCACCCGGACCCGGACCGACGGCACGGCCGCCTCGGTTGTCAAATCGGCGGGCGGTTTATCGCTCGCCTTGGAAGCGCCGGGATCGCCTAGCTGGCCGGAGCCGATCCAGGCGGCGGCGGCCACGGCCAATACGATGGCAATAAGGAAAGAACGTTTCATGCTACGGAATCTTATACGAAATTGGGTCCAGGATTATACGTAACGAATAGAAAGACATACGCAATTATACGCCGTTTTACTCGGCGGCCAGGTGGTTCGCCGCCGAGACTTGGTCCAGAAAGCGGCCGCGATTGGCGCTCAGATACTCCGCCGCCGTCCGGTAAATGGTTAAGCCGAGGCCATGGACGAAAACCTCTCCGGGCCGCTCAGCGCAGTGCCCGCAGGTCTCCATGCGCGCCAGGGTGTCCCGGTACCAGGCGATCCGGCGGTCGATCAGTCCGGCCAGGTGCGCTACAGGTAAGTGGTTGGCGAAAAACAGAATAAACAGGAAATCGGAGCGCACCTTATCGTCGCCGGGAGGCGCCAGGAGGGCTGCGTCCAGGGCCGCCCGTCCTTGTGCCGTGATCGAGAATACCTTCTTATCGGGGCGCTTTTCCTGGGCCTGTTCCGTGCCCAGGACCATGCCCTCGTCGCTCAAGGCCCCCAAGGCCGGGTAAATGGCCCCGAAGCTGGCGGCGTGGATATGGCCGAAAGGGCCCTCCTCGAAGGCCTTCTTGATCTCGTAGCCGGTCGCATCCCCCCGGCTCAAAACCCCGAGACAAAGTGTCCGAATGTCCATGACAGCCTCACCCTCGCGCCGCTCAAAGTATATTCCAAATCTATATATGTCGCTTCGGCATAGGATTACTAGAGGGAGGATGTGGGGAATATAGGTTTCTCAAATATGAGATAAAAACATAATAATAACAATTAGTTGCATCATTTTATGAATCTGGATAAACTACTTTCATGTCAGCGATTCTGAGTACGGCCCTGTCCGGCCTGGCGGCCCAGAGCAAGCGCCTGGAGGTCTCGGCCAACAATATCGTCAACCGGGGCAGCACCGGCGTTAGGCCCGGCGAAGCGCCGCGCGCCGGTGAGTACGTGCCCCAGCGGGTGGTCTTGAGATCGCAGGTGGGCGGCGTGCAAGCCGTTAACGTGCCGGTCGATCCGGCCTCCGTGAAGGCTTATGAGCCCGGCGCCCCAGGCGCCGACGCCGAAGGCTTCGTGAACCGGCCGAATGTGCAGCTGGAACGCGAAATTGTTAACCAAATCAGTGCATTACAGAGCTATAAGGCGAACTTGGCGGTGATCCGGGCCGAGGACCACCGTCTGGGCGAGCTCCTGGATCTGGTTTCCTAGCGCTCTAGGAGTTTATTGGCGGCTTCCTGCCTTTCCTCCCAGCCATGACGGGCGAGTTCCGGGTCCAGGTGTTCTTCCTCGGGCCAGCCGAGGCACAGGTACGCCACCAGGGACCAGTCTTCGGGCACATCCAGGCACCGGACCACGGCCTGGGGATCGAGGATCGAGACCCAGCCGACGCCGATACCGCGCGCCCGGGCCGCCAGCCACAGGGTATGCACGGCCATGACCACGGAATAGCGCAGGGTTTCCGGCATGGTTCCGCGCCCCAGGCCATGGCCGGCCTGGGTGCCCTCATCGCAGAAGACGGCGAGCTGGACCGGGGCCTTGTCCAATCCCTCGAGCTTCAGCCGGGCGTATATCTCCGCCCTTTCGCCCCGGTGCCGGGCCAGGGCCTCGGCATTGCAGCGTGCGAAATTGTCGCGAATGGCGGCCCGGCGGGCGCTATCCGCGACACGCACGAATCGCCAGGGCTGGCTGTAACCCACGGAAGGGGCCAGGACCGCCAGGGCCAATAAATCCGCCATCGCGCCCGCCGGCAAGGGCGCGCGCCGGAACCGCCGCACATCCCGCCGCCAGAGAAAAAGATCGTGCAGGCGGGCCCGGAATTCCTCATGAAAGTCGGGGGCGTTTTGCCCGGTTTCGCTGGCTTTATTCATGGCCGGCATTTGGCCCGCTTCACTGCGGCCTGACAAGCCTCAAGCCTCTGGGCGGTGCTTCGGCAAGCGGATCGTCGCGCGTAAGCCGCCGCCCGGCCGGTTGGTCAGGGTTATGTCGCCGCCGTGGCCCCGGACGATGGACCGGGCGATGGCCAAGCCGAGACCGGCGCCGCCGGTGTCCCGGCTGCGCGAGGCTTCCAGGCGGAGAAAGGCGTCGAAGACCCGCTCAAGATCGGCCTCAGGAATACCAGGGCCGTCGTCGTCAACGGTGATTTCGTAGGCCGTGTCCAGGCTGCTCACGGCGACCCGCGCCCGGTCCCCATAGGCGGCCGCGTTCTCGATAACGTTGGTTAGGGCGCGTTTCAAGGAAACCGGCCGGCAATGATAATGTAACGCTTGAGTCTCCGAATAACGCACGTCCAAACCGCCCTCGGCCAGGTCGTCGCAGAGGCTGGCGATCAGGGCTGTCAGGTCCATGGGCCGGGTTTCCTCGCGCGCCGCATCCTCGCGCGCGAAGCTTAGGACGGCCTCGACCATCTCCTGCATCTCGGCCAGGGTTTCCAGGATCTTTTCCCGGGCTTCGGGATCCTCGACGAACTCGGCACGCAGGCGAAGGCTGGTGATGGGGGTCCGCAGATCGTGGCTGACCGCCGCCAACATGCGCGTGCGGTCGCGCACGAAGCGTTGCAGCCGTTCAACCATGACGTTGAAGGCTTGGGCGGTTTGGCGCACCTCCCTGGGGCCTTCCTCCGCCAGGGGCGGGACCTCCTCGCCGCGGCCCAAGCGCTCCGCCGCGCCGGCCAGGGCGCGCATGGGCCGGGTGATGCGGCGGACCGAAAAGACCACGATCAGCGTGACCGCGAGCGCCATGAGCGCCAGCCAAGTCAAGGTTGACCAGGCCCAGGCCGGCGCGGCGGGCGGCAGCAGGGTCGCCGCGTTGAGCCAGCGGGCATCGGCCAATTGCACTGCGATGGTTAGGCTCAGGGGGCCGGGATAAGGCTGGCCGCGCCAGCGCCACGGATGCGCTGAATCGTCATCGTCATCGTCGCCGTCGTCATCGTCGTCATGGCCGTCATGACCGTTCATAGGGCCGCGGTGCATTCGGCTTCGCCATGCGCGCCGCATCATGCGATCCCAGGGTCTAAAGGCATCCGGCGCGGCGGTTTCGATTCGAACCAAGACGTTTCGCGCCTGGGTGCCATCCAGCATATCCGCCAAATGCTTGCGCAGGGGGTTGTCGCGATGGGCGGCGTCGCCGGGGGCTACCGCGCTGTCTTGAGCCAGCCAGTAGCGCAAGCGCGGCCCGCTCGCGGTTTCGACGATTCGATCGCTCAGTTCCGCCGGGATATCGCCCAGCAGACGCACGATCGAGAGCGTGCGCGACAGCACCTGGGCGCGGTCGGCGGCGCGGACAGCGTGGCGGCGCTCATCGAGAAACAGGAATACGCTGATCGCCTGAAGAGCCACGAGGGCCAGCAGCAGCAAGGTGATCATCTGCCCGGCCAGGCTTCGCGGCCAGATCCGGATCATGTGGGTTCGACCTCCGCGCCGAGCCTGTAGCCGCCGCCCCGGACGGTCTGAATCAGCGTCGGGTTTTTCGGGTCGGCCTCGATTTTGCGGCGCAAGCGGCTGACTTGATTATCGATACTGCGGTCGAAGGCCTTGGCGGCGCGGCCCTGGGTTAGATCGAGCAATTGATCGCGCGACAGCACCAAACCGGGACGCTCGAGAAAACTGCTCAATAAACGCGCTTCGGCGGCGCTGAGGGGAATCGCGGTGCCTTGGACATCGATCAACTCGCGCCGCTTGGCGTCGAATATCCAGCGGTCGAAACGAAGCCGTTCCAGGACCGCTGTACCGCGCGATCGCGGCAGGCTTTGGGCGCGCCGCAGGACCGCTTTGATGCGGGCCAGCAACTCGCGCGGGTTGAAGGGCTTGGTCAGGTAGTCGTCGGCGCCGATTTCCAGTCCGATGACGCGCTCGGTCTCCTCGGCCATGGCGGTCAGCAATATGACGGGCGGACCGGCGGTCTCGCGCAAATGACGGCACAGGCTGAGGCCGTCTTCCCCCGGCATCATGATGTCGAGCACAACCAGATCGATGGCGCCGGTCTTGAGGGCGCGCCGCATGGCCGTGCCGCCATCGGCGGCCGTGACCCGCAGGCCATGCTTGCCCAGGTACCTGGCCAAGAGGTCGCGGATGTCGTGGTGGTCGTCGACCACGAGGATATGAGGCGTCGATTCCATGGGTCTCGGTTTTGCTTCCGACTTCGCTTCAAACCTCAATATGCGGTGCCGCGGCCAAGTTGGGGGGAGAAAATTGTATCCAATTGTATCACAGGGGCGTCTGGCGACATTGCGCGACTAAGCAGTTCCATCCTGGGCATGGAAACCCGATAATATTGCTCTAAGTAACAGGTATCGCGAAACTTTAAATTAGAACCAGTGAGGACCAGATGAAAACCAGAACCAAGATCACGGCCGCCGCCAGCGCCACCATTCTTCTTGTCGGCCTGGGGGTCGCCAGTGTCACCCAAGCCCACGGCAAGAAAGGAGAACACGGGGGCGGGTCGTCCTACGGGATGGGCCAGGGCCAGGGCTATCACGGCATGGGCCAAGGCATGGGCCAGGGCCGCCACGGCATGGACCAGGGCCGCTACGGTATGGGTAAGCACGGTGCCCGGGGCATGACGCGCATGCTAGGCAAATTCGACGGCAACGGCGACGGTGACGTAACTCAGGCGGAGATCGACGAAGCGCGCGCCACCCGCTTGGCTCGTTTCGACACCGACGGCGACGGAAACGTGAGCCTCAAGGAATACGAGAGTCTTTGGCTCGCCGCCATGCGTGAGCGCATGGTTGACCGCTTCCAGTATTTAGATGCCGACGGCGACGGCATGGTCAACAAGGCTGAATTCGTCGAACCTTATTCCGGTATGGTCAAGTTCACAGACCGCAACGGCGACGGTATGCTCAACCGCGACGACATGGGCCGCTACAACGGCCGGATGATGAGGGATGACGACGACGACGACGACGACAGCTAAGCTCGAAAAGCCTAGGCCTCGGGATCCAGTCCGGTTCTATCGGACTGGATCGCCCGCCAGCCTTCGCCGGTCGCCAGTAGGCAGGTGAGGCCGTCCGGGTTCGAGACGATGATGGTCCAGGTCAGGCCGTCACCGGTCGAGAGCACCTCGACCAGACCGCCGGTGTTGGTCACGCCGATGGCCACCGGCGCTTCTTGGTATTTCGTCGCCAGGTGTCCGATTACCTTTTGCCGCATGTCGCAATTTGGATTTTGCTGCGCCAGGGCAAGAGTTTCCATTCCCTGACCGAAAACCAGGGCGAAACCGGCAATCCAGATCCACTTCGCCATCGCCACCTCCTCGATCTTGCGCGGCCATAAGCGCCGCTCGAACCCAAGGATACTTTCGTGCGTTAACCATAGTTGGACGCAGTTGTTAAGAAAACGTTAATGCACGTTAAGAAAGAAAAACCCTTGAGGACTAGCGCTTTACCAAATGTGACACGGCGAAAAGACTGGGCTATGCTGTTCAGCGCCATGGTCCATGACTTACGCATTCTTGCCGCCGCGGTCTTGATCGCGCTTATTCCCACCCTGTCGGCGGCGCAATCCGCCGTGGAGGAGGCCCAGGGAAGCGCCATTGTTGGGGTCATCAGCGCCCAGATGGATGCCTTCCGGCACGATGACGGCGACAAGGCGTTTTCTTACGCGGCGCCGTCGATACGCGGCATATTCCAGACTCCGCAAAACTTCATGGCCATGGTGCGGGGCGGTTATCCCGCGGTTTACCGCCCGAGCGAGGTTGAGTTCCTGGCGCCACGCCTTGAGCCCCCCGATATCCTTCAGCCCGTGCGTGTGACCGGCCCGGACGGGGAATCGGTTATCGCCCTGTACCGTATGCAACGGCAGGCGGACGGTTCCTGGAAGATCGCCAGCGTGGTCATCGTGCGCACCGGCGAGCTAAGCAGCTAGACAGCTTTTTCGCGCAGCGGCACGGAAGTGTGACCGCCATCACACGCTCTGGGCGGCGGGATCCCTATATTCAGGATTGTAACCTGGGGCGGAATCCCAAGGTGTGCCGTTTATGACAGGACAAACCATGACCGATCGCAATGCCATGACCAGCGGTTGTTTAGCGGGCGAACCGGCCCTTGATGACTTGATCGCCGATCCCATCGTGCAGGCGGTGATGCGCGGCGACGGTCTGGTCGAGGCGGACTTGCGCCGCAGCGTGTCGCACGCAAGGCAGCTCTTGGCCGGGAAAACCTGCGCTTAGGCGGCTTGAACTTCGCCGGCGCCGGTTTGCTTTTGCAGCCGCGCGACATCGGCGGAGATATCACTTAGCAGGACGACGAGATTCTGCTGCAACGCCATCGCCCGTTCAAGCTTTTGCCCGATCTTCGCAGCTTCGGAGACCGGCGGCACCCGGTCCCAAGCCTGCGGGGTCTCGCCGGTCAGAAGCCAGATCAGTGGCACTTGAAGAACCCCCGCCAGCATCACGAGCTTATTGCCGCGCGCTTCGCTTCGTTCGTTCTCCCAATTCTCCAGTGTCTTGGGTTTGACGGCTATCCGGCGCGCCAACTGGGGAAGACTAAGCCCGGCTTTCTCGCGCGCTTGTTCGATTCTAAGGCCGATATTGGTTTGAATAGTCAAAAAATCCTGCTCCATTAAGTATTCCCCTTGGCGGCGAATCCAATTCGCGATTCCGGGTACGTTATCAAGTATTCGGTAACGATTGATTAACGATTGGGTAGCGTTTCAAACATGCGGGACGCCTGGGCTGAACGTGGGTGGCTGGGGGACCTGGATTTGAACCAGGGCTGTCCGGGTCAGAGCCGGAAGTTCTACCGCTAAACTATCCCCCATGGGACGGTATGGGCGTCCGCGCGAGGCGGACCGCCGTCTATGGTTGTAGTCTCGAAGAGGTAAGGAATTCAACGTTTTTCCGTGCCTGGCCTGCTTGATGCGGTGCCAAGATGTCACGCATCGAGGAAATTTGGCGTGCTATCCCTGGCGCAGGTGCCGCTCCGGCGTTTAGGATATCCTAAATAACGCGGCCGGAAATAGAGCCGCGAAGTGGGAGCTTCGAACGTGGCGGATTACGCTGCCAATAACGGCGCGGACGCGCTGGTGCGCGCCCAAGGACGGGAATCGGTTTTCGCCGCCCTGGATTTGGGCACCAACAACTGCCGTCTCCTGGTTGCCCGGCGGGCCGGCGAAGGGTTTCGAGTATTCGATGCTTTTTCGCGCATCGTGCGCTTGGGCGAGGGCTTGAACGGCAGTGGGCGCCTGTCGGACGAGGCTCAGACGCGCACCTTGAGCGCCCTGCATGTCTGCTCGTCCAAAATCCGCCGCCGGGGGGTCACCCACCTGCGCGCGGTGGCGACCGAGGCCTGCCGCCGGGCCAGCAACTGCGATCAATTTTTGAACCGGGTCCGGCGCGAAACCGGGATTGACTTGGAGATCATCTCCAATGACGAAGAGGCAAGCTTGGCGTTCTTAGGTTGCGTTCCCTTGCTTGACCGCACCGTCGCCCACGCCCTGGTTTTCGATATCGGCGGCGGCAGTACCGAGATCGCATGCATGGATGTCCCCAGTGAGGCGCGGGAACGGCCCTCGCGCCTGCGCGGGTGGTATTCGATACCCATCGGCGTCGTGACCCTGGCCGAGAAGTACGGCGGCGATAGCGGGTCCGCCGAGGACTATGCGTCCATGGTCACGGAAGTGCGTGAGGCCCTGGCGCCCTTCGAGGCCAAACAGGACATTCGCGCTCTGGTCGCCAAGGGGGATTTACAGATGCTCGGAACCTCGGGCACCGTGACCACCCTGGTCGGAGTCCATAAATGCCTGAAACGTTACGATCGCGCGCTCGTGGATGGGTGTTACCTGGATTTCGGGACGGTGCGCCAAATCAGCGGGCAAATCGCGGCCATGAGCCAAGAGGAACGGCGCTCGCATCCTTGCATCGGACACGAACGCGCCGATCTGGTCGTGGCCGGTTGCGCGATATTGGAGGCGGTATGCAGGACCTGGCCCGTCGGACGCTTGCGGGTGGCCGACCGGGGCCTTCGCGAAGGCATGTTATATACCATGATGGGGGTCCAGCGGACTCCCTGCCACTGGGCCTGATCCGGCGCTCATGAGCGGTAGCGGACGGGGTGCGGGCGGGCGCAAGCGCGGCGCCCGGCGGCGGGGCGCCCTGGGCGGTTCCGGCCGGAGCTTGACGCAAAACTTGACCCCCGGCGGCAAGCGCAGCGAATCGTCGCGGCGCTGGCTATCGCGGCAACTCAACGACCCCTTCGTCGCCGAGGCGCGCCGCCAGGGCTACCGCTCGCGTTCGGCCTTCAAGCTGGCGCAACTCGACGACAAGGTTTCGTTTCTGAAACCCGGCGCCCGGGTGGTCGATCTCGGCGCGGCGCCGGGCGGCTGGACCCAGGTCGCGGTCGAGCGGACTGGGCCCAAGGGCCTGGTGATCGGCATCGATATCACTGAAATCGAGGCGATCTCTGGCGCCGTTCTGATAACCGGGGATGTGCGCGATGAAGACTCCCTGGCGCAGGTCCGCGCGGCGCTGAATGGCCAGGCCGGCGCGGTTCTGTCCGACATGGCGGCGCCCTCCACCGGTCACGCCAGGACCGATCATTTGCGAATCATGGGCCTCATCGAGACCGCCCTGGATTTCGCGGAGCAGATCCTGGCGCCGGGCGGCAGCTTCGTGGCCAAGGTTCTTCAAGGCGGGACCGAGGCCGGCCTGCTGACGCGCTTGAAGCAAGAGTTCGATTCCGTGCGCCACGTCAAGCCGGCGGCCAGCCGCAGCGATTCGGCCGAAATGTACGTCGTGGCCACGGGATTTAGAGGGCGCCGGGAAGGGCGGAAAACAAAGGATTAGCGCCGCCGCCCTTGGCAAGTGGCCGCCGATGTGTATGATGCGCCGCCACTCACCGGTAAAGGGATTGGCATGGATATACGCGTGGCTCTCACGTTCGACGATGTACTTTTGGAGCCGGCGGAATCCGCCGTCCTACCCAAGCAAGCAGAAATCGGCACGCGGCTGACCCGGGATATCCGGCTCGGCATTCCCTTGTTGTCCTCGGCCATGGATACGGTCACCGAAAGCCGCATGGCCATTCTCATGGCGCAGTTGGGCGGCATGGGGGTCATCCACAAAAACCTCGATATCGACCAGCAGGCCCATGAGGTCCGCGCGGTCAAGAAGTTCGAAAGCGGCATGGTGGTCAATCCGGTAACCATTTTCCCGGACCAGCCCTTGGCGGCCGCCCTCGAACTCATGGACCGGCACAAGATTTCAGGCATTCCCGTGGTCGAGCGGAACGACGGCAAGCTGGCCGGCATCCTGACCAACCGCGACGTGCGTTTCGCCGAGGATAAGTACCAGCCGGTCAGCGAACTCATGACCCATGAGAACCTGGTGACGGTGCGCGAGGGGGTCGAGCCCGACGAGGCCAAGCGGCTGTTGCATCAGCGCCGGATCGAGAAGCTGCTGGTGGTCGACGACCGCTATCGCTGCATCGGTCTGATTACCGTCAAGGATATGGAAAAGGCCCAGGCCTATCCGGACGCGGCCAAGGACGAAAAGGGGCGCCTGAGAGTCGCCGCCGCCACCGGGGTCGGCAAGGACGGAGTCGCGCGCGCCGAGGCGCTGCTCGATGCCGAGATCGACGTTATCGTGATCGATACCGCCCATGGCCATTCCCATGGCGTGCTGGAGGCGGTCGGGGTCATCAAGCGGCTATCCAATAGCACCCAGGTCGTGGCCGGAAACGTCGCCACCGCGGATGGCGCCAGGGCCTTGGTCGATGCCGGGGCCGACGCGGTCAAGATCGGGATCGGACCAGGGTCGATCTGCACCACGCGCATGGTCGCCGGGGTCGGGGTGCCGCAGTTGACGGCCTTGCTCGACGCCGTGGCCGCTTGCCGCGAGACCGACACACCGGTCATCGCCGACGGCGGGATCAAATTTTCCGGCGATCTGGCCAAGGCGATCGCGGCCGGCGCCGACTGCGCCATGGTCGGCTCGCTTCTCGCCGGTAGCGAGGAAAGCCCGGGCGAGGTGTTCCTGTACCAGGGCCGGTCCTACAAATCCTATCGCGGCATGGGATCGGTCGGGGCCATGGCGCGCGGGTCTGCGGACCGCTATTTCCAGCAGGAAGTCGCCGATCAACTGAAACTGGTGCCGGAAGGCATCGAGGGGCGGGTGCCCTATAAGGGATCGGCCAAGGCGGTTATTCATCAGCTTGCCGGCGGACTGCGCGCCGCCATGGGCTACACCGGCAATAAGGACATTTCCGAGATGCAGCGCAACTGCCGCTTCTTGCGTATTACCGGGGCGGGCCTGCGCGAAAGCCATGTCCACGGGGTCGCCATCACCAAGGAAGCCCCGAACTATCGTACCAATGAATAAAGTGTCCACAGGCCCTAGATGACGCCAGCGGCCCGCATCCAGGCGCGGATCGAAGTCTTGGAGGCGATCGCGGTGGGAACGGGGCCGGCCGACCGGGTTCTTGACAGCTATAGCCGCGCGCGCCGTTACATGGGGTCCAAGGACCGCCGGGCGGTCGCCGAGGGTGTGTATGGAACTTTGCGCCGCCGCGCCCGGCTTTCCTGGTGGTGTGCGCGCGCGGGCGGTGGCGCCGGCCGGGATTTGACTATCGCCGGCTTGGTCCTAAAAGCAGGCGCGGAATCGCTGAATACCCTCTTCGGCGGGGGCGGTTATGCCCCGGCGCCGCTCGATGAGCGCGAAGAAGCCTTGGCGCGCGCCCTCGACGGCCAGAGCCTCGACCATCCGGATCAAGACCGGGCGGTGCGCCTGGAGTTGCCCGCCTGGCTGGAAGCGAAACTGGAACAAGCCTTCGGGTCCGGTCTCGAGGCCGAGATGGCCGCCTTGAACGCCGTGGCGTCTCTCGATCTGCGTGTGAATGGGCTGAAGGCCGATAGGGAGTCCGTGCGCGCCGCCTTGGCGCGAGACGGAATGGAATCCGCACCCATCCCGTTTTTGCCGCTTGGCTTGCGGGTTGCGGGGCGGGGGGCGCTGAAGAACGCCAAGGCATATCGCGACGGCCTGGTTGAAATTCAGGACGCGGGGTCGCAAATCGCGGCCCTCATGTGCGCCGCGCGGCCCGGCATGGCGGTGGTGGATTTCTGCGCCGGCGCTGGCGGCAAGTCCCTGGCTCTGGCCGCCGCCATGAACAACCGGGGCGAGCTGCTCGCCCTCGATGTCGAGCAGGCGCGTCTCGACCGGGCGGCGGTGCGCCTGCGCCGGGCCGGCGCCAGCCTGGTCGAGCGCCGGGTTCTCAAGGATGAGGCAGGATTAGAGGAGCTTGCCGGTAAATTCGATCGGGTTCTGGTCGATGCTCCCTGTTCCGGCTCCGGCGCGTGGCGGCGCGATCCCCATGCCCGCTGGCAACTGACGCCCGCGCGGCTTACTGGGTACCGGGACGCGCAGGAGCAGGCATTAAACAAGGCGGCGGGACTGGCGCGGCCGGGCGGGCGCTTGATCTACGTGACCTGCTCCGTCCTGCGGGCGGAAAACGAGGAACGGATTGAGGCGTTCCTGCAAGGCCAGGCCGGTTTTTCCCTGCTGCCGGTGGAACAAATCTGGGCCGAAACCCTGGGTGCCGAAAATCCTGGCCCGGATACCTTCCGCGAGTCTTATCTGCGCCTGACCCCGGCGCGCCACGAAACCGACGGCTTTTTCGTGGCCGTTCTTGAGCGCGCCGGGCAGACTTGAAACAGCGCGTAAAAACCTTATAGAAACGCCATGTCCGACCGCATCCTGATTCTCGACTTCGGCTCCCAGGTAACGCAGCTAATCGCCCGCCGGGTTCGCGAGAGCGGCGTTTACTGCGAAATCCTTCCCTTTAACGCCGATCCGGCCCGAATCGCGGACTTCGGCGCCAAGGGCATAATCCTCTCGGGCGGTCCGGCCTCCACCACCAGCGACGAATCGCCCCGGGTTTCGGATGTCGTCTTCGACCTGAACGTCCCGATCCTGGGCATCTGTTACGGCGAGCAAGCGATTTGCCAGCAGCTTGGCGGAGCGGTCGAAATCTCGGAACATCACGAGTTCGGCCGCGCCATGGTCGATGTGACCGAGACTTGCGGCCTGACCGAGGGCCTCTGGGCCAAGGGCGACCGCCATCAGGTCTGGATGAGCCACGGCGACCGGATCGTCAGCCTGCCCGAGGGCTTCCGGGTGGTCGGCACCTCCGACGGCGCGCCCAACGCCATGATCGCCGACGATGCGCGGCGTATTTACGCGGTGCAATTCCATCCCGAGGTCGTTCACACCCCCGATGGGGCCAAGTTGCTGGCTAACTTCACCAAGCGGGTGGTCGGCTGCAGCGGCGATTGGACCATGACGGCGTTCCGCGACCGGGCCATCGCCAAAATCCGAGACCAGGTCGGCACGGGCAAGGTGGTGTGCGGCCTATCCGGCGGCGTCGATTCCTCGGTCGCCGCGGTTTTGCTTCATGAAGCCATCGGCGATCAACTGACCTGCGTCTTCGTCGATCACGGCCTGTTGCGCGCCGGCGAGGCGGAGGAGGTGGTGCGCCTCTTCGGCGATCACTACAACATTCCGCTTATCCACCGCGAAGCGGCGGAGCTTTTCCTGGGCAAGCTGGCCGGGGTCAGCGATCCCGAGACCAAGCGTAAGATTATTGGCGCCACCTTCATCGATGTGTTCGAGAAAGACGCCAAGCGTATCGGCGCCGCCTTCCTGGCCCAGGGCACCTTGTATCCCGACGTAATCGAATCGATCTCCTTCACCGGCGGGCCCTCGGTCACCATAAAGTCGCACCACAACGTGGGCGGCCTGCCGGAACGCATGAATCTGGTCCTGGTCGAGCCCTTGCGCGAATTGTTCAAGGACGAGGTCCGGGTCTTGGGCCGCGAACTGGGCTTGCCGGACAGCCTGGTCGGCCGCCACCCCTTTCCGGGCCCCGGCCTGGCCATACGGGTGCTGGGTGAGGTCACGCCGGAGCGCTGCGCCGTGCTGCGCAAGGCCGATACGATCTACCTGGACGAAATCCGCAAGGCCGGCCTCTACGATGCCATATGGCAGGCCTTCGCCGTGCTGCTGCCGGTAAAGACCGTGGGGGTCATGGGCGACGCGCGCTCTTACGAATCGGTCTGCGCCCTGCGCGCCGTGACCTCAAGCGACGGCATGACCGCCGAGAGCTACGCCTTCGATCACGCCTTCCTGGCCCAGGTCGCGACCCGCATCGTCAACGAGGTACGCGGCATCAACCGCGTCGTCTACGACGTAACCTCCAAACCCCCCGGCACCATCGAGTGGGAGTAGGGAGTGGTGTTCGGGGTCTATCGTGAGGTGGCCTGCGAGCAACTTATAAAGCGGCCCGCAGGCCATATGCGCACTGGAAGTTATTTGCAGATTTCGCCTGTGTAGCGAACAAGGGCTTCGCCGGATCCCATCTTGAGCAGGCCGAAACCGTTGAATGTTCCGGAATACCCTGTCAGATGGCCGAATGTCTCGACAACTGTATAGGCGAGCTCGAGCATATAGGTGTCTTTCTTGCCCGGAACCGCCGTGAGTTCGACATCGTCGCGCGTCAGCACGACTCCGCCCCGGCTGGTGCTAAAGACATGCTCCATGACCAGAACAAGACCGGCCGCGGTTTCCCTCTGGCTGATGACCGTGCCTCTAGTGGCGTTCCAGGTGCCGTCCATGGAGCCGATTACATCATTGCCTTCGTTATAAAATTGACCCAACGCCGTGCCGCCGATGGGCAGGCATTGATTGCTTGCGGCCTGAACCCCCGAGCCGAAGGTCACCAGCGCGGCGACAACGGCCGCGCTTGCGAGTAGGTTTCTCACTTGTTTCTCCTTTGAGGTTTCGTTTTAAACGGATTTAGCCTTAGGCAATGGTTTGGCCGATTTCTTCATTGGTCATGGCGTTGCCGTCGATATTCCAGGTGCCGTCAAGGGTGTGGATGACATTGGAATAAATGCGGTGGCGCGGCAGTTTACCGCCCGACAACTCGACGATGATATCCGTGGCCTCCTTGAAGAAACCCTTCTGTATCTTGCGATCGGTAAACGCGAAGCTTGGCGTTTTGAGTTCGATCCAAACACCTTCGTCAAGCGGCTCGCCACCGGAAAAGGCATGACCCTTGGGCAATACGCTCAGATGGGCGGTGACATTTGGAGTCATCACCTTGTTGCCGGAAAGACCGTGCCAATGAAGAAAGGCGTCGGTGATCCGTTTGATTGCCTTTTTTTCTGCACCTTTGGGTAAAACGCCCTCGGTGAGTGTTAGTGAGATTGGCATGATTTTCTCCTGAACATTCGTTGTGCCGCGGGGTGCGGCCTTGCCTTTTTGACGCAATCGTATTATAACGATCACTACATTAAATATAAAGTAACGGTCGTTATTTTGTCAACAAAATAATAGCGACCGTTATATATTGGAGATCGCGATGTCTGAAATACCCTCAAAAAGGGAGAAAACCCGCCAGAGGATGGTTAGTGCGGCAGGCCGGTGTTTCAAAAGTCACGGGTTTGCCGGCATAGGCGTTGACGGTATCGCCCAGGCCGCTGGGGTCACGTCAGGCGCATTTTATTCGCATTTCGGATCGAAGGATGCAGCCTTCGACGCCGCATTGGCGCTGGGTCTAGATGAGGTCATGGTCGGGATTCCAGAATTTCAGCGCGAGCATGGCGCCAACTGGGTCAGCGCCTTCGCCGACTATTATTTGGGAAAGTCCCACCGCGCGGACCTGTCGGGCGGGTGCGCGATGACCACGCTTTCGCCCGAAGTCGTGCGCGCGGAACCTGCCGTACATACCGCATATGAGGCGAAGATGACGCAGATCGCGGACTTGATCGCCCAGGGCCTCAAGGGGAATACCAAAGCGGAAGTCTTGGGACGCGCTTGGGCGATGCTCGGCGTTTTAATCGGTGGGCTCACGATCACAAGGGCGGTTAAGAGCCGCAAAGTAGCTGAGGAAATCGCCTCCTCCATTCGCGCTGCCGCGATAGAAACGGCAGGTGTTACCCGTATCGTCAATAAGATGTAACCTAGGTCCCCCGGCACCATCGAGTGGGGGTAGGGGGTTACAAAAAAGGGAGCACCGCCATGAAAATCAAGGATGTCAAGACGTTCGCGGTGGGCAATCCGTCGCCTCATAACGGCGGCCCGTCCTGGGTGTTCGTCAAACTGATTACCGATAACGGTATCGAGGGAATCGGCGAGGTCTTCGGCGTGCCGTTCCACCCCAAGGTGGTGACGCGCATGACCGAAGACATGGCCGCGCGTCATGCGGTGGGCCAGAGTCCGTTCAAGATCGAGACCCTCTGGCGGACGATCTATTCGAGCGGCTACAACCAGCACCCGGATATGTCCGTGCTCGGCGTGCTCAGCGGCATCGAGATGGCCTGCTGGGACATTATCGGCAAGGCGCTGGAGCAACCGGTCTACAACCTGCTCGGCGGCCAAGTCCACGAGAAGCTGCGGTCTTATACCTACCTGTATCCTCCCGATGCCGTGCCCACCGCCGGCGCCGCCGACTTGGTCGCGCTGACAAGCGTTCATAGCGATCCGGCGCAGGCGGCGGCGCGGGCTCTGCACTATGCCGGGCTCGGATTTACGGCGGTTAAATTCGATCCGATCATGCCCATGTCGGTGTTCGATCCGCGCCAGATTTCACTGGAGGCGCTCGACAATGCCGAGGCGGTGACTAAAGCCATACGCGAGGCGGTTGGCTCTAAATGCGATATCTTGTTCGGCACCCACGGGCAGATGACGGCATCCGCCGCGATCCGCTTGGCCCGCCGTCTCGAAGCTTACCAGCCGCTCTGGTTCGAAGAGCCGGTCCCGCCGGAGAATGTGGATGAGATGGCGTTGGTCGCGCGGGCGACGTCGATCCCGGTGGCCACGGGCGAGCGGCTATCGACGAAGTACGAATTCGCCACCTTGTTCCGCAAGCAGGCGGTGGCGACGATCCAGCCGGCGCTGGGCCGGGTCGGCGGGATACTGGAAGCGAAAAAGATCGCCGGTATGGCCGAGGCCCATTACGTTCAGATCGCGCCGCACCTCTATTGCGGGCCGGTTGAGGCGGCGGCCAATATCCAACTCGCCACCTGCAGCCCAAACTTCTTGATTCAGGAAAGTATCGAGACCTTCGGCGGTTTTCATGCCGAGATACTCAAGTCGCCGATCCAGTGGGAGGACGGCTATATCATTCCGCCAACCGCGCCCGGGCTCGGCGTCGAACTCGATGAGGCGGTGGCGGCGGCAAATCCCTACACCGGCGGAGAAGTGTTCCCGGTCATGGCGGAGAACCCGCTCTCAATCTAGGTCACCGGCTCACCCCTTCTTCGGCAGGCGGCTTAGCAGCGGGTCGCTTACGCCCAAGGGCAGGGCGGCGATCAGGCGGACCAGGGCGTACATGGGCCAGGGAAAGGCGATCCGGCCCCGGCCGTGCGCCAGGCCGCGGGCGATAATCCCGGCGGCCTTTTCGGCGCTCATCAACATGGGCATGGGAAACTTATTCACCGTGGTCATGGGGGTTTCGACGTAACCGGGGCAGATGACGCTGACCCCGATGCCTTGGCCGCGCAGCTCGCCGCGCAAGGCCTCGCCCCAGACCCGCACGGCGGCCTTGCTGGCGCAATAGGCCGGGGCGCCGGGAAAGCCGCGAAAGGCGGCGAGGGAGGACACGATGGCGACTTGGCCCCGGCGGCGCGGGCGCATGAGGTCCAGGGCGGGCAAGACCGTGTTGAGGACTCCGTCCACATTAACCGCCACGATCCGCCGGGCCTGGGCGCCGGTTTCGCCGCCGCCGCCGGTGCCGGCCGAGATTCCCGCGTTGGCGATAACCAGGTCGAGGGGAGCCTGGCCGTCGATTTCCGCTATCCAAACGAACAGCCGTTCCTTATCCACCACATCGATGGTTCGCGCCTGAACGGCGGCGCCGGCCTCCCGGCAGGCTTTCGCCACCCGCTCCAGCCGCTCCGAATCGCGCCCGCTTAAGGCTAAGTAGATTCCGGGACCGGCGTAGCGGCGTGCCAAGGCGGTGCCCAAGCCGCTGGACGCGCCGGTAATCAGGATCGATTTAGGGTGTTGGAAGCTCATGGGGGAAACAAGCATATTAGGGCGCGAAGGCCTATACAAACATCGTCGCCCCGGACCCCGATCCGGGGCCTTCGGGCGGCGGTGAGCCCGGTCTCGAACGAAGATCCCGGATCGTAGTCCGGGATGACGATATGCCCGGTTTACGCCGCCTTGTTGCCGGATAGGACGGCGGTTATAAAGGCGCGCACCCCTAACCTTGACCGCGTAGCAAGGATATCCATCTTGACCGCCAAGAGCGCCCCTATCGCCAGCATGACCGGCTACGCCCGGCGGGAAGGCGGCGACGGTCAGCTAACCTGGTCTTGGGAAATTAAAAGCGTGAACGGGCGTTCCCTGGACGTGCGCAGCCGGATATATGCCGGCTATGAAGCCTTGGAACCGATTGCGCGCAAAATGGTTCAAAATCACTGCGTGCGCGGGAACGTGCAAGTCTCTCTCACTGTCAAGCGGGGCCAGCTGCCCCGCAAGCTGCGCTTGAACCGGGAAGTGCTCGACCAAGTGGTCGAGATGGTCCGTTCCCTGGAAAGCGGCGTGCGGGCGGAGCCGCCGCGCCTCGATGGCTTGCTGGCCTTTCCCGGCGTGGTCGAGGCGAGCGAGGAAGAAGAGAGCAAGGAATTATTGGACATCCGCATGGCGGCCTTGGAGGAGGATCTGATTCTCGCCCTCGAGGCCCTGACCGCCATGCGCCGGAACGAGGGCGCGCGGCTCGAAACTCTGGCCGCCGGACACCTGGACGAAATCGCCCGCCTTAGCGAGGCCGCCGCCGCTTGCGCCGCCGCCCGGCCGGAAGCCCTGCGCGCGCGGCTGCGAAAGCAGGTCGAGGAACTCTTGGAAGCTTCCCCCGCCTTACCGGAGGAGCGTCTGGCCCAGGAGGCGGCGCTGCTGGCGAGCAAGGCGGATATTCGCGAGGAGTTGGACCGCCTGCGTGCCCATGTCGCGGCGGCGCGCGACTTGACCGCGGAAGGCGGCGCCATCGGCCGGCGCCTCGATTTCCTATGCCAGGAATTCAACCGCGAGGCCAACACGCTGTGCTCGAAATCCGGCGATGTCGCCCTGACCCGCATCGGCCTGGACCTCAAGGCCGTCATCGACCAACTGCGCGAGCAGGTTCAGAACATAGAGTAGGGGAGGGCCCGCCCATCATGGCCGAAGGAAACCTGCCCGGACCGATCGAACGGCGCGGCCTCATGCTGGTTCTGTCCTCGCCCTCGGGCGCCGGCAAGACCACGATCTCGCGCAAGCTCTTGGAACGCGAAGCCGATTTGATGCTGTCGGTCTCCGTCACCACCCGCCCAAAGCGGCCCAAGGAGCGCGGCGGCGTCGACTATAGCTTCATCGATCAAGCCGCCTTCGACCGCATGGTGGAAAACGACGAATTCTTGGAACACGCGATGGTGTTCGGCAATGCCTATGGCACGCCCCGGGCCACGGTCGCGGAGGCCCTGGAGCAAGGCCGAGACGTGCTCTTCGATATCGATTGGCAGGGCACCCAGCAATTGACCGAAAAAGCGCGCGACGACCTGGTCAGCGTCTTCGTCCTGCCGCCCAGCACCGGCGAGCTGGAGCGCCGCCTGCGCGCCCGCGCCCAGGACCCCGAAGACGTTGTGCGCGGCCGCATGGCCAAGGCGGCGGACGAGATGAGTCACTGGGCCGAGTACGACTACGTGATCGTCAACACCGATATCGAGACCAGCGTCACCGAGGTCCAAGAAGTCCTCCACGCCGAACGCCTAAAACGCGACCGCCAAAAAGGTCTGCGCGACTTCGTCGAGGTGTTGCGGGCGGGGAGTTAAACGTCAACTATACGCGCATTGCCGCCGTAATCGTTGCCGGCGCAATTTATCCTTAAGACAAAATTTATTCGCGCTATCTAGGATCGGCTCTACACGCTTGCGTAACCGCCAATCGACGGATGTTTCGAATTTTCCGCCGGCAATGAAAACACGTATGCCTTCATATAACATGACCTCTAGCCGTGAAGAAAAATTAAAGAATGCCGCCCGGCGGGTTCTCAACGATGAGCTGTTTTATTCGCTAGTCGCCACGATTCCGGGCGTGGTTTACCAGCGCCGGGTCAGCCCCGATGGCGATATCCGATATACCTATATCAGCGAAGCCTCCCAGGATCTCTTCGGGGTATCGCCCGAGGAGATCCTTGACGATCCCCAAGCTCTCTTTGACTGTCATGGACCGGCGTACCACGCCACGTTCCGAGAGAAGCTGCTGAAAGCCTCGCGGGAACTCACCATGTGGGACGTGCAAGCCCAGATTATCACCCGCGGCGGCGAGGAGAAGTGGACCCATGCCATTGCCCGTCCCCACCGTGAACCCGACGGTTCGGTTCTATGGAACGGCGTGATCCTCGACGCCACGCGGATCAAGAATGCCGAGTTGGAATTGTCCAAGGCCAAGGACGCGGCGGAAGCCTCGAGCCGGGCCCATAGTGAGCTCCTAAAGATACTACGCTCCGCCGACGAGCGATTCGCATCGCTTGCCATCTCGATTCCAGGGGTCGTATATCAGCGCCGGGTCCGCCCTGATGGCGACATTCGCTATACTTACATCAGCGAAGCTTCCAAGGACCTCTTCGGGGTATCGCCCGAGGAGATCATTAACGATCCCCAGGCTCTCTTCGACTGTCATGGACCGGCGTACCACGCCACGTTCCGAGAGAAGCTGCTAAAAGCCTCGCGGGATCTCACCATGTGGGACGTGCAGGCCCAGATTATCACCCGCGGCGGCGAGGAGAAGTGGACCCATGCCATTGCCCGTCCCCACCGTGAACCCGACGGTTCGGTTCTATGGAACGGCGTGATCCTCGACGCCACGCGGAACAAAATGGCCGAGTTGGAATTATCCAAGGCGAAGGATGCGGCGGAAGCCTCGAGCCGGGCCAAGTCCGAATTCCTCGCCGCCATGAGCCACGAGTTGCGCACGCCCTTGAACGCGATCATCGGTTTCTCGGAGGTCATCAATAACGAGACCTTCGGGCCGATCGGTAATCCCCAATACCGTGAATATACCAACTATATTCATAAGTCCGGGCAACAGTTGCTTAGCCTCATTAACGACATTCTGGATTTATCCAAGATCGAATTCGGAAAAGACAAACTCTGTGAAGCCCAGATTGAAATTCCCGAGATCATTCAAACAGTGCTGAACTTGGTGGGACAGCGCGCCGAGTATGGCGACATCGAAATTCAAGTGGATCTTCCGGACTGGTTGCCGGCGATACGTGCCGATGAACGCAAGCTGAAGCAGATCCTTGTCAACCTGTTGTCCAACGCGGTCAAGTTCACCGATACCGGCGGCGCGGTGACGCTCAAGGCATGGTGCCGGGCGGATAGCGGTTATGTGTTTCAGATCGTCGATACCGGTATCGGCATCGCGCCAGAGAACATTCCCAAAGCGCTGTCGCAGTTCGACCAGGTCGATAGCGACCTCAATCGCCGGTACGAAGGCACGGGTCTCGGCTTGCCGCTGACCAAGGCTCTCGTCGAACAGCACGGTGGCGTTCTGGATCTGCAAAGCGAAGTCGGTGTCGGCACCACGGTTACGGTGCGGTTTCCGGCCGAGCGGATCCTGGATTCGCTGGACAGGCCGGACTCCTTGGCGGAAAAGGCTAGGGCGGCCAGCTAGAGCCTGTTCCAAATCAAGTATGCGCCGATTCGTCCAATGCCCGCGCCATGGCGCAGAAGGCGGCGATATCCAAGACCTCGGCCCGCGCGGTTTCCGGCACCCCGGCGGCGGCGATGAGGGGGGCGGCATCCACACCCAGGCTTTTCAGACTCTGACGCAGCATCTTGCGGCGCTGACCG
>JAJFGL010000065.1 GCA_021776135.1 Kiloniellaceae bacterium
CCGGCGACTTGAACCGCTGTTGTTTTCGTTCGCGCCGGCGAACCGGCTGGTGAGAATTCTGGGCTCGATTGTTTTCCCGCAAGCCCTGATCATGGACAGCGGACAGCCGCTCTTTGCGGATGGCGACAGCGTAGGATTTCAGCTTGTCCGTGGTAATGCGCTTCGGCGCGAAGCCCTGCTTCTTCAGCAGCTTTCGCAGCAATCGCCTCGCCGGCTTAGCGCATCGTTATGGCTGGACCAGGAAGTCGAGCACCTCGCCTTCGTCATCTACCGCCCGCCACAGCTAGTGATTACGGCCACGGATCCTGATAACCATTTCGTCGAAATGTCAGCGCGGGCTCGCGCGCGGGCGGCCAGAAATAGGCACAACAGCGCAACAGCCGCCAACCATCTCTGGCAACAAAGGAAAACCAGCCGGATCATCGTTATGTCCCCAATCGCCGGGTACTCAAGGTGTGAGCTTGCATTAGGTCGTCCATCCGGTCCTGACCGAGGAAGTCGAAGTTGCCAAAGCTTCATAGTCCGAGGGGGGGCCGAATGGACACCCAAAATATTGCCTGACCTGCCCCCGATTTACGAATGATCCGGGCCGGTTTTACGCCGCTAGGGTCATTACACTTGGCTCCCTTTGCCAACCCGTCGGTGGTAACGGTTAAGTTGGTGCGCCCTTATCGATGACGACATTGAGAGCACCCGGCGATTTGATATGAAGATCGCGCTGCGGGTAAGGGATTCCGATGCCGTGTTTGTGAAATTTTTCCCACACGTTTAGGAGTATCTCGCTCTTAATGTTCGAGACGCCGTTCTGCGGATCGTTAATCCACACGCGCATCTCCAGATCTACCGAGCTGTCTCCAAAACCTTTCATGAGTACGTTCGGCTTTGGCTCCTCGAGGATACGCCCCGCCTCTTTGGCGGCTTCGAAACAAAGCGTGATGGCTTTGCTGGGATCGGATTCATACGATATACCGATCGGTATCTTTAAACGAACCTGATCATTGCTGTATGACCAGTTTACGACCTGCTGCGTAATGAGATCTTCGTTCGGAATTAACCACTCCGTACCGTCACGGGTGACTATGGATGCGTAGCGCGCGCCAAGTGAGTTGATCCATCCATAGGTCTGCCCGACCGCAATGACGTCGCCGGGCTTGATCGATTTATCGAGTAAGATGATCACGCCGCTTATCAGATTCGATACGATTTTCTGCAGGCCGAAGCCAATTCCCACGCCTATGGCGCCGCCGAATACCGCAAAGGCCGTAAGGTCTATGCCCACGCTCGATAGCGAAACAATGATGGCGATGGTGATCAGAACTATCTTGAGCAGCTTTACGAACAAAACTTGAATTGCCGGGGTTAAATTCGGAACCTGAGTAATGCGGCGTTCCAGAACCCGCGCGCAAACCGTTGCCGCCCAAAGCAGGATGACGAGTGACAAAATGCCTTTAATGACTAGCAATGCGGAGATTCGCAAACCCCCAAGGTTAATGGCGAGGCCGTCCAGAATGACCGCCGTGTCGTCTAACAAATCGACGATACTGAGCGCAGCGATAGCCCAGGCGGTGATGGCCACCAAACGTGCCCAGGCCGGGTCCCGTATAAGACCGGAACTCAAGGATATGATGATCCACGCGGTCAGGAGACTGACCGTGATCCGCATCAGATCGTGCGGCCAGCCGATCTGGGTCGCCACCAGGAAGGTGATCCATTGCAGCCCAAGCCAGATCGCCGGAAGGGTAAGCGGGGTAAGGTTCTTGACGATCTTAACGGATATGCGCTCAAGCGAGCGTTTTCGGCCGAGTCGCTCCAAGTAATCGCGTGCTGCCGGGGCCGAGAGGCGGGCGAACAGAAACAAGGCTAGGATGGTCAGAAGCTGTATCAGGTTTGCCCAAACGAAAACGCGGGCGCGCAGCCAAACCTCCGCGCTCTCATAGAGACTTTGCCAAACGTCCGGATTTACGAGACTTTCCATTTTCCAGCGCGCCTATGTAGTTTCAGGTTTGCTTGCTGCTTCAAATTAAACGCAACCGTCGCAAAACGATAAATTCTACAATTCCCAGAACGGGAATAAGAATGGCGATGGCGGCAAAAGACCAGGCAGTCTCGGTGCCCGGCATGCCCGCCACATTTATTCCGAAAAGTCCGGTCAAAAGGCTGGGGGGAAGCAGAATCGCGGAGACCACCGTAAGTAAATACATGGTCCGGTTCATCTGATCGTTGAGCCGGTTGTTGAGTTCGTCCTGTGCGATCGCCGCGCGTTCGCGAACAGAATCTAAATCCTCAACGAAACGCAGTGTCCGGTCGGCAATTTCCCTCAAATACGCTTTATCGAGATCCTTCAGCCACGGCACTTGTTCGGTATGGAATCGAGACATGGCGTCGCGCTGCGGCGCTAAGTAGCGGCGTAAATTGATCGCACTTTGCCGGATTTCCTGCAGGTTTCGACGCAACGCCGTGTTCGTTCCGCTTAGCAGTTCTATTTGAAGGTGGTCGACCTTGTCATCGAGATCGCCAATTATCGGTACCATCGGTTGCAAGAGCCGATCGGCGACTTCTGACAAAAATTCGCTTGAATCCTTCGGCCCGCGAGCGGCCACGATTAAGTCCCCGATCTCGCTTCCGGCCATAAGTCTTCGTCGCCGCAGGGTTAGTATCCTATGCGCGTCAATCAACATATGCAGCCCAACCATATCATCTGGCTGATCGCCGGGGTTGAGATTAACCCCGCGCATAATCACCATCAGCCCATCGCCAACCCGCTGCACGCGGGGTCGATTCGCCGGAGACATCAGCAAGGTCTCGCTGGTCGCCGGATCGATCCCGGCGGAATTACTTATCCAGTCTTTGGTGCGCTCCCCGGTCCGGTCCAAATGAACCCACAGGACTCCGTCTCCCGGCTTCCATGCCTCAATACCGTTCCAGTCGATTTTCTTACCGCCACCTTTACCGTCCAAAATGTAGGCAAACAGAAGCCCGTCTTTCTCGCCCATCGGTTGCCACCTCGCTTTCCAGCCAAATGAAAGAAGTTTTCTCGTACAGATTACCGGCCACGCTCGGCCATGAACCCGTCATATTGTCTTAACTCTTAAGCGGTAATGCAGCGGCAGACAAGCTCAGGGCGATTTACCGCCGTCGGTTTCCAGGTTTTTTTGACTCCGCAAATGCGCGCTCCAACTCTGTGCTTCGACGAAAATCTTTCGAATGTTCGGCCACTCCGCACGAATATTATCTTCCAAGGCGGAAATACAAAATTCAACGGCGCCAGCACTAAGGTTATCGTCGAAGTCCAGGCTGATCGTAAGCAAGACGTCTTGCGGGCCAAGATGCATTGTAAGTGCTTCATTGACGCGCTCGACGCCCGGCATGCGCAATGCGGAGGCCTTTATCTTCTCGATCGTTTCAGGCCGCATACCCTCCCCGATGAGCAAACCCTTACACTCGTAGGCCAGTAGTGCCGCTGTCGCGGCCAGAATAAGGCCAATGACGATCGAAGCCAGGGCATCGAAGGTTGGATCGGCAAAGATTTCGCCCAGAAAGATGCCCAGGAACGCGACGATCAGACCCAACATGGCGGCGGTGTCTTCGAACAGGACCGTAAAGACGATGGGATCCTTGCTGAAGTGTACGGCTTCAAAATAGCCGTATTTCCCTTTGGTCTTACGAAACTCTCTGAAGGCAACGGTCCACGCGGCACCCTCGAAGACCATGGCGGCGGCCAGAACAATGTAATTGATATATGGGTCCGAGGTTGTGTGCGGCGTGATCAGCTTGCTCACACCCTCGTAGATGGAGATGCCCGCGCCTATCGCGAAGATCAAAATAGCGACAAGGAAGGACCAAAAATATAGCTCCATGCTGTAACCGAAGGGATGCGTATCGTCCGCAGGCCGGTTTGCGCGCTTCATGCCATAGAGCAAAAGCCCCTGATTGCCCGTATCGACAACCGAATGAATGGCTTCGCTCAACATCGCCGAGCTTCCGGTCAGCGCTGCCGCGACGAACTTCGTGATGGCGATGAGGCCGTTGCCGGCCAACGCGGCGTAGATCACCTTCTTAGAAGACTGCAGTGCCATGATTTCTCCATTATGAGAACGAATGCGACGATACTTAGGTGCAAGCGAAGCATTGCCAATGAAAACCGCAAAGGTTCACGAAATCGCCGAACCTCATGTCTCAAGTGGCATAGTTCTTCCGCCATTCAGATAGAGCAGTGGAACGGTTCGGCTTGAAAATATCACAGCGGTAAAAATGCATGCCTAGCCGATGTGGTTGTGGATCAAAGCGAATTTCTAAAGAGCGGCCGTTTTTAGAAATTCCGCCATCGCCTTCTCCGCCACTGTAACGGCTGGCTTGAGATTTCAGTCCGATTTTCTCTGACCAAGCCCTGGCACGGGATTCGCGTTTTTCCTGCGGTTCTTTTAGGTGCTCGAGCGGCGAGTCTTTCCCGTTCATCACAGCATGCCGGAGAAAATTGTGGCTAGGCCCAAGAACGAGAAGAAGCCAGCAATGTCGGTAACCGTGGTTAAGATGATGGAGGAAGACTGAGCCGGGTCCTGGCCAAGTTTTGTGAGAACGATGGGCACCAAGGCACCCGCAAACCCGGCGGACACCATCGCCAAAACCATGGCCATTGCGATGACCAGGACAAGGCCAAACGAGCCGCTCCAAAAATAGACGCCGATCCCACACGTGACCGCGACGGCCACACCGTTTATGAACCCGGTATGGACTTCCTTAAGTGTGACGCGGAGCCATTGGTGGACCGTGATCTCGCGCAGAGCTAGCCCACGCATCGTCACAGCTAGGGCTTGTGCCCCCGCATTGCCAGATTGGCCGGCAACGACGGGAAGCAGCACGGCCAGAGCCGTGAACTTGGCGATCGTACCCTCGAACAGCCCGACCACGGACGCGGCCATGAACGCTGTCAAAAGGTTGATTTGCAACCACGGCAGGCGTTTGCGTACCGCAAAAGTCGCCTTTGAAAGTGCCCGCTCGTCCTTACTCGCACCGACCATCTTTTGGATGTCGGCCGTGGCATCTTCATGAACGGTCTGGACGAGTGCGGCGTGATAGATCACGCCCAGGAGGACGCCATTGACATCCACAACCGGCAGATCGACGAACCGATCGCGCTCAAGCGTGTCGGCAACTTCCTTGCCATTCGAGACAGGACTAACAACGGCGGTGACAGGCTGCGCGAGATCTTCCAACGTCTGTTCCGGATTCGCCAATGCCAGATCTTGAATGGAGACCTTGGCCGTCAACCTGTTATCGTCATCGATCAGAAACAGGCTGCGGGCTGTCTTGACGCGACTGTGCCGCAACTTGTCTAGGGTCGACCCTACGGTCATCGTTCCCCGGAAAACGTCAATGCGGATATCCATTAAGCGACCCGCGCTGTCCTTCGGGTAGACCATCATTGACCGCAGGCCTTTTTGTATTGGTGGCGCCAACCCGTCGAGGAATCTCTCCCTTTGGTTGTCATCCAAAGGCGCCAGAACACGCAGCGCTTCTCCTGGTTGCAATTCGGACAAAATCGCGATCGCAACCTCTTCCGGAAGCTGCAGCAACAACGCAGCGGCGGCGGACGGCACCAATCGTTGCCAAAGCGGCAAGAGTACAGTGACCGGCTGCCCGGCCAGGCTATCGGCCGCATGCTGCGCGTCCATCGACTCGATCTGTCGAGCGGCGTCCGAAGGATGCCCCAACAGATAGCGGCGTGTCAGCGCGATAACAGCCTTCGTCGGACTCTTGCTCATCAAGAAGCCTCCTCATTTTCCGTACGAACCAGATGAGAACGGGGCGCGGCCACCCGCAGTAGGTTCGATGCCACCAGGAGGAAACTCATGAAAAGGTGTACCCATAGAGAACTGAACGCGAACGAGGTCGAGACTCTGGGAACCTCGGACATACCTTTGCGGAGCATAGACCGGGAAAGGCCCCCAAGGACATTGCCCCTGCGACCTACGACGGGAAGCAAGGGATGCTCGTCCCACGATGGGATTGTGGCGACGGAAACGAGCGTGGCTCGGTTCGAAAGTGGCTTGACCGCGGGGTCTAGAATTTCTGAGAGGCTCGTGCTCGCGCTGCTTCGCAGCAGGGTGCTGATGCTGACCAAACCGATGTATGCTCCCGAACTATCGGTCACGAAAATATGGCTGCCAGAACGGCTTCCGCGTTTCTTAATGTAGCGAATGGCATCGCCGACATCCGTCACATCGGAGAAATCCGGCACAGTAATATCCATCCAGGCGCCGACCGTTCCATTCGGGTAGGTCAGCGAATTTCGAAAATCCTTCGCCAAATCCTGCTTTACTGCATCCAGCAGCCGGTCGAGATGGTCGCGCTCGACCAACCGCAAGACGCTGGTTGCATCTCGGTAGGCCATCGCCGCGACGATGGTGGCCGCCTTCTCGACCGACAGAGCCTCCACGCAGCGGGCCGCCGCCCAAGGTGCCATGAAACCGAGGACGGGCGCGGAAAGGCGGGCCGGTATCGTCTCAATCAGTGCAGCGGCGTCCCCATGATCGAGGTCCTCCAGTTCCCGAGCCGCGGATTTCGGCTGACCTTCAAGAAATGCGGTGGTGAGTGATGAATGATTAGTCATCGTCATCACCCGGCGTCACGACAATCGTGATTTCTTCGTTGAATACCTTCGCGGGGACACTCATCCGCCCTTCCTGCGTCGCCAGGACGACGCTTGTCGGCGTCAACTCGAGCACTTTGCCTTCTACGGAGCCAAAACGAGCTATTTGTCCGGGCTGCAACTCTTGTTGGAGGTAGTGCGCGCCGATCAGGTTGCTCACGAAAGTTTGAGCTCCCAGTCCGAATGCCAAAGAGAGACTGCCCAACACTGCGGCGATTGCAATGGCCACGACTGTGACAAGGAATGTGACGTCCACGCCTATCTGGTCGATGCCAATCACGATCGCGGTCAAGAACGTAACCCCTTGCGCCATGGCGCCGAAGAGGTCGCTTTGGCTCAATCCCGCCGAAGATATTGTTGCCGCTACGAGATCGCGTATCAGGGCGCTAACAAGATAGCCAACCAAGACGATTAATGCACCCGCGACAAGAGTTGGCAGATAGGCGACAATGCTATCGAGCCAAGACGAGAAGGCGTCCAAGTGAGCTGTCTCGGTCGCGGCCGTGATGAAGAACAAAATGACCACCCAGAAGGCCGCGTTTCCAACCAGGACCAGGATACGTGATGAAAGCCGCATGCTTGCCCAGCTGCCCGCTGTCAGGAACCGATCAAGAAGCCGATTGGCGGCATCTCCACCCCTGACGATACCGGCGCGCGCCAAGCGCGCGAAGGTCCACCCGAGGAGCAAAAGTATGACCGCGCCGATTAGGTTTGGTATGTAGGCGACGACATTGACCAACACATCGTTTGCCGCCCTCGATAGGTCAGTCAGTAAGGTTGATATGCCATCCATATTTTCGACTCCTTAGTACAAGTTTCTTAGCAAAACATACGCGCAGCGATTGCAAAGCTACTCGATCCTGGTTGAGGGCAAACTTTACTCTCTCAATCCATATCGAGCGGGTCGTTGTCCTCACTCGAATCGAATTCATCGCGAAACTGCTCAACTGCCTTCTCAGCGGTGTCCGAGTTCAAGACCCGCGCGATGTGAAACAATCCGTCCCCCTGATAGACAACCGGCAGATTGGTCTTACCGATTAGGATGCCAGCATCTTGGGCAGTGATTTTCACCTCTCGGCTACCATAGGGGTCGGCGATGCCGCCGAGCGTCTGACCGGCCTCTATACGGGCGCCAGAATTGAGAGCAGAGCGTACGATTCCGCCTTCTGGTGCCCGCACCCAATAGCTTGACGAGGCGACGACCGGGGCAACCCGGCTTGGCCGCGAGGGCCGTGTGCCTAGCATCCCGAGAGCCCGCATGACATGCACGATCCCGTTAACGCCGACTTGAACAGAGGCCTCGTCCAGGCGCAGAGCTTCGCCCGCCTCGTAGACCAGGATTGGAACACCGAGATCCATCGCCGACTTGCGCAGCGACCCGTCGCGATAAGCCGCGTTGAGGATGATTGGGGCGGAAAAGGCCTTGGCGAGATCTTTGACCTCCGGGTTGGACAGGTCGCCGCGTATTTGGGGAAAGTTGGTGCGGTGAATCGCCCCGGTGTGAAGATCGATGCCGTGGCTACAGCGCCCGACCACTTCTTGCATGAAGACGTGCGCCAGTTGCGAAGCGAGGGAACCCTTGGCGGAACCTGGGAAGGACCGGTTGAGGTCGCGGCGGTCGGGAAGGTAGCGCGTATTGCCGATGAAACCGTAGACGTTGACAATCGGGACCGCGACCAACGTGCCGCGCAGGTGCGACAAGCGCGGTAACCGGATAAGGCGGCGGATGATCTCAACCCCGTTCAGTTCATCGCCATGGACAGCGGCACAGACAAAGAGCCGAGGTCCCGGCCGATGCCCGTGCGCAACGTGGGCGGTGAGCGTCATCGGCGTGTGGTCGTAGAGCAGACTGATCGGCAAGTCGACGGTCTGTCGATTTCCAGGCGGGATCGACAGGCCGCCGATCTCGAAGGGCTCGCGCGCCTTCGATTTCTTCGCTTTATCCGTGGCCACGGGTTTTCGTCTTTCTGGGCTTGGCGTTCTTCTCGATGAACTCGATTATCTTGCCCGCGACATCGATTCCCGTGGCTTTCTCGACGCCCTCCAAACCGGGCGAGGAATTGACCTCCATCACGACCGAGCCGTGGTTGGAGCGCAGAAGATCGACACCGCAGACGTTGAGCCCCATTGCCTTGGCTGAACGCACCGCCGTCGAGCGCTCCTCCGGCGTGATCTTGATCACATCGGCCGAGCCTCCGCGGTGCAGATTTGAGCGAAAATCACCCTCCGCGCCCTTGCGCCGCATGGCGGCGACAACCTTATCGTCGATCACGAGGCACCGAATATCCTCGCCGCCCGCTTCCTTAATAAATTCCTGGACCAGGATATTAATTTTGGCGCCGCCGAAGGCCTCGATAACCGATTTGGCCGAGTTATGCGTCTCACCGAGCACCACGCCGATTCCCTGCGTACCTTCCAGAAGTTTGATCACTACTGGTGCCCCGCCCGCGATCTCAAGTACGTCATCGGCGAACTTCGCGGAGTTGGCAAAGCCGGTTACCGGCAGGCCGATGCCGTCGCGCGCCAAAAGCTGCAGCGAGCGCAACTTGTCGCGCGAGCGGCCAATGGCGACCGATTCGTTGACCGGATAGACTCCCATCACCTCAAACTGCCGCAGCACCGCCAAACCGTAAAAGGTCACCGAGGCGCCGATCCGTGGGATGACCGCATCGTAACCGGTTAGCTTCTCGCCCTTGTAGCGGAGTTCCGGGCGGTGCGAGGTGATGTTCATGTAGCACTGCAGCGTGTTGATGACATCTATGCTGTGCCCGCGTGCCTCCGCCGATTCGATGATACGTTTGTGGGAATAGAGGTTCGCGTTACGAGCCATCATTGCTATCTTCATTAACTAATCCTCCTTGGTTGCGGCCTTTCCAAGGCCCATACGTGGCATCGCGGCCTTTTGCCGGTTGCCGTTAAGTGAGCCTGCGGCAATAAGATCTGGCGGGGTCGACCACGAATTCACCTTTGATCGCGGTGCGGCCAACCAGCATGCGAAAGCCCATTTGATCGCGCTCGGTCAGGGTAATCTCAATCGGCCACTCCATATCGCCGATGCGGATCGGTGTTTCGATCACGAAACGCTTTTCGCGTTTACCCCCAGAGTTGGTTACCCAACGGTAGTCTTTGGCCGGAACTGTGCAGGTCTTTATTGAGGCATCGTCGCGCTGGACCGGATGGATATCGAAGCGGATCCAATCCTCTCCGTTCTTTTGAAGGGGGAGCAAGTTAAAAGCGTGGAGAGCCGAAGTTCTTGCGCCGGTGTCGACTTTGACCTTGATCCGATCGATGCCGAGTTCAGGCAGCGATGCCCATTCCCGCCACCCGAGTGCAGGTTTCAAAACCTTCTTTCGTCGTACCTTTTGCGCGCCATTAGATTTAGACACCCTTGGCACCTAGTTTCGTCTTTCGGACTACCTTCCGCTTAGTGGTGCCGGCCCGCTTAGCCGGTGGCGGCTTTTCGTTCTCCCGTTCCATCCAGGGCATCATAATTTCGGCTACAGCGTTCTTGGTTACGTGACGATAATTGCGTGTCAGCGACTGATTGATGACAGCTACATAGGCTCCTAAATCGACCAATATAAACCCCGCCTCGTAAACTTCCTCTGCGATGTCACTCAGAAATCCATCCGATATTTTCTTTCGCCCGGCGACCTGATGAAGGAACTTCCGGGAGATCCGGTAGCGTCCGTTCTGCTTGCCGCCAAACTCCAGTTCGTACAGTCCCACGAGTGTAGTCGCCACTGCGCTGGCCGATTGTCGATTTGGCACCATTGAGTTTCGCAGCCCCCTAAGAACGATTTTGGCACGCGCTGTTGTCTCTATCAGATCTGGCTATATATGGGACCATAGGCAAAAGATCAAGTTTTATGTTATATGGATGATGAAAATACAGCTATAATGGTAAAATACCAAGCATTTATGCCTCTTTGGATAATGAAGTGAGGCAAGCCGAGATACACGTGGCCGAACCGTCTTGCCGCCTAGAGCGCTGGAGGAAGACGCAATTCGTCACGTCCTGCCACCTAATGGTGGCCGCGCTCGGGGTCAATTGGAGGAATCTGCGAGGGCCCACGAAACCGCGAGGCACATGTTTTTGACCGCACGGAGTCCCGCGCTTTGGAAAGAGCAAGGGTAGTAAAAACGTTGCTTGGGAATGCCGCGTTGATTGAGCGGAAATCCTGGGGGATCGGTTTTAGACCGGCGCCTAGATCAAATCAAACCGCCGGAACATGGCTCCACCATCGCCATTAGGAAAGGTGCCGGTTCCGTTGACCGCCTCGTTTCCAAGCTCAATAGTCCCACTTGAATTTGATGCCGATGTCGCTTTCCCCGGTCGTGCCGGTTTCGCTCTCGACCGAGATGTTGGGTGTCAATTCGATCTCGACGCCCACGGCGCCAGCGTTGTCGGTGACACCCTTTTTCACTCCGACATAAATGTCTTCTCTTAAGTATTTCCCGGCTGTTACTCCGGGTCCTCCAGCTTCCCCCGGCCCGGCCGTCTCGATCCGGAGGACATCGACACCCAACAAGCTGCGGGCAAAGTCGAGCGGACCAAGCCCACCTCCGGCGCCGGTCAGTTCGGCAGCGGCCGCGGCAAGTTGCGCCGCCTCTATGGCGCCTAGTTGTGCGGCGCTCCTGTTAAAAAGAATCCGTGATACGATCTCGTCCTGAGGCAATTCCGGTACCGAGGCTAGCGAAATCGACGGATTTGTCGCCGGGCCGCTAACCCGCGCCGTCACGGTCAAGTCCTTAGCCCTGTGTTCGGCAAGGATGTCAAGTTCCGGGGTGGCATTCGTATCTCCAGGAAACCGTACACTGCCGCTCTTAAGTCGAAAGGTTTTTGTCAGCACGGACAATTGTCCGCGCACTATCGACAGATCGCCCTCGATGATCGGTTCCTGTGCCGTGCCCGTCACTTTCAGGTCGCCGGACCATTCTGAATCCAGGCCGCGGCCCCGGACAAAGACCCGGCGGGGCATCGCCACAGCGACATCGAGCATTATCTCTGGCCCGGCCCCGTTCTTCTTTACGTCGTCGCGAAAGATCTCTGTCTTCCCGGAGGTGTCGGTTTCAATGACGTTCAGAGAGGTCACCTCGGCAGGCAAGCGGTCGATGATCCGCACTTCGACAGAGCGCGTCTCGAATTGCCCCGTCAACGAAGCACGTTCCAGAGCCCCCTCGAACGATAGGTGTCCGTCGGATACGGCGGTCACATCGTCCCGCCGAACCAGGGCAAACTCCGTCATGTTGGTTTCGAACTTAAACGGATACCCTTGCTCAGAGGCGATGGCGACCTCTGCGGTCGCCGAGAGCCGTCCCTTCGCGCCATCATTCCCGGTGAACCGGGTCAGCGTAGCACGGTTGTCCTCGACATCGAGGGCGATCTCGATATCCCTTATGAGCGTGCCAATCTCCAAATTCTCATATTCGCCGGCGGTTAGTCGCAACGACCCTGAAACCTCCGGCGCGGCCAGGCTGCCCGCTAGTACCGCGGTGATCTCGCTCGCGCCGGCCATGCGGTGGCTTGCCAACGGCACCAGAGACCACACAGACGCCATGTCGCCCTGCCAGGAGAGACGCGCGGAGATTGGCTCGCCGTCGGGTACCGTGAACGCCAGACGATCCGCATCGAGGCGGAGCGGTAGCTCGGCATCAAGCATGGCGTCGCGCTCGGGCATCCCGGTGAGCCGGCCGGTAATTTTCAGGCGCCGATCACGCCATTGTCCCGAAACGTCGAGGCCGAGCGGCGGTACGCCGTCGGCCGCCGCGATCTTCAGATTGCTTGCATCGAGGCGTCCTTCGCCGGATGGGTTGGCGAGCGGCCCATCGACCTTGATCGAACCGGTCACG
Organism: Kiloniellaceae bacterium; assembly: GCA_021776135.1. GTDB lineage: Bacteria > Pseudomonadota > Alphaproteobacteria > Kiloniellales > J153 > JAJFGN01. Next base: position 12,503 of record JAJFGL010000065.1, read on the forward strand.
GTTCCGGTCGCGCCGCCCGCCGGCGACAGTGACGCCAAGCTTGCGATCGGCAACCCATCGACCGTGAGCTCGCCAGAGACACGTTTTGAATCAATTCGGGCACTCCCACTTATGCGGGCCGGACCGAAATCCAGATCTAGCCTGCTCAGGTCGAAGGCGCCGGGCCGCTGCGTAAGTTTTACTGGTTCTCGCAGCTTCAGGGTATTTCCGAGGGCTCGTCCCTGCGCTGTCTCAAGCTCGAGCGAAAGCAGGTTTCGGTCGATGTGAAGGCTGCCTATCGCATCCAAAACCAGCGGATCCCGGAACGCGCCGGCTGTTTGCAGATGTAGGACCACATCCGCCCTATTGCCCTCGCCACTCAACGACAGCCGGTCAAGTTGAAGTTCGCCAAAAGTGACCTTTTCCGCCTCAACCGCCGCGCGTCCCGCGAGTGTGTCCATTAGATCGGTCGCGCGCAGGGTAACCGCTACGCTCTCGGCCCGCAGCGCCTGCTCGCCTTCCGGCCGCCAGATCATTTCCGTCAGATTGCCCTTGAAATCGGCGGTCTGCCGTCGGCCGTTACCGGAAAGATCCAGCTTGGCGGTCGCGGCGCCACTTCCCTGCAGGCCAGCCAGGGCGAGCCAGGGGGCAAGGCTCTCGGCTTTGATGTTGAGTGAGCCCTTCAACGGAGTTCCGTTTATTGGTGCGGTCAGTGTACCCTCGGCGGTCGCGCCCTGACTGTGCACCCGTAAGTCCGTCAACTGGAGCTCCGGATCCGCGAAGACAAAATCGGCGCTGGCCTCGAGCTGCCCGATTGATGGAGCGGCGCTTAGAGTGACATGGCCATTCGGGGTATTCGGCAGGTTCTCGGCGCTAAAGGTCAGATCGATCCGTTCTATGGCTGCGTCCTTAATCCGGCCATTTGTCATGGCAAGGCGACCCTTGATGCTAGGATTCCCGGCGTATCCCTCCAATCGACCTTGAAGGTCCACGCGGCCGGCGATCCGAAACCCAAATGGATCAGAGAGCACCGAGGTATCCGCGACCGTCAGGCCATAGCTGGCCTCAATCCGCTCGAAGTTGCCGGTGAGTGCCGCCTCGCCGACGAGCCGGGAGGCCGGGGTCTCGACCCTGAGGCCGGCGAGCGTTAGCCCAGCGTCCGGACGGAACGCAAGATCGGTAGCCACGGTCGCCCGCCCGCCAAACAGGGCGTTGGCGATATCGTCAGCAAGTTTGACTTCGATGAGTTCGCCGGCCAGCTTGGCGGTCAATTTTTCGCCAAAATCAGTTACCGTAGCCTGCATCGCGAGATCCCCGCGGCCTTGCACGGTCATGCCGACCAGGGGGCTCAGCCCCGCCAGGTCGCCCAAGGAAATCCGCACATCGGCTTCGACCGTGCCATCGGCCAACCCGAAGGCGCCGGTTCCTGAAACCTCATTCGCCCCGGCCTGTACGAACACCTCGCTTGCGTCCAGCAAAGCGTTGTCGAGATCGAGGATGCCCGCGACGCGCCAAGCGAAGCGTCGGCCGAGCAGGGGCTCGAGGCTGGTCAAGGCCTCCCCCGTCAGGTCTTCGACCTCCCCATTCGCGGTGACGGTGCCCTTGGCGGCCCCTTGATTCAGAGGGCGTTCAGGCACGAACGTAAACCGGCCCGTCACTTGCTGGGCGTCGACGCCGGGCGCGGTCAGCCGCTGGATCGACACGGCGGCGGTAATCTTGGGCTGAAGCACAGGGCCGCTCACCTTGGCTTCAAGATCAATACCATCCGCCGTGCCGCCGGGGACGAGGCTTTCGGCAACCACCGGATCTTTGATGCGGACGGTCGCATGGGCATTGACTGTGAGATCGGGGAACGCCAGATGGCCTTGGGTGTCCAACCGGATGGCCGGCCCATCGAGGTGGGCTCGCTCCACCGTCAGGACCCGGTCGCGATTCCATTGGCCCCGCACCTCGAATTCGAGATCACCGGCGAGCAGACGCCAGGGAATCTGTTCGGCCGATCGTGTGGACAGGGCGGATCCGGCAATTCGGAACTGTATGCCGTCCCGTCGGCTCAGCGCCAATTCCGCCGCCAGCGAGCCCAGATCGTCGAACGAGACCGTCGTGTCGCCGCGCCAGTCATCGAGGGTGCCGTCGCCCGAAAGATTTGCGGCGACGGCAGGTAGCTCCGGCAGGTCAAGCGCCCGTGCGATAAGCCCGCCGGCTGGTTCGTTCACCGCGACGTCAAGGGTTAAGCGGTCATCGCGGGGTGCGTAGACAGCTCTTGCCTCAGCACGGCCGAAGGTGCCGTCTGTGCGCTCCACGACCAGGGAGGAGGTGAGCTTATCGGCGTCTCCGGACGCGGCCTTTCCGGCAATACGGAACGATGCAGGTTGCCCTAGCACAGACGTCCCCAGAGTTACGTCCTCGACCGAAAACTGCTCGATCGTGACGCGGAAGGGCAGTGAGGGAAAGCCCAGTTGGCCGTCGTTGGCCTGACTCTCTGCGGTCTCTGGTGGACGGGCGACCTCTAAGTCGGCAACGTGCAGCGCGGTGACGTGGAGCTTGCCCGAAAAAAGCTCGAGTGGACGCCAGTCGATCTCTACGGCAGTTGCGTTCAGCCACGGTCCGGCCCTGTCGCGGACAGAAAGCCCCAGAAGCCGGATCCCTTGAGGCAGCCGGCCCTCAAGTCGATCGAAGGAGACTTCGGTCTCTCCCGGCGTGCTCAACGCCGCCGCCGCAGTGCGGGCGATCCAGGCCCGCCCCGCCTCGCTCTGCACCAAGCCGTAGGCGCCGAGGATAGCCAAACCTAGGGTAAGCAGCATCCCGCCGCCAATCGCAAGCCGACGCATCACGCGCCTTGTCATAACCTCTTGTCCGCTACTCAGAATGCCTGGCCAAGGCTGATGTAGAACTGGAAGCCATCATCTATATTGCGCTTGTTGAGCGGCACCGCAAGATCCACGCGAAGCGGTCCAAAATCACTGAAATAGCGGCCGCCGAGCCCAGCTGCCCAGCGAAACGTCTGATCGAAGTCCGGATATGGCGAATCGGAGACCATGCCTCCGTCGACGAATGGCACCAGGCCGACCCGTTCGGTCACCCGAAACCGAACCTCGGCATTGAGCTCCACAATTGAGCGGCCGCCGAGCGGGTCGTTTTCGCTGTCGAGCGGGCTGACGCTCTGGAATTCGAACCCCCGGATCGAGCCGCCGCCACCGGCATAGAAACGCTTGTTCGCCGGAACCGATTCGGTTTCCTCTCCCAGGATCGAACCTAATTTGACACGCCCGGCGAGAACAAAGCGCCTGTCGCGGTCAACTGCATAGTAGGCGGATCCCGTGACCGTCCCGACTGTAAAGAGCAGGCTGTCGCTGTTCTTTCCGAGGTAAGGAGTCAAGGCCAGGTTTAGCCGCGTGCCTTGGGTCGGATTCAACGGTTCCACCGTCGTATCCCGAGCGCCCCTGACCGGCAGGCCAAAGAGCTGAAAGGTCTCTTCGCCTTGCTCGTCCTCGAGAATACTGTACTCGCCGGAAACCCCGCTGCTCACCCGCCAATTCTTGCCAAAAGGACGCTCCAGGCCAAGCGCGCCGCTCAGGCTCTGTTCCTCGAAGGCATCGGTGTTGCGGTTACTCGCCGTAACGTTGGCCAACAAGACCTGATCGCGCTTAAGGAAACCCGGTTTTCGAAAATCGGCCTCTAGCGACTGCTCGATCTCGGCGCCGGTGAGCGTGAGGCGAAACCGTTCGTTGCGCTCGAAAAAATTACGATGTTCCCAGAAAACCTCGCCACCAAGGCCCTCGCTGGTGGAAAAGCTCGCACCGAAGCCGATCGAACGATGTTTTCCTTCGACCAGCGCGACTGTCATTGGAAGCTTGGCTTCCGGACCGACCTCTGTTTTGGGCGTAAGACCGACCGATGCGAACAGTCCGGTTTTCGAGAGCGCACTGCGCGTCGCGTCAACCTTGGCACGGTCGTATGGTTCGCCCTCCGTCCACGCAATCAGACCGCGCACGTAGTCTTCCTCGACGGTGCTGAGCCCCTCGATGGTCACAGCGCCGAAACGGGCGAAGGGACCGGCGTCCACCGCCAGCGAGGCCGTCATCGTCGTCGTGCCGTGATCGACGAAAGTTTTCCGGTCCAGCACCTTGGCCAGGGGATAGCCCCGGCCGGCCAGAATATCGAGCAACGCCCGCTGGGCCGCCAATATTGCCGGCGCACGGGCCGGCATGCCGATGTGCAAGCCGAGGTCTTCGAGGTTCGGCTGCACGCCCGCCTCAGGCGGCGATGAATTTTCGTAACGTACTTCATAGTCGGCAAGCAGGTATTGAATGCCGGTCGACACCTCAACGGTGACCTTGACCGGCTTGATACCGTGGTCGATGTCGTGCCGAACTTGGGCGGCATAAAACCCGTCAGACCTTAGGGTTTTTTGCAGGCGTTCGACGTCGCTATTTGCGCGATGTCGCAGTGCGCCTGAAGTCGCTGGTGGCCGGTCCTTAAGGGCAACCAATTGGGACGAACTCTCAAGCAGCTCCTGAAGATCCGGTTCGGGCACGCCGGCGATGGAGACGTCGTAGGCGATGCCCGGCGACTGTTCGGTGATCGGCTCCGCGGCCGTTTCCCGATCCTCGTTCTCGGTCTCCTCGCTCACTATTCCTCGGGAGCGAAGTTCGGCACAAGCCATCAAGGTCATGCTCAAAACGACGATCATCACGACCCGAAAGCCGGTCGAGAGCCTGCCACAAATGGAGTTCGGGTCGATCAGTTCCATTATGACCATATCTAACCGAAAGGCTGTTTGGGTTTAGCATTCGCCCTACATTGCGGTATGCCTGTTTGGTATTCCCCATGCTTGGCCTATTTGCGCAGCCTTCCCTCTAGTAGGCAAGTGACGCAGTATAACGTTCATTCTGTCGGCAAGCGCCAACGGATGCTTGCGGCGATAACTCCTCGTGTCCGCATTTGGGGATTGATCGGTGACTTTTCGCCCGGGGCGTGGTATTTTGATCAAAAGCCTGTCGGCTGTAGCCATTTAAAGCCTGTCGGCTGTAGCCGCTGTAGCCAATGCCTTTCTTGTCCGAAAGTTGGGATTTGCTAACTTTTCGTGTTGTTGCATTTTCTTGGCTGTGCCTTTCACTCGCCACTGCTTTCGGTGTGCGAGATGCGTTGGCGCAGGCTGGTGCAACACCGCGCGCCAGAATGACCGCCGTCGCCAACGGCACTTATCCCGACACGGCTAGTATCCGAATCGATTTCCGTGAAGACACCGACCTGAATACGCGCCTTCTAAAGGTTTTTGAACAGGAACTTATGGCGCATGGGCACCGTTTGACAGACAACGGAGACCTAATTTTGAGATTCGAGACGTTGGTTGAGGAAAAGCTCAGTCCAGACAAACCGGCAACAGTAGTTGGCCAAGGTGGCAGTAGAAGCGGGGTGGAGGCTATGTTCGAACTCCGGCTTCCCCTGAAAAAGCTGAAACCAGTGGTCGGCGGCCGCCGCTACAGTCTTAACGTAACGCTGGGCCGGCAAAACGAGCCCCCGATATGGGCCGCCTCGGCCGAAGCTGTGGCCAGCCGGAGCGATCGATTCGCTATTCAGAAATCAATGGTAAGAGCGGTGGTCGAGGCCCTAGGTCAGACTGTACCGTCGCGACCAATTTCAATCGAGTAATCGAGACTCTATACCAAGAATTTCTCATGCCAGTTTAGCGCGCAACTCCTTCTCGCCCCATACTTGAACCTGCTATCTTATTGGAGCACGGTGTTGTAGCAATAGAAAACCACACACATTTGAATATCGGTGGCTTACTAAATCGATGCCTACGTCTCTCGCACCTATAGCCGCTCTGCTCCTAAGCGTTGCGCTCCTTCTTATGGGCAATGGTCTTCAGGGTACGTTGCTGCCGATTCGCGCTAACATCGAGGCGTTTTCGACCCTGGACGTCGGCATCATGGGGTCGTCGTATTTTCTTGGCTTTGCCGCGGGCTGCATTCTCGGGCCGCGCGTGGTTCGTCGCGTTGGGCATATTCGAGCATTTACCGCCATGGTCTCGATCGCCTCGACGATCGCACTCGTGCACGCCCTGATCCCCAACCCGATTTTATGGTGGATACTCAGGGCGGCGACAGGTTTTTGCTTCGCCGTGCTCTACATGATCATCGAGAGCTGGCTAAACGAGCGTTCAACGAACAAAACGCGCGGCACTATTTTTTCGGTGTACACGATTATCAATTTGTCGGTGCTTACGCTGGGTCAATTGATGATCACCCTCTATGATCCAGCAGCGTTCCCACTGTTCGCTTTGGCTTCGATCTTGGTTTCGATCGCCGCCGTGCCCGTCGCCTTGACCACGGCGCCGGCGCCGGCGCCGCGTGGCGATGTCCGCATCCGACTCCGGCGACTTTTTCGGATGTCGCCCGTGGGCTTTGGTGGATGTCTCGCGGTCGGATTGGCTAATGGCTCTTTCTGGTCACTTGGCCCGGTCTTCGCTCAGCAAAGCGGAATGGACATCGCGGGTATCGCGTTCTTCATGAGCGTGACGGTGATCGCCGGCGCGCTCGGTCAATGGCCGCTTGGCCGCGCCTCGGACATGATCGATCGCCGCAAAGTCATTATCGGCGCCTGCATGGCCGCGGCGTTGGCGGGTGTCGGTATGGTCGTTTTCAGTGAATTCTGGGGCCGCGGAATCCTCGTTTTCTCATTTCTGTTGGGCGTGTTTGCCTTTCCGCTTTATTCCCTATCCGTCGCCCATACGAACGACTTCGCGCTGCCGGAAGACTATGTTGAGGTAGCAAGCGGCCTTCTTCTCGTCTACGCGATCGGCGCGGTGATCGGTCCCATGGCCGCATCTGGAACCATGGCATTGGTAGGACCTAAAGGGCTTTTTGGCTTTACCGCATTTGTCCACGCTGGATTGGCCCTCTTTGCTGCCTACCGCATGCGGGCCCGCTCACGGCCACCGGATGAGGAGCGCGCCGCCTTTACGGAATCTCTGCTCACCGCGCAAACCGTCTCGCCTATGGATCCCGCGGCCAAGTCCGGGGCGGAGGAGAAGTCCACTGAGTAGTCGAGGTCTTTAGTGTCGGTGGTTCGATTCCGCCCCTGGGCACCACCGCCTTTTAGTTCGACCGCTTGAAACGGCCGAGCCAACGCCAGGTAAGCGGCAGGACGGCGGCGGCGAGCGCCAGCTTGGTCAGGTCGCCGAGGATGAAGGGATACAGGCCCCACTCAAGGATTGGTTTGTCCCAACCGAACAGGCCGCCCAGCCACAAGAGTCCGGGCACGTAGATGATCGCGTTGCCGGCCAGCATGGCGAGCGCGGTCTTGGCGGCGCTGCGGTCCCAGCCGCGCTCGGCGAGCCAGCCGCAAACCGCCGCCGCGAACACAAAACCGATCAGGTAGCCGCCGGTACCGCCTAGCATGTAGGCCAGGCCGATGCCCTTCTCCGGCGTGCCCGCGAAGACGGGCAGGCCAAGCGCCCCCTCGGCCAGATAGAGCAGAATCGTCGCCGTACCCAAGCGCCAGCCGTAGGCCATGCCGAGCGCGAGGACCATGAAGGTCTGCATGGACATGGGCACCGGGTAGAACGGAATCTGGATCTTCGCCGTGGCCCAGAGAAGGACGCTGCCTAAAATCGCCAGGGTGACGTTGCGCAATATAGCGCCAGTACTGGACGACGGCCAGACGATGCTCGCCAGGGTGGGATAGGTCATGGCTTGTTGGGTCATTGTCTCTCTCTCGGTTGCGTCAAGCGAGCATCGCTCGAATTTCATTCAACATGGCCTGCCGGTCGTGGCGGGCCGCGAGTGCCGCCGCCATATCGACGGAGACGAATTTGGTCGGCGTGTGCGGTTGTAGCTGCCCGATAAAATCCATGTCGGCGGATATGACGGTCCCTACCATGAAATAGCCGCCGCCGGAAACGGCATCGCGGTGCAGAACGATAGGCTCGGTCCCGCCCGGCACCTGAATCGATCCATAAGGATAGCAAGAATCGACGATATTGGAAGGGTCCGATCCGGCCCCGAAAGGCGGCGTTCGCTCGACGAATTCCAGGGGACGGCCGTCGCGGAAGCGATACCCGATACGGTCGGCCTCAAGCGCGACCTTCCAGGTATCCTCGAAGAACCGGCGGCCTGAGGCTTCGGTGATGCGGTGCCAGTAGAGTCCCGGCATGGCCCGCAACTCGGCCTGAGCGCCGGGCAAGCGCCGAAGCTTCGCGGGCACGCTGCGGCCTTCGGCGGCGGCGGTACCGGCGCCGAGCGGTAAGACATCGCCAGCCAGCAAGTTTCGCCCGTCCAGGCCGCCAAGGGCGCCGAGGGTATAGGTCGAACGGCTGCCCAGGGCCAGGGGCACATCGATACCGCCCGAAACCGCGATGTAGGCGCGGGCCCCGCCCTTCAGGTAATCGAAGCTCAGAACCTGACCGGCCTTGACCGCGAAGGAGGTCCAGGACTCCCGCGCCTCGCCGTCCAGCTTGGGCGGAAGATCGGCGCCCGTGACGGCGACCGTCGCGTCCTGGGTGAAAGCCAGCTCAGGGCCCATGAAAACCGCCTCCAGGACCGCCGCCGCCTCGTCGTTGCCGGCCAGCATATTGGCGGCGCGCAGGGCATAGCGGTCCATCCCGCCAGAGATGGGGATGCCGAGGTGGTAGTAACCGGGACGGCCAAGATCTTGCACGGATGTCGCCAGCCCGGGGGATATGACATTAATGGCCATGAAGAGCCTCCCCGATTTTCGCGTTGGTGCCGTCGATGTCGTTTTGGAACGCCTTCAGTGAGAAGGTGAAGTCGCGCACCAGCGGCGTGAAGCGCCCGGCCTCGACCTCGGCGACGTCTTTGTCGTAGGTGGCGCGGTCGATCGGCTTGAACTTGACGATGTCGCCGGGCTTGAAGAAGACCATGAAGTCGCGAAGATAGCTGGTCTCCTGCTTCGGATCGAAGATCGGCATCGGCGTGATGCCGAACATCTGGTAACCGCCGGCGCCGCGAACCGAATAGATGCAGGAAAAACAGCCGCCGTAGCCGACGGTCAGCTTCGGCGTATCCGTGCGCGGGCGCAGGTATTTCGGCACCTCGATCTGGTGCGGCCGGTCGGCCATCTGGTACATGAACGGCAGGCCGGCGACGAAACCGACCATGGTCACGAACCAGGGCGCGCCGGAATGGGCGGCGATGAAGGCATCGACGGAATTGAAGTTATTGATCCGCGCGGCATAGTCCAGATCCGTGCCGTCCGGATCCTGATGGCGTTCGCGAAAACGCATCAGCGTCTCATGAGTCCAGGGGTCGTTGTAATAGACCGGGACTTCTATGACCCGCGTCTCCAGGACGGCTTCCGATTCGCCGGCCGCCGACTCAAGACTCTTGAGCTTCGCTAGCAGATCGTCGGGGCCGATCACGTCCGGATCGAACTTGATCTGGTACGAGGCATTGGCCGGGCAAATCTCGGTCACGCCTTCGATCCGGCTCTCGCGGACCGCGTTGGTTATGGACAAGCTCTTGAAAAAAGCTTCCAGCGACATTTCTTCGTCAACCTCGACGAAAATATGTTCGTCGCCGCCAAAGGAATATCGTGTTGTCATGCCTGATCGCCTCCCCGTGTCATGCCGGACTTATATCATTGCGTTCGAGCCATTGCTCGAGAAACCGGGTGTGGAAGTTCGCGCTTCGCACATCTTCGTCGGCCGCCAGCGCCCGGTGCAGCGGCGCGGTCGTACTCACGCCCGATATTTCGAGCTCGCTCAAGGCCCCTTGCAAGCGCCGAAGCGCGCCCGCGCGTGTGTTGTCCCACACGATCAGCTTGCCGAGCAAGGAGTCGTAAAACGGCGGAATCTCGCAGCCCGGATAAAGCATGCTGTCGAAGCGCACGCCCGGGCCGCCCGGCACCCTGAGGGCCGTTACGCTGCCGGGCGCCGGCATGAAATCGTTCGCGGGGTCTTCCGCGTTTATCCGGCATTCTATGGCGTGACCATTCAGTTGGATATCCTCCTGGCGCAGCGCTAAGGGCTCTCCCTGGGCGATACGAATCATTTCCCTTACCAGGTCGATGCCGGTGACGAACTCGGTAACCGGATGTTCGACTTGGATTCGGGTGTTCATCTCCAGAAAGTAAAATTCCTTGGCGTCGTCGTCGTAGAGAAATTCCAGGGTGCCGGCGCCGCGGTAGTTGACGGATTGCGCGAGCGCCACCGCGGCGGCGCAAAGTTCACGGCGCATATCGCCAGGTAGCGTCGCCGCCGGCGCTTCCTCCCAAACCTTCTGGCGGCGGCGTTGCAGCGAACATTCGCGTTCGAAAAAATGCACGACCCGATCCCCATCGCCCAGGACCTGAATTTCTATGTGACGGGCTTTTTGGATCAGCTTCTCGATATAAATCCCGCCGTCGCCAAAGGCCGCTTTGGCCTCGGCGCTGGCCAGGGGCGCCAAGCGGCTGAATTCCGTCCGGTCCTTGGCGACGCGAATGCCCCGCCCGCCGCCCCCCGCGGTCGCCTTGATGAGGACCGGAAAACCGATGCGCGCGGCCAGGTCAAGGGCCGCCGCCGGATCGTCGATGCGGTCGGGACTTCCCGGCACGGTCGGAACCCCGGCCTTAGACGCGGCCTCGCGAGCCGCGATCTTGTCGCCCAAAAGCCGGATGGTGGCGCCCTTGGGCCCGACGTAGATCAGACCCGCCGCTTCCACGGCATCGGCGAAGCCGGGGTTCTCGGCCAGGAAGCCATAGCCGGGGTGAACGGCATCGGCGCCGCTTTCGCGCGCGGCGGCCAGGACCGCCTCGATGTTCAGGTAGGACTTGGCGGCCGCCGGAGGGCCGATCTCCACGGCACTGTCCGCCAGTTGAACGGCGAGCGATTCCGCGTCGGCCTGGCTGTAAACCTGAACCGTGCGAATGCCGAGATCGCGTGCCGCCCGGATAATCCGGACGGCGATCTCGCCGCGGTTGGCGATAAGCAGACTAGCGATGGCCATGGCCGGTTGCGATCCTCGTCAGCCGTCGATCTCGACGAGCGCTTGCCCGGCCATGACGGCGTCTTCGTTATCGATCAGGAACTTCGTCACCGTGCCGGCGAAGTCGGACTTGATCTCGTGAAAAGATTTCATGACTTCCACGAGCCCAATGGTCTCGCCCACGGCGACTTGATCGCCCTCTTCCTTGTAGGACGGCTGGTCGGGCGCCGACTTTCTGTAGAATGTCCCCGGTAGCGGTGAAATGACCTGCTGTTTCGCCATGAGTCTTCCCCTCGTGTGTTTGTTCAAGCCGCCTCGTTCAGATAGGGCAGGATCGCCTCGCGCACGGCCTGGGCGACCTCTATCGCGTTCGGCGTATCCGAGTGCACGCAAATGCAATCCGATCCGACCTCGACGTCAACGCCGTTGATCGACGTCGTCTTGCCTTCCTCGATCGCCCGCAGGCAGCGTTCCGCCGCCGTCTTGGGATCGACCGGATCGTGTTCGCGGGTGATGATCAGGCTCCCATCGTCGTTGTAATCGAGATCAGCGTAAAACTCGGCGACAAAGCGGTGCCCGCGTTCCGAATATATCTTTTCGTGCAGGGTGTTTTTCATGCCGAACAGCGCGACCCCGAAGACGTCGGCGGCGTCGCAGATGGCGTGGGCGGTTTCCGCGTCGCGCGCCGCCATGCCGTAGAGCGCGCCATGGGGCTTAATGTGGTTGAGCTCCATGCCTTCGGCCCGCAGAAAGCCCATGAGCGCGCCGACCTGGTAAATGACGATATTGGCCAGTTCGTCCCGGCCAACCTTCATCTCGCGGCGGCCGAAGCCTTGAAGGTCAGGCAGCGAAGGGTGCGCGCCGACGCGCACGCCGCTGTCCTTGGCGAGGCGCACGGTCGCGCGCATATGGTTCGGGTCCGAACCATGGAAGCCGCAGGCGACATTCGCCACCGAGATAAGCGGCATCATCTTCGCATCCTCACCCATCTTATAAAGCCCGAAGCTCTCGCCCATGTCGCAATTCATCGCGGTCATCAAGGTCTGCTCCTCCACAATTCCAGCGTCTCTTTCAAATCCGCCCCCTGCCTATCAGTCCTGAAGCCTGGCCATATAGCGCAGACGCAACTGATCCACCACGACGGCGAGGATGAGCAGCGAGCCGATCACCACCGTCTGGAGGTAGGATTCGATACGCGCGAGGTTCATGCCATTCTGAACCAAGCCGATAAATAGGGCGCCCAGAACAACGCTTTCTAGCCGCCCGACCCCGCCGCGCAGGCTAACACCCGCGATCACGCAGGCCGCGATGGATTCCAGCGGCATGGTCGCGCCGATGTTGGCCTCGCCCGTATCGAGCCGCGCGGTCAGCAAGATGCCCGAGACCGCCGCCATGGCGGCGCACAGCACATAGGCCAGAAACAACGTCAGCTTGGTGTCGATGCCGGACAGCCGCGCCGCCTTGATGTTGCCGCCGACGGCATAGAAATAACGTCCCAGCCGGGTCCAATTGGTCACCATGTAGAGGATCACCACCAGGATCGCAGTGACAAGTATCGGCGTCGGCACGCCGAGCAAGGAGCCAAAACCGAAAGTATCGCCGAATTGCATGGGCATGCCATAGACCGGGACGCCGCCGGTCATATAGAGGGCGATGCCGAAACCGACCGAGGCCATGCCCAGGCTCATCATGAAGGGCGACACGTTGAAAACGGCGACGCCGATCCCGTTGACCGCCCCAATCGCGGTTCCCGCCGCAATGCCCGCCAGTACCCCAATCAAAATCGCCAGGCCCGCGGCGTCCGGCATGGCGGCATAGGCGCCCGCCATGGCCGTGGCGCCGACGACCGACGTCAGCGCCAGGACGGTCCCGACCGACAAATCGAAGCCGCCGGTCAGGAGGGCGAACATCTGGCCCATGGCCACGAGCATCAGATAGGTCGATTGGCGCAAAACATTGAGCATATTACGCCCGGTCAGGAAATGGTCCGACATGAGCGTGAAGACGATCATGGCGATCACGAGCAGGAACGGCAGAACGCCCAAGCGCACAAAGGCGGCCTGGACCCAATAGGCGGCCGGGCGGTTCGCGTCCCGGCCGGTCTCGCTGTCGCCGTTGGCGGTCATGCCGCGTCCCTTTCGAAACAGTGCCGTAATACGTTTTCCTGCGAGATGTCCCCGCCGCTCAACTCGGCCGCGAGAACGCCCCGGCACATGACATAGGTCCGGTTCGTCAGGTGCAGGATCTCCGGCAGGTCCGACGAAATCAAGAGGATCGCGGCGCCGGCCTCGCAAAGATCGCGTATGAATTCATAGATCGCCACGCGGGTTCCGACGTCGACGCCGACGGTGGGTTCGTCGAAGACGAAGAGCTTGACGTCGCGGGTGAGGCTCTTGGCCAGGAGAACCTTTTGTTGGTTGCCGCCCGAAAAGTGATCGACCTCGCGCTCGATTCGCAGGGGCTGCAGGTTCAGGCGTTTCGCCAAGTCATGGCTGCGCACCGATTCCGACCGCCGCCGCAGCAGGGGCCCACGGGAGAAGTCCGGCGTGGACAAGGCCGGCAGGGCGATGTTTTCGCGCACGCTGCGCATCATCAGCAGGCCTTCGTCGCGCCGGTCCGCGGGAACATAGTAAAATCCACGGTCGAGCATGAGGCGCGGCGACAGGCCCGTCGTCTCCTCGCCGTCGAATACGCAGCGCCCCCGGGAGATGGGGAGCAAGCCGAAACAGGCGCGGGCCACCTCGGACTTGCCGGAGCCGACAAGGCCCGCGAGACCGACGATTTCGCCTTGCCGGACGTTCAGGGAGACGTCCGTCACGGTGCCGTCGGCGGCGGTCAGGTTTTTGGCCTTGAGTATGGTTTTTCCGGGCCGGTAGCGAACCTTGGGAAATATCTGATCGATCACCCGGCCGGTCATCAGGCGAATCAGTTCGTCGTCGGAGGTCTGGGCATCGACCGTCGCCACGTAGCGGCCGTCGCGCAGCACCGTGATCCGGTCGCCGATGTGCCGGATCTCGCTCATACGGTGGGTGATGTAGATAATGCCAACGCCTTGCGCCTTGACCTGCTCGATCAAGGCGAAGAGTTGCTCCGTCTCGCGGTGGGTCAGCGAGGCCGTGGGCTCGTCGAGGATAAGCACCGAAAGCTCAGAGCGGAAGGCCTTGGCGATTTCGACCATTTGTTGTTCAGCGCGCGATAGAAACGCGACATGCTGTGTCGGGCGCAGAGGGAAACCGAGGCGCTCCAGGATCTCCGCCGCGCGTTCGTGCAGCGCCGATTTATTGAGCAGACCAAAGGCGGTCTCTTCAGCGCCCAGGAACAGGTTCTGTTCGACGGTGAGTTGCGGGACCAGAGAAAATTCCTGGAACACGGCGCTGATCCCAAGCGCGCGCGCATGATGGACGGAAGCGAGCTCGATCGGCTGGCCGCGAAATTCGATTCCCCCGGCGTCCGGGCGCAGCGCCCCGGCGGCGATGGAGATGACGGTCGATTTACCGGCCCCGTTCTCGCCGAAAAGAACGTGCACCTCACCCGGCCGCAGGTCGAAATCGACCCGGTCCAGCGCCAGTACGCCGGGATAGCGCTTGGTAATCCCTTCCAGCTTGAGGAGCGGCGGGTCTCCCTCCATGGGAAACCCGCTGTCCTGAACGCCGCTATTCATCGCGCGCCGAGGTCCGCTGACCTCAGTTCACGGTGAAGGTTGGCTTGAAATCGTCCGGCGCCAGCGCCGCGCCCCGGTCGAAGCTGTCGACGTTGCTCGAATCGATGACATAGAGCGCCGGCCCCACATGCTTCTCATAGGGCTTGCCTTCCAGGATCCGAACCGCTTGGTCGATGGCGACACGCCCCTGGATGACCGTCGAATCGGTCGGCGCCGCCAGGATCTGACCGCGCTTGATGCCGCGGAACACGCCGGGCGTGAAGTAGTAGGACATGATCTTCACCTGGTCCGTCAGGCCGCGCGCGCGCAGCAGACCGATGGCGGCCTCGGCCGTCACCGCGGTGCCCACGACATAGGCGATGTCGGGATGCGCCTCGAGGGTGTCTTCGACCAGCTTAAGCTGCACTTCCTTGCCGGTATCGCCGTATTTAGTTTCGGCGACCTCGATGTCGGAATTGGCGATCGCTTCCTGGAAGCCCTTGTTGCCCGCCTCGACCCAGCCGGCGCCCGGAGGGCCGGGGAACCAGCCGACCTTGACCTTGCCCGAGCCCTTGGGATGCAGCTTAGCGATGTATTCGCCGGCCTTGTAGCCCATCTCGCCGAAGGACACGAGCGACTTGGCGGAAAGCTCGGGCGAGGACATGCCGTTGATCACATCGATAACCGGGATGCCCTTGCCGCGTATCTCCTTGACCAGATTGTTCAGGCCGTCGAAGGAAATCGCGCCGATCACGATGGCGTCCGAGCCGCGCACCACGCAATCCTCGATCTGCGAAATTTGGGTGTTGAGGTTGGTGTAGCCGCCCGCCTCGACGAGCTGCATCTTGACCCCAAGGCGTTTCGATTCGGCGACCACGCCGTAGTCAACGGCCATCCAATAAGCATCTTTCATGTGCGGGAAGGAAACGCAGATATCCCAGGCCTTCGTGGCCTTTTCGACCGGGGCGTAGTCGACGGACTTGCGCGGACTCGCCATGTCGAACGGCGGGTTCCAAACCTCGACGGAATAGGGGTACCATTTCTCCGCGGCTTGTGCGCCGCTTGGCAGCGAAACCGCCAAGGCGAGCGCGCCCGCCGTCATGGCCAACGATACGGTCCAGTTCTTTTTCATTCCTTGAGTCCTCCTGTTCGCGCGGGGTCCGGGCCACCGCCCGGCCGCCGCCAAAGGCGCCGCGCCAGCCGATATGGGTCTACGGCGGACGCCGAAAGAAAACCGCCGGCGTCGATACCCCGCTTCCAAATATAACTTTACGAGTTTCCCGCATATTGTAAAATAGGAAAAACAATGAAGTATTATCGGAAAATGTGATGGCTCTCTCCCTGCGGCAGATCCGCTACTTCCTCGCCACGGCCGATGCGGGCAAGATTTCGCTCGCGGCCGCCAACCTCAACGTATCGCAATCGGCGGTCACCGCGGCCGTCAAGGCCCTCGAAGAAGAGCTTGAGGCGCGCCTTTTCACGCGCCATTCCGCCGGCGCCGCCCTGACCTACGAGGGCCATCAGTTTCTACAGCACGCCCAGAACATCATGGCCGCCGTCTCGGAAGCCATGCGGGCGCCGCGGCGCAACGGGCAGAGCGTCGAGGGCAAGATTCGCGTCGGCCTGACCGACACCGTGGCCGGCTACTTCCTGCCCCAGATACTGGCGCGTTTCGTGCGCGTGTTTCCGGGGATCACAGTGCAGATGCAGGAGATGCAGCGCGACGAGATAGAGCGGGATATCGTGGATGGCGGCCTGGATATCGCCGTCATGCTGGTATCCAACCTGCAAAACCGGGACGCCATAGATTCCCTGATCCTGGCCCGCTCGCGCCGGCGGCTCTGGCTCAGCGCGGACCATCCCCTGAAAGAGAGGGACGCCGTGCCGCTAGAGGAAATCGCGCGAGAACCCTATGTGATGCTTGCCGTCGACGAGGCCAACCGCACGGCCATGCGGTACTGGGAGACCACGCCCCACCGTCCGCGCGTCGTCTTCGAGACCAACGCGGTCGAGGCGGTGCGCAGCATGGTCGCGACCGGCATGGGCGTCACCATCCTGTCGGACATGGTCTACCGCCCCTGGTCCTTGGAGGGGCAGCGCATCGAAGTGCGCACGGTAACGGACCATGTGCCAACCATGGATGTCGGTCTCGCCTGGCGCCGCGGCAAAACCATGCCGCCGCCGGCGCGGGTGTTTCACGAGTACCTGAGCCTGACCTACAGCGGCTCCGGGCACGGTTTCGTGAACCCCGCACCCTTAGTGTAGCGCGGCATATCCAATCTCTGCCCAGTCCGGCGCCGTCACCGCCCAAGTGCCGGCGTTTCGTTTCCGCCCCTGGGCGCTGTTTTAACTCCCACCGGCGTTTACGATGCCCGCGATCTCGGCAAGGCTCAGGGCCCGCTGCAGGATGCGCACATCGTCCAGCAGTCCGTCGAAATAGCGGGGCCCAGCACCCGTGGGCTGTCCTCCCACCGCCACCGGAACCAATGGCGCCACGTCCACCGCGCCGGAGAGGGACGTGCTGCCCACCTCCACCGCATCGAGATAGAGCCGCAGGGTTGTACCGTCATAGGTCACCGCCGCGTGCTGCCAGACACCGGTCAGAAGATTGCCGCTGCTCGCTTTGAGCGTCGTCGTCGAGCCGCCGACTCGCACTCGCGCGCGCAGCCGTATCTCCGAGCCCACGCCGATCGTGCTCAGCATGAACACATGATCGTTTGACGCCGTGCCCGTGGCCTTTGAGATCAAGCGCACATCATTCACTGGGAAGCGATCCGCATTGAACCAGGCCGCGAGGGTCAGACCGGTCCCGGCCACGTCAATCGCTCCCAAATCGATGGAATCGTCCACCCCGTCGAAGCGGACCGAGGACGCGCTGCGGTCGGCCGTGTTCGCTTCAAACGCCGCGCCGCCCGAGAGCGTGCCGTCATTGTTATTTCCACTCACGTCGCCAGCCAAAAGCCCGCTGCCCTCGTCGAGCGGCAAGGAAACCAGAACGTCTGGGTCCTGGCCCGGCAACCCAGTCACCGTAATTGTCACGCTTGCGAGATTTGAACTGTCAAATCCATCGCTCGCCCGATACGTGAAACCGTCCTGCCCGTCAAAGCCCCCAAATGGCGTGTAGTCGAAGGAACCGTCGGCGTTCAGGGCCAGCACTCCGTTTGTTACATCATCCACCAGAACCGCCTGCAGCGGGTCGAAATCAGGGTCCGTGTCGTTCGAGAGCACGCCGTCCGCCGCGTTCACCGCCAGCACCCCGTCCAGCTGCATCTGGTACCCATCGTCTGCCGCGACCGGCGCGTCGCTCACCGCACCGACTGCCAGCGTCACCGTCGCCAGGTTCGACTCGGCCAGGCCGTCACTCGCCCGGTAGGTGAAGCTGTCCGTTCCGTTGAAATTCGCCGCCGGCGTGTAGTCGAGGGATCCATCCGCATTCAGGGTCAGCACCCCGTTCGACACATCATTTACTAGAACCGCCTGCAGCGGATCCAAGTCTGGGTCCGTGTCGTTCGTCAGGACTCCATTCGCCGCAACCACCACCAGCGTCAGATCCTCCGGTGTTGCGTAGCCATCGTCCGCCGCTACCGGGAACTGATTCCCGGCGCCGACGCTGACGATACCTGAAATCTCGCCCAGGCTCATGGCCCGCGACAGGATGCGCACATCGTCCATCAGACCGTCGAAATAACGCGGTCCCGCACCCGGAGGCTGCGCGCCGATCGTCACCGGAACAGATGGCGCCACATCCACCGCCCCAGCGAGCGGCGTGGCGCCAACCTCAACCGCATCGAGATAGAGCCGAAGAGTCGCGCCGTCATGGGTGAGCGCCGCGTGGTACCACTGGCCGGGCAGAAGATTGCCACCGCTCGCGATCAGCGTCTTAGTTGAGCCCCCGACCCGAACTCGCGCGCGCAGCCGCACCGCCGAGCCCACACGGATTGTGCTCAACATGAATACGTGAGAGTTCGATGCCGTGCCCGTGGCCTTGGAAATCAGGCGCGGGTCCTTCGACGACCCTGGGAAACTGTCCGCATTGAACCATGTGGCCAGGGTCAAGCCGGTGCCGGTTACGTCAAGCGCGCCGAGATCGATGAAATCATTCACCCCGTCGAAGCGCACGGAAAAAGCGCTACGGTCCCCCGTGGCGGCCTCATAGGCCGCGCCACCGGCGAGCGTGCCATGGTTGAGCAATCCGCTGATATCGCCGGCGAGCGTGCCACTGCCCTCGTTGAGCGGCAGTTGGACGACGGTGCCGGCGAGCGGTACTACTGGATTTAGTACGGTGACGGTCACACTGTCCGAAGCCGTCGCGCCCTCGGTATCGGTTACCGTGAGGGTGATAACATGAGTGCCCAGCGGGAGGGGGCTCACGCTCGGCGTCGGTCCCGTCGCAAGGGCCGTGCCGTTCAGGCTCCATTCGTAGGTCAATACATGGCCAGCGGGGTTGATGGACCCCGTGCCGTCCAAGACCACCGTATCCTGATCCGTGACTTCCTGATCGGGACCGGCGTTCGCCATCGGTCCGGGTCCAAACTCGAAAGCGCCCAGGTCGATACGCGCGACGCCATCGGCGTCACCATCGACAAGGCGCGGCCTGCCATTAGCATCCGTGGGCAGCAAGCCAGGGGCCGAATTGTCTCCGGCATCAACCAAGGGTGAAACGTCTTGCAGGCGATAGTCGCCGTTTGCGGCATCGACGAACAGCGGGTCGGTCGAGATATTGCCGTCGACGCCGAGCGCGCCGGCGCAAAGCCCGGAATAGGCTTGTCCGGTCATGCTCACAACGTTGTTGAACTGCATTATGGGTGGCAAGGTTTCGTTTCCTGCCTGGCAATCGATTCCTAAACCGGCCCCCGAGATAGTGTTGTTGATCAGCAAGGCCTGCTCGTCGAATCCCCTCGCCAAGACCTGCGCTCCGCTGTTGTCGGCGATCGTATTGTTTACCAAGAAGGGGCCACGGCCATAGGACGAGACTTGCCAATAAACGCCGCCGCCATTGTCGGCGATGTTGCCGACAATCACGTTCTCGACGATGAGAGCATCCGATACATTGAACATGGCGATACCGCCGCCCAAGGCTGCGGGACTTCTACCGCCGACCCGGTTCCCCTCGATCCGGTTGCCACGAATTGTCGGCGTTCCTGCCGCGTTGAGGAAAATGCCCCCACCATGGCCGGAGAAGACGATATTATTGGAGATCACATTATCCAAGATCTGCGCGCTGGCCGCACCCACGATGCTTATGCCACCGCCGTCGCCTCCCGAGCAGGGGGTGCTGTTACCGCTGATGATGTTATCCTGAATGATCGGCGAGCCAAAACGGATCTCGACGCCACCACCGCCGCATTTGGAATTATTAAGGATTCTGTTGCCGACAATCTTTGGGGAGGCACGGTCGATCACGATTCCGCCACCGTCCCGCAAGGTAAAGTCTTGCAGGACCGAATCCAGTCCCTCGCCCGACTCAAAGAAGACGGTGCCGTCTATGACTGTCAGCGCGGGTCCGTACTCGCTGATCAAGGTGATCGCTTTACCCTGGAAGCGGAGGATCTCGAAATAGGTTCCCGGTGAAACCAGAACCGTGTCGCCATCCGCCGCGGCATCGATGACACTCTGGATTGTCGACTGGCCGTGCTCGACTCTTGTGGCACCGGCAATAACGATTGGCTCCTGACCGGTCGCGGTCACGGCGAGAACGACGGTGTCGCTTGTCAAATCTCCTTCCAGGTCGGCAACCCTGAGAGTAGCTACATGAAGACCGGGCAGCAGCGGACCAACAGTCGCGGTGACCCCAGAGGCGATCTCCGTGCCATCGAGGAACCAGGCATAGGTCAGGACACCACCCTCCGGGTCGAAGGAAGCGGAGCCGTCCAGCGAGAAGATCGCGCCCTCGTCAAGGGTCTGGTTCGGGCCGGCATCGGCCACCGGAAAGACGGCGGTGGTGGTTATAACGACTGTGTCGGAACTCGAAGCGCCGTCGGGATCGGTTACGGTCAAGGTGAAGGTGTCGGTGCGGGCGAATAGAAAAGGACCGACTTCTGTGGTCGCAGTTCTAGCGATTGTTGTGCCAGTGTATTCCCAGGAGTAGATCAGAGCATCGCCGTCGGGATCGGACGACCCGGTGCCATCCAATAGAACACGCTGGTGATTGCTCACCGTCTGATCCGGCCCGGCATCGGCCACCGGCGGGGCGTTCGGGGCTTCCACCGTGAGGGTCATGGTGTCCGTACCGCTGAGGCCCTGCTGATCGGTCACCGTGAGCGTGACGATGTGCGTGCCGGGTGCCAGTGTTGTGAAGAGCTGCGGCCCGTTATCTAGCGGGGCACCATTCGCGCTCCAGGAAAAGAAAAGGGGTGTGCCTTCGGCATCCGTCGAACCGGCGGCGTCCAGAACGACGAGTTGGCCCGCGGTCACGCTCTGGTCGGGACCGGCTTCCGCAATGGGTGCGCCGTTGGGCGCCGCGGGATCGATCGGGGTAGCAATCAGAAGGCTGGTCGTTATACCGTCGGCGATCGCGAGCAGGCTGATCTGGCCGGCATCGTTCATGGCGCGGGCTTCGCCGTTGTCGGAAAGTAGGAACGAAGACAGAAAGACTTCGTTCACTGTCCGAAAATCACCCGGCGCGACTTCAATCGCATCGCCTGGGCTTAGAACCGAAGAAATCCCATCCGTTCCGGCGACCCAGACTCCATTCTCCGGGCCGTACTGGATTTCCGCAGTCGTTCCATCGAACGCCACGTCGCCCGATAGATTCAGATCGAGCATGCCGAAACGTTCGAAAGTCGCGGGAGTGAATCCCGGCGCTACATCATCGGTGCTTGCCACCAGGTTCAAGGCGTCGGGATCACCGACCCACAACCCAATGGCAGAGGTAGTCAAACTCTGGAAACCGGCGGCGAAGGCAAATTGCCCGGCCTCGTTTAGGTCCACCCTGCTGGACAGTCCTTGGTAAACACCGCCCCCGGTACCCGGTGCCAAATTTCCCACGATAGCCAAAGGCCGCAACGCACCGGCTTGCTCGGTCCAAATGCCATCGAGCCCGCCCGAAACGGCGAAGAATCCTATGTCACCGGCACTGTTCGTTACCGGCCCAAATGAAAATGACGGATCAGTTAAATTCGACGTTTGAGACGTGCTGAACCAGCCGCTACGGAACCCGGTAAAAATCGAACCGCCGGTGCCGGGTGCGACCTGCCCTCTGACGGCCACGGGTCGCAGTAACCCCGCGCTGCCCGTCCAGATGCCGTCGCCCAGGCGGTCGTCAAGACTCAAGGTACTCGTCTCGGCGACCAGGACGACGTCGCCGGCATCGTTCAGGGTATAGGCAGGAAAGCTCGCGAAGTTTTCACCGGCCAGGCCGGGCGCCGGATCGCCGCTTTGGGCGAAGAGTTCCAATCCTACGGCCGAATGGAACCATAGGCCCTCCTGCAAATATTGCTGTCCGCAGTCCGGGATACACGCGGCCGGGTCCCCGATCGTCGCCCTGAAGACCAAGTCACCCGTATCGTTGAGGGACCCGCCATAGGTGCCCAGGTTTGCCAAGTCGTAGAGAGGATCGTTCCTCAGCCGCAGGAAGGAGAGGCCGGCAGTCCCGGGCGCCGGATCGCCGCTGCGGGCAATCAATTCCAGCTGGCTTGGCGGTCCCGCCCAAAGGCCGTGGTCGGCGACCGTGGCGTTAAGGCCAAATTCCGAGACAAAGGTGACGTCGCCAGTGTTGTTGAGTCGGCTGAGAAAGAAAGGGTAGAAGTAGAGGACACTACCGGGGTCAGGCGCGGGGTGGCTGAGCGTTTCCAGGATTGTGACGTTGCCGCCGGACCACAGCCCCAGCCCTCTATTGACTATGCCGCCCTGTAAATGGGAATCGAACAGAACATCGCCACTCTCGGTTAAGTTGGCGTGGCCGGACGTGAATATCTCGTGCTCCTCGGTGCCGTCCAGCGTCGTACCCGTGGCCGGGAGTATCTGAATGCGATAAGCGCGATTTTGAGCCGAAGCAGGATCCGGCACACTCGCGAGGACCAGCGCGAGAATGGTCCAGAAGCTTAAGTGTATAAAAAATAGGCGGGCGAGGTTCATAGCAATAATTCCCCGATTGACGGCCGTAAAACCCGGGAGGCAATAGCGCTACGCTTAGGCTCTATCGCATAATTTTCCAGAGGAATTTTTTATAGTATGCAAATGGTAAAGAAATATTGTCGTATCGGTAGGAACCCGCCTAGCCGGCCCGAAAATTCCCCTTAGGCACCTAGCCTTTGCCCGAAAATGCTAGCTAAAGCCGAAGACTGAAAAGACGGTGCCAGTGGCCCGATTCCGCCCCTGGGCGCCATTCATTCAATTAGTTACAACTCTGCGATCACGATTTATCAAATCTAAGTTATCGCGACTTGGTATGATACGGGGGTAGCCCGGTGACGGTCTTCGAGCATCTGCTTTATGGGCTTCTTTGGTTCAGTTTTGGCTGGGGCCACTCGGTGCTGGCCGGCGAGGCCGCGAAACGGCGTCTGGCGGCCTTAGCCGGGGCTAAGTACCGCTTGCTCTATAACCTTGCCGCGGCGATTCACATCGCGGTCGTCATGTTCGGGGGCCAGGCGGTCCTCGGGGAACACGCCACCCGTTTCGACTGGCCCCCAGAAATGGCGGCCGCCCTTAGCGGCGCCAAGTGGGCCGCCATAGTGTTCCTGATCGCGGCCTTGACCCAGTACGACCTAGGCCGGTTTTCCGGTTTCACGCAACTCAAGACGGGCCGCCGGGAACCGCAACACGCCGGGGACGAGCCGCTCCACCTGACGGGAATACACAGATACGTCCGGCACCCCTTGTATGCCGGGGCCTATTTGTATCTTTGGAGCGGCGTCCACGGCGAGTTTCATCTCGCCACGGCGTTATGGGGCAGCCTCTATCTGGCCATAGGCACCTATTTCGAGGAAAAGCGGCTGCTGCGTCTCTATGGCAAGGCCTATGCCGGCTATCGCGCCGCCGTGCCGGCCTTGATTCCCTGGAAAGGCCGCGCGCACTAAAGCCCGTTACAGACGTTCTGGAGCCCCGGATCGTCCAGGAACGGGGAGAAGGGACAGTTGACGTAACGCAGCAGGGTGCCCTGGGGCGCGAGGATATCGGCACGGATACCTGGCGGCGCGTTGCCGACGCCCACCACCAAGCTGGCGTTGTTCAGCCCCAGAAAAGAAATCATATCGTCCTGATCGATGCCGTCGCCGGAAACGCCGATACCGCCGACCAAGACGGCGCCGCGATAAATCGGCACGCTGCCGGGAAAGATTTGGATGCCGTTGGGAACCCGGTTGGTGCCGGTGGCGACGGTGTTGGGAAGCGCGACGCCGGCGACACTGGTGCCGCAGTTTCCGGTGTCGCCGGGCGCGCCGCCCACGAAATTCAGATGCTCGACAATGTTATCGACGACCAGGTCGAGTTGCAGCCCGGTCGAAAACGGGCTCCAAGAGGCGAAGGGGCGGCTGAAGGGACCGTTCGGGTTCGCGACCACCCCATCGGGATAGAAGGGCCGGGACAGATTGCCGCCGGCCCGGTCGGAAAAGGCGATTCCATCGCTCAAGGCAGTCCCCCCGACGAAAGCCTGGACCGCGGCGACATAGCTGGGTATGGCCGTGCCGAGCGCGTTGGTTCCGGCCGCGTTGAGTTCGCCCGCGGCGGTCGCGCCGGAAAAGAACGCCGCCGTGCGCGCCTTTTGCAACGACACGTCGGTCCCGAATATGGGCGCGTCCGGGGTTCGGACAATGCCCAGAATGCGGCCGTTGCCATCGACCACGGAGATCGTCACCTGCGCATGGCTATTGAGTGGCCGGCGAATCTGCGCGCGGGCCCGAAAGGCGACTTGGAGCGCGTTGGAAAGGATGGCCGTGACCTCGTTCGCGGTCAGGGCGTCGGCGCCGCCGGAGGTCCCGGCGATCGGCGCGAACCTCGGCGTATCCGCGCCATCGACCAGAATGAAGGCGCCGTCGCCGAAAGCCCCGCTGACATCCCGGCGAATGCCCGATGCCGCCTCGCCGAATATCTGGCCGCCGACGACCGCGCCATCGGTATATCCGGTCACCGCCAGCAGATTGCCGTTGACCCCATCGAAGAAGGCCGGGGCATTGGCCGGCGCCGACAGCAAGGAACCGGCGTTCCGGTCCGTGAAGCGCAAGGACTTGCCTTCCACGGTGATCCGGTTCGCCCGGATCCCAAGCGGCGCCGCCCGGCCCACGGTGCCGGCGATGGCGATCAACTCGTCGATATCGGTGTCGAAGTTGGAAATATCGAGATCGAGGCCGTATATCCCATCGGAAATAACCCCGATCCCGCCGACGAGATCGCCGTTCTTGTATAGCGGCAGCCCGCCGGGATCGGCCGACAAACCGAGCGGCGAGCGTTTCGGGCCGATAAACGCCTGAGGCGCGCCTGAGACAAATCGAACGCTCAGATCCGAGCACGGCAACTGACTGAATTGAACCCCGAACAGGGGCCCGCCCGGCTGGCCGGTCTCGCCGGGGTTGAAGTGTTCCTGCACGATCTGGCCCGCGGTCCGGGTCGTGAAGGCATTGCCGCGCGACGAAAGAAACGCGCCGGTCGCCGCCTTGGCGATGGCGGCGAGGGTATCGGGAACCGCGACGCCTTCGATCCCGGTGGTAACGCCGCGGTTCGAGGTGATGGTTATAGCGGTCTGGGCGCCGGCCATGCGGAAGACGGCAAGAACGCTGCCGGCGCGGTCAACCACGGCGATCGTTGCCGGCTGACCGCGCGCCAAGGCCTCCTGAATCGCCTGGGCCAGCACCTGCTCGACGTCCGCGACGCTTAAGGACTCGGTGCCGGGTCCGGCCACGGTCGCGGCCGAGGGCGCCCCATCGCCGCCCGAAGCGCTTCCCCCATCGTGTTTACAAGCTTGTATGCCAAGCAGTATCGCTAAGGCGATGGCGATACGAAACAAGGGAGACCGCGAGCGCACGTTTCGTACTCACAATGGAATCTGTTGATCCGGCATGACTTGAAAACTGCCGAACATCAGGCCCGATTCGGTTCGATAAGCGACCGTGAACGTCATCGGGAAAAACTCATCCGACAAGTCGCCTTTGGCGACCTCGAAGGTCACGCCGCCGTCCGCCGGGGTGAAACGATTGTCGATCAGGGAATCTTCATGGCCGTCCCAGGGAACCCAAGTTCCCTCTTCGGTTCGCTGAAGCGACGGGCCGGCCGCTTGGTGAAGCATCACATGGGTGGAAATCGGCGTATCGCCGGCAAGGTCCACCGTGCGAACGATATCGGTGTCGTGCGTGTCGATGACGATGTCCGGCAACCTGTTTCCGGAGGCGCTCAAGCGGCCGGCCCCTTCGCTTCGCACGCCGCCGCCCGGGCCGGTACCGCTCTGGCCCCGGTCACTATCCGCGGCCGCTTCGGCGGCGGCCAGGCCGCCCTGGGGATCGGCGGTTTCAGACGAGGCAGGCTGGGCGCGACCGGCGGTATCGAAGCCCGGCGTATCTAGATTCAATCTCTCGCGCGGGCCCGGCACGCCATTCGCATGACGCGGAGGCGAGTTCATCAACAACAATTGCGTGGGCCGGCCGGGCAAGCCTTCGCCGCCGGCGTCAAGCTGCGCGCGTAGCAAGATGTAGTTTTGATTCGACAGCAACCACGCCAGGACACGGTCCAGATCGCCCGTCCTACTGCCCGTGATGAGCGGCGGCGCGTAACGCGAACCGGTACGCGCGACGCTAAACCCTAACCGGGCGGAAACGATCTCCAATATCCGGTCCAGGCTTGCGTTCTCGGCCTCGATACTCAGCCGGTCACGGTCGAAAGACACCTTCAGCTTGACGCTCGTTTCGGCCGCGAAGGACGGCGAAGGGCAGCATGCCCCTATCGCTCCAAGCCCCATAACGGCCAAACCGGCGGCATAGAACATGCGCGGCCAGCGCATCGCTCGCATTCCCTGCATCCAGCCCCCCAAGGCTCGCGCGTAACTATCTATACACACGGCGTCTTTGCACCTTGCCAAAGAGTGTGCCCGAACCTGGTTTTGGCCGCAAGGGCATAAGAGGCTCGCACGACGGGGCGAATCCTCCCAAGCGGCATCCGGCAAGTGTATTGAGCGGAAGTCGCGTCGCGGATAAGATGATCGAAACAGAGGATGCGGCGATCCCCGTTTTATGGATCGAAACGCGCGTCCCGAAAAAAAACAGGGGAGGCTACGGTGGTTTTATTTACTACGGTGGTTTTATTTAATCGTCACCGAATCGCGAAGCTCAGGCGCGCCATGGCGTGGGCTTTGTTCGCACTGGCCTGGAGCGCGCTGGGCGGGCTTGGCGCGACGGAATCCGCCGCCCAGAACACAGCCGTTGGAATAAGCGACGACATCCATCTTGGGGTTGCGTCCTGCGCCGGCAGCACCTGTCACGGTTCCATAGAACCGTGGAAAAAATCCAACGTCCTGCAGAACGAATACATTACCTGGCAACGCGAGGATAAGCACGCCAAGGCCTACGACGTACTGTTGAACGACCGCTCGAAACGGATCGCCAGGAACCTTGGCCTGCCTGACGCCCACACGGCGCAGGTGTGCCTCGACTGCCATGCCGACAACGTGCCCATGGACAAACGCGGCACGACCTTTCAGATCGGCGACGGCGTTGGCTGCGAGGCCTGCCACGGCGGCAGCGTGCGCTGGATCGGTGTCCATCTGGCCGGCAAGGATCACGCGACCAACGTCGCCGCCGGCATGTATCCCACCGCCGATCCCGAGGCCCGGGCGACGCTGTGCCTGTCGTGCCATTTCGGGGATAAAAAAAGGTTCGTCACCCACCGCATCATGGGCGCCGGGCATCCGCGCATGTCGTTCGAGCTCGATACCTTCACCGCGCTGCAACCGGCTCATTTCACGATCGACGAGGACTACACCCGCCGCAAAGCGGTCTATAACGGCGTCAAGACCTGGGCCATAGGGCAAGCCATGGCGATCGGGCGGACCATCGACCTGATGACGGACCCGGCCCGGGGCCGCGACGGCATCTTC
This sequence comes from Kiloniellaceae bacterium, assembly GCA_021776135.1. Taxonomy (GTDB): domain Bacteria; phylum Pseudomonadota; class Alphaproteobacteria; order Kiloniellales; family J153; genus JAJFGN01. Next base: position 40,071 of record JAJFGL010000065.1, read on the forward strand.
CCGGAACTGGTCTTTTTCGACTGTCACGCCTGCCATCATCCCATGAGCAACTTGCGCTGGCAGCCAAGACGCGGCACGGGGCTCAAGCCGGGGATCGTGCGCCTCAACGATTCCAACCTGGTCATGTTACGGGTCATCGCCAGGCATCTGGACGAAGACGTGGGAGACACGCTGTTTCAGGAAACCCTGGCTTTGCACGCCGCGTCCCTGGAAGGCATCGAGGCCACGGTCAAGGCCGCCAAGGCGCTGCGCAAGACCGTCGGCAAAACCATCGGCATGTTCAAGTCATACAGTTTCGGGCCGGCGGACATACAAGCCCTGCTGTCCGGCGTGGTCGCGGAAGGCCTGAGCGGGGAATACGCCGATTACGCGGCGGCCGAGCAGGCCACCATGGCCTTGGCGTCCATCGTCGATGCCATGAAAAACGGCGGCATGATCGACAAAGACCAACTCGCCCCCATGATCGCGGCCCTCGACTCCTGCTACAAGGCGGTCGAAAAGGACGAAGCCTATAAACCAACGGTATTCGCCAAGGCCCTACGCCAGTTCAAGGATGCCATCCCCAAGCTGTAGCGCCCTTGCACGAAGCCTCTAGAGCATGTGGCGTGGCAGCTCCACCGGTGCGTCCTTCGACAAGCTCAGGATGGAGACCTTTGCGCGGCGCGCCTTGAGGGCCGGTATTCGATGGATATTTGTATTGAGCGGGGTTGCGGCGGCTGAGTTTCATGTTTGGGGCGCCGCCCTGACCCCGTTTCGGC
>JAJFGL010000066.1 GCA_021776135.1 Kiloniellaceae bacterium
CAAATTGAATCCGATCTTTGTGATTGTGAACTCATGGATATCCCAGCGCAACTGGATGCAATGGGCTGCTCAGACGTAACCATAATTGGAGGCCTGTGAGAGTATCGACGGTCCTGGCCGTAACGGAAAGGGGTCCGCAGGCTCTAAAAGGAAGAAAAAAAGGAAAATTTGGCCACAGGCTAACCGGATTATACCGCGCGAGGGGTCGTCACTGGATGACCGAGACGGCGACAGGCAGCTCCGGCGTCTCGCCGCGACATGACGCGGAGGCGGACGCCTAGAGCCCGATCCGGCCCCACCGGGCGCGCCAGAATCCAGCCTTCCCAAACGTCTTCACCGTTTCGGCATTGGAAAAGTGCGAAAATGGTGTAAGACTGGTGGTTGTTTCAAGGAGTTACTAAGGTGCCGCGATCCAAGTCCAAAAAGCACAGTGTACGTCTGTCTGTGACACTCGATGAGAGCGAATATGCGGAACTGACGCGTCTCGGAATCGAGCTGGACCTGTCGGCGGCGTGGATGATACGGCGCGCCGTATCTGAATTCGTAGTGCGGCATCGCGATGGAATCGCAGCCGATCTTCCGTTGCAGCGGCCCAAATCTGAATCAGGGAGTGACAAGAAGGCGGGAGGATCTCGTGGCCCATGATCAGGCAACAGCGCAGGAAGAGCCCATGACCGCGCCGGAAGAGCGAACTCTTCGATCGCTGGACGGGATCCGGCCCCTTTACATGCTGCCGGCCGATCCGTTCGCCGAAGAAGTCCTGATTCCGGGATTTCAGCAAGCGGGCAGGGTTGACTGCATGGTGGGCTTTTTCTCAAGCGAGGTTCTGGCCTCGCTTGCACCCGGTCTGGCAACTTACATTGCCGGTAGGAAGAACAGTTTTCGGCTCATAGTAAGCCCCCTTTTGCGCGTCGAGGATCAAGCGGCCATCGAAGACGGCCTGAAGTCGGTGGCTGATGTTGCCGACAAGATTCTGGAAGAGCTAGTCGTGACCGAAGACTTGCTTCAACGGCACACGTTGAAGTGTCTCTCATGGTTGCTGCGAGAGGGCCGCATCGAAATCAAGGTTGCCTTGATGAAAGATGCACTCTTTCATCCGAAAGTGTGGCTGTTCAAGGATGACGATGGTGTCATCGCTGCGCACGGGTCAAGCAACGTGACCTATGCCGGAATCAGGAAAAACATCGAACAGATTGCGATGTCCAGATCATGGCAAGACCCGAACCAGCGGTACATCGCCGACAAGCTTTGTTACCAGTTTGGTCGGCTGTGGGAAAACAAGGAAGATAACTGCTTCGTCATTTCGATGCCGGACGCGATCCGGCAACGCATACTCAGAAACTATAGTGCTGATACGCCTCCACGCGAAGACGAGCTGCGCGCTCTCTACGGCCGGGCAACAGGGTTCTCGGAAAGACCGGAACCCTATGAAACGACCTCCCTGCCTGACGCGTCTTTCTCGATACCCGGTGAGCTGCGGTATGAAGATGGCCCCTTCGAGCACCAAGGCAAGGCCGTCGCCGCCTGGTGCGAGGCCGGGTATCGCGGCGTGCTCGAAATGGCGACCGGATCGGGGAAGACGATCACGTCAATGATCAGCGCATACCGGTTGTTTGAAGGGCACAAGCCGCTTCTGATCGTCGTCGCCGCACCCTATGTCCCGCTGATAGAGCAATGGTGCGAGGAAATAGCGCCGTTCGGGGTGAAGCCGGTAAATCTGACGACAGCGGGCAGCGCCACGAAACGCGCAAGCGAGCTCCAAAAGCTCAGACGGCGATTGCGTACTGGTCTTTCCGATGTCGAGGCGGTTGTGGTCAGTCACGACACATTGTGTACGCCGGAATTTCTCGATGCAATTCAGGTGTTCGGCTGCGCACGGCTTCTGATTGCGGACGAAGCACACAATCTGGGCCGCCCGTCTTTCATCAACAACCCGCCTGAGTTCTTCGAACACCGCCTCGGACTGTCGGCGACGCCAATACGTCAATATGACGAGGAAGGAACGGAAGCCCTGTTCGGCTTTTTGGGACCTGTGGTCTTCCGGTTCACACTCGAAGAAGCGATAGGCCGCTGCCTTGTCGAATACGATTACTATGTTCATCCCGTCTATCTGACAGAGGGCGAGATGGCTGAGTGGTTCGCTCTGACCGGCAAGATCAAACAGAACGCGTGGCGTGGTGAGGGCGGAAAGCCGGACGACTTTTTGGCGAAGCTGTTGCGTGACCGGCGGGCGCTTCTGGAGACAGCGTCGGGCAAGGTCTCGATGCTGAGGACACTCCTTGATGAAGAAGACATCGGCAGCCTTCGGCACACACTTATCTACACTTCGGACAAGGGGCCGGAGCAGCTAGACGCCGTGAACCGGCTGTTGCGCGACAAGAACATTCTGTTTCACCAGCTTACAGCCGAAGAGACCACTAGCCGCGACCGGACAAAGCGGATCATCAGGTCTTTCCAGGAGAGCGAGATTCAGGTCCTGACCGCCAAGCGCGTGCTTGATGAAGGGGTAAACATTCCGCAGATTTGCAAGGCATTCATCCTGGCGAGTACCACTGTCGAACGGCAGTGGGTACAGCGGCGAGGCCGCCTTCTGCGTACATGCAGCGCCATCGGCAAGACGCATAGTGTCATTCACGACCTGCTGGCATTGCCGCCGGGAATGGATGAAGCGATGGACCCCGACGCGCGCGCATTGGTGCGCTCGGAGCTGCGCCGCGCACAGGAATTTGCAAGGTTGGCAAGAAATGCAGGTAGGCCCGACGGACCTTTGGCGATGATCGACAAGATGGTTGACGCCGCATACCTGTAAGGATTTGGAGAAGTGAAATGCCGTTGAACGACAAAAAGATAATCTCGATCATCCTTGAGCAATGCGCCGGGATAGAAGAGCGATGCGACGGCTATAGGGAAGAGGTTGTCGAAGTAATATCCGAGATTCTTGAGTACGAAAGAGGCCATCGCGTCTCGGCGACGAATATCCAAAAAAAGATAAACGACAAATGTAATACGGCTGCGAGGTTTTTGGCGGAACAACGTGGCCATGATGTGGACACGGGGGGACAGGAACCATGAAACTGCTCCGCGCAGAATTTGAAAATTTTAGACTGCTCCGCGATCTGGAGATTCGGTTTGCCAACGACCCGGAAAAGAAACTCACGGTTATCCGTGCGGCAAACGAATCAGGCAAGACGACAATTCTTCATGCGTTGCAGTGGGCGCTCTACGGAGAAGCCGCCCTTCCGGGCAAAGGTGAGGGTTTCCGCCTGCATCCCATCGACTGGAGTGCGAGCGACAGCAAGCGCGTTCCCGTCGTGGCCACGGTCGAGTTTGAGCTGACGACCTACAGGCGCGTTTCCGGCGACTTGCGCGAGACGCGACGGCGATACCGGCTCGTGCGTTCCGCTTTTGAAGAAGTGGACAGCACGGCGCGGCGGTCAGCCTCGACCGTCAAGCTGTTCGCATTGAATGAGACAGGTGCGACACCTATCGATGCCCCGGAAGCACTGATCAACGAGGAGCTGCCGCCCGAGTTGCGGGAGGTCTTTTTCACGGACGGCGACCGGGCGCTCAGCTTCATTGAAGCGGATATAGCTCAATCGACGAAGCGGGAGCGCGTGCAACGCGCCATCCGATCTCTTCTTGGGCTCGGCGTCATAGACGACGCAATCAAACATGTACGCAAGTCAGCAGCCGAGGTGAACAAGAAAGCGAAACAGGTCGGCAGCGGCAGCGAACTCAACGGGATCGCATCGCGCCTCGAAGCGATCGAAAACGATTCGTCCGAGTTGGAATCCGGTCTCGAAGACGCGAAACAGCAATTCGGGGCGTTCGATGAGAAGGTCGATGAGACCGACCGGAAAATCGCGGCCGCGCTCCAGAAAGGCGACAAGGAAACGCTACAAAAAGACCTCGATCATGCGAAACGGGAAATCAAACAGCTTGATGACCAGCTCACATTGGCAAACAAGGAGCATTCCGCACTGTTTCGCGGACGAGCGGTCGCCACCGATCTGTTGGCCCCTGTACTTAGCCGTGCATACGAAAAACTCGAAGAGTTGCACGATCAAGGCAAGATTCCCAACACGACAATCCCGGTTCTTCAAGATCGGCTTTCGGCGGAAATCTGTATCTGTGGCGAGACCCTCGCGCCGAGCGATCCGGATGGGCACAAGCGCCGCGAGTATATTCAGAAGCTCATCGAAGACAGCGAACGAGTGGATGAAATCCAGGAGATCATAACGGGCCTCTATTACGGGGCAAAACCGTTGCAAGGCGGTGGTAGCGCTTGGCTCGAAGATTACACAAAAGTCGTCGAGCGCCGGGACGGTATTAAAGACCTGCGTAACGAAGCCGGACGTAAGTTTCGCGCCCTGGAACTGCAACTGGATTCACTTCCGGACACCGATATACAGGGCCTGCGCGAAACGCGGCGTCAATACAAAGACCAGCGTGACCGTCGTTTATCGAAGCGTTCTACAATTGAAACGCAGCTCACCGGTCTCCGGCGCGAGCGTGACAAACTCGTGGTGGAGAGAGACCGTCTGCTGCGCGAGCAGAAGAAGGGCGCGCGCATTCTGGCCGAACTAGAAGTTACCCAGGATGTCACCAGGGTTCTGCAAAGCGCATATGAGCGGATCACCAACGAGGAGCTGCACAAAGTCAGCGATTTGATGAACAGCATCTTCCTCGAAATGATCGGCGCGGACCCGGAACAGGGCGCGATCATCAGGCGCGCCGAGATCAGTCCGGAGTTCGACATTATCGTCTACGGTCCTAACGACAGGACGCTCAATCCGGATCGTGATCTGAACGGGGCTTCGCGGCGCGCTTTGACACTGGCCTTCATTCTTGCGCTTACAAAGGTAAGCGAGGTTGAAGCGCCCAACGTGATCGATACGCCGCTCGGGATGACGAGCGGTTACGTAAAACGCTCGATCCTCAGAACTGCAATCCGTGAAAGTACGCAGCTCATACTGTTCCTGACCCACGATGAAATTGCGGGCTGCGAAGAAATCATAGACGACGCGGCAGGCGTCGTCTTCACACTTACGAATCCAGCGCACTATCCGAAGATGCTTGTCAACAATCCGGGCGTTCCTGAACGCAAGGTACTTCGGTGCGAGTGTGATCACCGGAGCGAATGCCAACTGTGCCAGCGCCGCGCTGACGCGGATGTCCAGCTCGAAATGGCGTCATAGGAGGCGGAAATGGCTGACAGATACTTTAACCCCTTTCAGGCAATCGATATCAACGTGCCGGTCGAGTTTCACGAGGCGTTCACGCGATATTCCCAGACTGGTGGCAATGCGATCATTGACCAAAGCCCGTTTCCGCGCATGGTCGATCTCTGGTTTTTGGCAGTGTGCGTAGCCGCGCGGCTCGATCTTGAGCCAGCCGACACCAGCAAGTACGAGACGAAGAAGATTATCGACGGCTCAATCTTCGGCAGCGATCCGTGGCGTGTCCACACGCTGATGCTGATCGCAATCGGCAAGACAGGCGACGTTCAAATCGTATCGGAGCCGCGAAAAATGATGGCGCTCGCCAGCGGTCTCGCCGTAGCCGGGCTGCCGAAAGTCATCGAAATGTTGAAGGACGGTGATGCGGAGCCGATCTGGAATCTGTCGGATGCCGTTGACACTCTTTTGCGCAAAGAAAAGGCTGCGTAAGCGCAGAAAACTCAACGGAGGAAGCAGAACATGGCCGCTGAAATAGACAAGATATTCACCGCAACTGCTAAGAGTACATGGCATTTTCTCATTGAGAATGGTCAAGGCTGTTATATTCCTGCCTACCAGCGCCCGTATGCCTGGGACAACGAAAATATCTCTCGCCTCTTTGAGGATGTATTGCACGGAATTCGGCAGATTACGCAGCGCCCCGACACGATCAGCTTTCTCGGTACGATCATCGCTATTCATGACACAAAGTACCGAACCGTCGATCCCATTTACCATTCCGAAGTCGCACCGCGTGTGATGACAATCATAGACGGTCAACAACGCATCTGCACCGCTGTCATGTCGAACATGGCGTTGCACGACTATATCAGACGGACAGTATCCAAGTTCAAAGGGAAAACAGAACCGCATCTGTTTTGGATCAGCGAGGAATGCACTCAATTGCTTGCCGATCTCAGAAATACTTACATGATTGACCGCGCTTCGGGTGATGGGAACTACAGGTATTACCCACGGGTTATTCGTGCCTATTCGGACGCATGGTCTAGAAGGCAGGGGCAGGCACAATACGAAAGTCCGGCGGCAAAGTTGATTTGGGAATACATCGACTTTACTGAATCGGGAAAAACCACTCAGTTCAAATTCAATCCCACAGATAATGGAGGCAATCTAATAGATCGCCACAAGATGATTTACGATGCCTTTCGCTTCATTCAAATTGAGGTACGACGCATCTGTCAGTCCAATCCAGATCGGTATGACTTTCCGGACCTCATAACAGCTACCCAAGAGCCCGATTTTTCAGAAGGGATATGGGGCTTTCCGCTACCCGAAGAAGTCAAGAAGTATGTTGCAGAAGAAAGTGGGGATACTCACTATGATCGTTTTTCCCACCTTCTTCGATTGATAATTTTCGCCCGTTATCTGAATCATCGTGTAGCGATAACAGTAGTAACCGCCGGGAACGAGGATGATGCATTCGACATGTTCGAGGCGCTCAACACGACCGGTGAACCGCTGACAGCCTTCGAAACATTCAAGCCTAAGGTCATTGATTTAGAAACCCTTCCGAAATATGAGCACTCGCCTAGCTATAAATGGATTACACAAATCGAAGGATACTTAGATCGATATCGAAAAGCCGATGACAAGCAGCGGGCGACTTCGGAAATGCTGGTTCCGTTCGCCCTCGCGGAGACCGGCTGGAAGCTGCAAAAGAAGCTAAACGACCAGAGGCGTTATCTACGTGACGAATTCGATAAATTATCGAAGCTCGGCGATGTGGAGAAGAACCGCGCTTTTGTACGTTCAATTGCTGGAGTTGCGTCTTTTATGAGGCATGGATGGGATGTCGAACGGGGCGTGAGTCCGAGTTTTACACCGCTCAAGATCGATGATGAAGAAGCGCTAGTGGGATTTGAGGCTCTGAGAGGACTCAAACACTCGATTACGATTGCTCCGCTCTCACGGTTTCATCAACATGCTTTAGATGCTGAGAAAGATGCGGACCGAAAGCAGCGGACAGAGGAGTTTATTGCGGCAATCAAGGCCACGGTGACGTTTTCTCTCTTGTGGCGGGGTGCAAAGGGGGGGACTGAAAATATAGACTCGCACTATCGGGATATAATGCGCGCCGAGGTCAATATCGGAGGCGAAACCATTCCACCATTGGCACGGCGGCCAAATGGGAAAACAGGTGCGCTGTCACTTGCAAACTATAAAAAGGCCTTGCGGTTGGTCCTGGAACACAAGGGAGACGTTCGGACCAAAGACGAATGGGTGAAACTCGTATCCCGGTTGGGTGTTTACCAGCACTCTAGCGTGCTGGCGAGATTCTTGCTCTTTTGCGCATCGGATGATGCTATTCCGGATGCGTCCGAAAAGGGCCTCATCGAGCGAGGCAGGGCGGGTCGTGCTCCTATGCTAAAGTTGGGTCAATGGAACAATGATGCGTATTTTACGGTCGAGCATATAGCGCCGCAATCTCAGAGCGCTGGTTGGGAACAGGATATCTTTAATGAACCCCAGACTGTTCACACGTTGGGCAATCTGATTCTATTGCCGAGCGAGGAAAACAATATCGTTGGTGACAAGAGTTGGAAGCATAAGCGCCTGATGTACAGCCTGTTGGCTGCCGATACACAGCCGGAGTTTGACAGTATCCAAGCAAAGCTTGGCGCAGAGGGGTTGACGTTAAGCAAGACGGCGGCTGAAGTGATGGGTAACGCTAAGTATCTTGGTATTTGTAAAAGTGTGGCGGTCTTTGATAAACCTTGGTCTCTCGACATCATTCAAAAACGTACACAACGTTTCGCCGAGCTTGCGTGGGATCGGTTAGCGCCATGGCTGTTTTCGTAACACTGGTTTACTTGTGGCAGGCAAGGCAGACTTTCGCCTGACCATAGAGATCGTCGATATCCAGCGGTTCGCTGTCCGGCCTTAGCGGGTTGGGCTGCACCTTCGACCGCATCCGGGCGAGCCGCTGTTCGTGGTCCTGCCTGATCTGCTCAATGCGTTCCGGCTGCTCCATTTCATCTAATGACTCGCCCTGACTCCAAGTGAACGGAGAGCCGTGCTCAACGGCGTTCTTCTCATAGGCCTTGGCTTCCTCAAAGGCTTCGGGATGTTCCTCTTTCAGCCGCACCCATTCGATCTTTTGCTGGAAAAAACAGAACGTGCAGCCGCTGCGCGTTCGCCAGGAATAGTATCTGGGTAAGCCGAGCCCGGCGCCATCGAGTGTCTCCAGGACGCCGGCTTTGTCGATCCCCGCTTCCTTGAACGGCAGTTTTACGATGAGCTTATCGTGTTTTGACGAGTACCCTTCCCGGTATTCTTCATCGCTGCGGATCGCGACATAGCTGTAGACCGTCATGCCATCATCGAGCATCGGCCGAAGCCAGCGCTCGAACGGCCGCAATTTAAGCTGCCGCGTGCACCAGCGAGTTTGCGCCGATGGCAGAAAATCGTTGTACTGCTTGAGCCAGAAATCAAAATCCCGGTCGGGGTTCAGCCGTAATATTGGCTGACCGAGAAAGCCTTCCAGACGCCCGAGATACTCGTAGACTTCAGGCAGTTCCTTGCCGGTGTCCGTAAAGAAGTACTCTATGCTCAGCTCGGGGTAGTGCTGCCGCATGTAAACGGCGAGCGCTGCGCTGTCGCGCCCGCCGGAAAGGCCCAGGACATGTTTCACTGATCCAGTCGTCAAGATGCGGCTCTTCCTTTCCCATTCTTTTGTGCAGGCTGCGGTTTTTGCATATAGCGTGTGCTGAGTTCCGCTAATGCAGCCAGAATGATGATGCGTCGGCTGGTGTTCGATTCATCGAGCGTGGCAGCGACGCGCTCAATGAGAGCGTTAACAGCGGAGCGGTCTGAATCGGCAATATCAAACTCCTCCAACAGCGGCGCTGGCCGTCCGTCCATGCCAATGACGACAGCCATGGCTTGACGTTTATCCGGTCGGCCCTTCACTCGCGCGTATGTCTCCGCCCGGAGAAATTTCTGCGCCATATCGGCAATCTCGATCGCCGCATGATCGAGATCGGGATCGACCCAGTCACGCGGCGGTTTGTTCGCAGCAAGGCTGGCGACGCCCTCGAAGCTCTCGTCACTGCCATCGAACTGCGAAAGCCTGCCAACGAAGGCTTCAAGTCTGAAGTCCCCCGCGAGCTGCCTGATGTTCTCGGCACGGTCGCGCAACTCAGCAAGGGACTGCGGGGAGATGTTCGGGACCTGCAACTCCGCAAGCATGATATCGCGCAACCGGTGGAGCATCGACGGATAAGCCTGGCCCAGCTCTTCAAGACCTTCGCGGACACTTTCTATGACCCTGCGCAAGTCTGCCGCGCTTGCAATGGCAACGTCTTCACCAAGAGTTCCCGGAATGTCGTCAAACAGGAATTGGTTCGGGTCGTGGGCGCGTTTAAAGAGATCACGGATACGCACGGCATTTGTGGAAAGCCGCATAGTCCGGGTGGTCCACCGCGGCAGTTGATCGTAGATTGCTACAAGGCCGCGCCCGACATCGATGGGTTCAAGATGAGCAAGCTCGTTAGCGCTGTCGAGAGCACGAACAACCTCGGCCATGCCTGACAACAGTCGGCGCGCGACATCGCTCAGGTCCATCCACCGCAATTGAACAGTGGCTGCTTTTTTCGCCAAGCACTCGACATCGACATCGTCAAACCGCGCCCTGAAAATACCTTCCCGGTACACGGCCAGTTTGTCGCGTTGTGACATTATGAACGCGACGGCCAAAACCGGCATGAGGCCGTCCTTTAGCCCGAATGGCGGCTCGCGCCATAGATCGAACAGTTCGGAGACAGCAACTGTTCGATTGGCGTTCTCTTTCACAAATGCGAACGCAGCTTCCCACATAGGAGCGAGGCGGCAAGGATCGGCGCTGCTCTCTGCCGGCGAAACAAAACGCCAACCCCGGCCGACTTTTGCATAAAGTCCGGTTGATTCAAGAACGGAAGCAAACAAGCCGCCTTCGGCAGGATAACCTTCGATGCCAATACGCGGCTCAGCCTCGTTCAATACCATGCGACGTAACAGGCTGTTTTGTGCTGCGATGGCGTTACTTGACGGCTTCTGGCGGTTGAGCAACTCGTTATGTAGGCGCGGAGATTGCTCGAAGCGGCGATCCGCCAGCTCGGAAGCGATGCTGTTCAGATCGGCCTGCCGAAAACGTTTACGCTGATGGTTCTCGCGGAACCACACTGCGCTGTCGAATGCCTTGTGCAATTCCGTTTCAAGCAGAGCCTGCAAGGCTGCAAGGCGCGCGGAGACTTCCCGCCGCGCCACGGAATCGCCTGCGAGTTCCGGATGGTCGTTGCTCACGCTGTCAAGCGCGAATAGTTCCCGCGCCAGGGGCACGACAGCCCAGGACCTTTTCGAAATGCCGACAACGATGTCCCAAGCGTCGCTATGGCGTGCCGCCTTGCGGCAAAGGTCCTCGGCCTGTTCTTCGCTTTCCCCTTCGGTCGGTATCGCAAGAAGAAACTGACCGATTGCACTGTTCTCCGGCTCGAAATGAGCGGTAGCCTCGACAAGGCCGCTGACCGGAACAATGTTTACCTCGAACCATCGTAGCGCCCCCGTTTCATGGTAATGGCGCTTGGCGAGGATGGGTTGAAGACCGGCAAGGGATTTGAGAGCTTTGAAATCAATCTCGTCGATATCGTCAAGCGCGGCGCGGACGGCCTGATCAATATCAAAATCGCTTCCGGCGAATATGGTACGAGCGTCGAGAAACTTTTTGAATATTGTGAATGACCAGTTGTCCAGTTGCGATTGCGCTTTCTCAAGCGCCTTGCTGGATGTTTGAGCGAAACAGGTTCGCAGCAAGTCTGAATTCGCAACGAGCCCAGAGCGCTCCTTGAACAGGTCGATTACAGCAATTGTCTTGAGCAATTTGATGTGAAGCGCGTCACCCCCGATGGATTCACAGCGTTCAAGCGCTTCTGCCGCCAAGGCCCAACGGTGCCCATCAGGCGAAGCCAAGATTGACGGCTCCAGGTTGGCGCGAAGGTAATCCCAAAGACGATCCGGACCGTACAGGTCACCGTCCTCGGCGTGGTTGAGAAAATCCTGAAAGCCGTGTGGCTCCGATGAATTTAAAAAGCCGAATATGCTCCGCTGATTTTGACCGAAACGCCGCCGCGATATCGGCCCCAGCAAACAGGCCACAATCGGATGCAACGGCCAGCATGCTTCGAGCATGGTGGCTAGCCGCGCGGCATCATCTGCACGTTCCCGGCGCGCGAATGTAGCAATCGCCGAGGATAATTCACCGGGTTTCTTCGGACGGTGGCTGCTCTCGATCGCACGGGAGATCAAGTCTATCTGTTCTTCACCCGCAGTGTTTACGACGAGGTCAATGAAACGCCCCTGAATCTTTGCCCATTCATCACGCATCTCGTGCGAGAGGCGATGGGAGTATTCCTCGAATGCCTGGTGCAATACTCCTACGATAAGAAAACGACCGTCGCTCCGTGATGCAGCCTCGGCAAGTTGCTGGAGGATGTATATATCGGAGCCGTCCTGCGCAGCGGCTTCAAGAAACTTGCCCATCTCGTCGATAAACAGGATAAGCCCACCGTGTGTTTTGGGCTTGCATGCCGCTGCGTCGGTCAGTGTGGCGATCAGATTGCTCTCGGTCCAGCCACCGCGAGGCAGGCGCGATACGAGTCCCGATTTTCGAACGGCTTCTCCGATGACGTTAACAGGGTTATCCCGTCTCGCGACGACGGGAACGACGCGCCATCCTTCGGTACCCGTCGGTAGCGCATTCCAGATTGTCTTCGTCAGCTTCTGTCCGAAAATCTTCGTAGTCTGCCTTTGCAATCCTGCGTTGCAATTCAAAAGCGCACTCAACGCAACGATAAGACTCGACTTGCCGCTTCCGTAGGGACCGGTCCATGTATACGCGCCATGCCCCGTTTCAGAGACGTGGCATGCCATCGTCGTGAGAACGTCGGCGGAAGATTGCGGACAAACAAACCCTTCGATGGCGTCGGCATTGCCGAGATCGACGTCGATGCGGATCGATCTTAGAAAGCGGCGGGCTATACGGACACGTTCGTTCAATGGCATCAGGCGGCCTCCTCTTCGGCAAGCTCGCCGTAATCGATTGGCAGGTAGGAAAGCGCTGAGTCCTCATCGATATCAATATTGCGCACGACCTGTTTCAGACCGGCGGTTTCGGACCACCTCAGCGCACCGCCTGTCACGTCGTCGAGCGTGGCGAGGCGGTCGGCCACATCGTTTTCATCGAAGAGGAATACACGCCCCGGGCCGCCGGGTGCGTGGGCAATTGCCTCGAACGATAGTGTGGCCGCATTGGAATAGTGCAGCCAGAAATTGATCAGCGCATAGAGGAAAACGCCGTCGCCCAACGTCGCCTTCGGGCCGCGCACAAAACGGAATCCGTCCTTTTTGCCGATAGCCTTGATTAGCCCCAACTCCGTCAGGGGCGACTCAAGCGCATCGTCGTGTCCGATTTTCCCTGACGGCTGTCGCGCAACATAAGTCCGAATGAAGCATGCAACATCGTTTTTGATCGTCGTATTGGCGACACGCGACCAAGCACGTTCCTTCGCGAGCCGGTCGAGTTTTTTTACGAGATTGTCCCTATCAAAGGTAATGGCGGGGTAGTGGCTGAAGGCCCAAAACCAGGTTGTTTTCTCGGCTCGGGCCGCCAACTGCCAATGGATCAGCCATAGCGTGGCGGGATGCTCCATGTACGGATCAAGCCCCTTCGGCCCAAACAACATGTGGCCAAGTTTCGTCGCCTGAACCGAATTCATTCCGGTTTCCTCGATAACTCGGGCGGCCTTCGCCCAATGACGCATGGATGCGACCATGTTCTTCCCGACGCCGAATCGCGCGATGGCGTCGGCACCCCAACAGGCGGCCCGGTTGTCGCCCTTTCCTTCGGTTTCGGCGACGCGGTCAAATGACTTCATCAGCCATCCGTAGCGTAGCGGAAAGGTTTCGTGCCCCGAAAATTGCGGGTTATAGCCGTCCTGATATAATGGTCCGCGCACCATGTCTTCCTCGGTTACTGGATGCTCCCTCCAGCTCGACATTAAGCCAATTCACATGTTAAGGTCAAATGGAAGCTGGAGAGAGCATCCAGTAATGGCAACGATCGGGTCCAACCAAGATATTATGAACTTGAAATTATGTAACTTATTGAAAAATAATGAATATTGGAAAATCCATCTATCTTGATCATCAGGCAACCACGCCTGTAGATTCGCGTGCCTTAGCCGAAATGGAGCCATACTGGACGGCCTTGCCGGGCAACCCACATTCACTAGATCATTACGTTGGTTGGAAAGCGATGCGCGCGGTTGAAGAGGCCGCGAGCAGAATTGCAAGATTGATCGGTGCCGATGCGGATGAAATCATATTTACATCTGGAGCGACCGAATCCAATAATCTTGCATTATTAGGGTTGGCGCGCAGAGCAACTAACGGAAAACGACGGCGGGTACTCGTTAGCGCAATTGAACATAAGTGTGTCCTTGCAGCGGCCCGAGTTATACGCGATCAACTTGGCTTTATCGTAGAGCATATCCCTGTGGATGGTGACGGACGTATCGCCATGTCGGTGCTCGAAGAGACACTAGATGATGACGTTCTCGTCATATCAATTATGGCGGTCAACAATGAAATCGGTACAGTTCAAAATCTTAAAGCAATTTCCGAACTTACGAGGCGTCACGGCGTTATTTTCCATTGTGATGCTGCACAAGCACCAACAGCGATTGATCTGAGTTCGATTGTCGATTGCGTCGATCTTCTGAGCCTTTCCTCTCACAAAATGTATGGACCAAAAGGAGTTGGGACCCTCTTCATCAGGCGAGACTTACAAGATCAAGTTGAACCTATCATCTATGGAGGTGGCCAGCAAAATGGTCTCCGCTCCGGCACCATTCCTGTTCCTTTGGTTGTTGGGATGGGTGTTGCTACGGAGATATTTACCAACATAGGGTCTCAAAAAAAGCGCGTGCAGCTTCGTGTTCTCCGCGACAAGTTTGTAAAAAATCTAACGAATTTACATTGGAAAGCAGAAGTAAATGGCCCAAAAAGCCAAGACCGTCATCCCGGCAACGCAAATATTCGGTTTGAAGGGTTTTCAGCGCATGACATTTTGAGTGCATTGCAACCACGTCTTGCTGCATCAACGGGCTCCGCCTGCACATCAGGTATCCCGGAACCATCTCATGTTCTCAAAGCCATTGGTCTTAATGGTAATGAGGCTGAAGCCTCCATCCGTTTCAGCCTTGGCTTCGGAACGACAGATGAAGAGATTGAGGCGGCCACTCGATTGATAGAGGAGACGTTGGATAGAGTCGCCAACAACAGACTTGCACAAACGACATAGGCTTCAGCCTCTTTATCGCGGATTACAATTGTTCGTGTCGAGTGGACACACGCTTAGTCGTAGAAAAGCTCGAACTTCCCGTTTCTCGGGACGAGATTGCCTTCGATGACGATCTTTTTCCCGCCGCTTGGAAACGACAGCAGGACGCGGTGATAATCGTTGCCTTCCTGCGAGGTGCGTTTGTAGGCTTTGCCGAGAGGGATATCGTGTGAGTACGCGAGAAGGTCCGGGTCGTTTTCTCCGGTCTTTTCGGGGTTTACGTGAAGCGATACAGAACCACTAAAATCCAGGGTTCGGATTTGGCCCTTGAAACCACCCTTCGGCGTTGCTTCGAACTTTCCAATAACAAGCGACATGCTGTTTCTCCTTGCTGTTAAGAGTCATCGGCGGGCTGCTGGCGAATGGGTTGACCGGGCGTATTCGGCAATTCGCGACGCGCTTTTTTGAAAGCGGTGTCGCTGCCAAGGAACGCTTCGACGATGAAGGGTACGAGGTTTCCCGGGCTTTCCCTGGAGCCGTAGGCGCGTTCATAGACACGCGCGTAATCGACCAGCGCATCATGAACGTCCGGGGGAAACGTACAGGTCAGTTTGACCGGCGTTGTTTTGGGTAGAGGCCCGAGTTTCAGTTTCGTCATTGCACGTCTCCCTGCTCCCGGTAGGGCTTCAGCACCAGATCCTTGTGAACGAGAACCCGAAGCGGCCAGCCGGGCCGCACGGTGATTGTCGGTTGAATGTTCAGGAAGCGGTCCACGATCTCTTCGCCGGTGCGGCTGATCGAATCTTGGGTGCTTCGCTCAAGTGCGCGGGAAAGATCGCTGTCGGCCTCGTCGAAGGCGAGTTCCGCGCCGACATTGAGAAGCGTGGAAAGCCCGATGCCCTGAATGAGCCGCCAAGTGTGAAAATCCACCTTGTCGGCCAGACCGGCATAGCCCGCCGCGTCGGCGCCCGGCAGATTGTCGATCACGACCGACGAACCGTTCGGCATGATGATCCGCTGCCAGACGACGAGCGCCCTTTCCTGACCGAAGGCGACGAGGCTGTCATATTTTCCGATGAGCCGGGAGCCTTGCGGGATCAACAAATAACGTCCCGATACCGTGTCATAGACCGGCTCCGTTACCTGGGCGATGACCGCGCCGGGCAAGTCGCTATTGATGCCGGTGATCAAACTGGCGGCAATCACCGTTCCCGCCATCACCTGATAGGGCGAGGCCGGGTCTTGCAGGGCATGGGGGTTATAGATCGAGCCGTCCGGCCCGCTTTCGAGGAAATCGAGTTTTTGACTTTGGCGGTTTTGATCCGCGCCGCCATTGACGGATGCGCCGCTTTCTACCGCTTGGCCTTGGTCCACGAGGAACGGATTAAGCGCGGTCAACTCGTCCGCGATCGGCGTGCCGGCTGTTGCCGGTGATTGCGCCTGTTCGTTCGACGTGGAAATCTGGAAAAAGACCCCCGCTTCCATTGCGACCTGGGCGACTTGCGCCCGGCGCAAGCGCTCCGCCCGCTCTGCATCCATTTCCGGGGTATGTTGGAAGGGCAGCGCGCCGGTTTGCTGCGGCAACGGCTCGGTAATGCCTGCGGCGCGCTCGGTTTCGAGCGCCGACCTGCCAAACTCCCCCGGCAATGGAGCGCCAAGCCGGGGCACATCCCCATAGCTCTTGGGCAAGGTCTGAAGGCCCTCGGCGCGTTCCGCGTTGCCGACCTGATACAGTTCCTCACGCGGCGCGGTTTGGCGCTGCTTGGGATCAAGGGCGTAAAAGGCGGCAATGGCGACGATGGACGCGCCTGCCGCCGCAATAACGATGATCGCCTTGCGATTAAGCCGTGTCACCGCGCGAGGCGTGGCGCGAAGCGTCAAGCCCTCATCGATCTTCTGCTTGTTGGCCGTATCTTCCGTCATGACGGATCTCCGTCGGTACGGGTGATACGGACGATTTCTTGCGGGTCTTCGCCAAGACGTAACTCGGCGGCGGCGAACAAGCGATCAACGATATAATAGGTGCCGCGCATCCGATAATTAATGAGTTCGGCGTCGCCTTTCCGTCCGACAACGAACAAGGGCGGCGCTTCGCCTTGGATGATGCCGCGCGGGAACTGGATATAGACCCTTGCGCCGTCGTCAAAGACATGGAGCGGCCGCCACGGCGCATCGTCGCCGGTGACGGTATAGCGGAAGCGCAATCTTTGAATATCGAGGCCGGTATCTATCGTTCCAGCGTCTTGTGCTTCGGCGCGGGCATTGGCGCTTTGGAGAGCGACCAGGTCGTCGAACGGATAGTGCCATGACAAGGACGCCATATAGGTCACGGTGTCGCTGGTCATCTCCACATGATATGTGCGGCGGTCGGTGGTGATGACCAAATTGGAGTGCAGGCCGGGACCGATGGGCTTGACGAAGATATGGACTTGTTCGTCCACGCCATTGCCACTTGTGGTGTTTCCGACCACCCAGCGCACCGTATCGCCGGCGGAGACGGCGATAAGCTGCTCGCCCGCCTGGAGAGCAATATCCGACACTTTTCCGGGCGCGGCGTAAAGCTGGTAAAGCGCCCCTTCCGTATAGGGATAGACTTGCACCGCATTCAAATAGTTGCTGTCTGACGGCTCGACCCGCGCCGCGTCATTGGCATGGGCGATGCGCTCTTGCGGGTCCGCGTTGTCGTCGATCGTTTGACCAGAAGCGGATGGCCTCGGTTTCAACTGCCCCGGTAGCGGCAGGGGTTCGGGTATCGTGACGATCTCCACCGGCCTTTTGGCTGTGGGGGCTTCGAATGCGACCAGAAAATCATCATTGTCATAGGCGATTGTCGGCGGCGGCGTTTTGCTTGTGCACGCGCCGAGCGTGAGCGCCAGGGCCGCGATGGCGGAAATAGCTTTTGTCATTGATTTTCTCCTGTCTGAACGTCGGCGCTCCAATTGAGGCCGTGGACGTAGATTCCGAGCGGATTGCGCCGGAGCTGCGTGAGATTTCGGGGATGCTGGATAACGATGGACAGAATGGCGGTGTGCCTGCCGCTGGTTTGCAAAATCCCGGCGCGAAAATGCTGTTCGATCCATTTTATTTGGAAAGAATCGTCGGACGCGCGGACAACGCTGCTGATTTCCACCGTGACGGAGCGCTCGCCAAGATCGGCAAACGGATCATTGGTGCGCGCGAACTCCGTCAGGGTCGCGGCAGCGCGGTCGGTCGCATAAGCGTAAGCCGCTTCCCAATTTTCGCGAAGCACGATGGGGTCGATACTCACCGAGCGCGTATGTTTGATGAACTCCGCGAGCGTGAAGGCAATTTGTGCATCGCTCGGAATATAGGTTTCTTCCGCCGGGCCGACATTCCTGACGGCTCCGAGTTTTTCCACTTCGACAATATAAGGCGTGATTTTCGACTGCACGCTTTGCCAGGTCAGCATGGCGGCGAAGGCCGCCAGAAGGGTAAGGCAAAGAAACGCCATTAGACGCCAATTCCTGGCTTGCACGCGGGCCGAGCCGATACGCTCGTCCCATTCGGCTTGCGCTTTTTGATAGGGCGTCAACGCCTCCGGCGTTTTGCCGTATGTATTTCCGGGTCGTTTGGGGACTGACATTCTTATCCTTTCCATCGGCGGATAAAGGTGTCGTCCTGACTGGCTGGTGAGCGGCGGGGTCCGTTCAGGCCGTTTGATCTTTGTTTATCGGTTATCGTCTCCTACAGGTGGACGCGACGGAGCCATCGGCTGGTCGCCAGCGCCCACCGTTGCGGTCGTTGTGTGAATGCCGGTTGCCAGATGATGTTGCCTTCGCATCCTTTGCGCCCAGGCAGGTGTGCCGCTGGTGCTGGAAGCGCTTCCACCCGCCGCCTGTCCTGCACGCAAGGGCGCACCCCCGGTCGCGGTCCACGCACCATGACGGCCACGCTGGAAACTCTCTCTGACACCACCCGAGAGCCGCGCGCCAAGACTGGCCGCTCCCTGCCGGACGGACCCGACACCCGCCCTTGCGACACCGCCAAGCCCGGCTGCCGCGCCCCGGATACCGCTTTGGCCCGACGCAGAACGAGCAAGCGAAAAGGCTGTCGATGATCCTCCCGCGACCGACGATCCGGCGCGGGCGGCACTTGCCGCTGCGCCCGCGCCTGCGCGGACGGCGCCAACGGCAAGACCAGCGCCCGCGGCCCCCGCGAGCGCCACTCCGCCAACGGTGGCGACCGCCGTGCCCGCGCCAAGTTGCGGCGCGCCGGAGACAAGCCCCGCCGCCACGGCGGGCACACGGATCGACAAGGCGAGCAAGGCGAACGCCGCGATGATGACGACAAGCGTATCCTCGAACTCGATGTCCTCGCCGGGCGGGAAAGCGCCCGCAAAATCGGCAAAGAATGTCGAACCGATGCCGATAATGACCGCGAGCACCATCAATTTGATACCGCTGGAAAAAGCATGGCCGATGACGCCTTGCGCGATGAACGCCGACTTGTTCCATAGAGAAAACGGCACCAGCACATAGCCCGCGAGCATGGTCAGCTTGAACTCGATAAGCGTCACAAAGAGCTGTATCGCAAGAATAAAAAACGCGACGATGATCAAAATCCATGCGAGGAAAAGACCGATAATATTGATGCCGAGCGCGCCGGTGAGAAGCCCGCCGAGCGAAAAAGATTCCTTGATCTGCACGAGGATCGGGTGCGCGGCGGTGACGCCTTCGCCGGCGATGTAGCCGGGACGAAGCAGCGCATCCGCGTCGAAGATTGTGCTGGTGGCCTTCAGGCCAAGCCCGCCGAAGGATTGGAACAAAGCGTCCGAGAGAAAGGCGAAATTGCCGATGATATAGGCAAAAGCGCCGACGAATAAGACCTTGCGGATGAATTTGGCGATGATGTCGCGTTCATGATCGAGCACCCAAAAGAGCCCGAGCAAAGTAAGGTCGATGACGAAGATGACCGCGACCAGATAATTGACATCGCCCTGCAGAAGGCCAAAGCCCCGGTCGATGAAGCGGATAAAAACATCGGTAAAACGGTCGAGGGCGTTGAGGTCGTCGAAATCATTCATCGGACGCGCCTTTCATCATTTGATGGGCGTATAAAGCCGGCCGTCGCCGATGAAGCGCTCAAGCCGCGCAATGGCGATTTTCTCCGCTTCCGCCGCGCGGGCCTGCGCGAGCGTGACGGCGCGGCCCTGGGCCGCCAGCAATTGCAATGTGTCGGTGTTTTGGCGAATGGAAAGCGCTTGGAGCTGATTGCCCGCCTGGGCGGCTTGCAATGAACCAGCGGCGTTCTGTGACTGATCGATGATTGTGTTCAGCGTATTAACGTCGGCAATCACGTTTTCGCTGATTTGGGCTTGCACATTGATCGCGTGCCGGAGCGCGTCGGTGGATGCGGTCCATTGTTGAGATGCGTACCGAGCCATTTGGTTGTTCGACATCTGCGCCTGATACGCGCCGGGAAAAGTTTGCTGATAGACGGCGCGGGCGCGATCAACGTCGAAAGCGATTTGTCCCGCCTGCTGCATCAGGACGTTCAATTGCGATATTTGCCGATTGAGGTTTGAAAGCGTGATGTCGTCCAGCCGCTCAAGATTTTTCTCCATGGCTCGGATCATGTTGATGCGCTGCTGGATCGCCTGCGCCTGCTGATTGATCATCTGCAATGTCCGCGCGGCGGTGAGCAGATTTTGTCCGAAATTTTTCGGGTCAAAGACGATATTGAATCCGAAGATGGCGTTGGCCTGTTGGGTCGGTGCTATGGCGATAAACACCGCCATGATGAGGGCCGTGAGTTTGCGTTTCATGGGTTTGCTCCTTTGATAAGATCGGCGGCCCAATCGAGGCCGCGCGCATTGAGATAGGCGGTAGGGAAATCCGTGGCGGGATGGTCTCTGAGAATGCGGGAAATCAGCGCATGGTCCTCTTTTGAGGATCCCGCGCAAAAGGCGAGCGCCACCGGGCCAAGCGCCGGATCGAACAGCCGGTTGCCGCGCCGCGACTGGTAATAATAATCGCGCTTGGGCGTCGCCCGCGCGATGATTTCAATTTGCCGGGCGTTTAATCCGAACCGCTCATAGATGGATTGGGCTTCCGGCTCGATGGCCCGCTCGTTGGGGAGGAAGATGCGCGACGGGCAGGATTCGATGATCGCGGGCGCTATCGAACTGGTAACGATATCGGCAAGGCTTTGGGTCGCGAAAACAACGGAAACGTTCCGCTTGCGCAGGACCTTCAACCATTCGCGAATGCGCCCCGCGAAGGTTTCATCGTCGAGAAACACCCAAGCCTCGTCCAGAATGAGAAGGCTCGGCCTGCCGTCAAACCGGGCTTCGAGCTTGTGGAAAAGATAGGTCAAAACCGGCAGCACGGCGCTTTGCTCGTGCATCAGGTCTTCCATCTCGAAACACTGCACCGTCCCCATTTTGAGCCGGTCTTCATCGGCGTCGAGCAAGCGGCCATAAGGGCCTTCCAGGGTGAATGGGTGGAGCGCTTGTTTGAGGTCGTTGTCCTGGAGAAGAACCGCGAGGCCGGTCAATGTCCGCTCGGCCTTTGGCGCGGTCGCCAGACTGGTCAGCGCCGACCACAGGCTTTCGCGTATATCCGGGGTGATCTGAATGTTTTGATGAGCGACCAGGCTCGCAATCCAATCGGCGGTCCAGGCTCTTTGGTGGTCGTTGTCGATTTCCGCCAAGGGCTGAAACGCGAGCGCGTTATCCGCACCAAGTTCATAATAATCGCCGCCCATGGCGAGGGTCGCCGCCCGCGCCGAACCGCCTTTGTCAAAGAGATACACTTGCGCCTCGGGATAACGCCGGAACTGCATGGCGAGAAGGGAAAGGAGGACCGACTTGCCCGCGCCGGTCGGCCCGACCACAAGCGTATGGCCAACGTCGCCCACATGCGTCACCAGCCGGAACGGCGTTTCTCCGCTGGTCTCCGCCAGCAGGAGCGGCGGGCCGTCTAGATGATCATTGCGTTCGGGTCCGGCCCAAACGGCGCTCAAGGGGATCATGTGGGTGAGATTGAGACTGCTCACCAGGGGCTGGCGGATATTGGCGTGGCAATGTCCAGGCAAAGAGCCGAGCCATGCGTCAATCGCGTTCACCGTTTCATTGATGGTGACGAACCCCGCACCATTGATGACGCGCTCGACGGCGCGGACTTTTTCGTCCACTTCCGCCAGATCGCGGTCCCAGACGACAATGCCGGCGGTGTGGTAGCCGAAGGACACATAGTCCGCGCCCAACTCCTGCAAGGCTTCATCTGCATCCGCCGCTTTGTTATCGGCATCGGAATCGACCAGGGCAGAGGCTTCGTTGGTCATCACCTCTTTCAAGACCGCCATGATGGATTTGCGTTTGGAAAACCATTGACGGCGGTATTTGGTGAGCCGGCCGGTCGCGACGGCCTTGTCCATCGGAATAAAGCGCGTCGCCCAGCGATACTCGATGCCGAGGTGATTGAGGCCGTCCAAAAGACCGGGCGTTGTCGTGCCCGGAAACCCAAGCACCGAAAGGACGCGCAAATGATGATCGCCCAGCATCGGCTCCAGTCCGCCGACAAGAGCGCTGTCGGCAAGGACGCTGTCCAAATACATCGGGACTTCCGGTATCGTGACCGGGTGGCGCTTTGGCGAGATGGTGGCGTGGAGATAAGTCAACGTCCCGATATCATCCAAAGCCTGCACCTCCGGCATGATGCCGGACAACAGATCAAGCGCCCGGTCGGTCAGCATCGTGAAACGCGCCAGATGGTCCCAATGATTGAAGGTCCGCTTGCCCTCGGGGGTTTCCAAAATAAGACCTTCGGCGCGGGACGCTCGGTCCTCGGGCGGGAAATAAGCGAAGGTCAGATAATAGTCGGTCTCGAAATGCCGCCCTTCTTCCTCGAAAGCGCCGCGCCGTTCCTGATCGACAATCCACGACGCCGGGTCGGGAAACCCCGACTGCGGATAGCCCGCCGCCGCATGGCGTTCGGCTTCAAAGAACAAGGCCCAGCCGGAACCGAAACGCTTCATCACGTCATTAAAGCGGGCGCAGACGGCAACCAGCCCTTCTTCCGTCGAGCTTTCCAGATCGGGACCGCGAAACTTCGCCGTGCGCTGGAAACTGCCGTCTTTATTGAGGATGATGCCGGGGGCGACCAGCGCCGCCCAGGGCAGATAGTCGGCAATGGACTGTGCGCGTTTTTTGTATTCACACAGATTGAACATCGCTCACGCCTCCAAAAATGATTTGTGGCGGATGTGGCGGACCATGACGTCCATGAATTGCGGGTCGCGCTTCGCCGCATAAACGGCGGCTCCGTGGCCAACGAGCCAAAAGGCGATGCCGACCAGCCATAATTGCAGGCCGAGCCCGAGGGCCGCCGCCAATGTCGCATTGACGATGACGACATTGCGCGGCGCTCCCCCGAGCATGATCCGCTCCGTCAGGGAGCGATGGAGCGGAATTTTGAAGCCTGCGGCGCTCATAAGACCGCGCCGCCAACGAAGGTGAAAAAGCCGAGGAAAAAGCTGGCTGCCGCGAACGCGATGCTCAGTCCAAAAACGATCTGAATGAGACGGCGAAAACCGCCGCCGCCATCGCCAAAGGCCAGGGCCAAGCCGGTCGCGGTGATGGCGATAACGGCGACGATGCGGGCCACCGGGCCGGTGATCGAGTCCAGAATATCTTCCAGCGGTTCTTCCCACGGCAGACCGGTGCCGGCCGCATGTGCCGCGCCGGACCAAAGGGTGAGAACCGCGAGGGTTGTCAGTATGGGGAGGTGTTTATGTCTCCCGAGGCTTTTTAAGTTTGGCATAACTGCTCCTTTCAAACTGCGCAGGCAGGCTTTCGGGAACAGCAATCTGGTAGTCGTTGTCGCTGAGGCCGGTGACCTCGACGATGGTATCGACGCGGCGGGTATTGCTGCGTCCTTTGATAAAAACAATGATGTCGATAGCGTCCGCGATCAGGCGGCGCGGGACGGTCACGACGGCTTCCTGGATGAGTTGTTCAAGGCGGTACAAACCGGCGCGGGCGGAATTGGCGTGTAATGTCGTGATACCGCCAGGGTGCCCCGTATTCCATGCTTTTAGCATGTCCAAAGCCTCCGCCCCCCGGACCTCACCGATGACGATGCGGTCGGGGCGAAGCCGTAGCGTGGAGCGGACCAAATCCGAGAGTGTCGCCACCCCCGGCTTGGTCCGCAAGGCCACCATGTCGGGCGCGTTGCACTGCAATTCTCTCGTGTCCTCGATCAGCAGCACCCGCTGGTTTGCCTTGGCAACCTCGTTCAAAAGCGCGTTGGTGAGCGTCGTCTTGCCGGACGATGTGCCGCCTACCACCAGAATATTGGCGCGGTCTTCCACCGCGCTTTTGAGAAACACGGCTTGGTGTGGCGTCATGATCCCTGCCTGAACATAATCGTCGAGCGTATAGACGACGCCTGCCGGTTTGCGGATGGCGAAGGACGGAGCCGCGACCACGGGCGGCAACAGTCCTTCGAAGCGTTCGCCGCTCTCCGGCAATTCACCGGAGATAACCGGCGACCTGGCATTGCACTCGACGCGGATGTGGGAAGCGACAAGGCGGATAATCCGTTCGGCATGAGCCGGATCGATAGCGCCTTCTTGAATGCGACCGTCTCCGTGCCTGTCCACCCATAGCGAGCCGTCCGGGTTCGCCATGACTTCAATGACTTTTTCATCCGCCAAAGCCGCACCGATCACCGGCCCCATGGCCGACATCAGCATGGTTCTTTGACGGGTCAATGTGGTTTGTCCGCGCTCAACCATGACCATCCCCGCTCAGATCATCGTCCTCCGGCTCGTCCAGATCGACCGTAAAGAAATCGCTTTCAGCCGGTTGGAAACGCTCGACCACGCTGGCGATAATGCTCCTGCCGTTTTCCAAACGGCGCACGAGATGGGTCATGAATTGCTCCATCGCCTCATTCGCCTTGGCGCGGGCGGCGGCTTGGTCCGCCACGGGGATCGGGGGCGCGACCGCAAGCTGGTAGTGAACGAAAAGCGCCAGCGTCTCCGACGTGATCATCAAGTCGCGGCGATGACGATCCAGTTGGCGTGAGATATCATTTAACCGGCGTGTGACTGCGGCGTCGCGCTTGTCCAGGGTTTGCGGCGAGAAAAAGGCTTCGACCGCAGCTTCGATCACCTGGGATTCAGACGTCCGGGCGCGCGCGGCGTATTTGGCAAGTTGCTGCTTTGTCGCGGGTTCCAACTGTGAATAAATGCGCTCTTTCATATCTCATTTCCGCTTCTAAAAATCGGGCAAGCCGTCATCCTCCTTGCCGCCGAAACCCTGGTTGATCCCATGCGCTTTCTGCACATCGCCAAGCTGTTTTGCGCCGTCAAAATTCCGGGTGGCCGGAGGATTATCGAGGTCGTTATCGACGATCACGAACGGATCGAGCTTCCGCTTGGGCGCGTCTTTCGCCTGCCCGGTTTCCGGCAAGGCGGGGTGACGCTTTAGGCCGCCATCGTCATCGGCGTTCGCATCAACGAAGTCGGTCTCGCCGCCTTGTTCAATGTCCAATGATGCGACCACTGTTCGTCCGGTCCAGTCATCCGTCTGCGGCGGCGGGCGGTCGGCATAATGATCTTCCGCGCATTCGGGCGGATCGAGCCTGAGAGCGGTAAAATTCCGGTCCTCGTAATATCGAATCTTCCGCGCCCTGATCGGCATATGGCCCGACACCATGAGGATTTCTTCATCGCTCGGGAGCTGCATCACCTCGCCCGGCGTCAAAAGCTGACGCGGCGTTTCCTGTCGGGAGACCATCACATGGGAAAGCCAGGGAGCGAGCCGGTGGCCTGCATAATTCTTTTGTGCGCGCAATTCGGTCGTCGAACCAAGGCCATCGGAAATGCGCTTTGCCGTCCGCTCATCATTGGTGGCGAAGGCCACCCTTACGTGGCAGTTGTCGAGAATGGCGTTATTCGGCCCATATGCCTTTTCAATTTGATTAAGGCTTTGGGCAATCAGAAAGGCGCGCAATCCATAGCCCGCCATAAAGGCGAGCGCGCTTTCAAAAAAGTCAAGACGGCCAAGCGCCGGAAATTCATCCAGCATCAACAAAAGCCTGTGGCGGTCGTCCTTCGCCGCGCCTAACTCAAGCTTTTCCGTCAAGCGGCGCCCGATCTGATTGAGGATCAATCGAATGAGCGGCTTCGTGCGTGAAATATCCGAAGGCGGCACGACGAGATAGAGCGACACCGGGTTTTCAGCCATCACCAAATCGGTGATCCGCCAGTCGCACCGGCTGGTGGCGCCGGCGACCGTGGGATCGCGGTATAGCCCCAGGAAACTCATAGCGGTTGAAAGTACGCCTGAGCGCTCATTGTCGGATTTGTTCAAAAGCTCGCGCGCCGCCTCCGCGACGACCGGGTGAACGATGTGGACGTTTTCATCGCCAAGATGGTTGGTCTCCATCATCGCACGAAGGGTCTTTTGAAAGGAGCAATCGGGGTTTGACAGGAATGACGCCACACCCGAAAGCGTCTTGTCTTCTTCCGCGTATAGGACATGCAGGATCACGCCGACGAGCAGCGCATGGCTGGTCTTCTCCCAATGGTTCCGTTTTTCGAGACTGCCTTCCGGGTCCACGAGAATGTCGGCAATATTCTGCACGTCGCGGACTTCGTTGCGCCCCTGACGCACTTCCATCAATGGATTGAATTTGGACGATGCCGGATCGGTCGGATTGAACAGGATGGCGTGAGAGAACTTCGACCGCCAGCCCGCCGTCAACTGCCAGTTCTCGCCCTTGATATCGTGGATCACGGCGGAGCCGGTCCAGGTCAGCAAGGTCGGGATGACGAGGCCAACGCCTTTGCCGCTGCGTGTCGGCGCGAAACACATGACGTGTTCTGGTCCATCGTGTCGGAGATAACGCCGCTCTTTGAGACCGAGCATCACGCCGCGATTTTCAAAAAGCCCCGCCTCTTCGATGTCTTTCACACTTGCCCATCTCGACGAACCATAAGTCGTGATATTCTTGTCCTGCCGGGCACGCAATAGCGAGCCGATGATGGCGACGATCATGCCCAGGACTCCCCCAACGGCTGCGATCAAACCCGCCGTTGAAAACACACGAGGGGCGTATCCCTCATATGCGATCCACCATTGATAGAGCCGCCAGGGGAGATAGACCCGCGTGCCGCCTACTGTTTTCCACGCGGGTCCAAGAGCCTCCTGATGGCCGAGCGCGTTGGCGGCGTATTGGGTCGCGCCCCACGTCGCCAAAACAACGATTGCGAAGACAATCAAAACTTGACCTATCAGGAATTTCGTCGGTGTCATTTGTTTCTCCGGGGGACGAAAAATGCGTCCTCACACCTTTCAGAAAAAGGCACGAGACCTGATTAAGTCAAGAAGAAAAATTTCTAATACATAATATAAATCAATTACTTATGTATTTTTAGAAAGGCCGGGAAAAGAAAACGAAGCGCGGTCAATTTTGGGAAAGAGTTATCCTCGTGAAATTTTTTTTGATATATTCGGGGTTGTAGGCAAAATGGACGGGGTGCCGGCTGCTTCATCTGATCGGAAACGAGCGAATCGCGATCCGTGGAGCTGTTTGAGGGCGAGGAACACTGATCGCGAGCTTTTGCTATGACAAAATTCCTTCCATCCGCCATCCTTTCCATATTGATCTTCTTTGCCGCCGCACCGCCGAGTAGCGCGGCGGATGTCCTTGAGTTCGACGTCACGGGCATCAAGCTTGGGATGAGTCTCTCGGAAGTCGAGGCATCGGCGGCGGCGCGGCAGGAAAATCGGGAGAGGGTCAACCCGAACGAATATGCGGGCGTCCTCCAAATTATTTTCGTGACGGATGCGGAGGAAATGCTGGTCAAATTCGTGCCGCTGCCGGACGGCGTGCGGGCGGCCTCCACCGAGTATAAGTTTTTCGGACCCGGCTCGACGGAAGACATGACGGAAAGCGTTCTCGCAAAATACGGCGAGCCGGATCACATCAACCGATCACTCCACGTTTGGGGCGATGAACTGAACCCTTTCCACCGGCAAGAACCGTCATTGGAATATACCGCCGGAGGAACGGGTTTTAGGGGCAAGCGGGTCGGTGCCCTTACTCTGCGCGATCCCGAATTGCGGCAAAAATCGCAGGATGAAATCAAAAAAGCAGCGGAAGCGCTGGGTGGTAAGAAGCCAAGCTTTTAAGGTCCACAACAAGAACCATCAGCCGTAGCTTTTGCAAAGATTACTTGGTTCTGGTTGCGAGTGCGCCGGCAAGCGGTTTCTGGCCCATCGCTGCCGATCGAACCTCAGCAATCGAATGACCGAAGAATCTTCAAAGGAGACCTTAGTTCAGAAAGTAATCTCAAGCTGAAATTGACCGGACAGTATTGCCCTGCATAGCAAAAATAACAATTATCATAAGTATTTTGCTAGCCAGTTTAGTAAGGTTTTGCGGCCTTTAGTGTCTCACCGCGCAGCGACTTTGCCAGATAGATATCGTCGTTAAATTCCAGCACCAATTTGAACACCTCGTTGGCGTCGGATTTCTTGAGACCGAATTGCCGCGTCAGCTGGCGAATGAAATGCCGCAGCATCTCGGAATCGCCGGATGTCAGCGGTCCCAATTCTTTAACTTTTTCCTGGAAGCGGCGTATCATGTCCGCTGGCAGGTTAGGCCCGTAAATGAAGTAACGCAGCCAAGCCAGAAACTGCGGATGGCGCAACGTTTGCGCATAAGAGTTACCATTGCGCCTGTATTGCTCACTCACAGATGGCCCACGACCGGTTGCATATTCATCCTTCGCGAAAACGTCCTTGCGAATTGTAGGAATGGCATTGCGTTGGAGCAGAATTTCCGTGAGTTGGGCCGCGCGTTCGCAGTTGTCCCAGGTGGCTTGCCCATTGTCGACGTTGAGCGCTTCTAGCTCAATGTTCGCCAGACGCGCTTGTTCCTCTGGCGTCAGATCGATTTTTAAAATATCTTCTTCAATCATCATTTTTTCCCTGATTGAGGAAGATCAAAGAGGACGCCGACAACTGACTTTAGCGACGTTAATTGCGAGTAGCCCAAACCGTCATCAAGGCTCAAAATTTCTGACGACGTTGTCACGCTGGAATTGGCGCTTTCCAAAACGACCAGTTTGCCGTGCCGGCGGAGACGTTTGAAATAGACCCCGCCATCCTGATCGACGGCAATGACCAGATCTCCGCTGAGCCGCTTGAGCGTTGCTTGATCCAAAGTTTCCTCGAGGGTCATCACGAACTGCCCTTCCAGCGCGACCGGCTCCATGCTCCGCCCCTTCACCTCAAAAAGCTTCACACCCTTGAGACGCGCTTTAATCAAGGCAAAGTCGTCAACTGCGCAAACCTCATTGTCGTCAACACTTGGTGGAGGCGCCGTCTGCGACATGAAAATGGTGCCAACAATTTTGCGCGCTTTCACCTTGTCTTTCAAAGCGATGACGGGTTCCGGTAAGGCATAAGGATCAGTCGCTTGTCCGGTGAGCATAATGACATCAGGATGATCTTCCGTCTCGTTTAAACGGCGGGCATATAGTTTGTCTCCAAAAGCGACGACCGTCAGATTGCGGGAGCGAGGGGTTCCAAAATCCTGGACAAGAATGATATCGCCGATGCCCGCAACGGGATCGAGCGTGCCGGCGTTTAGCCTGTAGGCGCTATGATTGAACAGCGTGATTGATCTGGCTTCTGACCATTCCTCAATTTCAATTTGCCCATCGCCGATACGTCCGTCGGACAGTGCCGCTGCAGCAACACCGGTCGAGGTAAATGCCAGCGCCTTGATCTTGTCTTTATGCCCCGCCGGGAATTCAGCAACATTGTCTTTCCAGGCGAAGAGGCGCGATACGCCACCATAGGCGTCGTAATCGGCAGCTGCTCGAAACGCGTTGACAAACGCCTTTTGCAGGCTCTTCTCCCAATATTTTTGAACGTCCTGAGCTTGAGCGTACCCGATCGTACCGTCATAGGTGTGGTGGCTGGCATTGATGATTTTGATTTCCGGCTTTTCTTTCCCATTCAAAACCTTGATCAGGTTCTGAAAAACGCTGCGATTATATGGCGCGACATGATCGGCCCGAAGCCTTGACATCAACTCACACAGTTTACCCAGCGTGTCGCCACCGATCTCGTACGATTCAGGCCGCAGCATGATCTTGAGCAGGTCCTCGCAATAAATTCGGACCTGCTGGACATAACGATAGCCTTCCTCATCATCTTCACCGGCCCTGGCTTTGGCAAATTGGCGTCCCAGAAACGTGCCGTTGACAATATGGGCGACCTGGGACGTTTTCGTGGGGCCAGCCATCTTCGCTTGCTGCCCGTTGAGTTCGCAGGGCTCACAGATGATGTCATAGAATTGACGTTCATGAGTAGCGAGAAAAAGCTGCATGCCTTCGGGATTGGACGTATCCAGATTGGCGTTACCAACAATCTTCTCGCACCATTTGCGTTTGTTCTTGGGATCGAATGTGGTTTGAGGGTCATCCAACACCATGAGTGGAAATGCGTTGGACCCGGTGTCGGCAATCGTTTGTTCGCGGAGTGCAAAAATGAACGCCCACAGCAAGGCGCGTAGCCATGACGAATTCGCCACAAGCGCAGCGTCGATTTTCAGACCAGGCGTAAAGCTGCCTTCCACAGAGACAGCCTTTTTCGCCATAGCTGCATTCTCATAGGAAAAACGGTCCTTAAGTCGGATCTCGTCCAAGATTTTCGACACGCGGCCTGACAAGATCTCAATCGTGCGGTGGGTTTCGCAATCAACGAGCAGCTGCAGCTCCTTCAGCGGTTTCACCGCTTCCGCTATTGCCTCTCGGACCTTCTGAACGTCTTGGATGACCTGCCAATCTCCAGCGGCCTTTTTGGCCTTCGCCATCAGCTTTGCGATCTTGTCGAGTGGATTAGACCCCGCAATCGCATCTTCCAAAGTCTGCAACTTGCCTTCAAGAGAGTCGGTAGGCCAATTGCCTTCAGCATCCTCGATGCCGACTAGCTTGTTCCAGGCCGAAGCAAAGTAGCCTTTGTTCGCAGACCACCAATCGGCCAGTGCAGCAACGCGGTCAATTTCGATTATGAGCGTCTGCAACGCCTGAACGTCTGCAATGGCACTCCGCTCGAAGTTCAACGATGTGTGCGTAAAGGATGGCAGGCTTGTTTCGCATGCGGTCGCATAGCTCTCTGTGAACGTCCCAATTCCCGTCAGGTGATCGCTAAAGGGTGAATTATCAGCGAACCGCTCTTTCAACGCCGCCGCGAATGACGACGCAGGGTCCATTCCCGCCAGTGGTTTGACCAGTGGCTTCAAATAATCAGGGATATAACTTTGGATTGAGCGGTCAATATCACGGCATGCGTCAGCAATCGCTCTTTCGGCCTTGTCCGCTTGCCCTTGAAGGGCAGTCAATTCTGCCGCGAGGGCCTTCTGCTCTTCTGTCGTCAGCTTGGTATTGCACACGGGACAAGATGCGGCCTCACCAAGCACGCTTTCAGGGACGAAGAACTTTGAGGCGAGCGCCTTCAAGCGCAGCTTCTTGTCGCTCTCTTGCTTGGCGTGCCATTCAAGGGCTTCGGTGAGCGACGCCCCCGCGTCTGTCAAGGCTTGGTCAATGACAGTTTTCAAGCCTTCGTCTCCGGCCTTCTTCAGCGCTGCGAATGATTTGAACAGCAAGATGCCCTTTGTGCCTTCGCTGAGATAAACCCGAGCTGTGTTGACGGAGCTGTTCAGAAGTTCGCGGTTCTGCCCGCTGTTGACATCAAGGCTAGTCGAAATTTCGGTTTTAAGAATATCGAGCGCCGCGCCAGCCTTAGTCGTCGCGTCCGTCTCAAGTTCAGTGAGATCATCGATCAGGCCTTTACCGCCAAGTTCATACACTTTGGACAGATCGATTGACGTATCAGCCGCTAGGTCGCGTGCGCGTTCCAGGCTATTAGCGAAGATTTGGGCCTGCGTCTCGATGCCCTGATCCTTGGCATATTTGAGGAACCTTCTGCCAGCGTGGCTCAGGTTCCCAGCGCCGCTAGCGATTGACGCGAGGTGATCAAGACCAGTCAACATTTTTAGCGCTTGATAGAGGCTTTGGCTTTTGTTCCCAAACCCGATATGGGCAATGCGCGCCGGCATGAGCAAGCCAGACTCGATCAATTCAGGTGAAACCAGGAGGCGCGGATCAATGTCGACTTCTACAGCAGGGTCACCTTCAACAGGGCTGACAATTTTTCGCTTCGCCGTTGCTATATCATCAGCAGGATCGACAAACGTCAGACAAGCCGTCACCATTGCGTCCGCTTTCAATCCAGCCGGTTCGAGGGGATAGGTCACTAACGGCGGCCATGTCCCAATCGCTTTGCCTGACGGATTAGTGACAGGTTCGCGGCGCCCATCGTCCCGAACAGGTCCATCTTGTTCGTGGTTACAATATCCGGTCATGGTCCACAGGATGAGGCTGGCGAGCGAAGTCTTGCCTGACCCGTTATAACCCTCTAAACACCAGTTCTCACCGCCCACGTCCAATTCGAAGGCGGGACCGCCCGGTGCCGTCAGTCCACCAAAGCCTGTCGTCTCAATATGTTTCAGCCGCCATGGACCCGTTGACGCATTCGCAGGAGATGTTTGCTCCGCGTTCGCTGGATCGGTTTCATCATCGGCCCAGGCAGCAATGATGTCGTCGAACAGGCTTTCATTTGTGGACGCGACTAGATCGGGATCGGCCTCGATAAGGAGTCTGGCGAGCCGCCTTGCACCAGCTGTTCCGAGCTGGATTGATCCGGCTTTGTAAGCCCCCGATGCTGTCCAGGTCAGCGGTGTTCCAGTGGTGAGCGATGTGATCGCCTCAGATAGTGTGATCGGCATCTTTCCCTCTTCTTGTCCAGCATTAGGCAGTCGCTCGAACTACATTCAACCCGGATTGGTCATCGCCAGGTCTTCTTAGTTAGGAGGCGACAGGCTAATTCTTGCTCGTGCCACAGCGTGGCGAACGTATCCGAAATAACAAGCCAATGACCGTTTGCGCATTGCGAGCCGTGGTTCGCGCCCATGCACGAACACTGGCATTCGTGTCCTGACGCGTTCCAGCAAGCGGGCGCGCATTTTTCCTGCTCCCGATAGAGTTGAATGACGTAGAGCTTTCCGTATCGGGATAGGATTTGCGAGACGAGATCGTTGAACCAGGCTTTAGGCGTCTCCCAGCATTTGAACTTTGAATTCCAGATTGGGTGGTTTCGCCGCTCATGTTTCAGCCAGGTGCGATTGTCGCCACCATAGGGCAAGCTCACCAATAATGGGCGGCCCTTGCCTTTGCGGAAGAGAACGGGAATGGATTTTTGCTTCCAAACTGCGGCAAGCCGTGACCTTTTGTCTTCCGGCCGAGCAATCATGTCTGTAGCCCTCTCTGCTCGATATGGCTGCCCGTAAGTGTTTTCCTGATCCAGAAGCCATTGGGGATCGTTTGCTGCACAAGCGGAACGTGGGAGATAAGACCCACCGCGCGGTTCTGGCCTATAAGATCGGTCAGCGTTTGGAGAACCTGGTCGAGCGTGCCAGCGTCATTCTCGGTGTCGAGGCTGCCAAAACCCTCGTCGATAAAGATCGTATCGAGACGAATATTGCCAGTGACGCTTTCAACGATATCGGAAAGCCCAAGCGCTAGTGCGAGCGCCGCAATGAAGGTTTCGCCTCCGGAGAGAGTCGATGTGGCGCGCGGTCGGCCCGTGTGAATATCATGGACGCAAATGCCAAGACCCCGCCGTGCGACGCCTTTGCCGCCCTCCAACTCCCGCTCCAGTATATAGCGACCGTTGGTCATCGGCCCCAGCCGCAAATTTGCGGCAGCCAATACCTGATCGAACATGGCACCGATTGCGAAGGTTTCCAGATCGAGCCGAGACGGATTGTGGGCATTGAAGGCAGCGGCAAGATCACGAATCGGTGCCGATTCCTTCTCCATCTTTTCAAGACGCGCGAGTTCATTGGAGATGCTTGTGAGAAGCGCTTCGAGCGCGTTCACGCGGGCGAGTGCTGTAGCCGCTTCGTTGACCGCCGTCTCCTTGGTCTCGTTCGCCGCCGCGTTTGATTGCCTGAGCGTATCAAGCTCTGGACGTTCCATATCCTTGATCGCGACAGCGGAAGACGTCGCTTTGTTCTTCGCAACTGCCCGCGCTTCCTTGTGGGCTGTAATCGAAGCCTCATCAGTTTCAATGTCAGCAATACTGGCTTTATGCGCCTGGTAGTCAGCAGGCATCATGCCATGTTCATGAAGGCGGTTCTCAAACATCGCTTTTATGTCTTGGTGACGCTTTACCGCAGCTTCATGCGCTTTGCATGCGCCCTCGACATCTTTCTTGGCTGCGAGGGCAGCCTCCCGGGTTTCTTTTTCGATTTCTTCCGCAGTCTTTACAGCTTCCACGCGTTCTTTGATCGCACTGTCAGTTTCGGCTATCGCCGCCTCCAGCGCCTCCAGCGCCTGAATATCCACCGGAACAGTTTTGAGGGCGCTTTCCAGTTCCTGCCTTGCAAGAGCCTCTTTCGTGGTGGCGTCCTGTTTCTCGCCGCGCGCTTCAGCGGTCGCTTGTTGCGCCTCATGGATTTCAGTACTCAGACGTTCCAAACCGTC
The DNA here is from genome assembly GCA_021776135.1 of Kiloniellaceae bacterium. Classification (GTDB taxonomy): domain Bacteria; phylum Pseudomonadota; class Alphaproteobacteria; order Kiloniellales; family J153; genus JAJFGN01. Next base: position 34,147 of record JAJFGL010000066.1, read on the forward strand.
TTCGAGGGTCTTCAGATTGATGACTGGGCCGAGCTCCTTGATCTGCTGCGCGAGTTCATTTGCCGTTTCCCTGTAGACGGCTGATAATTGTTCGGGGGATGTGAGATTGTTGAGCCGAGCCCACCGCTCTGTCGTTACGGCTTCAGCCGACGAGATGTCGCTTGATGCACAGGTCTCTTCTTGGCGTGTTTTCTCAAGTGCATCTTTTACTTCGCGAAACGCCTGGTCGAGCCCGGCACTCATCGCTGTGCCGGTGGCCGGAGACGGATGATCCTCGGACCCGCAGACCGGACAGGGGGCACCGTCCTCCAGTTTTTCGGCAAGGTGTAGCGCTTGAGCACCAGAGAGCGCTTTCTCCGCCTCATCAAACTTTGCCTGCGTTGCAGTGCGCGCTGATGTTACACTCGTCTGTCGAGCGAGAGCTTGAGCAAGAAGCGCCTTTGCGTCGTTCAAGGCCTTAACGGCCGCCTCATGTTCTTGTGCAGATCCGAGCGCGCGCTCGGCCGCCTCAACTTGCGTCTGAAGGTTCGCACGCTGATCAGTTGCGCTCCTTGCCGTCTTCAGTGCGCTTGTCGCATCAGATTGTTTTGAAACAAGCGCCCTCTGTTGCTGATCTGCGACATCATAAACGCTGCTTGCCGCCTCAAGCGCTTTCTTCACCGCCCCTGCCTTTGTGTTTAGAGCCTTCGTAGCTTCAAGTGTTGCTTTGTGCCGGACAAGACCGTCAGCCTTCCGGCGAAGCACCTCTGTTTCTGCGGATTTTCCTTTTTCATCAGTCAACCTCGCCGCTGCATCAGTGGCCGCTTTTACGGCGCTTTCTTGATCGCCCTGAGCTTCTTTCTGCTGCTTTAGAGCCGCATTGACTTCACCCTCAGTTCCCGTCACGGTCGCCTCGATATCGAGAAGCGATCGGGCTATTTCAGCGTGTTTGACCTTAATGGTGAGCGCGGCGATTTCCTCTGCCTTGACTTCGAGTTCCGCGAGAGCGGCACTGGCCCTCTCGCTCTCGACGAATTTCTCGTCGAGTTGAATAGCCTTGTTCAGCCTTGCCTCGGTATCGGCGGCTTTGGCTTGCGCTGTCTTCGCTTTCTCCGACAACTCTGTGTGCGTTTCTTTGGCCGCCGCTATGCCTTCTTTGAGCGCATCCGGACTCTCATAGCCTTCTTGTTCAAGTCTTCGAGCGCAAACGTCACGGTCCCGGCGCACAGTCTCTTCAGCCGCTTTCGCGTCTTCCTTCATCTTTGCGGCAAGCCGCCTGTAGAGCGAGACATCGAACAGCTCGCGCAGAATCTTCAGGCGTTCATCGGTCTTTGCCGTCAGGAAAGCTTCGAACTTTCCCTGCGGCAGAAGCACAATCTGTTTGAATTGCTCCACCCCGTAGCCGAGCCTTTCTGTGACTGCCGCCTTGACGGCACCCACTTTCTTCTCGGCAATCACTTTGCCGCTATTTTCATCGCTGATCGTGTCGACATCAATCCCGGTCACATCAAAGAACCAGGCCTCGTGCCCATCTTTCGTTTCGCCTTCGCCCCGTTGCTTCGGGCGTATTTGCTCCGGTTTCCGGCGAATGAGATAACGTTTGTCACCAATCTCGAAGATGAGCTCAACTTCAGTCAGACGGTCTGCGTCGGAATGATCTGAACGCAGTGTGCTAGTATCCTGGTCGCTCTTCGCCGCTTCCCCGAACAGCGCAAACGTCATGGCGCTGAAGATCGTTGACTTGCCCGACCCGGTCGATCCGTAAATTCCGAAAAGCCCGTTACCCAAGGCCTCCCTGAAATCGACAATTTCGCGATCTGCATAAGGCCCAAAGGCCTGCATGGTCAGTCTGATCGGTCTCATGCGCGCGCTTCCTGCTTGGCCAGTTCGGACAAGGATGTTTCGATCAGCGCAGCCTCTTCTGCGCTTTGCGATTCGCCCCGTACATGAGCGAGAAATTCGGAAATCACATGGACGGGACTACTGAGTGCTGACTGCACCACGGTCGCAGACTTTGTCTCATAGGGTGTCTCGTTCCGCTCATATGTGAGCGGCCCCGCATTGGGATATATCTGCCTGATCTGCTTCATCGGATCGATCAGCGACCCGGGATCTGTGAGGACAACTTTGACGAATTCGTCCGATGGGGTCTTGGCTGCGATCAAGTCCGCAAGTCGCCCGCGCAGGGTTCGCACTGCTCGAAGCGGCGTGAAGGGCAGACTTTGCGTTGTCACGGCGCCATCAGCACCAAGATCAACGAGGGTCATCGACTTTGGTGTCTCTGACTCGTCGAAACCAAAAGCGAGAGGCGACCCTGAGTACCGGATATAGTCTACGCCTGCTGTTTGAGGCCGATGTAAATGACCGAGCGCCACATAATGGGCACCATCGAAAGCGTCGGTGGGCACTGTTTCAATCCCGCCGATCCGTCCCAGCGGTCGCTCGCTTTCACTGGAACTGGCACCAGTGACAAAGGCGTGCGCCACCACGACCCAGCGGGCACCATCTGGGACATGGACACGCGCCGCTTCTATTTGGGCGCGTATAACATCTTCAGGTGAATTGATCCCGGTATCCCCGAAGCACTCGCGCGCGGCAAACTCGTATCCAAAGGGAAGCGCTGAAAAAGCGACTGGTCCTGCGTCATCAGCGAGAATGAGAGGTTTTTCATCAGCGGATAGGGGGCCGCGAATCAATGCCCGCCTTTGATTGGTCATGACGGACATGGATTCGATCCGATCACCGGAATCATGATTGCCCGCAATCATCACAACCGCAGCCGCGGTTTCACTAGCGACACGCTTGATAAAGTTGTTGAACTGACGGACAGCGCTGGCCGGCGGCGAGGCGCGATCAAAGATATCCCCCGCTATGATCAGGGCGTCGGGCACATGGTCGATAAGCGCCTGGAAAACTTGTTCGAGAATGACGGCGTGGTCTGCCTCCAGAGACTGCCCATGGAATTGGCGGCCGAGGTGCCAGTCGCTGGTATGCAAAAACTTCATAGATTTATCCATATATTTTCTATACGTATAATTTTTATATGGACGCGAGCCCGCCGTCAAGCTAGATTCTGACTATGCGTTTTGATGATTTTAAGCATGCCCAGCGTGAACGGTTGATTTTCCTCGACCAGTGCTTCGCCTGGCGCGGAATGGCCAATCGCCGTGACTTGATAAACCGGTTCAGTGTCTCAACTGCGCAGGCGGCACTGGATTTCAAACTCTATATCGAGAGGGCGAACGAGACGCCGCCGATCTATGATGCAGTTCGCAAGACCTATCTCGCCGCGCCCAACCACAAGAGTCTCGCGCCGATCGAACTGGACCAGGGCTGGGAGAGAATTGTTGAAAACGGCGCCGGCGACCGATTTGACGCGCTGCCGAAACTCAATCGCCGTTGTGAGCCAAGTATTGTGGCTCGGCTTTATCAAGCCATGGACAATGGCAATGCTATTCACATCAAATATACTTCAATGACTACAGGAAGTAATTCCGGGCAATGGATAGCACCGTCCTGCTTTGTCTCGGATGGCGAGCGTATCCACGTACGTGCTTATAGTTTCAAACATGACTCCTATCGTGACTATGTGCCGGTGCGAATTAGTGAGAAGAGCAGCTTCGAGACGAAAGAGTTGAGGTCATCACTGCCGCGGGATGATGACTGGAACACCATTGCTAAAATATATTTGAGGCCGAAATCCTCACTTTCTCCCGAGCAGGCGAAAGCAGTTAGGCGAGAGTTTGGCTTCGTCGACGAGACGCTTTGCATCCAGATCCGCAAAGCGCTCGAGTTCTACACCGAACGGCGCTGGGGATTGCGTCAACCAAATGCTAGGCTTGAGCGCGCGAGAACAGAGTACGTGCCCATAACGGACGAATGTGAGTCCGACTAAACAGCGCTCTGGGCTTATGGCCGCTTTTGCCGCCATTCCGGTCATACAGTGGAACTGTCTCGAATGACCGCAATCGGCGAAAAGCAGCCTGACTGAAGCTGGCCCTTTGTCAAATCGAAATCCCCGGCACTTTCTGTTTGGTGATATCCCATGATATGCCACTGCCCGAAACCGCGCCGGATACGGATTTGTTGAGCGCCTGCTCCAATACCGGACGCCACGGCACGATGGTAAACTCTTTCGACTTTTCAATGAGCGCAAATCTGCCGCTGGCGAGATTCAATTGGCGCGTATAAACGCCCGAAATTTTTTGACCCTGCACGACGCCCCGAAAGGTTTTCCCGGTCTCGCGTGAAATTTTCCCTGCTTCCGCCGACAGCTCTTTACGCTCAAGCGTTTTGATGAGGCCCTTTTTCAGCACAAACCGGGAGCCGCGCTCATAAGCTAGGTCTTGTTGAAGGAGATAGGCGCGGCGTCTTTGTAGCGCGGCCTTCACATCCGCACCGAAACCCGTGTCGCCGATCTCGGACGGATCGCCCTTTACCAGCCGCTTGTCCAGCCAGGTCGCGCCGCCTGCATCAACCTGCTGATCTATGTTGAGGCGGGTGAGCATGTTGAGCCGGACCGGATTGCGCTTCGCGTTGAGCTGTTCGAATTTAGCCGTGCGCTCGATAAAGTCCGGGGGGATTTCAAACGAGCCGTCGCTAAGACGATTGACAATGCCCGCCCGGCGTAGAGCTTCCAGACGTCGAACATGTGTGCGGATAAATTCGGGCGACGCTTTCGGATCGAATGCGCGGTGCGCATCGGCATCATAAAAGCCGTGTTCCTTCTCCGCGATCTGGGCAATTGTTTTGTCGGCAGGGCGTGGGCCTGCGTGTCGTGGTGCGATCTCGACAATGCCGCCCTTTCGATACTCTTCCGGGTCTGAAATCTCGCCAATATCGACATAATGGGTCCGCCCGTCGATCCCATCGACGACGATGTAAAACCCGCCATTCAACTCGTCGGAAAGTCCTTTTGTGACAATGCGGCCGACAACCGGCTTTTGATCCGGGTTTGCCGGGTCGAAAATTTCAAAATCTCTTGCCGCGTGTTCGAAACTCTCGGACTGCATGGCGTGATGCATGGTCTTGATGATGTCGCCGCGCTCGCCCATGCGTTTCAACGTGTCGGTAAAATTCTCCGACAAACGATAGACGCCGGTATCGATTTCCTCGGCCAACCCAAGATCGGAAAGCTTTTGCAGGCGGCCTTGCTTCAAGGATTGCTTGAGCCTGCCATAGTCGCTCATTGGCACACCCCGCGCTGTGACGACGCCATTGTCCGCTTCATTTGCTAACTCGCGGTCAAGCGACGTGAGCCGGTCCTGGGTGACTTCCTTGCGCATGGCGGTCGCGATTTTATGATCCTGACGCGGCCCAAGATCGCGGGTCAATATCTCGCTCGCCCGGTGACGCATACCGTGTTTGATATAGTCCCGTGCGATCACCAAATCCTGCCCCTTATCCGTCACGCCGCGAACGATGATATGGGTGTGGGAATTGTCGGTGTTGAAGTGATCGACCGCCACATAGTCGAGGCCGGTTCCCAGGTTTTCCTCCATCTGCGCCATAAATTCACGGATGAAGGTTTTCATGTCTTCGATTTGGTGTGCGTCCTCCGGCGACACGATCAGACGAAAAGAGTGGCGGTCGCCCTTTGCGCGCTCGACAAACTCGTCACGGTCCACATCGTCGCTCGCGGCGTTATAAAGCTTACCTTTGTCGCCGTCCTTCGCGACGCCGTCGCGCTCAATATATTTGATATGGGAGGCAAGCTTCTTCGCGCCCTGCCCGGTATGTCTGGCGATCCGCGCCTTGATGATGACGCGGCGATTACGGAAGGCTTGCGGGTGTGACCCGGCCACCTTTGCGACACGTCCCGCCCGCGCCCCAAAGCCTGTATAATCGCCTCTGAAATACGCATATTTGACGACGCCTTTTGGCGTGAGTTTTCGCCCCGCCTGTTTCAAGCGGTTGCGAATTTTTTGCAGATAACGTTTCGCCACTCGATCATCGCGACTGCGCGGGATACCAAGCCGGGGCCGGAAATGGTCGATTTTACGCGCCATGACGCGGGCCATTGATATAGTCACTAACTATTTGAAAATATTGAATTATCGAAAATCTGCCGCAGAGTAAGCAGAGGGGAATCAAAGGGTTGGCGAAAAAACTGCGGGAGGGGGTGAGCAGCCGCCGCAAGAAAAGAGATGTGCAGACAATGGGTTGGGGACGGTTTACCGCAAACCCTTTTATCTTGCCTTCCCGCTTCATCTTTTTAGTCCCTATCCAGACTATCAAAATTCCAATCATTCACGGGCTGCTTTCGGGTCCATATGGGCTTGGCAATTCCGATGATCCGGTTGATTTTCATGGGGCCGAAATAGCGTCCGTCGAGGGAATTTCGCGCCGGCATGAGGGCGAGAAATTCGTCGTCGGCAAGGGTTCTGCAACCCCGCCATGACGGCATATTCCTGCCAAGTCTGTCGGTCTTTAAGGCCGTTGCAAGGAGGTCGCCGTTGATAAAAATATGCCGGTTTTCGCAGCAAATTGTATCGCCATTCATGGCGACGATTTGTTTGATCAGCGGGGTATCTGGCGACAAATACCCGCGCTCGACGACGAAATTTTTCCAATTCTCCGGCACCGGAACAATCACCAAATTTCCGATTTCGACAGGCCCGGAGCCCTCAATCCAATAGAGTCCTTTGGGCGCGCTTGGGCTTGGATTGATGGCGATCTTGTCGGGCAGAAATGCGGCGCATGAGAGGGCGAATATGGTCAGCGCCGAAAAAATTACCGGTGTTCGGCGCATCAGTTCGTCCCTGTTTTTTCGAGCTTGCGGGCTTTGAGAAAGGCCTGATGTTCCTTGCGCGTATAGGGCCGAACGGGCTTGCCGGCGTGCAGCATATGATGGGCGTGGAGATAATAATCGGCGGGAACATCAGCCGGATTAATAGACAAATCTTCTATCCGGTCGATGAGCCTGTAGGCTTTTTGAACGCGCTCTTTTCCCGTCACCCGCAGAAGAATTTCCGCGCCCGGCTCAACGCCTTTGATCTTGTGTGACGGGCCGTCGCGGCGGGCGGCCTTCAGGACCGAGAGCCGCCAGAAGCAGGTGCCGAACGCGTTTGCGTCCCACTCGACATAGCAAAAAGTCCGGCCTTCCTCGAAATATTCAAACGCCTCGCGGCCCGTCACGTCTTCACGGAAAACCGGTTTTCCGAAACGGATATAGCGATTGAATGCGTCGCCGCCATAATGAAGCGCTACCCGCGTCAGATAGCGATATGTCACGGCGCGCCTCCATCGTTTCCGGACGTGCCTTCGCGTTTTTTCGTGATTTCGGTGCGGCGGCGGGCGAGCGACCAGTCATTCAGATCATCGATGTGATAGACAATTTTACCGTGATCCCGCCATGCCGGGCCTTTGCCCAGATGCCGCCATTTGGCGAGGGTTCCGGGTTCGACTTTCAGCCGCGCCGCCGCTTTCTCAACCGTCAGATAAGGGCCGGCTTTTTCGGATTCTTGGGACATTTCTCTCTTTTCCGGACATTCAGACGCAATTCCGCCCATCGGGATCGCTTGTGATCAATCTGGGCGAAAGGGCACGGGCGCGGGACTGTCGTTTTTCATCACCCTGAAAAACGACAGGGCAAAATTCACGGGGGTTTCACCGGGATTTCAGGAGCTCCAGATAGCCGCCATTCATCAATTCGCGCCCGCGTTTGATATGCCGCCGGACCCTTGACCGCAGGAAATCGCTGCCGCCGGTCCAGTCGTCCTGCACGATCTTCCGACCGAAGATCCGGACCGCGATCTCTCTTTGCCGCTCGCCGCGCCGCCAGCCGTCGAGCGCGATCAGATGGGCGCGGAGTTTTCGCGCATGCGGGTCGGGGGGAAAGAGTCCGGCGTCGAAAACGCCATGACGAAGAAACATTTCGAGGCGGCGCAGCGCCCGGTATTTCGCATCAAGATGTTCAAGCCGGTTCATGACAAAGCCGATCCTTGCCGCGCCTTCGAGCAAGGACCGGCCCGCGCAATCGAGGTGGATCGTTTTCAGGCCGTCCGAGAGAATCAGCCGTTCGCCGCCGTCGGGCTTGATGAACAACGCCTTTTCGCAAGGCAGTTTCGCAAGCTCGATGACCTCGCCATGCGCCGCGCCGGCGCGGTAAAGGCGCGCGGTCATGACCGTCGGGAAAACGCGTTTGCGCCAAAAAATTCCTCCGCCGCCCGCCTTTTCAGCGGGCGCGGCGAAAGAAATTCAGTCCCCAACGGCCCGCTTTTTTGGCCGCAATTTTGCTGGAGCTGTAAATCACCACACCCGCCTCACGGACCGGCCTTGCGACACCGAACCGCTCCGCGTCACGGCGATAGTGCAGGTTGCGGCGGAGAAATTCCCACGCAAATCCCTCAGTGGTCGTCGGCCCCGTCTTGCCGGCCTGAACGGTATTTGCCTCTTCGCGCATAAATGTCTCACATTCTTATGCGCAGCCTGTGCTGTCTTTTTCTTGCGGTTCTAAAAACCCGGTGGCTCGCTATATTTCACGCCACCGAAAAATGGAGCGTAATTGATCTCCGGCCACGCATTCTCAATAACCAACCCACAGCTATAGGATGGCCTATGTGATTTATACTAATACATAAGTGGTGGAAATGAGAGTTTTTAACATGACTCTCACGTATTTTTTATTTACAATTTTAAAATAATTTCGCTGCAATTATTTAAACACGTTTCCCCTATTACGGATTTGTTGAATTCTGTATTTCAACCCAGCCCCGACCGGCATGACGGCGGATGGCCCCCGCCCCACAGGGGGCGGGGGTCTCGCTTTTTGTCAGTCGCGCGGGTTCCAGAGGATCGCCATCACGCCGTCATCGTCCTGCCCTGCCGCCTTGCCGAGATTGGCGAAGACCCGCGAAGGGCCGAATGCGGGCGCCGCCAGGGTGAGCGAAACATATTCGTTTCCGCTTGATTTTCCGACTTTCCTCCAGCCGCCGCCGATTTCATTGCGGCCTTCGGTATAAACCCGGTAGTCGGGCTGCTCGGGCGTCGCCTTGTCGCCGTTGGGGATGATGCTGATGCGGAACTTCTGATCGAGGACCAGGCCGGAAAGCGTGCCTTCAAAGTTACCGTTCTCCTGCTTCTTCACATATCCAAGTGCGTGTGCCATTTTTCCGTCTCCGTTTCATTTCGCGGGGCGACCATCGCCCTGCTGATGCGCGACCGTGATGGCGGGCGGCGGGCGTATGAACCCCTTCTTCCCTGGGGCCGAAACACAGTGGAGGACCGGAGGGGCGGACTTTTTTGAAACGCGGAGCGTCCTGCGCGAGGAAGGCCGAAGGCCGGGGAAAAAAGTCCGCGCAGCCGGTTTCAGACGCCCGCCGCCCGTCATAGGTCTTCTGAGCAAAAGCAGGCGAATGGGCGCTCTATTCGCAAATGTCCGGGGACAGACCCGGTGCACGGGATTGGATATGTGACAGCGCGGACGGTGGAAGAGAGGTCTCCTTGCTGTCAGGCTTGGTGCTCGATCGGAATGTCCACAACCCTCATTTACCGTGTGGGAGCGCAGACGCCATTGCCCGGAATTTTGGATATTGAAGGCCGCAATGAAATCGGCGGCGGCTGGCTTGACGGGTCAGGGGCGGAACTGTTTCCTCACCCTCGGCGGCCACAACCCGCTCGGGCGCGACTGCATGATGGCACTCGGGAGGCGGGGGGCGGAATGATGCGTGCACGGCTTTGGAACCCGCGCGACCGACAAAAAGCCCCGCGCCCCTTGTGGGGCGGGGGTCATCCATAATCAGCAAAGCGGCCCTCTCAACGAAGTGAGAGGACCGCTTGTGTTTTCAGTATTCAGACCGCGACTTGCTTCACCCTGCGGGCATTGTCCGAAAGCGCTCCCGCACCGGCCTTGGTGTAAGCCTTAAACGGAAAATCCATATAGCGCGGCAACCAGCCTTCGGCTTTTTTGCGGCCATCGCCTGCGATAAAGTCCCGGATAATCTTCTTCTGCACCTTGCCGGTGGCGCTGATATTTGCGTCCGCGACCGCTTTGCCGCCGATATGGCGAAGCATGGCGTTGATGGTGGGTTTATCGCGAAGAAGGTCAAAGAAAGCATCGTCCGGCTGCCATGTTTTCCGCATGTCCACCTTGAGAATGGAGCCGAGTTGTTCGACAATACAGGTGGCGGATTGCAGCGTTTCCGCCATGACGAATGTGAGAACGCGCATAACATCGTCATCGGACAGTTTCACCAGCTTTGCGAAAAGCTGACCTGTGCGGTCATCGTCGCCGTTCGACCGCGTGACGGTATGGCTGTGTTCATGCAGTCCGAGCCGTTTCAGAATGTCAGCTTTTTCCTGATCGAACGCAGTCTGTGCGTTTGAGTTCGCAAGGCTTTCGGCGGTGGCCTCCTTGGCCGCTTTTTGCGGCTCGGCCCTTGTCTGCCAGAGCGCGGAACCGGCAACGGCATGGGCCGTCATCAAGCGGAGCGCGAGGGCTTGATTGCCGAGCAATGCGGCCCGCACGGCGGCGTGGCGGTGCAGCGAAACATAGTTTTGCGCCGGGCCGCTTAATTCGGGCCGGACGGCGGCTTTCTCCGTTCCGTCCTTTTTGGCGGATAATCTTGCAAGCCGGGTCCGGTGCTCTTTCTGCGTGATAAAACCCTCGTGCAGTTTGACCTCGCCATTTTGCCGAACTTCCACATACACCCGTCCGCCGTCTTTTTTTGTCGTCTTCACATGCTCCCATGAACCAAAATGCTGACCGGGATCGAGAACCATCACGTCATCCCAGCCCGCCTTGATCAGGGCGTCCCGCTTCGCGGCGATTGCCGCATTTTGCAGGGTCCAGAAGGCTTCCGCGTCGTCAAAATACCCGTCTTCGCCAAAAAGGTCGGTGACGATCCGGCCCTTATAGGCATCAAGCGGGAACAGGGCGGCGCCGGTCCTGATCTCGCCGCCGAACAGCCAGCTTTTCAGATAACTGCCGCGCGGCGCACGTTGCTCGGGGTCTTTGAACAGTCTGAACCATTCGCTCTGCTGCTTTTTGCTCGCCAATGTCAGGTGACGGATTGTATGGGCATCAATGTCTTCATCGCGATAGGCTTTCCGGATGGCGGGGATCAGATTGCCGAGCGCAAGCGCGCGTTTGACCATGATTTCGGTCGCGCCGAAGGTCGCGGCGATTTCGGCCACGCTTTTCCCCTTCCTGACGAGCTGTGCAAAGGTTTCATAGCGGGTCATCTCGTCCGGGTCGAGGCGGGCGGTATTCTCGATCAGCGAGGCTTCGATGGCGGCGGCGTCATCGTCTTTCGCCATGATCGCGCACGGCACGGCGTCTATTTCGCCGCCGTCCCCGACGATGGCCTTGAGGGAAAAGTACCGCCTGCGTCCGGCGATGATTTCATAGCCCTTGCCGTTCTCGCGAACGAGCAGGGGCTGCTGGACGCCGCGCGCCCGGATGCTGGGCAAAATGTCGGATATATCCGGCGCTTTGCCGCCCTGACGCATATTCATCGGGGATATTTTCAACTGCCTGAGCGGTATATGGGCGAGTTCCACGTTAAGTCTCCTTGGTTTGGTTGGCGGGTGTCCGTTGCGCCGCACGGATGAAATCGACCAGATCGAGTTGATCGCGGGCGGCGCTGTCGAAAAGCCCCACATCGCAGGGCTTCTGTTCGATGTTCGGGTTTCGCTTCGGGCGGATCGGCTGTGCGATCCGCAATTGCAGCCGGTCGCGCAGGGTTACGGGGCGCACATCCTCGGTCAGAATCTGTTCGCCCATGGCGGTTTTTTCCGTTGCGCGGCTCATTCCGGCCGCCGCCGTTTTTCCGCCTCAAGCCAAGCCTGGGCCTGCAACAGCGCGTCCCTGTCGAAAGTGATTTCGCCGCATGACCGCGCCGCCTGCGCATAAACGGAAATCGGGAAATCGGCGGTGAAATTCAAATCCCGCTCGATTCCAAGCGCGCCGAGAACCACAACGCTCTCAAGCTCTGTGAGACTGACATAGCCGAGTTCCGGACATTGGAAACCGAGGTCACAGAGGCCAAAGAGGATATCCGGCTGATTTGCCACCATTTCGGTGATCAACCATGTGGCGGGGCCAATGGGGTTGAAAAATTTGACAACGGGAAACGGGTCTTTGCCTTCGCCCAGATGCCAGTTGGCGAGCAGTTTTTCGCGGATATCGTCGGTGATCAGTTTCATGCCGCCGCCCTTTCTTCCTCGTTGCTCCGGTGGGAGGCGAGAAGGAAATCGGCGGCCTTGCTTGCAAGGCTCGCGGCGCGGAAGATGGCCTTGTTGTCTTCTTTCAGCACTTCCAGCCATGCGCCGAGATAATCCGTATGCCGCACGGTCGGGGTGATTGAGAGCGCGGCGCAGACAAAGGCGCTGGTCATTTCCGCGACAAGTTCCTCGCGGGCATATGCCTTTGTGCCGGTCGATGTTTTCAGGTCACGATCCAGCCGCGTTTCATGCCCGGTCCAGTGGCCAAGCTCGTGAAAGCAGGTGCGGTAATAATTGATTTGCTCATGAAAAGCGGGTTGCGGCGGCACCTGAATGAAGTCCTGCGCCGGTACGTAAAAGGCGCGATTGCCGCCGATACGAAAATCCGCGCCGGTGTTTTTGATCAGGGCTTCGGCGCAGGCGTTTTGCTCGCATTCGGGCAGTTTCGGCGCGTCCGCATAAAGATGGTCCGGCAGGCCGTCGCATTGTTCGATATTGAAAACCCGGTAGCGTTTGAGGAAATGCACCTGTGCCGGTTCGCGGCCTTCCTCGCGGGCGGCCTTGCGTTCCTCTTTGGGGATATAGCTGTCGGCGTAGACAACTGTCGTGGAGCGCTCCCCCTTGCGGACATTGCCGCCAAGCTTTTGCGCCTGTTTGTAGGTCAGCCATGTCTGCGAGGCGAAACCATGTTCAAACAGCGCGCCCCACAACAGCAGGATATTGATACCGGAATAGCATTTTCCGCTGTCCGCATTGGCGGGAAGTCCTGCCGGTACGCTTGGACTGCCCCATGGCTGCACCCACGGGACCCGGCCCTGTTCCAGTTCGCGAATAATCCGGTTGGTCACTTCCTCATAAACCGTTTGCCGTTCGCCCGGTGTCTGTTTGTCTTGATTGGCCATCGCCGCATCCTCCGTCCGCTTCGCCGTTTTTCCCCCCGAAAGGGGGGCGGTGAAGAGGCCCGGCAGCCCCAAGTGACAGGGCGGGACGCAACTGTTTTGGTAGGGCGAAAAAAATGACCCGGACGGATCAAAAGCCAAAGCGGTTGCGGCCCGACCGCTTGGGGCTATAAGGGCCGACCGCCCCCCGCCGGAGGGAAAAACAGACAAACAAAGTCGCCGCCGCAGGCGGCGGCCTTATGCCGAAGCTTTGCTTCGGTCTTGCGCAAGGGGTGGACGCCCCAAGGGCCGGGACCGCGTGAGCGGGCCTGGTTCACGACGGCCCGACGCCCTGCCGGCAGGGGGGAGCGCTCGAAAAATTTCGGGGAAATGACCGGTGCGCCAAGGCTTTTTCCGAGACTGGGGGCTTGAGTATTGCGGTGCGAAATAACAGATTGAAGCCCGCCTTTTCGAGTCCAGGGGGACTTAGGAATGTCAGTAAAAATCGCGTGATTTGGCGTGTAATCGCATTTCCAATAGTTGCAGAAACTTTTTATCTCGCGTAAATAGGTAGAAATCAGAGTCGTACTCAGACTTGACTACGCTGCCTATGGGCGGGACCGCTGCGGCGGATCGGGATGAATGTGCACCGCTGTTACCGGCACATGGTCCGACACTTAAGATATATCAGGGAGGATGCATAAGAGGCGCGTATCGCGCCTCCGCCGCCATTCACGGATGGGGAGGTATGTCAAGAGTTCGAGAGTCGGAAAATGGATGAAATATATACGCAAATAAAAGCGAAAATTATTAATGAACAGCGGGATGCACAGCGGCGCATTCGGCCCGAGGAGCTGGCGGACGAATTGCGGGTCAGCACGACGCCAGTGCGGGACGCCCTGAAGCTTCTTGCCCGGGAAAAACTGGTCACGAATATTCCGAATACGGGTTTTTTTACAAAACCCGTATCCGAAAGAGAAATGCGGGACCTGTTTAATCTACAATGGCTTCTGATCGACGGGTCGTTGCGGGTAATCGCCCGCAATGACGGTCTGTTGACGTTGAACGCATCGGGAATTCTCAGCCACGGAAGGCGTCAACTGCGAAACTGTCCACCGCAATCGGCAGCGGAGCTGGCGGACGCGTTTTTCCTTCAGATTGTCCGCCAGTCGGGCAATGCCGATGCGGTGGATGTTATCAGGAACATCAATGAACGGAGCTGTTATTTCAGGCTGAAGGAGTGCGCGTTTGATGCGGATGCTGTGGACGATCTGGCGTCAATTTGTGAAACATATTATCGGCGGGAAACAGAGGCTTTGCGATCAGAGTATCGGAACTATCATGACAGACGCCTGAAACGTTTACCGCGCCTGATCAGTAAAATCAGGCATTCCGGGGACGCCGGGCCTTATGCGGATTCTTCTTTATCCGAAATAGACTGGCCCGGAGGAGGCGTGTCATGACGGATTCCAGCGCGTCATACGGGATCGGTCACGCGGTATGTGCGGCATTGCGAACCGGCCGGACACATGCCGACACATTTGTCAGGAAACGGCTCTTTCTGGCATTGACGCTGGCGCTGGTGTCGGGCGCGCTGGCGGCGGGCGCGCCGGTCGCGCTTAAATATGCGATCGATGCGCTCGGGACCGACGGTTTTCAGGTTTTCAGTCCGGGCGCTTTTACCGACCTTGACGTCTCAGTGGGCGTGAGCGGACTGTTGCTGATTTATCTGGCGGCGTTCTGGGTGTCCCGGTCGTTTGGGGAACTGCGGTGGTTTTTGTTCGGCGCGGCGGACCGGCGTTTGCATCGTAATCTCAGCCGCCACTTGCTTGACCATGTGCTCAAGCTCCCGATGCTGTTTCATGCTGATCGGAAATCGGGCGGGTTGAACCAAACCCTGGCCCAGGGCCTCATGGGCTACAGCGTTCTTGTCAATCATCTGGTCTTCACCCTGCTGCCGGTGTTTGTGGAAGTCGTCATAATCGTGACCGTTCTCTCGTTCTTTCAGGTCGAATTTATCGCGATCTTTATTGCGGCGGTTGCCGCCTATGCAGTTGTTTTCACCATGGGCGTTATGCAGATTATCGCGCCCAGCCGTGCGGTCGCGAACAGCCAGGTGGATGCCTATGCAAGTCTCACGGATATTCTTATCAATGTGGAAACCGTAAAATATTTCACGGCGGAACAACGGGTCGGTGACCGTTATGACGGAACGCTGGCGCGGGCCGAGAGCGACTGGAAGGAATTTTACCGGCGCAAGTCGCTGAACGGTCTTCTGGTCGCCCTTGTCTTTGTCGCCACATTGGGGGCGGCGCTGTTCATGGGCGCACGCCATGTCATGGCGGGGTCGATGACGATCGGCGATTTTGTGTTGATCAACGCCTATATGCTCCAGATTGTTCGGCCAATGGAAACACTTGGGGCGGGCATGCGCGATATTGTGCACGGGGTCGCCTTTATCGAGAAGATGACGGAGCTGCTGGATCAAAAAACCGAAAACACCGGAAGGGCGACCGTGACTTCTGCAAATGACTGCGTCCCGACGGACGAAACCGGATCACGGACCGGGTTCGGGGAACTGACATTCGACAAAGTGACGTTTTCCTATGCGCGCGGGAGGCGGGTCCTGAGCGACATCAGCTTCACCATTTCGCCCGGCAAAACGGTTGCCATTGTCGGTGAAAGCGGCGCGGGAAAATCCTCGCTTATGCGTCTCTTGATGCGGCTGTATGATCCGGAAAACGGCGATATCCGTCTGAACGGCAATTTGACGCGGGACATGACGGTTGACGCATTGCGTCGCGCCGTCGCCGTGGTCCCACAGGATACGGCGTTATTCAATGATACGATTGCCGGGAATATTGCTCTTGGAAATGAAGATAATAATCCGGCGGATATCGAGCGCGTCGCGCGGCTTGCTCATCTTCATGACATGATTATGCATACACCGGATGGTTATCAGACGCTGGTCGGCGAACGCGGGATGAAACTTTCCGGTGGCGAGAAACAGCGGGTGGCGATTGCCCGTGCGCTTTTGAAAGAAGCGCAGGTCATTGTGCTTGATGAGGCCACATCCGCTCTGGACACCGGAACAGAGCAGGAGATTCTTGACGATCTGTTCGAGGTGTCGAAAGGCGTCACCACATTGATGATCGCCCACCGCCTTTCCACAGTGAGGCATGCCGATGAAATCCTGGTCCTGCATGAGGGCGGGATCGGGGAGCGCGGCAATCATGAATGGTTGATCAGGCAAAAAGGACTTTATGCATCCATGTGGGCCAGACAACAGAATAAAAACGAGAAAAGAGAAAGCGCCGCGTGGTAAATAGAAGGTTTTGAATGACGGGGCAGTCGTAATCGTTCGCTGCGCCCGGCGCTGTGATTCGATCAAAATTACCGATTAAATAATCATTTTATAAAATCACAAACGGAACCCGATCGGGTTTATTATTGGCTTCAGACTGTGTTCATCACTTGAATGCCTGGAGTGCAATGACAACGAAAGCGACATCACCTGAATATTTTCTGACACCGCATACATTCATGTGTGTGACGGCGGGTTCCTTTGTTGTTCTTGACCTGCACAACGATAATTACTCGTATCTTGAGAAAAAATATACGGCGCCGGTCTCCAAATTGCTGGGATTGCCGGATGCTGCGCCGAGTACCGGCGGAGCGCCGGCGGCCTCGAACCCCGAAATCACAGACCTTGTGCAAAACCTGCTAAAGATGGATTTGCTGACGACTTATCCGGACAAGGGGAAAAAAGCTGCGTTCCTGTCTCAACCCGAGGCGCCGAGGGAAATGCCGGGCTATCTCCACATGCCAAAAATTCGCGCCGGGCATATTTTCCGTTTCTTCAAGGCATTGATCGTCACCAGGTTCATGTTGCGCTTCCGGTCGATGGAACAGATCGTGGCCCGCGTAAAAATTCGCAAGGAACGCCATCGTGCGAAACGCGCCGTTGAGACCGACGCGGAGCGGATCAACAGGCTGGTCGAGATATACAAGATCCTCAAACCCCTCTTTGTGACCGTGAAGGACAATTGCCTGTTCGACACATTTTTCCTGATCGAATTTTTGGCGCCTTATCGTATTTTTCCGGACGCCATGTTCGGTGTCCGGCTCAATGAATTTTACGCCCATGCCTGGGTCCAGGACGGCAACATGATTTACGATGATTTCATTGACAGGACCTGTCTGAACCAGCCGATTATGAGGGTATAATGATGTATCGCTTTATAGCGCTGTTATGGAATGACGCCGACGGCGACGCGGCCATGGCGGCGCGATTCATCGCATCGCAGTTGCCCGAAACCTCGTCTCATCAATGGCGGAAATCCTATGCCACCGACGGTCTCACGGTGTTTGACGCCGGTGCGCAGGCCGGGCGGATGCAGACCTGCCGCCTCCAAAATGATAGTGGCGTGGTGCTTGGCAAGGTGTTTCGAAATGCCCCGAATGGTGAATATGTTTCGCAAACCGATGATCTTGACGATATTCAGTCCCGGAAAATCCTGCGCACCCAAACCGGTCATTTGGTTACACATTATTGGGGGCGCTATGTCGCCTTTCTGAATGATCGCGCAACCGGCGTGAAATACATCATGCGCGACCCATCGGGCGCATTTCCCTGCTTTTTCACGCAGCACAAGGGCGTCGAGATTTATTTTTCCGATATGGCCGACGTGGCAAATTTCGATTTCCTTCCGTTCACGGCAAACCATAATTATCTCGCCACGAATATTCTGCTGCCGCAATTTCAAAAGGTCCATACAGGGCTGAACGAGGTGAGTGAAGTTCTCCCGGCAGAGTGTGTGGAGATTATGCCATCAGGCCGGACAAGCCGCTTTGTGTGGAATCCGACGAAAATTGCCGAAACGGACGTGGTGGAAAACCCGGAAGAAGCGGCAATGCTACTGAGAAAAACGGTCAAGAATACTGTGGCCGCCTTGGCCGGTTGTTATGACAGTGTTGTCCATAATCTTGGTGGCATCGATTCTTCCATTGTCCTGTCTGCGCTCGCCGCAACGCCAAAGCGGCCGGAGATTACCTGCATCAATTTCTATACTGAATCGCCGGCTGGCGAGGAGCGGTTTTATAGTCGGCAGGTGGCCGTCAAATATGGAGTGCCATTGGTCGAAAAAAAACTGGATTATCGTAAAGCTGATTTATCGCGCGTTTTTCATTCCAACAAACTGGCAAACCCGCTTGGGTTTTTTGATTGCCTCGGATTGACCAACCACCTGCTGAACCTGGCCAGGGAGAAAAACGCGCAAGCGCTGTTTTACGGCGTCGGCGGCGACAATGTTTTTTACCAGCCGCCATTCAGTCTTGGCGCACAGGACTATATTCACTATCACGGCTTCGGCAGGCACGCGCCAAGAGTGATGATGGAAGCCGCGCGCTATGGCCGTCAGTCTATCGCAAAGACATTTCGCGCCATGGTGCAGGAGCGTTTTTCTCCCGCACCATGTTACCGGGCTGTGCGCGATCTGATGAATGGAGGCGTCAATCATACTCTGATCAATCCGGCGTTTTTGAGCGGTCACGGCGGACAAAAATCGCTACACCCTTTGCTCATTCCAGACGATGATATGGCAAAGGGTAAATATCTTCACATATTAATGTGTGCGCTGTTTTCCATTGAACATTATGACCATTGGGACCCGTCCTATTTCGCTGAACGCATTCATGTGTACCTGACGCAGCCGGTCATTGAGGCATGTCTGCGCATCCCGACCTGGGTATTGACCTATAATGGCGTTGAGCGCGGCCTCGCGCGCAAGGCGTTCGAACACGAATTGCCGCAAGATGTGGTAATGCGATTCAGCAAAAGTACGCCTGTTGAGTTTTACAATGACATCTACGCGCACAACACCGACTTGCTGCGAGAGATCTTGCTCGATGGGATTCTGGTTCAGGAAAAAATACTGTTGCGCGATGTGCTTGAGAGAACATTGAGTCAAGAAGATGTCTTTTTTGCCGTTTCGCCTTTGGAAATCCTAGGGCATTTCGCCACAGAGGTATGGTTGCGCGGATGGCGGGATCGTCCCGTGGCGGACGCGACTAGTCTGAAGGTTGCAGTGTGAGTGTCCGCTTTCGATTAAATCGTCGGCAATCAAAATAATAATACACAAGATAAATTGTGAAAAAAAGATTATTTTAAATAGATCAACAGTGTTGATCCGCGCATTTCTGTAACTAAATTTTTTGATATAATAATCATTTTATAAAATCCCTTATCGCACATAATTCAGATATAATAAAAGATACCGGAATAACCCGGTGCACACTTCAAAAAGAAAGGATGTTGCCATGACTATTCTTGGAAAAGTATCAAAAAGCACAAAAGGAGCCCCGATTGTCGGTACTCCCGACGGCTTCTTGATGCGTCCACAATAAGGGTGGCCTGTTCATGTGCAGCGGCGTGCCGCTGCACATGATTCATTTTCCGATAGTAGTATATTTCATTACCTTTCCGTGCGCCTCATGTTAATTCCGCATGGCACGCCAGCGGGCATATTGTTTGGCTTTAGCCGGGTCAGGGTCTTCCTCGTCTTTAAGCCAGAACCGGAACCAGTCGAGGTTTCGCATCGCTGATTCCCTACGCAGGCGAGGAATGGTTATTCCATGCCCGGTTTTTGGATAAGCAATATATTCAGTCGGCATGCCCGCATTTTGCGCTGCTTTTGAATACCCGAGCATGCTGACGGCTGCGGATTGCACCCCTGCTTCGAACAGCACGGCGGTATTAAGACCCTTAAAATACAACTCTGGGGAGAGTTCTAGGTAACGCGAAGCGTCTTCATAGAGTCCGGGGCCAAAATAGATATCGTGCACTTCTCTATTCACTTCCCCAGACATTAAATTATGGATGGTCACAAAATTTCCGACACCTTCTGCGAAAGACGCTGCCCGAAATGAACCGTTCCGGGTCATGGCTAAAGGGGCAAGCCAGGCCCCGTGACTTTGACCTGATATTGCCAGCCGATCAGGATCAGCGATTCCTTTTTCAACCAGATAATCAATGCCCGTCAGAATATCATCGACGGGTTCGCCATCAATTTTTGCAGGATTGGCATATTTTGTGCCGAAAGACATCATTCCGCGATAATTGACAATAAAGACGGCCATGCCGTTTGTCGCATAGGCCTCAAACGGATAAGGCCAGTAGTTAAAAAAGAACGCAAATTCGTCTGGCATCGTCACCCCCGGGCCGCCATTGATATAGGTTATCATCGGCCAGGGCTTATCGAAATGTGTTGCGCCGACTGGTTCCATCAACCAGCCATGAACGTCGGTGCCATCCTTACTTTTCCAAATGACTTCTTTCGCCACCGGGACGGTTTTTTCCGCAATGGCTTCATTGAAGTGGGTCAGTTGGTAAGACCCGCGTCCTTTACGCCAGATATGAATTTCCGGCGGGTGGGTCAGGCTTTCATTGACATAGACCGTCGCCTGAAAGTCATCATTAAACTGAAAAAACGATGTACTGCCTTTCACATCCTTGACGATATTGGACTTCGCAAACCTCGATACTGTCATCTGATAAAGCGACCGGACAGCGTTGACCATTCCGGCCACATAAATTCGTGATCCATCAAGTGGGATGAATGTATTTTGGCTGGATGTTTCTATTGGCTGCCATGTCTGTTCGCTTAGATTTTTGTTTTGATAATCGGATGCATCGACCAATGACCATTCACCATTTCGCGTCCACATATCTTTTTCGTTAATGCGTTGAACAAAAATCTTGTTTTGGTCCGGCACCCATTTTCCGTCTGTGTAATATGTTCCACTTTGTCCATCTGACGGGGGGAGCGCTGTACCAAAAACACGGAATTTCTTGTCCCTGACATCATATATTCCGAGGCTGGTTCGAAGGTCGGATGCGATTTCTGTAGGAACATCATCGGCAATATAGGTAACGGATAACTTTTCCGTGTCCGTAGACCAGTGAAAATCTTTTATATCGCCGCGTACTTTCGCCTCAGAAGCAGCCGGTCCTGCTGATACGATCCATAGCGCGTTTAGCCGTTGAGAAGCCTGGTCAGACCACGAGGTCCAGTTCGGATTGATGAAGTCATAAAGGCTGGCGGTATCGGCATTGATCAAAATACCCCTGTCGCCATTCTGCATTTGGTCAAATAGCGACGGTCCCATATCCGGTATTTCCTGCGTCAGATAGGCAAGAGATACACCGTCGGACGCAAAGCGAAAGCGTGTAACCGGATGCTCACCATCCGTATGTTGTTGCAAGGTTTTGGTAGAAGAATCATAGGAATAAATCTGAGTAACGCCATCACGGGCAGAGAGAAAGGCCAGCTTATGCGTACCCGGTATCCAGGCAAATTCGCGACCATCCTGAATTTCGTCTATCAGAAACGGCTCAGCATCCGGCTTTGTCGGGCTGATATATACATGGCGCAGATTTTTGTTTTCCGTCAGTGATTGCGATTCAACCACATAGGTGATCCATCCGCCATCTGATGACAAAGCGAGCTGCGAAAAGCGTTTTAGCTCAAAATAGTCGTCAATGGTGAAGTGTGTTGTCTCTGGCTGCTCGTCGGCAAATGCGGCCAATGCAGATAAGGAAAGCAATACCAGAAGGACAAGAAACCGGAATGGCGTAGTGCATTTTTGAAAAGTCGGCGTGTACATTTGTTCGATCCTTCAAAATGACTTGGTCAGGTTGAAGGAGAGAAATCGTCCGAGCGGACTGAAATTCTCAGGATCGAAAGCGATACCGTTGAAATTGTTGACAAAAGGCGGGTTGTCGTCAAACAGATTGCGAGCGTTAAAAGAAAACCTCGTGTCATTCAACCCGATGCCCTGCCAACGATTTCCGGTGGCGTAAGCCAATGTCAGATCGATTGTTGTCCAGCTTTTTATTTTGCGTTCCGGGGTGCTGATATTGTCCGCGCTGCTACCCGTGAAGTTCAGGAAGGCGGTCGCGGAAAACCCCTTCTGGTTGGTCCAGCTCACACTATTCCGCATGCGAAAGTCGGTCGGATTGCCGACAGTATCGAGAATTTTTGTAACGGGAGCGGTAGGACCGAAAGCCTCTTTGAAGGCAAGAATATACGTGCCACCGACATCGAAGCTGAAGGTGCCCCAATGCTCTGTCGTCAGTTCGTAGACGATATTGAAATCCAGACCGTCCGTCTTGGTGATCCCGGCATTGATCGGACGTAAATCAATAATAGCGCCGACGGGCGTTGTACGACACGGGCTTCCAAGATCAAAAAAGGTTCCCTCGGCGCAGGCTTCATCAATCTGCGCCTGAGTGGGATTGCGGATGATTGCCGAAGCAAATCGCTCTTCCTGCTCCAGAATCGACAAACCAGCGCTTAGTGCACTGACAATACGTTTTTCGAATTTAACATTGTAGTAGCCGATATTGAATGTGAGGTCCGGTAGAGATGATGGTGTGAAATCAAAGCCCAGAGTCCAGCTATCCGCCGTCTCGCTTTCCAAATTCCCGTTATTTCCGTTGAGAATAATGCTGGATGTCAGGCCTGTTGACGAAGAAGAATCGGGGATTGGAAAAATAAAGGTTTGGCTCTCGGTCGTGTCCAGCTCCACCAGATCAGGCGCTCTGAATGATGTTCCAAAAGTGCCCCGAATGTTCAGGCCCTTAACAGGACTCCATAAAAGTCCGAACTTTGGGTTTGTGGTGCTACCTACATCGTCAAAATCCTCAAAGCGAACTGATGCGGTAAAGATCAGCTTTTGCAGTCCTGGTCGGCTGTTTGCCCCGTCAAAAAGCGGCACATAGGCTTCCCCAAATATTGCAAAGGCATCTCGCCCAAAATCTGTTTCCCTTATTCCAAAAGGGCCATTATCGCTAAAGGAATCGAGAGAGAAGGAATCAAAGTTGGCTCCAACAGCAATTTTTAGGGCACCAGCGGGCAGTTGAAAAAGTGATCCGTCCGCAGTCATATTACCGGACCAGACTTCCGACTTCCCATTGGCTGGATTTTCGAACACAATGGAGTTTACGGTATCCGGGTTCTGCTTGAATGAGCCGTCACCAAACGGATTAAATGCGGTCGCAGGGTCCGGGTCAGCCAAGGCAACAGCTAGAGATGCAGGATCAATATTTTCTATAGTGGTTCTTCTGCGTTCACTGCTATAAGATCCATAGGCTTGCCCCTGCCAGTCCCCCCACAGCGTGGCTTTACCGCCGAAAACACCATTAAAGGTTCTTGTATCGCCCCCAAACCTACGCTCGGCGAAATCTCGTGCTGAATTAAAGCTGACACGAACTTCAGAAGGGCCGCCAAGTGCATCGACAAAATATGGATTGGTGGACGGGACTGTGAGCGTAATCTCCTGCTGAGGGGGGCGCTGGTCAAAATCCCGGTCACTATAGCGTGCTTCGGCAAAAAGCTCTAAACTCTCTGCTACTTTCTGAAACACAGAAGCGAAGAAGCTGTGCTGTTCCTGATCCTGTAACAGGTCGCGGCCTTCGTTCCGATTGAATAGATTGATCTGTCCGGGGAGCAATTCATCAGGCGTAAGGTTTGTGCCGTCCTGTCCGTCGGGAATCGCGAACGCAACCGTCGTAAAGAAAGTCACCGGGTCGAGAATATTACCGGGTACGCTGCCCTGCGCTCCGAAATTATTCCCGCCAAACGAAGTAAGATCACTATCGCGCGCAAAGGGTTTATTCTCGGAACGCAGTCGCCCTCTGTTATAATATTCGTAGGACAATACCGCATTGCCGGGGCGATTGTTGATTTCCCAGTTTTTGCCGAATAGCTGACTGGCGCGATATTCCTGGGTGCCGCCTTCCGTGACGGTGCCGAAGCGCAGACTGGTTTCCGCGCCTTCAAAGTCATCGCGCATAATGATATTGACCACACCGCCAATAGCGTCGGAGCCATAGGTCGCCGAGGCGCCGTCCGCCAATACCTCGACCCGCTCGACCAGCGACGCTGGAATATTGGAAATGTCAACAAAGTTGCCGTCCAAACCACCCGCCGCCAATCGCCGGCCATTGACGAGGGTGAGTGTGTTGCCTGCTCCGAGGCCGCGTAAATTAATGGCCGTGCCGCCCGAAAGATTGCCTGAATTATCGGGCGATCTTGAAAACTCGCTAATGCCGCCGGCGAAGTTGTTGGTGAGACTTTGGATCACCTCCGGCAAACTGCCAAAGCCGCCGCGTTCGATATCCAGTCGATCAATAGTGACCAGGTTCGATCCGACCGATGCTTTGGTGCCCCGTATCAATGAACCGGTGACGACAATTTCATCGATTTCTTCCAGCGCGGGGTCGGCAGAGGGGATTTCGTCCTGCATGAAGGCGGCGTCCGAGCGGCTGCCGGCGGTACTTGAGGCGCGCACATTTGTTCTGTATGGGGCCGAGTCCGGTTCCAACAACGCAAGGGATACGCCGTCGCGTCTGTTATCGGGTGATGCTGAGCCATGATTTGTTCGGCGGTCACGGTTATCCCGAATGACGATAGCGCCGTTATCGATGATTTCATGGGTTAACCCGGTGCCTTCAAGGAGAAGCTCCAGGGCGCGGATTTTGTCAAATTTACCAGTGAGCGCCGGCGCCTGTACGTCCTTCAAAAGTTTGTAGGGATATGCAAGCTCGACATTTGCCTGCGCGGCGTATAGCTCCAGGGCAACGGACGCCGTTTGCGCGGGAATGTCGAATTGGGCGGTTTCGTCTTTTATCGGCGCATTTTGCGCCATGCCGGGGTTGGCCGTAATTGCCAATAATGAGACGCCAAGTAACGCCGACTTAATGAATGTTCGCTTTGGACGTACCTCTCCCGTCCGTGGAATCACACCACGTTCCCGCATAACCGGTCTCCCTCTTTTTGTTGCTTTTGAATTCGACCGGTTAGCCCAGCCAAAATTCCTTTACAGACCTAATACAGTCGCCCGTCTGAAAATCCGCCACTCGAAAAGGGCATTTTTTTTCGGAAAATTCAAAACGGGTTTTTATCCAGACGCAAAATGATGGTGTTTGAGTCCGGCCGGGAAATTATCAGGTCATATGTTTTGGCAAGCATCGCCAATGTTTTTCCTATATCATTGATGGGGTATGTGCCGCCGACCTGGATGCCTTTGATCCTGTGATCTGCGATAACAATTTTTTTTGTCGTGTGACGGCTAATTTCCGCAACGGCATCTTCGAAGGCCTCGCCCTGAAAAATCAGCACGCCACGACGCCATGCCAGCTCTCGATTGATCCTGTTCAGGCCAACATTTTCGATGTCTGAAATGCGATTGTTCACCAAGGCGGTCTTTTGACCGGATACCACCGATACCGGCCGGCTTTCGACGGCAGTATTATTTTCATGTGGTGAGGGCATGTCGGGTGTTGGGGGTTTTGCGGCGACTTCAACCATTCCTTCCGTGACAACGACTTCCAGAACGTCATCATGAAGAGCGACATTGAATGCTGTGCCAACCGCGCGAACCCGGCCATTATTTGTGGTTACGATAAATGGCCGATCCTTATCCGGGGTGACCATGAAATGCGCTTCACCCCGCAACAAACGGATCGTTCGCGTATCATCTGAATATTCGCTCTTGATTGCGGTGTCGGTGTTGAGTTCGACCACGGACGAATCTTCGAGCGAAACGGTCATTCTCCGGCCCACACCGGTTTCATGCGCCTGATATTCTGGCGTATATGCAAATCGCCATGACAGGGTGGAAACCGCAACAAAGAGCGTGACCGACGCTGCAATGGCGGGCCACCGGATGATCGGGCTTTTTCTTTTTGGCGAAACCGCCTGATTCACATACTTCCGCCGCGAGCGCCGGTGTCCGGCAGGCGCTCGGGACAGTCGCAACGCATCTGATTTTCGCCATACATTTTGTAGTTCGTAAAATACGGCGCTCCGGCGTGGGTCGCCGTTCAGCCAATGTTGAAAGACCTGTTTTTCATTGTCGGAAATTTCACCTGAATCGAGGCGGATCAGCCAATAGCCGGCATCTTCTTCGATGGACCCCCGGCTCAGGAATGAAACGGTATCAGTCATCACCGGCCGCCGATACATAGGAAAGCTTGCCGCCAAGCTGGTTGAAAACGCGGAGGACGCCCCTTCCAAGATGCTTTTCGACCGTGCTTTCGGCGATCTCCATCTTTGCGGCAACCTCCGCCTGCGAATATCCATAGACCTTGCGAAGGATGAAGACCTTTTTGCATTTTGGAGGCAAATTGTTCACCGCGTTACACAGCAGTCGAAACTCTTGCCTGGATATGGCCTGCGCTTCAGCATCCGGGCTTTCATCGTGCAGACCCAACAAATCGAAATCGTCAACAACGTCTGTGGCAAGTTTCATTTTGCCCTTGCGGGCGTTAAAAGCCAGGTGCCGCGCCGTAATGTAAAGTAAGCTACGTGGTGAGCGACTTTCATCCACTTCGCTCCTGTGTATCCGTATGAAGGTTTCCTGAACGAGATCCTCGGCGTCGGGGAGCGAGCCGACCATTGATTCCAGATAGTTCGTCAAAACTGCGCGATATCGAACGTAGAGCTTTGTCAGAATTCCGGGATGCGTCGCGCTGTTCGGATCTGCATCGCCCACCAGATTGTCCGTCAAGGCAGGATTGTCCGAACTCTTCATTTGTAAAGGGTGACGGTTTGGCCCGCCGGGGGCTGCAAAACCATCTCTTCTTGATATGGACACGTTTTACCCCCGGGCAATTTTCCTCTCCCCTCGTCGCAATGTTCCGGGGCGACTGCACCCTTGTTTCGGTGTCTGGATCGCGCCAACCGGAAGTAAAACTACTGAAGTATGCGATAAGACACAAGTTATATTTCCTTTTCGGGGATAAAAGCTGCATTTAAAATGCAGAAATGAAATTGAAAAAAGCAGTAGGGCTTCGCATCAGGGATGCCCGTAATCGTGCGGGCCTGACCCAGCAATCGCTTGCCGAAAAGATCGAGCGATCCGTCGAGGCTATTCGCTCCATGGAACGCGGCGCGACCGCGCCGGGTTTTGAAAGCCTCGAACGCCTGAGCAAGACCTTTGGCGTGCCGGTGCGGAATTTTTTTGATTTTGGCGGCGAAGACGACACTATCAGCGCCAGGCGTTTACACCTGATGGACACGGTGCTGGATGCGATCCCGAAACTGGACGATGATGGTCTGGAACTGGCGGCGAAAATGCTTGATACGCTGGTTCAGCAACGCCACGCCGCAGATGGCGAGTCCGGTTCTTCGTCAGCCTAGAGCACTTCCCGGCCTTTGATGGATTTTGTATCTATCCATATTCCCGATCCGTTGGCGGATCATTCCGGTGCTTTTGAAAGACGAAATCCGTATCCGCCGGGCAAACTGCCCGGCGAACATATCCCTTTTTCTCTTTGATCTGTGTGGAACGTTTTTCCGGTCGCCTTGCGGGGGCGGCTGTTTAATATTGTAAAAACGATATCGATTCAACAAACCGGTAATGAAACTACTTATTTATCACATAAAACACGATTTTTACCTACTTTTCAAAAAATCCACCTGCATTCAAACTACTGAAATGGAAATCAAAGAAGCATTGGGAATGCGGATACGTCTTATCCGCGAGGGTCGGGGGTTGACCCAGGAGACGCTTGCAGGGCGGGTGGAGCGCGCGCCCGAGTCCGTCAGAAATTGGGAAAGCGGCAATTGTTTTCCCAATGCGACGTCGTTCGAGGCGCTCAGCGCCGCATTGAAAGTTCCCGTGCGCGACTTTTTTGACTTTCCGCTCGAACGAAAAGAATCGATGAAGAGGCTGAACAACGCCGCGAAATCGCTGAGTGACAAGAATCTGGAGTTGGCTGCGTTTATGGTCGATTTGATCGCACTGAACAGCAAAAAATGACGCCTTTGGCCAAGTGTTGCGGCGCACTGTTTCCTATACCCTGTCCCATGCAGAATGGCTTCAATCGCATGCCGGAACCCGCCTTGGAAAAGTACCAATATTTGGTATAATGGCGCGGTGAAAGGATATTGCGATGAGCAAAAACACCTCGGTTTCCCTTGGCGACCATTTCACGGGCTTTATCAATACCCAGATACAGGACGGACGCTATGGCTCGGCAAGCGATGTGGTCCGCGCCGGACTGCGGCTTTTGGAAGAGCGTGAAACCGCGCTGGCGGCACTCCGGGCGGAACTGATCAGGGGCGAGGAGTCCGGCCCGTGCGAACCGTTCGATTTCGACGCGTTCGTGGCATTGAAAGCCGGATAAGGATTGGCCGTCAATTTTTCGCCGCAGGCCAAAGCCGACCTGAACAATACAGTCGAAAACCGGGGCGTCGGGCAAGCCGGACGCTATATCACCGAAATTTAGAGCGCGGCCCGAAGGGCAAGCCCCGGAACAGGTAAGCCTTGAAATTACCTCACATTGTGCTACATTGCACTAACTTTGTAACACATCGGGTAAGAGCCATGAACCAATCCACATTCACTTTCCGGGTCGAGGAAGACCTCAAGGAAAACTTCGCCACCATAGCGAAATCTATGGATCGAACCGGCGCCCAGCTTCTGCGTGACTACATGCGCGACATCGTTCGCAAGCAGACGGAAAAAGAGGAACACGACATCTGGTTCCGTGAACAAGTGCACGTCGGTCTCGATGCCGCCAATTCAGGCGATCTGATTTCTGCTGAAGACGTAGAAGCGGAAGCGGCGGCCTGGCGCGAAAAGACACGCGGCAGAATGCGCAGCACCGACTCTTGAGACTGGTCTGGACAGGACCGGCGCACCGGGACCGGAAAGAGATTCGCGCGTATATAGCCGAAGACAACCCGGCGGCGGCACTGGCTCTGGATGAGTTGTTCGAGGAAAAATCGAGCCGCCTGCCCGACCACCCTCATCTCGGCCGCCCGGGGCGCGTGAAAGGCACCCGCGAACTCGTCGCGCACCAAAACTACATCCTGGTCTACGACAGTACCTCAGACATCCTGCGCATACTTCGTGTGCTGCATGCTGCGCGACAATGGCCACCGGCACGACCAGGCAGGAAGTAATGGCGGGCAACGATGTTTGGGTTACGGCGCCCGTTTACTGAATACGCTTAATTATTTTTGGTTTTCCCCGTCGCTATGGCTTTAATGTGTGACCACACTACGTCAGGGGGGGGGAAGGGGGTCAGAAACCCGACGGGGCATGCCAAAGCTTTCCTTCTGACCATCGCACGGGATCCCCACGCCGTGTGACGTGATAGGGGAAGACGAGCCATGGTCCATGGTCGCGCCTCATATATTTTGTGCATTTAGTAAACTGGCGTCGTATTACTGCGTTGCGGTTTCGGCCATCCAGCTTCGATCCCTGATGGGTTATTGGGTGGCGCCTTGCAATGCCTTTTGCACCGTCTCAGGGGCGTGTGCGATGACTTTCAGGTAAGCTTTTGCCGCGCCGTCCGGTTCCACCCGGTTTTGTTCCCAATCGCGCAATGTGCCAATCGCAATTTGAAAGGTGGCAGAAAATTCTTCCTGTGAGAGCTTGAGCGCCCGGCGGATGATTTTGGCTTGGGGCGTTCTTTTCATCCGCTTGAGGTCAGAATTGGTAAGTGGCGCATCACTCATATCATCGATTTTCGTCATGATAGAATTTCCGTTCGTTTGGCCGGGCTTTCCGGGCCGAGATAATCCGGTGTTTTTCGTTTCGCTCCGTATAGACAACAACCAACACATTGGCGGCGTTCATACCGATCAGAATATAGCGCTCCTCGCCGTAATCCTGTCTGTCATCTAACAGTTCAATGGCGAACGGGTCACGAAACACCGCCCTGGCATCATCAAAGCCAACGCCGTGTTTGGCCAGGTTTTGTGCAGCTTTCGCTTCATCCCATTCAAAGCCTTCATCTATCATGATATACGGTCTGCCCGTAGTTTGTCAATGTGTTCATCGCGTCACGATGGCACAGAAACGTAAGCGTTTCAAAAGCGTTGATTGGATCGTGTTCCGTTAGTGCCAAGGGGTCGGCCAGCCATGTTTACCTGTTTTTCAGGCTAATATGGTCGGGGCTTCGCGGAGATGGGGAGTATCGTGGCAACATCCCGCGAAGCCCGCCTGAATGGACAACCTCCCAATATCCAGCCTCCCCGATTTCCTGCCTGATTGAAGCTGAACTCCTATTTGTTCAGGGGAACCCCAGGCCGTTGACCGGGCGCTGGCCCTGGAACGCGTCTGACCTGAAAAGGGCAGACACATACAGCGCACCCGGCAAGGGCGGGTGGGTAAAACTGGACGGGGAATACGGACCATGTCTGTACCCTGTATATTCCGTGCATTGAGTAAACTGACATCGTAATTTCTCAATTTCTTTGAAACTCGGGGTCCAGTTCGCATTGCACTCCAAAGGCGAGTGATTTGAGGAACTTCGTATCAGAAGTAACGTTATGCTGCGCTTCGTGAATATACCGCCACTGTTGAAATGTGTCGGAAGCCTGACTCAGGGAAGAGTTAAATTCAGATTCCGCAACACCGACGGCCCTATCGAGCTCACTTTCCCTTTTTAACGTCTGTCTTTTTCTTGGCGGTTTTTAGCAGTTTGCTTCCAATATGCGATCTCCTTATCCGCAGCCTTGTGATCGACGTACATATTCAAAGGAATGTATGCATCCTTCCGGGATATAAGTTCCCCCGTTTCTGCATTGTAGATATGAAGCTCACCGTTGCCAAAATACTCCTTTTCAAACCGTTTTACTTCCGCGATTGCTTCCGCACTTTCGGACGTACCATCATCTTCTATAGACAGGTCATTGATAAGATCAAATACCAATCGTTCCTCGGCAAAGTCTAATTTAAACTGTATCTGTAAAGCTTCATCATCCAATTGAAACACCATGAAAAAATTACTGCCGTTCTGACCGATTTCTTTCACCTGTAGATTCGAAAGTGACGGATAAGGTCCATGTCTACGGAGCTGCACGTTGATATTTGGGATATCAATCATATGCTGTTCAGTGATTTGCTCACCTCTTGCCAGATGGTCCACAATGTCTGGGCCCAGGATATCTTTAAATCCTTTCAGCTCATATAGATGCTTCCTCCAAACAGTATGGCTTGTCTCGACGCCCAAAATGTCTTCGATTGCCAGCTCTGCAAGTGCATCCATAATTGGTAATTCTGATCTTAGCCGTCTTGCGTCTGAAGGATCATCCGGGTCAATAATCGGCTTTTCCTTTGCGTGCGCAATAGCATGTCTGCCGGAATCGCGCAAATGTTCCCCTATATTTTCCACCCCTTGAGCCTTCAATTTGTTGATCGCTTCTAATGCTCTATGATCGGTGATCATATCCAATTTTTTGCTGATCCACTCACCACGTTCTTTTCCATCCCGAAGAGCAACTTCCAAAACCCGATAGCAGGACAAAAAGGCATAACCAGGGTGGTTTAGGCCCCGTCCCTCTCGTAGCAATGCGAGAGCGAGTAATGCGCTGTCACTTTCTGGTTCAGGAAAATAGGAAAGATTGAATTCCTCGCAAATCGAATAGCCAAATGTCTTATCGCGTCCCATGGGACGGGGCACATTCCCACCACCGAATCCCGCCACCAGAAAACCTTGCCTCTTGACCCAGGCCAAATTGCTGAGAAAACGCATCAGAAAGAGTTCGCATTTCACACGGTCCTTCCCAGACGGCACTTTCATGGCAACAGCCGGGAAACACTTTTTCATGACCGGTAGAATCCAAACGATTTCCCTCCGGTATGATACCTTCTGGGTTGCGACGGGCCAGGAACCGTTGGTATCAACATTTGCCAGGACCCAATCTCCGCGTTCGGCAAGTTCGCCAACAATCACATCGTTCGTTTCCGGGATTTCCAGCCTTCTGATTTCTTCCATGTCTGACCTCAACTGTTAGCCGGTGCAGGCACTGTCATTTTTTGAGGCAGACTCCTGGACCAGTGCCGTTTTCGGGGATGAACTCGATGCCTGCGGCTTCGAAGGCTCTGACGATGGCGTCAATTGTCACCCGGTTCGCAGAGACTATGCCATCCATTGCTTCCAAACGCTTGATCGTTGGTGTTGAAACACCTGACTCTTTTGACAAAGCAGTCTGCCCCCATCGGAGAATTGCTCTGGCGGCGCGAAGCTGCTCCGAATTCAGTTGAACTGTGTTTCTCAAAATTATTCCTATGGGGTTAAATTATTCGAATGGTATTGCGATGCGCAACGGATTATACTATGCTAATGGTATCACTTGGAAAGGCGCAAGGATTCGATTTCGAGCGCTTTCTATAGAGCGGGCTCCGCAGGGTGGTGACATACCCCATAAAGCCCCGACCACCCAACCTTCAGCGGAGGCTGGAATGGCTGATCCACCCACTAACACACCCCAAACGCGCAGCGTTAATCGGCATTGGCGCGCAGCCGCACGCCGGGGCCGCCGCCGTTGGCGGGGATGAATTCGATGCCTGCGGTCTCCAACGCAACTTGAATCTTTTGGATTGTGTCAATGGTCACATTCCGACCGCTTTCAAAGCGGGTGACAGTGTTAATGCCAATACCGGCGGCCAAGGACAAATCCTTGACGCCCCAATCGAGGGCGGCCCGCGCCATCTTTGATTGCTGGTTGGCAATTAACATTATGTAGTGAATTTATCACCGAATGATGGTTGAAACAAACATGTGATTCTGTCATTATGTACGGTGATATTTTCACAATAAAAGGGAGAGATTGCCTATAAGAAAAACGAATCGCATATTTAGCTAACTGATCAAACGGGCATTTCGCCCAAATAGCGGCCCGACAAGATGCCACTAACACCTTGCCGAGCCTAACCAACCAACCTACGAAGGAGATTGGCATGGCTAATCCATCCATTATCACAGATTTTCCCGCCCTGTTAACGGAAGTTTGCGCATCGGCAGTGTTCGGATGGCGGATTTTCCCTCGATCGACTGTATTGGGATTGAGAGAAAAAACGGGAGGTCTGTCATGACCAGACGCAAGGACGCCGAAGAAACCGGCCCGGAACAAAAGCGCGACCGGAACACGGATGAAATCTCCATGGCGGAGAAATTGATGGGCGAAGGGGACGCCCGGACATTGATGCGCATTCTGGAACGGGAAGCAAAGGGCAACAGTCTCCCCGACGAGGCGGATATCAAAGCCATGGAGGAAACGGTAAGCCGTATCTGGGAGGGGACGGTGCTGTTTGACGACATGATGTCGAACATGGATTCCGGTGAGTTGTCGAACTGGCGCGGCCTGATCTATCTCGCAGTCCAGATGCGGCGGCACGCAGAGCATTTGTATCGCTTCTATCACGGCCACGAACCGCGCTTTTGATCCGCAGTTCGAAATGCGGCCGGAGACATTGCACGGGGCGGCGAAAGCCGCCCCTTGGCGCCGTATGCAGGGCGCGTGTGTGCGCGGCGTCGGGCGAATTTCTCCGATTGACCGAGCGTTGCCGGTGTTTGATCCGACGGGGCCGCGTTTGCTAAAATATGATATAAGTTACTGATATTACTTCATATTATGATTGACGAATTGAAGAAAAAAGAGCAATCTATGATGGATCAAACCCGCCTTGCATCCCGCCCGCAAGGAATGCGCGCATGTCGCAAGTCAGGCGAGTTAAGGCATATATTTGTGACGACGGCACCGAATTCATTATCCGCACGAGGGAAGAATCGTGTGCCGATAGTGAGTCCGGACGGGGCGATAAAGAGAC
This sequence comes from Kiloniellaceae bacterium, assembly GCA_021776135.1. Taxonomy (GTDB): domain Bacteria; phylum Pseudomonadota; class Alphaproteobacteria; order Kiloniellales; family J153; genus JAJFGN01. The sequence continues at coordinate 67,800 of JAJFGL010000066.1, forward strand.
GCTTCACCCCGGGCTGGTTCAAATCGTGAGGCTGTTGGCGGAAGACGCCGCCGAAGAGGATTTGAGAAACCGAAAACCGGAGTCGGAAAAATGAAAGCCGCCATTTACGCCCGATTCTCGTCCGACAATCAACGCGACGCTTCTATCGAAGACCAAATACGCTTGTGTAGGGAAAAGGCGGATCGTGAAGGCTGGACGGTTGTTCAATGCTACACCGATCACGCCGTTTCCGGCGCGAGTCTGATGCGTCCAGGCATTCAGGCATTGATTGCCGATGGCGCCCGGGCCAATTTCGATATCATTGTGTCGGAGGCGTTGGACCGGCTTTCACGCGACCAAGAGGACATCGCGGGTATCTATAAGAGGATGAGTTTCGCGGATGTGAAGATCGTCACTCTGTCGGAAGGGCGGATCGACAATCTCCATATCGGCTTGAAAGGCACCATGAACGCCCTCTTTCTGAAAGACCTTGCCGATAAAACCCGGCGCGGTCTCCGGGGGCGGATCGAAAATGGAAAATCAGGCGGGGGCAATTGCTACGGATACAATGTCGTCAAAAAAATTGACGGCAACGGTGATGCCTTGCGGGGGGAACGGGAAATCAATCCACAGGAAGCCCGTATTGTTCAGCGCATCTTTCGGGATTACGCCGGCGGAAAGTCACCGCAAGCGATTGCCGTGCAGCTTAACAAGGAGGGAATACCGTCCCCAATGAAGAATGGCTGGGGGCCAAGCACCGTTCATGGCAATCGAAAGCGGGGGACGGGTATTCTCAACAATGAGCTTTATATCGGTCGTCTCGTGTGGAACCGGCTGCGCTACGTGAAAGACCCTGACACGGGCAAGCGTGTGTCAAGACCGCGCGATGAGTCGGAAGTCGTCGTTAAGGAGGTTCCTGACCTGCGCATTGTCGAGCAAAACCTGTGGGATGAGGTGAAAGCCCGGCAGGGCGCCGTCAAGCGAAATACACGGCCTGTACAGATGGGAAATGCTCTGGGTGCCAACAAGCGGCCAAAGTATCTTCTTTCCGGCATCGTTAAGTGCGGCCATTGTGGTGCGGGTTACATTGTCAAAAACAAGCGGCAGCTTATTTGTGCCGCGTATCAAGCGAAAAAGACGTGTGACAACAAGGTCCGTATAGACCGGGCGGAACTGGAACAATGGGTCTTGGAAGAGTTCCGCAATAAGCTCATGACCAAGGAAGCGCTGGATGAATTTTGCCGCGCCTATACCCAATATGTCAATCAGTCGCGAATGGCGCAAACGGCGTCACTCGCCGGAGCGCGGCAGGAGCTTCAACGGATCGAAGCGCAGACGCGAAACATAATCGAGGCGATCAAAAACGGTCTCGGGGATTTCGCGGGCGTGAAAGAGGAAATGCTGGCGTTAGAGGCTCGAAAAACCATTCTGAGCGAGCAACTGGAGGCCACGAAGGAGCCGAAAACCTTTTTGCACCCCTCCATGGCAAAGCGATATCGGGAAAAGCTCTCTGCGCTCTATGAGGTTCTGAACTCCGAATCCAAAAGAGCGCGTGCGGCAGAGGCCATCCGAACTCTTATGGAAAAAATTGTCGTCATGGCGAAAGACGACAAATTTTACATCGAAGTCGTCGGCGACCTCGGTGCGATGATCAACTTTGCGCTTGATAAAAAGCCCGCTTCGGCAAATCCCGTAAAATCAACGACTTACAAGTTCGCTCAAAGCGGGGTTTCCGTTGGTTGCGGGGGCCCGCAACCAGCTCAAATTGAATCCCATATTCCGCGTCGTAGAAGCATGGGTAGCTCAGTGCAATTGGATGCAGTGGGCGGCTCAGACCTAGCCATAATCCTAGACAGGATTTAACTGGTCCAGACTCGCTGCTGTGGAGGAGCCGATGCCGTGCTTTCCGTTGAGCCATAATGCTGCAAAAGCTTGGGTGGCCAGGGCATGTCCGTATTAAACTGGCCCCCTAGAGCTTGGCAAGCAAGTAGGCCGTAAGCGGTCTAGCGCTCATTACCGGCGCATCGACAGGCAACCCTTTTTGCCGACATATCCCTACAAGCAGCGAAGCTGAAAAAACCCAGAAATGGTCATTGTCTGGAAGCGCCGTGTTATCGAGGATCGTCTGCAGGCGGGTGGCAACCGAAAAATAGGTGGCATTGCCGCCATGGTCCCAAACTGGTGTGATTTCATGGAGAATCAGGGCAGAGAGCGCGAAGCCCATTGACCGCTTACGAAGCACTTCGTGGTAGTCACGATCATGGACTTTGGCATAGGCCGCGAGATTGGAAGTCATGAACGCGCGCGCCCAGACATCACATGCCAATTCCTCTTCCCTTTGGTCTTGCGGGCGCTGTGTGTCACGATCCAGCATAACGTGACGGAATTCATGAAACAGTGTGAATGCGACGGCCATGCATGTGAGATCAAAGGCCACTTGGTACTGGAGATCAGCAAAGGCGTTACGGTCGGCATTCGGGCGCGGCAAATCAGGCGGCCATGGCGCTGATGCTGGGTCTACCGCATCGATAAGCGTCTGTGCTGCGGCTCGCCGTTCCTTGTAGGCACGTTCAACATCAGCAAGCCCCTCATCGTCCTGTATAAGAGCGGCAATGGTCTGGCTGGAGACGGCCGAACAAATCACATGGGGCGAATAACACTCGATCGCGCGCCAGCCGCCGAAACCGATCAGCCAGAACACCTCCATCGTCTTGGGATCAAACGCAATACGGTCTTTGTTCGCATTCAGCGTGATATGTCTTGCGTTCTCAACGACTACGACATCTGGGTCATAGCGCTGCCACAGCGACACGATCTCGTCATGACATTCTGGGACCGCTTTTGCCATGAGCGAAATCACAATTTCCTTTGGGGACATTGAGTGTAGCACTCCTCAAAGAACTTCCGGCACCTGATTAGTGCTGCTCCTGGCCACGCTACTGCACTCAGACTGCAGAATGAGTATGCGTGCGCCGGCCAGTTCAGCGGCCCGCTCATTTTCCTGGCCAGCGAGCGCAAGATGGGCGGTCATGCATAGCGGTTCCGCGACCGCCTGTCCGGCCTTCGCGGCTTCAAACTCACTTACGACCTTGTCCCAGCTTTGGTCGAGGTAATCACGCGCCCATGCCAAATGCTCCGAGCCCGTACTTTCAGCGGCCTCAGCGACAAGTTCGCGATTGCACTCGAAAGAATCAATGGCTTTTGAGAATGCTTCATCTTCCTCTGGATGCAGGTTTTCCAGCTCACGGCATGCCATAATCGCCGACAGTTGGGTGCAAGCGGCCATTGCCTCATCAAATCTCTCTGCCGTTCCCGAGGACAGGAAGGGCCGGTTGATATGTTCCTGCCATTCCCGTGCAAAGTCCTGATCAGGCAAAGGCATATGCGATGAAGGAAGTAAAGCTAAAGACGCCAAGACCTGGCCGTTGATGACCGGGACTATTCTGAACCGCCAATCGTTTCCAAGAAGCTGCTGTCCAATCGCAAGGCCGTCCTCGATATAGCGCGCATCCGTTTCAAAATCCGCTATCTCGACAAGGACTGCAACCTCCCTGGCCGGCCAGTACACATTATCGCTTTCATCGATGGATCGGGACCAGCACCGGGCGTTCCAGCCTCGCTCCTTGAGATCGTTTTCCAGAGTGTGCAGTCGGTCGCTGAAGCGCTGATCGGCGAGAGAGCGGCATCGCCGCGCAGCTGCATGAATCGCCTTCCCCAGCGTGCCTTTCCGCGCGGTCTTTACGATTCCATGAATTGTTGTTTGGCCGTCATCATGCGCCATTTCATGAAGAATGCTGGCAAGATCGCTAAGGCGCTCCGACAGTGCTGCCAGTTCGTTCAGAGGCGGCAATGACATCGCACGCCATATGTCAGATCGCTTGTGCTCCTGCGCCTGGGCCGCCAGACTCCCGGCAAAGGTGGCAGCGGCCTTGGCTCCTTCTTCCCCGGGGATTTTACTCAGCCTCGGTAAGAGGTTTCCGAGGGCGCCAGTCAATAGCGCGCCGAGCGTGTCGTCAGCACCACCGCCCTGTGCAGGCGCGGTCATCGAGGGTGACGGCTTCTCAGGTGTCGCATAAGCCAGCGCGTTGACCGCGCCGACAACCTCATTGATTTCGACCGCCAACGCGTCCGCGTTTGAGATGCTTTTCCCTTTGATCCATTTCTCGGTGAAGGAACGAAAGGCCTTTTCTGTTCGCTGAACGACTTGGGCCATCTGCCGCGTATAGTCGGTCAGGCTGTCCGCCGCTGATCTGGCAAGCAGTATCTGACGGAATGCGACATTCCAGGCGACGCGGGCCTTGGCGGGAATATTTCGCCTCGGCATGTTCTTGGACCAAGGCGTAAAGTCACCGATCGCAATAGGTTGCCCTAATGGGTTGACGGCATCGGAAGCTGCGGCATCCGACTCCGGTGATAGCGCGATCAATGTCTCACAGATAGTGCAAACAGTGTCATGAGGATCGGGCTGGTACTGTTCAGCCACATGAAACCAGTCCGAACGGACAGTGCGGCCGTGTGCCCCATCATGTTCAACTACCGGCGCTGTCACCCATGGCGTTTGGGAACGAAACCAGTGAAATAGAACCTGCTCGCCTCCCAGGGCCTGCACCAAATTCTCCGCCACATCCCGGCCGATCAAATAAGCCGTGGCCAGCAGGGCCGCGACCTGCCGGATATCCTGCTCACAATCGCCCGTGAAATCTGGCGCAAGCGTAAGCCGTACGGGTTCGCCCCCGCAAATCGGCGTCAGGCAGGAAAGCAACTTGTTGGCCTGCTGCAGATTACGGCACGAGGGCACCATGCTTCCTTCCGGAAGCTGCGCCAAGCAAGCAGGCCTCAGGTCGTGCTTTGGCAAGATACGGAAAGCGAGTACGGCATTCCGCAGGTTCTGCCACTGTTCAAACTCCGTCAGTTCGGGAATATCGATATCGGGGTCGGCAAACATCGAAGCGAGAGACCACTGGGCGCGTTGCACCCCGTGCTGCTCAAGGATCATCATGAAAGACGCGACACGGCGTTCCAGGGTGGCGAGTCCCAATCCGGTCAGGATCGATGTCCACACATCGATGTCAGGGCTGGCGGCAAGCGTTCCCGCCAGCTTTCGGAGCGCTATGGATTCGGCCTCGCCTAGCGCCTCCGCAAGAACTGATTGAATAATTCTTGGCAAGGTTTCGCTTGTTGTCGCCGAGAGACTTCGCCACAGCGAATCTTCAGTCAGATACACAGCCTCATCATGTGACGCCTTGCTGAGCGCCTCCGAACGCAGCATGTGCAGGCCGCCAATTAAGCCCGGATGGCTCTCGCGTACAAGATGTTCGTCAATTAGTCTCTTCAATGCGCGGCTGGCAGAGTCTGGTTTCAATCCCAGTAATTCGAACAGCTTGCCCACCTCGACCTCGCCGCCACGGGCACAGAGCACGGCAGTGCTTCTGATAATGGCGAGTTCGTCGTGCCGGCCTTCGCGCTCCCTTTGCCGAACCTGTTCCTCGATAACCGCGGCAAGCCGCCTGCCCTGCGTCAGCAAGTGGACATATTCGAGCATTAAGCCTTCGGATTGCTCGAACGGTTCACGCCAATGTACCCAGTTCGTCTGTTTTCCGGCGGACAGTTTCTCCCAAACTGTCTCGGCAAGGTCTTCATCCAGGCTTACCGTCACGAATTCGGTGTCTGATTGATTGGCAATGAGATTCACATCCTCCTGGCGAACGGAGCCAAGGAAATAGACAGCGGGCAAGCCTCTCAGCTCACGGACCAGTACGTCCCACAAATCGCTGTTTGATGAACCGACCTCATCGAATACCAAGCCAATGGGAGATATTTCGGTTGGCCGGCGTGCCCGAACAAACCTAATGACGGCATCGGCGTTAGCTGCAGCCGCTTGTCCCGTAATCTGGTACCACCTCAATTCGCCAGCGAGCGCGTTCGCCGCCAGCCACATCAGCGCGGATTTTCCCGCGCCTGACGGACCCGATACCAGCACATGCCTTCGCCGCTTGAGTGTGCGGACAATGTCGTCCGTATCGTCAGGACGATCCAGCACGAGCCCGGCAGCAACATGGCCCGGTCTGACTTTCACACCTTGATAAAAACTCGGTTCGCCAACCGGTGTAACGAAGTCGACAGGCCCCATGGCCCCGGAAGAAAGTGCGATATCTATCGCAGACGAGTCTTCGGCCTCCAAACGCTCGAAGATGCGCCATTCCACTTCCGTGGTGGATATCCGCCGCCTTTTTTCGAAAGGTAAGGACGCGTTCGCCTGCGAGGCATCGGCGACCAGTTTGTATAGATCGCTTGCAACGCCTTCGGCCATAATCTCCGCTGTGTCCAGGTGCGTCGAAAGCAGGCTGACAATCTCATCGCCCGGCGCTTTACAAATGACTACCTTCCGGGAGTCGCCTTCAAAGAGCTGATCAATGCCATCTCCGCTTATGCCAGAGCACGGCTGTTCCAAAACAACGGCGACCCGGTTTTCTGCCCTGCCTTTGGCCGCTAAGGCCTTGGCATCCACATCAGCAAGAATCTGGTGAACTTCGGTGTCGCTGAACATACCGTCTTTGCGCGACTTGATTTGAATCCGGATATCATGGCCGGAAAGTTCAACGACGCAATCCTCCTGCCCCTCGGGCACGAGAAAGCCGGACGGCGCAAACCCGGCCCACTGACGAACGAGAATCAAGGTGGAAAGTAAGTGCTGGTAATGAAATCCGCGCCCGGCCCAGGCCCCTGAACGCGACTTCCTCCAAGCTTCAATAGTATTTTTCTTCGCATTATCCATGGAGTGCACAACATCTCGTTTATATTCTTATGCCTATCAATATCCCCATCTTTCACATCGGCGCCACGCCGAAGGCAATCACCAGCTATATATCCAGCATACCCGGGAACAATTGTTCGGAAGCCCCTTTTCCAGGAGAACAATTAATCCTTGTACTCAAAATAGAGCGTGTCGGCCTTCCCCTCTTCATCTTTTCCGACCGTGCGCTCAACGCGCTTGTTCTCGAAACTGATTTTCAGAATCTCGTCTTGGGTCAGTCCGACATACCGAATTAGGTGTGTGGCTGTCTGCTGACCCTTCATTCCGTCGCCGGCCTGCGCCTTCTTGCTCTTCAGGTAATCAACAAGCGCATCGGTCTTTTTTTTCCAGTTATAGCGATAGCTGCAATACCCATATATGCCAACACCTGCGCCGACGAACGTCACCACAAAACCGGCAATGGCCGCGATGTTGGCCCAGTATGCCAACTCAGTGTCCGGACTCATTCCCTTCTCTCCCCTTGCGCGCTTCTCCATACCAGGCGCGCGTTGTTCATTCATCACCTGGGTCTTCCGCCAACGGGTCTTCGTCGGTGACACCACCGGAAATACCTTGAAAAGCCCCGGCCTTTTCGCCCATGTATGTTTGAATCGCCGCGACAACCGCTCTATCGCCCTTCACCACGGCCTGTACAAGTTCTTCCAGATGCGCCGTGGTTTGCGCATGCGCGCCGATGTAGCCCGAGCGAATCAGATCAAGGAACGCCCCCTGGCGAAGATACCGTCCGGCGAGAGTCTCAAAGCTCACCCGCACCGCACCGCGTGGTCCCTTGCAAGCCGGATCGGCCCGCAGTCGCTCGAAATGGTCGATGGGAATGGCGATCGCAGCGTTCTTCAGCGCACCGTCGCGTTTGACAAACTTCAAGTAGAATACCTGCGGATTTAGCCGGTATTCGTATTCTCCCGGCGGATGATCGCTGCTGAACTTACGCATGCGTTTGATCTCGGCCTCAAGCTGAGCATCGGGCCTGTATATCCAATCCGCCTCTGCGCCCTTCCGGGTATGCGGCTCAAGCATCTTGTACTGCACCATCACTATATTCTGCCGCGTAGTGTTCACATAGATCAGATCAACGCCGAACACCTTCTCAAGCGGGCGGCGGTTGGCCGTGAACACATCAAGCCTCTCAAGACCCTTTTCAAACACCGCATGGCCGGTGACATCGCTTCCGACAAGGTCATAGCGCGGCACGGAACGGGCATCATGCTCGATAACGGAATCTTCAATGATATTGACCCGCGCCAGCGCCGTGTCCTGCCCCTTGACCAGTTCAAGTGAGATGGCTTGGTCGGCAGCAGACAGGCCGAACGCACGGAGGACCGTCTGCAAGGCGTCTTCCTGCATGGCACCCATTCCGCGGTAGTGCTTGGGCACAGAAAGCGACGCAATTGCAGCGCGCATCGGTCCGCGATTAGCTTCAATCGCGGCAAGCTTGCCCACGAGATGGGCGCTCAGTTTGGGGGATAATACGACTACCGACGCGGCGGACGCGAGCCTGCTTTGTAGATTTCCGGCATGAGGCTTGTCTGTGACAAGCTTCAGGAGTTCGTCCTTTGACGACGGCTGAACGCGGAGCGCGCGCATCACTTTGACGCGCGATTCGAGCGTCGTCACGGGCGACCGCGAACTGACAAGCCCGAAATATGCCCCGGACTCGTAGTCATTTTTTCCGAATACGAGACAAGCGGTCGGCGTGCTGATGTTCTTCAGAAGGTCGTGGGACCTGGCGATGGTGAATTCGTTTGCGCCACGGCGTGACTCGCACAGGCGGCACCATTCCTCGCCATCAAATTGAAAGATGACAAGAGGTTTTTTTCCGACTATTTCCTTTAGCGTGTCTAACCAGTCTGCTTTCATTTTATTAAGTTGCGCGGTCCAGCGAACATATCAGACATCCAGCTAGAAAACGCTCAAATCTCCCTCATTGTTACAATAGCGCCCTGGCCGCAAAGATGGGTACACAGCCGTTCTGCCTGACTCTTGGGTGCGGCGATAACCAGCAATCTTTCCGCTCTTGATGCTGCCACATAGAGCTTGCGCGCATCCTCTGCCTTGTCCGCTGGCTCTCCCGTTTCCAGAAAGTCCAGAATGGTCTTAAGCGTTGATGCTGTCGTGACGACACAGACGGCGGGATACTCCATGCCTTTGACCGAATGAATCGTTCGAGGCATGGCCGTCGCGCCCGGGACAACCGCGAGCGCAACCTCAATCGCGGCATTCCATTTGAGTTTCTGCGATATGGATTGGCCGTTCTCCACCGTCAGGTACTTCGACAGAAATTCTTTGGCAGCGGCATGCCACGCTCTGGCATCCGCGTATTCTGCCGCATCGAACTGAAGCTCCCGCAGGACATAGATCACCTTGGAACGCCAGGATGCCGGTTCGATTTCATTGTCGGCGAGATACTGGCGATAGGAACTGCCGCCAAGGCGTCCTTCCAGGTCAAGCAGGATCTGATGAACACAGTCGATCGCCGTTTTCATATCGTTGAATCCGGCGGCAAAGTGAAAATCGATGACTGCTTCGGCGAGCCGCACGCTGCGATCCCGCCGTCCGGTCGGACGCGGCTGTCCAGCAGCGGCTGCACCGCTTGCCTTGGTCGCGGCAATGACCGGTGAAAGTGAAACATCTATGGCTGCTTGACCAAGCAAAGCGCAAAAGGTGGTGCCAATAGATGCGGGCACCGCTGTACCGCTGTAGGACAGGATGTGGACGGGAGCGGGTTCATCCTTGTATCGTCCGAGCGGTTCGTCGGGTGGGGTACGGACGGACAGAGGCCGAAACTGCGCGATGGTCTTGCAAATATTGGGAGCGGACCGGAAATTGCCGGTCAAATCCTTTCGTTCATGCGCTGCGAACGTTTCCGCAAAGGCGAATAGATGATCGGTGACGCCGCCCCGAAATTCGTAGATCGACTGATGGGGATCGCAAACTATTTTGACAGGTAAGCCTGAATCGCGAAGCCAGGAAATTATTGCAAGGTCGTCCGGGTTACAGTCCTGCGCCTCATCAACGATGACTTCCCGAAACCGGCCCGCTAGCGCGACAGCGATCTGGGACGCAAGCTCCGCTTCTTTGAGGCGTTCAAGCGCCACGCTTCGCGCTTCATCGAAACCCAACTGCCCCCGTTCACGCAAGCCGGCCCGGATGCTCTTGGCCGCCGATGAATAGGCTTGAAGCTGACTGGCCGGCTTTTGTGATGTGTCGAAGCCGCGAAATTTGGCCGCTTGTTCATAGATTTCGCCTGTCAGTGGACAAAAACAGGAAAGCGGCAAAGGATGAGCACCATCAAATGGCGTAACAGTAAGCTCCGCCATATCGGCAATCAGACGGGGGCGCGCATCGGAATCCTTCATGCCAAACGGTGCAATCAGGAACTGCCAAACGAAACTGTCGAAGGTGCCGATAAAGCTGGGAAAGACAGGCGATGGTAGTACCCCCTCCTGCCTGAGCCGTGTTTCAAGTTCAAACACGGCGGCCTGCGTAAATGACAAAAAGGCGACGCCGCGGCCCGCAGGCATGTTCCCGAACAGACGGCGTGCGCGTTCGGTCATGACCCTCGTCTTTCCGGCACCGGGACAGGCAACTACGAACGCGGAGCCATTGTGAAAAATGACATCGCGCTGCTCTGGTGTCGGCTGGAAAGGTTCTTGGCTCATTTTACCAGCGCATCGATGGCTTGCCGGATATAACCGGGAACGCTGAACGCCTCACTCGTCGTAACCTTGTCGGCCAAAAGCTGGGCGAAGTCGCCCTTTGGCGTCGTCTTAAACAACTCCTGAATCGCTTTGGCGCGCTCATCACCGGCCTTGGACAGGGCATCATCCCATTTCGCTTCCGACCGTGGATGCAGGCTCAGATACACTTCTTTCATACAGGTCGCGTTACCGGCTGCGACAAGTTCGGTTTCGAGGGAGTACATATTCACGAATACATCGAGAATTGAGGCCGCGTTTTTCTGGGTCGCCAGCGTCTCGAGATCGACTTTGCGTTTTTCACCGGGAAGGTCTTGCCCGTCATCTACGGTGTGTTTGTCGCCGTCTGTCACAATGACAAGGCGATCGGCGATCCGCACACTGTTGAACGGTGACAAGAGGGCTTTTGCATAAGGCGCGAAGTCAACGCCGTCGATGGGCACGAATACCGCTGAACGGAATGTGCGCAAATCAGCCGGACGGTCCTTTAGAACATAGTGCTTGGCGATTACGGGCAGCAATAATGCTTCGGCAATGCCTTCGACCAGCAGGACCCGTCCGCCGAATAGCAGAGCAGACTTTGTAACATCGAGATAGCGGTCGATTTTCCTGCGGTCCGGGTCGCTCAGGTCCAGCTTTGCAAGAGGAATGCACCGGGATTCAGGGCGCGGCGGCAACGTCTGCCCCGCTTGCGGGTCAGCAGCTTCACCAGCCTCGCCTGCTCCCTGTTCATGCTGTTCGTTGTTGCAACTAGGGCGTGTTAACACTAATGATATCGATGATGAGGGCGAATTGTATGAAGGCCCTGAACATGATGTCGAGCTTCTCGAAGCGTGAGAAGATGCGGCGGAAGCCTTTCAGCCTGCGGAACAGGCGTTCGATTTCATT
>JAJFGL010000067.1 GCA_021776135.1 Kiloniellaceae bacterium
AACAGTGAATCACGTCAAAAAGCCAAACGCAAATTGCAAGTTAAGTGGCTTGCATTAGCCTTTTTCTTGCAATTATTAACCCGGCATTACCGTCAAAAATAACTGTAGTTCAGTGCGTTAGGGATTCTTCACGGAGGACGAGTTAGGGCGTTTTCGGCGATTCAAAAATCGCCGGAATTGCTCTCGCTAAGTCGCAGCTCAGATAAAACGCCCGTTCCGCTTTCTGAATTCTGCCCAGTGTTCTCTGGTCGGGAACGAGTAATAAGAGGGGGTGCCGGGGGTGTCGCAGACGGGCGTATTCCGGTTTTTGATCGCCTCTATCGCCTCCAGCAGGGCGTCGCTGCTTTGCTCGAAACATGTCTCATAAAGCGCGTCCAGGGTCTGGCCTTTGTGAATCGGGACCTTTCGCTGACTGAGCACCAGACCCGCATCGATGTCTTTCTCCATTTTGTGGATCGAAACGCCGGTAAACGCTTCACCACTTCGATAGGCCTGAAACACCGGCCACAATCCGCCGTAGGATGGCAACAGAGACGAATGGCGGTTCAGGCAGCAGAGGTTTGGAATGCCCAGTATCTTGCTGCCGAAATACAATGAATTGGAACTGACGATAACATCCGGATTTTTGAGTTTGATTTGTTCCAGATAGTCTTGCCGGTTGATATTCATCCGGGCTTCGAAAAAATCAATGCCGGATGCCTGCAACACGGATTTGACAGAGTAGTAGCGACCGACTTTGCGTTTGCTCACGGCGTCGAGAATTTTTGCCCGGTATTTCAGACAGGCCAGTTTGGCCATTTCACCGACGGTCAGATAATACCAGTGTTTGCGCAGGTAAAGTTCGAGATTGCTTTTGTCCGGAACTGCCGTGACCAGGGCGGCACCGACAACCGTATCGTCAGTTGCAGACAAAAATTTTGAAAGAAACTGCGGGTGATAAAAACTTGTTTCATCAAGGACAAAAAAAAGTCTCATGAGGGCCTATGTATCGACCTTGTGTGAAGCTAAAAACGCAGTGTCCATCAATACATCTTTTTCAGACACCCTGTCATCGGACAGATAGAAATTCCTGATTTCCGGGTACTTGTCCCACAGATACGCCTCTTCGCTTGTTGCTCCGCCCGGATGCAGCAGAATTTCGACGGTAATGTCTTTATCATTCCTGCCGGTTGCCGAACGAATCGCGCGCAGGCTTTTTTCAATAAATTTTGCGTTCATGGCACCGGTTCGCAAGACGCCGATGAAATAATCGGGGTAACGAATAGATGAGCCTTTCAGATACGCAAGGCATTTTCCGGACAGATAATTCAACAGCATAAATTTTACCAGATTTATCGGCATCCTGAAAAAAACCACCGGGTCATAAACAAATTTTTCTTTGGGCACCCGGATGTATCCGATGTTGAAGTCATTCCCGAGGTTAACGATTTCGCGAAAGATGAACGGCAACAAATGGTAATGCTGATGACTATCGACATTCAGCCTGTCGTCGGCGGGAATTCTGTCCCGGACCCGGGCCATCTGGGCGGAGGCCTCGGCCCGGATTTGCCGCCTCAGCCGGTCTTTTGTTTTTTCCCCGCTCAAATAGTACTTTGCCAGCAATGAGAAAAATGAATGACAAAAATCACCCTTGTCATCGACCAGCAGGCTGACCTCATCGATTGGCGATAGCGGCTTGCCTTCGATAAAATTCAGATGAACCGAGACGCGCTTGTCTTTGTTTGCAAGCTGATCGAAAGCATCCATCGCGTAATCAAACGCCGACCCGTTCGGGATGATGCTCATACTGTTCAAGGCACCGGAAAAGCACGCTGTAATGTTGTCCGTCACCGATTTTGATATGCCGAAATCATCGGCATGCAGGAAAATGTGCATTTTGAGCGCCAGATTGTCCGTCAAAGATTATTGATAATGTCGAAACCCCTAAACCTTGAAGCTTTTTGATAATATCCGGGCGTTTATATCAAGCCCGAACGCACTATGCCCGAACTCATTGTGCCAGCATGACGAGTTGAAACACAGCAGGCGCCGACAATCATTGTGAGCGTTGGCAACAAGTCGGGGCCGGATGTCGTTCCGGATGGTTTGGCAGAGCATGTCCATAAAACGGGAAACATCTGTATTTATCGGTATTTATCAGCTTGTTTTATCCCCGAAATACCGACAAAAACCGATAAGTACCGATAAAAACCGATAAAGTTTCATAAACCGGGAAAACCCTGAAAAATGGTGCCGGCAATGATGGGCATGTACGGGGATTGATGTGCATTTATGGGCATTTTTCGGCCCATTTTCCCCGTCAAATGCCCATAAATCCCAATCAATCCCCATGAATCCCCATAAAGTTTCATAAAAAGGGAAAGCGCATCGGAGTTTTAGCCCCTCCCCCCTTGTGGGGGAGGGTTCGGGTGTGGGGTCCAACCTGAGTAGATAGGTAACAGATTAGGCAGACAACATAGGTAACTGGTGGTCATGATGTCTGCGGAGTTGCTGACATGAGTTGGAAAGAGACCTGTATTATGGATGAGCGGATGAGATTTGTGCTTGCGTGTAGCGAGAATTTTGAAGCGTTTTCGGATATCTGCCGTCGTTTCGGAATTAGTCGAA
>JAJFGL010000068.1 GCA_021776135.1 Kiloniellaceae bacterium
CGGCATCCCGCAAACGTTGCAGACCTCGGCCTGCGACCAGCGGATTGGGGTCCTGCATGGCAACCACCACTCGGCCCACACCTGCCTCAATCAGTGCATCGGCACAGGGCGGGGTGCGTCCATAGTGGCTACAGGGTTCCAGGGTGACGTAGACGGTTGTGTCCTTGGCCTTATCTCCCGCTTTAGCCAGGGCCAGTGGTTCCGCATGGGGTTCACCGGCACGCCGATGAAAACCTTCACCGACCACTCTATCTTCTTTGATGATAACGGCCCCGACACGTGGATTGGGGTCGGTGCTATAGAGACCTTTTTCCGCCAGTTGTAGCGCCCGCGCCATATGGCGATGGTCGTTACTCGTTGGCATTGTCATCCAGGAGATCCCCTTGCCGTTTGCGAACTTCGGGGAGCGGTTGCTTCTCCAGTAGATCGATCTCCTCACGGAAGGCGTTGACGTCTTCAAAGCTGCGATAGACCGAGGCAAAGCGGACATAGGCGACCGGGTCCAGGGTCTTGAGCGCATCCATGATCAAGCTGCCGAGGGTTTTGCTGGGAATGTCGCTCTCGCCCGAGGATTCTAAGTTGCGCACGATGCCGTTGACCACCCGTTCTAGGCGATCGGCATCGACCGGCCGCTTGCGCAGCGCGATCTGCATGGAACGGAGCAGCTTCTCGCGGTCGAAGGATTCGCGCTTGCCGGTTGTTTTGACCACCGTCAGTTCGCGAATCTGCACCCGCTCGAAGGTGGTGAAACGGGCGCCGCAATTCACGCATTGCCGGCGCCGCCGGATCGCCGAATTGTCCTCGGTCGGCCGCGAGTCTTTAACCTGGGTATCGTCGTTGCCGCAAAAGGGACAGCGCATGATCCGGCGTTTCCTTAAATTTTCATCTTGGCGTAAATCGGAAACCGGCGGCATAGGGCCAGAACGTCGTCCCGCACCTCGGCTTCGGTATCTCCGTTGTCCTCCGGATTTTCGGCCAGGGCGTCGAGGACGCGGGTAATCATCTGACCGACCTGGCGGAACTCACCGGCGCCGAAGCCCCGGGTCGTCGCCGCCGGCGAACCAAGGCGAATGCCCGAGGTCACGGTCGGCTTGGCGGGATCGAAGGGAACGCCGTTCTTGTTACAGGTGATCCCGGCGCGGTCGAGGCTTTCCTCCGCCGCCTTGCCGGTCAGGCCCTTGGGGCGCAGATCCACGAGCATGAGGTGGGTGTCGGTGCCGCCGGTCACGATATCGAAGCCGTTGCTCAGCAGAACCCCGGCCAGGGCCTTGGCGTTGTCCACGACTTGCTGGGCATAGAGCTTGAATTCCGGCTTCAGGGCCTCGCCGAAACCGGCCGCCTTGCCGGCGATGACATGCATCAAAGGCCCGCCTTGAAGGCCGGGAAAGGCGGCCGAGTTGATTTTCTTACCCAGGTCCAAATCGTTCGATAAAATCATGCCGCCGCGCGCGGCGCGCAGGGTCTTGTGGGTGGTCGTGGTCACGATGTGGGCATGGGGCAGCGGGCTGGGATGAACCCCGGCCGCCACGAGACCCGCGAAATGCGCCATGTCGACCTGAAAATACGCGCCCACCTCATCGGCGATTTTGCGGAACCGGGGAAAATCGAGAATGCGCGGATAGGCCGAGCCGCCGGCGATTATCAGCTTTGGCTTATGTTCGCGGGCCAAGGCCTCGACCTCGTCGAAATCGATCAAGCCGTCGTCGCGGCGCACGCCGTACTGAATCGCATTGAACCACTTGCCCGAAAGGTTCGGCGCCGCGCCGTGGGTCAAGTGCCCGCCCGCCGAAAGCGCCAAACCCAAGATCGTATCGCCGGGCTTTAGCAGGGCCAGCATGACGCACTGGTTCGCCTGGGCGCCGGAGTGCGGCTGGACATTGACGAAGGCGCAGCCGAACAACTCCTTGGCGCGCTCAATGGCCAGTTTTTCGGTGACGTCCACATACTCGCAGCCGCCATAGTAACGGCGGCCGGGATAGCCTTCCGCGTACTTGTTGGTCAGAACCGAGCCCTGGGCCTCCAAGACCGCGCGCGAAACGATATTTTCGGAGGCGATCAGCTCGATTTGCTCCTGCTGGCGTTTCAATTCGTCGCGGATGGATCCGGCGACCGCCGGGTCGCTCTGGGCAAGCCCTTGCCCGAAAAAGGCCGTGTTCGATGAACTCATGGTGCTTCGATCTCCCCTCATATCATGGATCGGCGTTATCCAGCCCTGGACCGGTGACGGCCCCCGATTATCCTAGTTTAGCCACCCGGCCGGCATGGCGGCCGCCGGCGAAGTCCGTCGCCATGAATACCCTCAAGCATTCCTTCGCGACCTCCTCGCCGATCAAACGCTGACCCAGGGCCAGGACATTGGCGTCATTGTGTTCGCGCGCCAGGCGCGCCGAGGTCGCATCGTGACACACCGCCGCCCGGACACCGGCATGGCGGTTGACGGCGATCGATATTCCGATCCCCGTGCCGCAAACCGCCACCCCGCGTTCGGCACGGCCGGCCGCCATGGCCTCCGCCAAGGCATGGCCGAAATCCGGGTAATCGACGGAGCCGGTCCCTTTGGTGCCCAGATCGAGAACCTCGTGTCCCAGCGCCCGCAATTCCCCGGCCAGAACGTCCTTGAGGGCGACGCCGGCATGGTCCGAAGCAATGGCGACTGTTATAACTGTCATGATGATGGCCCGGGAAGTCGAATTAACGCTCCGTGACTACCATATGTCGGCACCATATGGAAGTCCGCCACAAGGTTTGGACCCGATCGCGCTTAGCCTAAAAAAAGACAACGTTACGAGCCGCAATTAACTTCTCTTAAAGGTGGACACTAAGTTTTTCCAAGTTATTCATGGCATTCAATTGACATACTCAAATGAACATGAGATATACTGTTAATCAAATGGCATTGAGTAAATCAAGGAACAATCAAAATGACGGAACAGGCATCTAATAATTCAATTTCGGACGAGATATTGCGTATGACAGCAGATGTCGTTTCCGCCTACGTCAGCAAAAATCCTTTGCCCGCCAACGATCTACCGAGCGTTATCAGCGCGGTCCATCTGTCGTTATCCGGCCTCGATCTGACTCCGGGCGGGGGCAAGGCCGCCCTCAATCCGGCGGTGCCGATAAAGAAATCGATCACCCCCGATTTCATAGTCTGCCTGGAAGACGGCAAGAAGCTGAAAATGCTGAAAAGGCACTTGCGCACGGCCTACAATCTGTCGCCTGACCAGTATCGCTCGAAGTGGCAACTGGGCCCCGATTATCCCATGGTCGCACCGAACTACGCCAAACGCCGGTCCGAATTCGCCAAGCAGATCGGCCTGGGCCGCAAGCCGGGCAAGCGCGCCCCTAGAGTCTGAGCGCCGGGTCGGGCTCTCATACGGCGCGGCCCCCGGCCGCCATTCGGACCCAGCGCACGACAAACCAAGCATACTCCAAATACTGGGCCGCGGCCCGCTTAAGGGCCGTTAAGCATGTCTGGCCGTGGGGCACCGGCTTATTGTTCGCATGTGTATATTTTAGTAATTCCGAAAAGCCTTATTAACCTATAACCGTTAGTTTTTTTACATAAGTCGATCCATCGACAACGCGATATCCAGATTGGGATTGGTTATTGCCATCGGCATGATCGCGCCTGGAATCGCAATGCAAAGTATAATCCGTTTACTCGTCGAGCGCCCGCTATGTTCTCTGGCAATCTATGCGGTGGTCGGGGCCGGTCTGGTCCTGTTCCAAGCCAACCGGGTCGCATCCGATATCCGCTACTCAACCGCCCTGGAGGCCGCTAAATCCTATAGCGCGGCCGTGTCGGCGATTCGCAGTTATTACTCCTCTAACGTCGTGCCCCGGGCAAGAGAGGCCGGCGCCACGATTATCCACGATTATCATGAGCACGAAGGCGCCATACCCCTTCCGGCGACCCTGACGATCGAACTTGGAGAACAGATCAGTCAACGTTCGGACGGCGCCCAATTCCGCCTTTATAGCAACTATCCTTACCCATGGCGTAGCGATGGGGGCCCCCGCGATGCCTTCGAATCAGAGGCCCTGACCGCCGTTGAAAGCGACAGCGCTGGCGAATACGTGAAAGTCGAGGCGCGGGAAGGCGGCGCCATCCTCCGCTACGCTCAAGCCGTGCGCATGGGACCGACCTGCATCGCTTGCCATAATTCGCGCGCCGACAGCCCCAAGAACGATTGGAAGCTGGGCGACATACGCGGCGTGCAAAGCGTCAAGATACCCTTGCTAAGCCTCGCCGCCATCGCCATGGCAAAAAACCCGTCGGATTTTGCCTTCATGATCGCCGGGGTTCTGGGCGGTCTGCTTATCTTCGGCTTTCTGCTCAAAAAGCTGCAAAGTATGTTCAAGGAGGAAAGGGAGCTGCTGGTCGCGGCCGAGCAACGAAACCATGAACTCGCCAAGGCCAAGGCCGCGGCGGAGGCCGCGAGCCACGCCAAGTCCAAATTTCTGGCGAACATGAGCCACGAGTTGCGCACGCCGCTCAACGCGATCCTGGGGTTTTCCGAGATGATCGGCGGCGAAGGCTTTGGCCCCATCGGCAACCCCAAGTACAAAGGTTATGCGCAAGACATCAACTCCTCGGGCCGGCACCTGCTTGAGATCATCAACGACATCCTAGACCTCGCCAAAATCGAATCGGGCAGCTTCGAGTTGAACCCGGAGAATGTCGATATCGAAACCCTTATCGGTGAGAGCTTGAATATTGTAAGGGAACAGGCAGAGGCAAAAAATCTGGGCGTCGATTTCAAGACATCGCCTGCCACCGCGCAAATTCGCGCGGATAAGCGGGCGCTGCGCCAAATTCTCCTCAACCTGTTATCGAACGCGATCAAATTTACCCAGCCGGGGGGACGTATCTTGATCACCGCGCATGTCGATGCCGCCGGCCGGACAGTCTTCGCGGTCGAGGATACGGGCATCGGCATGGAACCGGAGCATATCCCAATCGCCATGACGCCCTTCGAGCAAATCGGTAGCGTGCTCAATCGGAGTTGCGGCGGTACGGGGCTCGGCTTGCCTTTGGTTTTGAGCTTCACGGAGCTGCATGGCGGAAAGCTGGATATCGTCAGCGAGCCCGGTATCGGCACCACTGTCACCATCCTTTTTCCGGCATCCCGCACCTTTGTTCCGGCGCAACGCATCGCCTAGGGCGGCCGGTTTACGCCGGGGTGGGGTTTAGCGGTGGCCGCCTTGACGCGCCAGGACATAGTCCAAGCGTTGGACCGCCAGGCGCGTCAGCCTGGCCTCGCCGGCCTGGGGGTCGCCGACGATGGAAACCTCGGTCAAGGATTCGGGGTCCACGGCGGACACCTTGACGTAGGCGCCGACGCGCTG
Organism: Kiloniellaceae bacterium; assembly: GCA_021776135.1. GTDB lineage: Bacteria > Pseudomonadota > Alphaproteobacteria > Kiloniellales > J153 > JAJFGN01. The sequence continues at coordinate 5,353 of JAJFGL010000068.1, forward strand.
GAACTCGACGATCGCTTCCCTGGTCCGTGCCATGGCCGGATCATGGAAGCCCGTGGCAAATAAAGTCTTAAGGATATAGCACTGCGGCGCCGGGGGCTTTATTGTCGGGTCAAGCGCGCCCCGCTCCCGATACTCACGAGGCACCCCCATGGCCCAGCCCCAAGCCACCGCGATCCAAGCCAAAGCCACCGCCAAGCCGGTCTTTCAATGGGACGATCCGCTGTTGCTCGACCCGCAGCTCAGCGAGGAAGAGCGCATGGTGCGCGACGCCGCGCGGGCCTACTGCCAGGACCAGTTGATGCCCCGCATCCTGGAGGCCAACCGGCACGAGCGTTTCGACCGCGCCATCATGTCGGAGTTGGGCGAACTCGGCCTCCTGGGTTCGACCCTGCCGGAGGAATATGGCGGCGCCGGCGTCAACTACGTGTGTTACGGCCTGGCCGCGCGCGAGGTCGAGCGCGTCGATTCCGGCTATCGTTCGGCCATGAGCGTACAGTCCAGCCTGGTCATGTACCCGATCCATGCCTATGGCAGCGAGAATCAGCGCCGCGCCTTCCTGCCCAAGCTGGCCAGCGGCGAACACATCGGTTGTTTCGGCCTGACCGAACCCGATGCCGGGTCCGATCCCGGAGCCATGAAGACACGCGCCAAGAAAATCGACGGCGGCTATCTGCTCAAGGGCGCCAAGATGTGGATCACCAACTCACCGGCCGCCGATGTCTTCGTGGTCTGGGCCAAGACGGAAGACGATATCATTCGCGGCTTCATTCTGGAGCGCGGCATGAAGGGCCTCACCACGCCCAAGATCGAGGGCAAGTTCAGCTTACGCGCCTCGGTCACCGGCGAGATCGTCATGGACGACGTCCTGGTGCCGGAAGATAACCTGCTGCCCAATGTACAGGGCCTCAAGGGCCCCTTCGGGTGCCTCAACCGGGCCCGCTACGGTATCGCCTGGGGCGCCCTGGGCGCGGCCGAATTCTGCTGGCACGCGGCGCGGGACTATACCCTGGAGCGTAAACAATTCGGACGCCCCCTGGCCGCCAATCAGCTGATCCAGAAAAAGCTCGCGGACATGCAGACCGAGATCGCCATCGGCCTGCAGTCGTGTCTGCGCCTGGGCCGGATGTTCGACGAGGGCACCGCCGCGCCGGAATCGATTTCAATGCTGAAGCGCAATTCCTGCGGCAAGGCGCTGGACATCGCCCGCACCGCGCGCGACATGCACGGCGGCAATGGCGTGTCCGACGAATACCACGTCATACGCCATGTCATGAATTTGGAAGCGGTCAATACCTACGAAGGCACCCACGATGTTCACGCCCTCATCCTGGGACGCGCGCAAACCGGTATTCAGGCCTTCTATTAAGCGGCGGTATTCATCTGGGAATCGGAGCGCTGAGGCGCGGCCCAGAACTGCAGCATGCGGCGCAGCAGCGTATTGGCGCCAACCAGGGCTTCCTTGTCGATCTGAACCGCCGCCAATTCGCCGGTGTGACCGTCGAATACCTGGCTGAGGCGGCGGAAAATCTCGACCCCCTTCTCCGAGGCGCGGACGTGGAACGAGCGCCGGTCGTGGGGTGAGCGCTCCTGGATCAGGTATCCGTGCTCGACCATCTTCTTCACGTTGTAGGACACGTTGGAGCCAAGGTAGTAGCCGCGCTGGGTCAACTCACCGACGGAATACTCTTCCTCGCCGACGTTAAACAGGATCAGGGCCTGCACGTTGTTGAGGTCGCGCACGCCACGGCGGTCGAGATCCGCCTTGACCACCTCCAAGCACTGGCGATGCAGACGTTCGATCAGGGAAATGGTTTCGAGATATGCTGATTTCACGGGATTCTAGCCTCTTCTCGCCTCGGGCGGATTTGACCCACAGTTTAGGGGTTAGCCCGTTAAAAGACGCTTAAATCTCAAGCTTCGGACGGGCCCGGACCGGCGACGCGGCCATGCTCTTGGCGCCGTTTTCGTCGTTCTGAGGCCGATTTCGGCCCCCTAGAGCCCTTTTATGGAGACGGTGGCGCGGCTAGGATGGGGGCGCTCCGGCAGGGCCGGAATGCCATGTAAATCAGGAGTTTTCAGGTGATCCTCTTCAAAGGCGGATGGGTATTCGACGGCACCGGCAAAAGGCTGGATGGCCATGGCGTTCTGATCGAGGGCGCCCGGATCGCCAAGATTGCCCCACAAGGCGAATTCGAGGGTTTCGCGGGCGAGGCCGTCGATACCCGGGGCGCCACCCTCATGCCGGGGCTGATCGACTGCCACGTCCATCTGGTCTATTCCGGCCATCCGGACCCACGATCCACGATTTCCAAGCAGAGCCCAGCTGAGATCACCCTGACGGCCCTGGACAACGCCCGGAAAAATCTGGCCGGCGGCGTCACCGCGGTGCGCGACTGCGGCGGCAAGGACCATTTGGAATTCGCCGTACGCGACGCCATCGCCCGCGGCACCTTTCAAGGCCCCACCATTCACGCCGCCGGGCGCATGATCTGCATGACCGGCGGCCACGGCAATTCCATGGGCCGGGTCGCCGATGGCCCCGAGGAGGTCGTCAAGGCGGTGCGCGAGCAAATCCACGCCGGCTGCGATCTGGTCAAGATCATGGCCACCGGCGGGGTCATGACCCCCGGCGTCAACCCGGAAGACGCCCACTACAGCGCCGAGGAGATGAAGGCCGGGGTCGGCGAGGCCCGGCGCTTCCACAAACGCACCGCCAGCCACGCCCAGGGCACCGAGGGCATCTTGAACGCCGTGCGCGCCGGCATCCATTCGATCGAGCACGGCATCTTCATGACCGAGAAATGCATCGAGGAAATGAAAGAGGCTGGGGTTTATCTGGTGGCCACTATCTCGGCCCTGAAGAACATCGTCGCCAACGCCGGCAAGGGCGTGCCCGCCTACGCGGTCGAAAAATCCATCCGGGTCAGCGAGGATCACCTGCGCTCGATCCGCATGTTCCACGCCGCGGGCGGCAAGTTCGCCATGGGCACCGACGCCGGCACGCCCTTCAACTACCACGGCGAGAACGCCCAGGAACTGGCCTTTCTGACCGACTACGGCCTATCGCTCAGCGAGGCCCTGGTGGCGGCCACCGCCAATGGCGCCGATCTCATGGGCCTGGACCATATCGGCCGCATCGAGACCGGCAAGCAGGCCGATTTATTGCTAGTCGAAGGCGACCCGACCCAGGACATCCGCATGGCCGCCGACAAGGCCAACCACCGCGCGGTCTATAAGGCGGGGGCGCCGGTTGCCCTGGCGCGCCAGGCGCCAAGCGCGGCCTTGGAAGCGGCGGAATAGCATTTGAATTCAGCCGATTCCACGTCATCCCGGACTTGATCCGGGATCTTCGGTTTATACTGGGCCCGGTCGAAACCCGGAACAGCTCGAAGATCCCGGATCAAGTCCGGGATGATGGTGTTTTACCGATTCCCAGACCTAGCCCTACTTCCCCCGGATCATCTTGATGATCGCGGAATAGTCGAGGCCGCCGTTGCCGGCGTTGACGAACATGGTGTAGAGCGCCGCCGCCTCGGCGCCCAGGGGGGTCGCGGCGCCGGCTTGGGAGGCGGCTTCCTGGGACAGCTTCAAATCCTTGTGCATCATGGCGGCGGCGAAGCCGGGCTTGTAGTCCCGGTTGGCGGCCGAAGCCTCGACAATCCCCGGCACCGGCAGGTGGTTGAGCATGGCCCAGCAGGAACCGGACGCCTTTGAGCTGATATCGAACAGCTTTTGCTGTTCCAGACCCAGCTTCTCGGCCAGGGTGAAGGCCTCGGAAATGCCGATCATGGTGATGCCCAGGATCATGTTGTTGCAGACCTTGGCGGCCTGACCGTTGCCCGGCCCGCCGGCGTGGACGATGGTCTTGCCCATGACCTCGAACAGCGGTTTGCCGCGCGCGAAGGCCTTGTCGCTGCCTCCCACCATGAAGGTCAGGGTGCCCGCCTCCGCGCCCGCGACCCCGCCGGAGACGGGACCGTCGAGCATGTCGAGCCCAGCCGCGCGCGCGGCCTCCTCCACCGCCCGGGCGCTGGTCACGTCGATGGTCGAGCAGTCGATAAGCAAGGCGCCCTTGCGGGCCTTGGCGATGAGACCGTCCGGGCCGGTATAAACCGCCCGTACATGCTGCCCGGCCGGCAGCATGGAAATCACGACATCGGCGCCCTCGGCCGCCCCGGCGGCGCTGCCGGAGACCGCGACGCCATTTTCCCTGGCCGCCGCGATGGCTTCCGGCGCCAGGTCGAAGCCGGTCACCTTGTGCCCGCCCTTGACCAGGTTGCAGGCCATGGGCCCACCCATATTACCCAATCCAATGAAACAGATATCGGTCATAGTAGACTCCTTAGTCGAAACTGAGTTCGCCATCGCCCAGGGGCGCGAAGTGCGCCTCGACCATGGCCGCCGTCACCCCTTCCAGCGTGACCGGGTTCCAGGCCGGGGCGTTGTCTTTGTCAACCAGCAAGGCGCGGATACCCTCGTAGGAATCGGTCCCGGCCAGGCAGGCCTGGGACAAGCGGTATTCGGCCACCATGGCGGCGTCGAAGTCCAGGGCGGCGGCTCGGCGTATGGCCTCGAGCGCGATCTTGAGGCTGGTTGGGGAGCAGCGCTTGGTCATGATCTCCAGGGTCTTGGCCGCCCACTCGCCGGGTTCGGCCGCCAGGGCCGCGAAAATAGCCTCCACGCTGTCCTTGGTGAAACAGCGCGCGATCGCGGGACCATGCTCGGCCAGGGGCGCCGGACCGGGATCCTCGGAAAACCCGCGCACCGCGGCGTCCATATCCCCGGCCTCGGCCAGGGCCGCTTCCAAGTCGTCCAGCCGGGCGCTGGGGACATAATGGGTGGCGAAACCTGCGTGCAGGGCGTCGGCGGCCTTCATGCGCGTGCCGCTCAAGCCCAGGCAGATACCCAGGCCGTCCGCCACCCGCGACAGAACATATGTGCTGCCGACATCGGGAAAGAAGCCGATGGACGTTTCCGGCATGGCGGCCAGGGTCCGTTCGGTCGCGATACGGTGGCTGCCGTGAAGTGAAATACCCACACCGCCGCCCATGACGATGCCGTCCAGCAGCGCGATATGGGGCTTGGGAAAGCGCTTGAGCCGCCGGTTCATGCGGTATTCGGCTTGAAAGAACTCGGCGGTCAGGGACTCGCCGTTCATGCCCGCCCGCCAGATCTCGCGCACATCGCCGCCGGCGCAAAAGGCGCGATCGCCCGCGCCCTTGATGACCACCCCACGCACGGACTCGTCCGCCGCCCAGGTGGCGAGTTGCCGGTCGTAGGCCAAGCACATCTCCAGCGTCAGCGAATTAAGCGCCTTGGCCCGATTCAGGGTCGCAATGCCCAAGCCGCCTTTGCGCTCGAAGATGATTTCACCGGTTTCGCTCATGAGCCGAGCAGCTTTCTGGCAATGATGACGCGCATGATTTCGTTGGTGCCTTCCAATATTTGATGAACGCGCAGGTCGCGCAGGATTCGTTCCACGGGATAGTCGCGTATGTAGCCGTAACCGCCCAGGAGTTGCAGGGCCTCGTTGCAGATGCGAAAGCCCGCGTCGGTGGCGAAGCGCTTGGCCATGGCGCAGTGCATGACCGCATCTTCGCCACCCCGGTCGAGGGCGTCGGCGGCCCGGTGCAGCATCAGGCGCGCGGCCTCCAATTCGGTCGCCATATCGGCGAACTTGAACTGCAAGCCCTGAAACGCGGCCAGTTTTTTGCCGAATTGCTTACGGGTTTGCATGTGATCGCGCGCCACCTCCAGGCAGGCGCGGGCGCCGCCGAGGGAACAGGCGGCGATGTTCAGACGCCCGCCGTCCAGGCCCATCATGGCGATCTTGAAGCCATCGCCCTCGGCCCCCAAAAGATTGGCGGCGGGCACCCGGGCGTTTTCGAAGATGACCATGGCGGTCGGCTGGGAGTTCCAGCCCAGCTTTTTTTCTTGGGCGCCGAAGGATAATCCCGGCGTGTCCTTGGGCACCGCCAGGGCCGAGATACCCTTGGCCCCAGCCGCGCCGGTGCGGCACATGACCACATAGATGTCGCTGCGCCCGCCGCCGGAGATAAAGGCCTTGGTGCCGTTCAGGACGTAATCCCCGCCCTCGCGCTCAGCCTTGGTTTTCAGCCCGGCGGCGTCGGAACCGGAGTCCGGCTCGGTCAGGCAATAGCTGGCGAAGTGTTCCATGCTTGTCAGCTTGGGCAGGAAAGCGCGGCGCTGTTCGCCGGTGCCGAAGCGGTCGATCATCCAGGACGACATGTTGTGGATCGAGATATAGGCGGCGGTCGAGGGACAGGCGGCGGCCAGCTCCTCGAAAATAATGGCCGCGTCCAAACGGGTCAGCCCGGAGCCGCCGACATCCTCGCGCACATAAATCCCGGCGAAGCCCAGGGCCGCCGCCGCGCGCAGGGCGTTTTCGGGAAACACCTTGTCTTCGTCCCAGGCGGCGGCGTGGGGCGCCATCTCGCCGGCGGCGAAATCGCGCGCCGCGCTCTGAAACGCCCGCTGATCTTGGGAAAGCTGGAAATCCATTGCCGGTAATTTTAGGCCCGGCTAACCCTCTGTCAAACGAGTAAGCTGGACAGATGTGATTCATTAGCCTCGATGAAGGTCCTTAAACGGTCCGGATAGTCCGCCGCGACGGCCGAGCGGACGGAAGGACGCTGGGAAAGCTCTTTGCGCCATTCCAGCGTCTTCGGCTTGCCGGTGAAAATGCCAAAGTCGGCGATCTCGTCGAAGACATCGAAGTAGCGAAAGACGGGCCCGAAAACGGCATCTACCAAGCTGAAGCGCGCGCCCGCAAACCAAGGTCCCTCGCCCAACTCCGATTCCACGCGGGCAAACTTTTCACCCAGCCTTTGCGCTTTCGCTGTTAGGGCCACCTCGTCGAGGGCGGAGTAGAAGCTACCTATATCGCTCAGCATGCTGGAGCCGAACTCGATCCAGGCGCGATGACGGGCGCGTGCCACGGGGTCGGCGGGATGGAGTGGACGGGGATGCGTGTCTTCCAGGTATTCCAGGATCGCAACCGACTCGAAAAGGACGGTTTCATCCTCGCCTGGCAAACGCACCCGCAACAGCGGCACCTTGCCAAGCGGGCTTATGGCCTTGAACCAGTCCGGCTTGTTCGAAAGGTCAACATCGATACGCTCGAATGCCACAGCCTTTTCGGTCAGAGCAATCGACGCCCGCTGCACATAAGGGCACATAGGGTGGCTGACCAAGATTGGTGCGGCTCCAGCCCCATTTCCATTCGATGCCATGCTCGGGTTTCCTTTTGTACTATCATCCTTTATCTCAAATATATATGCGCCTGCATCTAATTGTCAAGCTTGATGCATATGCATGTACCGGATAAACTCCGGTATGGGACACCGCCCGCCGGTTCGAATGCTTAGCGCCTGGGTGCGTCTCCAACGCGTCAGCCAGCGCGTATTATCGGCTGTCGAATCCGACCTGAAGGCGGCGGGTTACCCGCCGCTCGCTTGGTACGATGTGCTACTGCAACTCAAAGGCGCGGGAGCGGACGGGTTGCGGCCGCTCGCGTTACAATCGGAAATGCTGCTTAAGCAGTACAACCTTTCGCGCCTCCTCGACCGCATGGAGGGGGAAAGATACCTTGAGCGCCAACCCTGTCCCGAGGATGGGCGTGGTCAAATCGTAGTCATCACACCAGACGGCCAGCGCCTCCTGACGCGCATGTGGCCCGCCTACGAGGCAGCTATCCAGCGGCAGTTTGCGGCGCAACTTACCGCCGAAGAAACCGCACAACTTGCCCGTTTACTCGCTAAGCTCTTACCGCGCTAAAACTTTCTTCAACGCGTAAGCTCCCCCAGTTGCCCCTCTCCGCCTCCCGTGCCAAGATCGTTGCTTGGATATGGACCCGTTGGGACCTGACCCAACGCAAATCACGCTGTCGACGGCCAACGGTTCCGGTCCCAACCCGAATTTCAAGGGAGGCGACCCGTGCAACTCAGCCGTGAAGACTTACTCAAGGCCTACCGCGACATGCGCACGATCCGCGAGTTCGAGGACCGCGTGCACGACGAATTCGCCAAGGGCGGCATCCCCGGTTTCGTCCATCTCTACGCCGGCGAGGAGGCCTCGGGCGTCGGGGTGTGCATGAACCTGGACGACCGCGACAAGATCGCCAGCACCCACCGCGGCCACGGCCATTGCATCGCCAAGGGCTGCGACGCCAAGGGCATGATGAAGGAAATCTACGGCAAGCGCGACGGCCTGTGCGGCGGCAAGGGCGGTTCCATGCACATCGCCGATTTGTCGCGCGGCATGATGGGCGCCAACGGCATCGTCGGCGGCGGCCCGCCCTTGGTGTGCGGCGCGGCCCTGTCCGCCCAGACCCTGAAGACCGGCGGCGTCGCGGTCGCCTTCGTCGGCGACGGCGGTTCGAACCAGGGCACGACCCTGGAATCCTACAACCTGGCGCGGGTCTGGAACCTGCCGGTCGTGTTCGTGGTCGAGGACAACGGCTACGCCGAGACCACGGCCAGCGCCTGGTCCGTGGGCGGCAGCCAGAAAAAGCGCGCCGAAGCCTTCGGCATGCCGGGCCTGGAGGTTGACGGTCACGACTTCTTCGCGGTCTACGAAGCCGCGCGTCAGGCCACTGAGTGGGCCCGTGGCGGCGACGGGCCGAGCTTGATCCACGTCAAACTCGACCGCCACTACGGTCATTTCGAGGGCGACGCCATGACCTACCGGGCCGAGGGCGAGGTTGAGAAACTGCGCGCCGAAAGCGATGCGCTCAATATCTTCCGCGCCAAGGTCTGTCAGGCGCATTTGTTGGAGGCCAACCAGCTCGACGAGATCGACGCGGAGGTCAAGACGCTGATCGACGAAGCGGTCGCCGAATCGGAGGCCGCGCCGCCGCCGGGCGAGAAAGACTTGCTCACCGACGTTTACGTCTCGTACTGAGAGGGCCAGAGATCATGTCTAAAAAGTCTTTCCGTCAAGCGATCAACGAGGCCCTGGCGCAAGAGATGCGCCGCGATCCCACGGTCATCGTCATGGGCGAGGACAACGCCGGCGGCATGGGCGCGCCGGGCGAGGACGACGCCTGGGGCGGCGTGCTCGGCGTCACCAAGGGCTTGATGCCCGAGTTCGGGCGCGAGCGGGTGCTCGACACCCCGATTAGCGAAAGCGCCTTCATCGGCGCCGCCGTCGGCGCCGCCGCCACCGGCCTGCGCCCGGTCGCGGAACTCATGTTCGTCGATTTCCTGGGCGTCTGCTTCGATCAGATCTTCAACCAGGCGGGGAAGTTCAAATACATGTTCGGCGGCAAGGCGGTCACGCCCGTGGTGATACGCACCATGTACGGCGCCGGTTTCCGCGCCGCCAGTCAGCACAGCCAATGCCTCTATCCGATCTTCACCCATATTCCGGGTTTGAAGGTCGTCATCCCCTCCTCGCCCTACGAGGCCAAGGGCCTGATGATCCAGGCGATCCGCGACGACGATCCGGTGATCTTCCTGGAACACAAGGTGATGTACGACGACGAGGAAGAAGTCCCCGACGAGCCCTATACCATCCCCTTCGGCGAGGCCAACCTGACCCGCGAGGGCGAGGACGTAACCATCGTCGCCTTCGGGCGCATGGTGAATTTTTCGAACGAGGTCGCCGACAAGCTGGCCAAGGATGGCATATCCTGCACGGTGGTCGATCCGCGCACGACCTCGCCGCTCGACACGGATACCATCCTGGAGTGCGTTGAGGAAACCGGGCGTCTGGTCGTGGTCGACGAGGCCTCTCCGCGCTGCAACATGGCGACCGATATCTCGGCCCTGGTGGCCCAGGAAGCCTTCGGCGCGCTCAAGGCGCCGATCAAGATGGTGACCCCGCCCCACACCCCGGTCCCCTTCTCGCCCCAGCTCGAGGATCTCTACATCCCGAGCCCGGAGAAGATCGAGGCGGCGGTGCGCGCGGTCGCCGGCGAATAGGGTTGGACGTATCAGATGACTTCCAATATCCCCAGTTTGTCATCGCCGGGCTTGACCCGGCGATCCATCTTCGGATCGAGCGCAAGTGTACGGTAGCGCGATGGATGCCCGGATCAAGTCCGGGCATGACAAGAAAAGTGCCGCAGTCAGGACGCTAGGCCAATGACGAATATTCACCCCATCGTCATGCCCAAGTGGGGCCTGGCCATGGCCGAGGGCACGGTGGTCGAGTGGCACACCGGCGAGGGCGGCGAGGTCGCAAAGGGCGGCGACCTGCTCGATATCGAGACCACCAAGATCACCAATGCGGTCGAATCCGCCCACAACGGCCTGCTGCGCCGTCAGGTCGCGGCCGAGGGCGCGACCCTGCCGGTCGGCGCGCTGCTCGCCGTCATGGCGGAACCGGAAGTATCGGAGGCGGAAATCGATGCCTTCATCGCCGCGTTCAACGAGACCTTCGAGGCCGAAGCGGCGGCGGCGGAGGAAGCCGGAACCGGCGATCCGGAACCGGAAACCATCGACGCGGACGGCACCGCCATCAACCTCTTGCGCATGGGCGACTCAGAAGGTCCGCCCATCGTGCTGATCCACGGCTTCGGGGGCGACTTGAACAACTGGATGTTCAATCAGCCCATGCTGGCCGAACGCCACCGGGTCTATGCCCTCGACCTGCCGGGCCATGGCCGCTCCGCCAAGGACGTGGGCGCCGGCGACCTGGCCAGCCTGAGTGCCACCCTTTTGTCCACGCTCGATGCCTTGGAGATCGAGTCCGCGCATCTCGCCGGGCACTCCCTGGGCGGTGCCATCGCCCTGCAAGCGGCCCTGGACCGGCCCGAACAAGTCGCCAGCCTGACCCTGGTCGCCTCGGCCGGCCTGGGCCCCGACATCGACATGGACTACATCGAGGGCTTCGTGCGCGCGGGCCGACGCAAGGAAATGAAGCAAGTGCTGCAAGCCCTCTTCGCCGATCCGGGCTTGGTCAGCCGCGACATGGTGGAGGAACTGCTCAAATACAAACGCCTGGACGGCGTCGAGCGGGCGCTGACCGCCATCGCCGGAACCGTCTTCGCCGAAGGCCGCCAAGCCAACGTGCTCGGCCACCGTCTGCATGAGCTCGACACACCAGCCCAAGTCATCTGGGGCGCCGAGGATCGCATCATCCCGGCCGCCCACGCCAAGGAAACCCCAGCCACGGTCAAGGCTCATATCCTGGAAGGTGCCGGCCACATGGTCCACATGGAAAAAGCCGGCGAGGTGAATGCCCTGATCGAGGAGATCGTGGCGCGTTAGACAGGCCGCCCCGGGGGCTCATCGGTCCCGCGGGCGAAACAAAGTCCCTACCGGGGGACGCCTGTATGCTACGATCGCGATAACCATGGCATTAGTCCGGGTATTTCGCTCAAGCGACCCGGGGATGTAACTTGAAGGCGAGGCGATGGACGGCCGAACCGATTCGAATCCCGATGACGAGGGGATCGCCAATCCCCAGCCGATCGAGGAGCCGAGGCGCGCCCACGAAGCCCGGGCGGCGGTGCCGGAGCGCGGCAGCGGGCGCAATGACGACCCAATCGTCAACCGCGAGCTCCGGTTGGCGGGGATTCTTTCCGTCGCTCCCGACGCCATCGTCGCGGTCGGCGACGACGCGAGGATCCGCGTCTTCAACACGGGGGCCGAGAAATTGTTCGGCCACCGCGCCGCGGACATCATGGGCCGGCCGTTGGACGAGCTGATCCCCGCCCGCTTCCGGGCGGTGCACGCCGAACACATGGAGCGCTTCCGCGCCGCGCCCGAGCAAAGCCGGACGATGAACGAGCGCAGCGAGATCGTCGGCCTGCACGCGGATGGTTCGGAATTCCCCGCCGAGGCTTCGGTATCCAAACTGGAAATGGACGGCGACACCATCCTGACGGTGATGCTGCATGACGTGACCGTCCGGAAACAGGCCGAGTCCGAACTAATCGCCGCTAAGGAGCAGGCCGAACGGGCCCTCATCCAGGCCGAGAAGATGGCCGCGATGGGCACGCTAGCCAGCGGCATCGGGCACGAAATCAACAATCCCCTCTACGCCATCTTGGGCGCGGCCGAGGCCATTCGCGACGGCGGCGACCTGGCGCGCTGCCAGAAGCACGCCCAGGATATCATTGCCTATTGCAAGCACGTCGCGGAGATCATCAAGAGCCTGACCGGCTACGTTCAACCCGCGGACAAGCACGGCCTGGAACCGGTCGACGTCAACGCGGCAATCGCCGAAGCCGTCTCGATGGCCCGGCTGTCGCTTCTCGCGGATACCATCGAGATCGACCAGCGGCTCGGCTCGGTGGCCGCGATTTCCGCCAAGTCCGAGAACATCCAGCAGGCCTTTTTCAATGTCATCCGCAACGGCCTGCAGGCGATGGGCCGCGAGGGAACACTGGAGATCGAGAGCGTTCGCTTGGGAGACCGGGTGTCGGTGCGGATTTGCGATACCGGCGCGGGAATTGCGTCCGGGGACTTGGCCAAGATCTACGATCCGTTCTTCACCACCAAGGGGCCGGACGAGGGCGAGGGCATCGGGCTTTTCGTGGTCCAGCAGATCGTCAAAAAGTACAACGGCACCATCGAATTCGAGAGCGTTGTGGGCGAAGGGACGGCGTGCACCATCACATTTCCGATCCGAGAACCGATTGGGGAGGCTCCCTGACATGAAACACAAGATCCTGGTGATCGATGACGAAGAGAATATCCGCAAGACCATACGCCTGCAGCTCGAAGGGACCATCTACGAGGTTCTTGAGGCCGAGGACGGGGAAAAGGGCATCCAGGTGCTCGGCAACGAGAACATCCTGGAGGTCGTCGTGATCATCTGCGATGTCCGCATGCCCAAGGTCAACGGCATCGAGGCCGTCGCCTACTTCCACAAGAATTATACCTCCCTCCCGATCATCGTGCTGACCGGTTATCCGGACGTGCAACTGGCGGTCGATTTCATGAAGGGCGGCGTGGTCGATTACCTGGTCAAGCCGGTGGAGAAGGAAAAGCTGGTGGAGGCGGTCCACAAGGCCGCCCGACAGCACACCATCTTCAGCGGGTCTCAGCCGAAGGTGTGATACCCGCGCCGGCGGGCTCCGCGGCGCCGGCGCGGTGCCGCCCGGCCCTCACTTGCGTTGCCCGTATCCTCGCTACACCAGGGCGTGATCGGCGTCGGCTCTTGACAAGGCGGCCGACAATACTGTTTGATGATCCTAGCGCCGATTTGAGAGCTTAGCTTGCGGGCGCTTTACAAATGCGGCTAAAGCGAGCGGATGTTTCCGCCCGGCAGCCGCCGCGGCGGTTTTTTTGTGCCCGCCCTCTTGGGGACGGCTCACGCGGGATTTGAGGGGCAGCTTGCACCGCGTCACCAAAGCTAAAGCGCCACGGATGTCCAGATGCTTGGACATGCGTGGGCCCTTAACCGAGTAATAGGAGTTCCACGTCATGTCCAAGAATTTCAAGCAAGTCTACGACAACACCCAGTCGGCCCTGCGCGATGCGCCCGGGCAATCCACTGTAACCTTTGAGGCCACGTCCCGTCAGGCCGCGGGGCTGCGCAGCGAAATCTCGATCCGCCAATTCAACTTCGCTGTCGACGAGCCGGAGTCCCTGGGCGGCGAGGACAGCGCCGCCAGCCCGGCCGAACTTTTGCTGGCCTCCCTGGCCTCGTGTCAGGAGATCACCTACCGCCTTTACGCCGACGCGCTGGACATTCCACTGACCAGTGTCGCGGTGCGGATCGAAGGCGACCTCGACCTGCGCGGTTTTTTCGCCATCGAAGATGGCGTGCGGCCCGGCTTTCAATCGATCCGCGCCACCGTCCACCTGGATAGCCCGGCGCCGGAATCGGAGCTGACCAGGCTGAAGGAAACCGTCGACAACCATTGCCCGGTGCTCGATATCGTGCAGCGCGCGACGCCGGTCGAAATAAGTTATGAGCGCGTGCCGCCGCGGCAAAGCGCCGTCGCTTAACTCAAGATCGAGGAGAGGGAGAGAAATCATGGCCATCGATACTAAGAATCCCGAGACACTGGCCCTGCACGCCGGTTACCGCGCCGACCCCACAACCGGGGCGGTCGCGGTGCCGATTTATCAAACCACGGCCTACCAGTTCGATCATTCTCAACACGCGGAGAATCTTTTCGCCCTGAAGGAGATGGGCAACATCTACAGCCGCATCATGAATCCGACCAACGATGTTTTAGAACAGCGCGTGACGGCGCTGGAAGGCGGTGCGGCGGCCCTGGCCCTAAGCTCGGGCCAGGCCGCCTCGGCCATCGCGGTGCAGAATATCGCCCAGGCCGGCGACAACATCGTATCCTCGACAGACCTTTACGGCGGCACCTGGAATCTCTTCGCCAATACCTTCAAGACCATGGGCATTGAGGTACGCTTCGTCGATCCCGCCGACCCGCAGGCCTTCCGCAAGGCAACCGACGACAAGACCCGCGCCTTTTATGCCGAGACCCTGCCCAACCCGAAGCTGAAGGTCTTCCCGATCCGCGAGGTCGCCGACATCGCAAACGACATCGGCATCCCGCTTATCGCCGACAACACGGCGGCGCCGATCCTGTGTAAGCCGCTCGAACACGGCGCCCACATCGTCGTGTATTCGACCACCAAGTATATTGGCGGTCACGGTACCTCGATCGGCGGCCTGATCGTCGATGGCGGCACCTTCGATTGGGAAAAACACGCGGAGCGCTTTCCCATGCTCAACCAGCCCGACCCCAGCTACCACGGCGCGGTCTGGACCGAGGCGACCAAGCCCCTGGGCCCCGTGGCTTATATCATCAAGGCCCGGGTCACCTTGCTGCGCGATCTGGGTTCATCCATGTCGCCCTTCAACGCCTTCCAGTTCATTCAGGGTTTGGAAACACTGCCCCTGCGGATGCGGGAACACTGCCGCAACACCCAGGCGACCGCCGATTTCCTAGCCAATCACGAGGCGGTCGAAACCGTGATCCATCCCAGCCGCCACACGGGCGAGGACAAGCGCCGGGCCGATACCTATCTGCAAGGCGGTTACGGCGGGCTGCTCGGCTTCGAACTCAAGGCCGGTAAGGAGGCCGGGCGGCGCTTCATCGACGCGCTTCAATTATTCTATCACGTCGCCAACATCGGCGACGCGCGCAGCCTGGCCATTCACCCGGCGACCACCACCCACTCGCAGCTATCAAGCGAAGAACGCTTGGCGACCGGCGTGACCGACGGCTATGTCCGCCTGTCTATAGGCATCGAGCATATCGACGACATCCTGGCCGACCTCGGCCAAGCGCTAAAAGCCTCGAACGGCTAAGGGCGGCGCGAAGGGTCCGCCATGCCGATCAAGATACCGAATAATTTACCGGCGCGCCCTATTCTTGAGCGCGAGGGCGTGCGGATCATTAGCGAAACCGACGCCATCCGGCAGGATGTCCGGCCCTTGCGTATCGCCCTGCTCAACCTCATGCCCGACAAAATCCGCACCGAGACCCAGTTCGCGAGGGTCATCGGCTCGACCCCCTTGCAGGTCGAGATGACCTTGCTCAATACCGGCTCTTATAAGTCGCGCAATACGCCGGAAAGCCACCTGATCGACTTTTACAAAACCTGGGACCAGGTTCGCGGCGAGTTCTTCGACGGTCTGGTCATCACCGGCGCCCCGGTCGAAACCATGCCCTTCAAGGAAGTGGACTACTGGCCCGAGCTGTGCCAAATCCTCGACTGGGCCCAGACCAACGTCTATCGCGGGTTCTACGTGTGCTGGGGCGCCCAGGCCGCGCTCCAACACTACCACGGAGTGCCGAAGCATCATCTGCCGCGCAAGAAGTTCGGCATCTTCCGCCACCGCATCGTCAAGGCGGAATCAAGCCTGCTGATCGGCTTCAACGACGAGTTCTCGATCCCCGTATCGCGCCACACCGAAACCCGCAAAAGCGACCTGCCGGACAAGCCGGGCCTGAACGTGCTGGCGGAATCCACGGAGTCCGGCCTGTGCCTCATGGAGGATATTCGGCACCGCGCGGTCTATATGTTCAATCATCTGGAATACGACGCCGATACCCTGAAAGGCGAATACGAACGCGACCTCGAAGCCGGAGAGTTGATCCAAATCCCGGAAAACTATTTTCCCGGCGATAACCCCGACCATCCGCCGACCAATCAATGGCGCTCCTACGCTCACCTCCTATTCTGGAACTGGATCGGCGAGATGTATCAGCACACCCCCTTCGACATCGCCAAGATAGGCGCCAAATGCGCCGCGGCGGCGCGGGGGGATTTGGATAAGGCGGGGTGAGGGGGGAAGCCAAGCGAGTATTGAAATCCATCACCACCCCATTGTCACCCACGGGCTTGACCCGTGGGTCCATCGGCGGGCGAGACTCGGACCTCGATGGATTGCCGGGTCAAGCCCGGCAATAACGAGAGGAAGGTGGGAGCACTCCTGGCCAACGGCGGCTCATGCTTCGTGACCGCCAGCCGCCCCAGTCGCCCCCCTACTCAAGCCCGGTTTAATCTTCGCCAAATCGATCAAAATTCTGTTGATTCCCAGACGACACGCAATGCTTCGAACGATTTCAATCGCTAATTCCTGGGAAAGGCCGCATCCAAAATCAATTATCTTAATATCGGTTCCGATATCCCTTCCGTCATCTTTGAACCAGATCGCGCAACGTGTGGCACGCCTTCTGTCGCCATAGGGTTCTGGGCAAATCCATATACAAGGTTCGTCTTCACAGATCATTTCCGCTTGGGTTCGTGGCCATACTGTTCGCTGATGGAACTCATTAGCAAAGATAACTTCGGTCATGTCTAACTCTTGCTGCTGGTGGCGTAAATAACTACGAACCACAAGCGTATGTAGCAGGTTTCGCTTTGACCATCGGCTAATCCACAATTTTTTTTAGCGGAATTACTACATATTTTATAGCCCCTGCCCTCAAGCGGCGCGCGGCTTGATCGTTTTTAGCTCACCCAGGATTTCGCGGCGGCGTTGCATGAGGTCGTAGTCGGTCTGGAGGCCGAGAAAGTAGCCCTCGGAGACGCCGAAATAGCGGGCCAGGCGCAGGGCCGTGTCCGCCGTGATCGCGCGCTTGCCCAGCACCAGTTCGTTGATCCGGCGCGGCGACACATTCACGGCCCGCGCCAGCGCGTTCTGGCTCAGGCCCATGGGCTTTAGGAACTCCTCCAAGAGGATTTCCCCAGGGTGCGGGTTGGGCAGCAGATCGCCCTTATCTTTAGTCGTGGTAATCGACGATTTCGACATCGCTCGGCCCTCCTTCGCTCCAAGTAAAGCAGATACGCCATTGCCGATTGATACGGATGCTATACTGCCCGGCACGCGCGCCTTTAAGCGTCTCCAGCCGATTTCCCGGCGGCACTCGAAGATCGGCCAAAACTTGCGACTGATTCAACATACGCAACTTTCTTAGCGCGACGGCCTGAATCTCACCCGGTAACCGGCGGCTCCGCCGACCGTTCCATATGCGCTCAGTCTCTCGGTCGACAAAGTTGCGGATCACGGGAACACTATAACGCCTCGCGTTATATAACGCAAGACGTTATAAAACAATGCCACAAACCCCGCCCCGGTTGCTCCCCTCCCCTAGCCCGGTCTAATCTTCGCAAATCCGCCGTCATAGCCCGAGGCCGCCATGAAACGAGAAAAAATCACACCTCCCGGCGCCTATCCGGCGGTGCGCTTGCGGCGCAACCGGGTGGATGCCTGGACCCGGCGGCTGGTGGCGGAAAACCGGCTCTCGGTGGACGATCTGATTTGGCCGGTCTTTATCCAAGCCGAAAACGGCGCGGTGGCGATCGAATCCATGCCCGGGGTCGAGCGCCTGGGGCCGGACCGGCTGATCGACGCCCTTGGCCCGGCCATGGACCTGAAAATACCGGCAGTCGCCCTGTTTCCCTATATCGACCCGGCGCTCAAGACCCCGGACGGGGCCGAGGCGGTCAATCCGGACAATCTGGTCTGCCGGGCGATCCGTAGCGTAAAGGCGGCCTATCCGGACTTGGGCATAATCTGCGACGCGGCCCTGGATCCCTTCAACAGCCAGGGCCACGACGGCATCTTGCGCGACGGCGCAATCCTCAACGACGAGACGGTGGAAATTCTGTGCCGCCAATCCCTCGCCCAGGCCCAGGCGGGCTGCGACATCATCGCCCCTTCCGACATGATGGACGGGCGCGTGGGCGCCATCCGAACGGAGTTGGACGCCCAGGGGTTCCAAGATGTGCGTATACTTTCGTATGCCGCCAAGTACGCCAGCGCCTTCTACGGCCCGTTCCGCGACGCCATCGGCTCCAGCGCCGCCCTGGCCGGCGACAAGAAGACCTATCAGATGGACCCGGCGAACGTCCAAGAGGCCCTGCGCGAGGTCGCGCTCGATCTGGCCGAGGGCGCGGACATGGTCATGGTCAAGCCGGGCATGCCCTATCTGGACATTATCCGGGCGGTCAAGGAGGCCTTCGGGGCGCCGACCTTCGCCTATCAGGTCAGCGGCGAGTACGCCATGCTCAAGGCCGCCGCGGCCCAGGGTTGGCTCGACAACGACCGGGTGGTCATGGAAAGCCTGCTGGCCTTCAAACGGGCCGGCGCCGATGGGATCCTGACCTACATGGCGCCCGAGGCGGCGGCGCGGATTACCGCCGGATAGGCCTGCCATTGCGTGCGATTAACCAAGCCTTCACCTGGCCTTGTTAGCCTTTTCGCGATTTTGCGGCGATGGGTTATGGTCCGCTTCGCCGTAGGCTTGCCGCACCAGTAACTTTTGTCCCCGAAAGAGCGGAATTATCATGAACGCACAAACCGGCAATCCAGGGTTGATCGATAAAAAGCTTCAGTCGGAGATCTACAATCTCATCCACTATATCGATCGTCTGCGTAAGGAAATCGCCGGAATCGCCCAGGAAAAGAACAGCCAAACCCGCTTCGAGGGCATGGCCGACCGTTTGGACGCGATCATGAATTCGACGGCCGAGGCCACGGACACAATCCTGAGTGCCATGGAAGTCATCGACGAAACCGTGGACAAGCTGCGGGCTCATCCCGAGCCCAAGGAGATCGATGCCCTGTGCGACCGGATCGCGGAAAAATCCATCGCCGCCATGGAAGCCTGCAGCTTTCAAGACCTGACCGGCCAGCGGGTCACCAAGGTCGTCGGCTCCCTGCGCTTCGTCGAAGAACGGATCAATTCCATGTCCGAACTTTGCGGCCGTAAGGAGATCGAATCCCTTGGTCAGGAAATGGACTACGATGGCGATGTCGATCAAGACGACGACGGCGTGCCCCTGGAGGGCCCGCAGAAGGCCGGCAACGCGGTCTCTCAAGCCGACATCGACGCTCTCTTCGATTAAGCGGACATGCCGCGCACGGGTCTCACATGCCTGTGATTTGACGTCCAGAGGCCCTAAATATATCCCGGTGAGTTGCACAGCCGCATAACCAGGATCCAAGCCCATGGCCAAGTCGAAGAAGCGTAGAAAATCCAAGCAAGCGTCCCAGATTAGTTGGGGCGGACAAGCTTCGCCGGGCACCGGCCGCTTCAATCTGATACTGGGCGTTATCGCGGCGGTGGCCATCATCGGCGGCGGCGTCTATTGGTGGCAGGGCCGCGCCGCGCATTCCGACTTCTTGAATCTGGCCAACCGGGGGCAGGCGGCGCTGGAGTCAGTGGAGAACTTCCTCAACCTGGGCCGATCCCACCTGGCGCCCGGAGAGGGCCGCGCCTATAGCACCTCGACACCGACCTCCGGCCCCCACGACCCCTTCCCCACCATGCCCGGATTTTATGAAACGCCGCAGCCGCCGACCAAGCTGGTCCACGCCCTGGAACACGGTATGATCGTCCTCTATTACGACAAACCGGCGCCCGAGGTTATGGAACAGCTAAAAAGCTGGGCATCGCTCTACACCGGGCTTTGGGACGGCATGGTGGTCACACGCTTGTCCGGTTTGGGCACGAATGTGATCGCGACCGCCTGGCGTAAGAAGCTGGAACTCGATGCCTTCGACCCGGAGGCGGTCGCCGCCTTCGTCGATGCCTATCGCGGACGCGGGCCGGAAAACCCGGTCCGCTAAGGCCTCGCAATTCCTTCGGCCATGATACGGGCCACAGTCGGAAAGCTCTCCCGCGCCAACCCGCCAAAAGGTTCCCGGCTATTATTCGGACGGCCCGCCGCGCAGGTAAACCAGCCAGTAGGTCAGGGCCACCAGACCGCTGCCGCCAACGATATTGCCCAGGGTCACGGGCACCAAATTGGCGAACAAGGCGGCCAAGTTCAGCCCCTCTCCGGCGGCGATCATACCCAGGGGGATGAGGTACATATTGGCCACGGAGTGCTCGAACCCCAGGGCCACGAAGGCGGTGATGGGGAACACGATGGCCAGTATCTTGCCGGTCACCGTGTGAGCGGCGAAGCAGAGCCAAACCGCCAGGCACACCAGGACATTGCACAGAACGCCGCGGAAAAAAGCGGGGACCGGATCGAGCGCAATCTTGGCCCGGGCGATACCCGCGGCAGTCTCGCCAAGCGCGCCGCCGTTCAAGTCCAGCCCGCCGGCCAAGTAAAACAGCGCCACAGTGCCGAGCGCGCCGACGAAGTTCCCGGCATAGACCAGAACCCAATTCCGCAGCAGTTCGGCGCTGGTAATCTTGCGTTCGGCCCAGGCCATGACGATAAGATTGTTGCCGGTGAAGAGTTCCGCGCCGCCGATCAGCACGAGAACAAGGCCCAGAGAGAAGGCAAGACCGCCGAGCAGCCGCGTCGGCCCGAAGCCCATGCCGCTGCCGGTGATGACCAGGGTATAGAACATGGCCCCGAAACTAATGAAGGCGCCGGCCAGAACCGCCAGGGTCACGGTCTTGAGCAGCGGCATCTTGGCCTTGGCGATGCCCCCGCTTTCCATGCGCGCGGCAATCTGCGCCGGGGAGTAGGCGTCCAGAATATACTTTTCGGTTTGGGTGTCGTCCGGCATGAGTTGGGTCAATCCCGCGCCAGCCAGGCCAGGATCGGGTCCGTTTGGCTCTTGTCCAACAGGGCAGGCACATGGCCGCAATCGGGAACCGTGACGACCTCGGCCCTGGGACCGCGCCGGGTCATGTCCTCGGCGGTTTCCGCCAGAAGCAGATCCGAGTCCGCGCCGCGCAGAACCAGGGTCGGGCAGGATATTTTATCCCATAGAGACCAGAGGTCCGCGTCTTTCATCTCCCCTGGTTTGAACGCCGCCGCGATACCGGGGTCGTAACCGAGACGGTAACCGCCGGCCGGGTCCGGGCGGACGCTGGTTTCCGTCAGGGTGCGCCACTGCGCATCGCTCAGGGCGCCAAAGGTGGCGTGCGCTTTGCGGTAGTAGGCCTGCGCCGCGCTTAGATCGGGAAACCGCGGGTCGGCGCCCAGGGTCTCCACGATACGTTCCAGGGCCGCCGCGGGAATAAAGGGGCCGATGTCGTTGATAACCATGCGGCGGATCGGCATGCCCGCTTGCGCCGCCAGCATCATCCCGATCACGCCGCCCATGGAGGTGCCGACCCAATCGACTTGCGGGCAATTCAAACGCCCGATCAGGACCGCCATGTCGGCCAGGTATTGCGGATAGCCATAGCCCCTGGGATCGGCCAGGTTACCGCTCGCGCCGCGCCCTACTACGTCAGGGCAGATCACCCGCCGCCCGGTATCCGCCAGGCGCGCCGCCAGGGTATCGAAGTCATGGCGGTTGCGGGTCAAGCCATGAACGCAGATGACCGGGCACGCCGCATGCTCAGGCCCAAAGTCCAGGTAGGCAAGTTCGTGAAAGCCCCCGGCGGACAGGCAAGAAACGGTAAAACTATCTTTTCTCACGCGGTTTCCTCAAAGAGTTCGCGGCCGATGAGCCAGCGGCGGATTTCGCTGGTGCCGGCGCCGATTTCATAAAGCTTGGCGTCGCGCAGCAGGCGGCCGGGGGCGGTCTCATTGATGTAGCCCATGCCGCCCAGAACCTGTATCGCCTCCAGCGCCATCCAGGTCGCTTTCTCGGAGGCGTAGAGGATCGCGCCGGCGGCATCTTTGCGCGCCGTCTCGCCCCGGTCGCAGGCTTGCGCCACGGCGTAAACATAGGCCTTGCAGGCATTCATGGTCGTGTACATGTCGGCGAGCTTGCCTTGCATGAGTTGAAAGCCGCCGATGGCCTGACCGAACTGCTTGCGCTCGTGAATGTAGGGTAGAACCACGTCCATGCAGGCCTGCATGATACCGGTCGGACCGGCGGCCAGGACCGCGCGCTCGTAGTCGAGGCCGCTCATCAAGACGTTCACGCCCTTGCCGAGCGCGCCGACGATATTCTCCTCCGGCACCTCACAGTCCTCGAACACCAATTCGCAGGTGCTTGAGCCACGCATACCCAGCTTGTCGAGCTTTTGCGCGGTCGAGAATCCCTTGAAGTCCTTCTCGATCAGGAAGGCGGTGATGCCGCGCGGGCCGGCCTCGGGATCGGTCTTGGCGTAAACCACCAGAACATCCGCGTCCGGGCCGTTGGTGATCCACATCTTGTTGCCGTTGAGGACATAGCGGTCGCCCTTCTTGTCGGCCCGGGTCTTCATGCCGACCACATCGGAGCCAGCCCCCGGCTCGCTCATGGCCAAGGCGCCCACATGCACACCCGAAATCAACTTGGGCAGGGCGCGGCGCCTCTGTTCCTCGGTGCCGTTGCGCCGTATCTGATTGATGCAAAGATTCGAATGGGCGCCGTAGCTCAAGCCGACCGAGGCCGAGGCGCGGCTGATCTCCTCCATGGCCACCACATGTTCCAGATAGCCCATGCCGGCGCCGCCGTATTCCTCTTCCACCGTGATGCCGTGCAGGCCGAGCTTGCCAAGCTCCGGCCAAAGGTCGCGGGGAAATTCGTTGCTGCGGTCGATCTCGGCGGCGCGCGGCGCGATCGCTTGCGACGCGAAAGACTCCACCGTGTCGCGCAACATGTCGGCGGTTTCGCCGAGGCCAAAATTCAAACTGGGTGCGCGATTAGGGATCATGTTTTCGGTCCTATCTCTTATCCAGGTTGTAGTCGCGCCAAACCTTGCCGGCCGCCGGGCGGGACACCGTGGCCTCGACCAGGGCGCCGAGCTTGGGCAGCCGCTTGTACAAGGCCGGAGGATCGATATGCCAGGCCGATAGCATGGCGAGGTAGATATCGAGCACGGTGAAACGGGCGCCGAAAAAGAACGGCCCTTGAATCTTCTCGGCGGTCATGTCCCAAAGCCGTTCCAAGCGTTCCGCCGCCGCTTGGCGCACGCCCGCCGCGCCGCTTGCTTCGCTGGTATAGCGGTCGTTGTAGAAATAGCGCAGGACGGTCTCGTAAATATTGACCTGGGCGAAAGACAACCAGCCCAGGAATTGCGGCCGGATCGGATCGCCGGGCAAGGGCGCCAGACCGGACTCCGGCTTGGTCTCGGCCAGGTAAAGCGCCATGGCGCCGGATTCTGTCATGCTGGACCCGTCCGGCAGTATCAGTAGCGGCACCTGGGCCATGGGATTGAGCGCCAGAAATTCGGTTGTTTTTTCGCCGCCCTCCGCCACATGAATACCCTCATATGAAATATCCAGCTCCGCCATGACCGCCGCCGGAGCGAAGGCCCCGCTACGTTCACGCCAATAAAGTTTATACATAGGCCCCCTCCCTAAAACTTCATGCCCGCGTG
Organism: Kiloniellaceae bacterium; assembly: GCA_021776135.1. Lineage (GTDB taxonomy): Bacteria > Pseudomonadota > Alphaproteobacteria > Kiloniellales > J153 > JAJFGN01. The sequence continues at coordinate 28,973 of JAJFGL010000068.1, forward strand.
TCCGGTTTGCCGTGCAGCACGATCAGGCTTTGCAGCATCTTGGCGCAGAGACGTTCGCGGCCGTCTTTTTCCACGAAGACCTCGACATCGCACACGCTCAAGGTCCGGCCCGGCTTCACCACCCGGCCCAGGGCACGCAACATGTTTCCCTCGGCGGGGGCAAGCAGATTGATCTTGAATTCGGTGGTCAAGACCGAGGCCTCGGCCGGAAACATCGTGAAGGCGGCGTAGCCACCCGCCGTATCGGCGATGGTGCTGGTCGCGCCGGCATGGAAAAACCCGTGCTGCTGAGTCAGGTCGTCGCGAAACGGAAGCAGAATCTCCACCAGACCCGCTTCAACCCGGCCCAGGCGCGCCTCTAAAAAATTCATCATGCCCTGGCGCGCGAAGCTGTCGCGGACCCGGGCCTCGAAATCGGGATCGGCGGCTTTCGAGTCCATGGGTTCAAACCTCCTTGTAGTCGATCCGCGATGCCTGCGCCCGGGCGGCGATGTCATCGGGAAACGGCGTCGCCCGGCGCGCTTCCCGATCCAGATGCACCGCGACGGCCGTCTCCAGAGCCGCCAGTTCGCCGGTCTCGCCGTTGAGCATTTCCTGAACCAGATGCAGGGACTTGCCGGTAACCTTGACGATGCCCGAGCGTACCACGATGAGATCGCCCGCACATAATTCCCGCATATAACGGATATTCATTTCGACCGCCGCCATGCCCCGGTTCTTGGCGCGCATGTAACCGGGCGTCAGGCCGATGGAGGCAAACAAGTGCCACACGCCCTCGTCGAACTTCTCGACGTAGTAAGCCACGTTCATGTGATCCATGTGATCGAGATGCCGGGGGTAAACCGTGCCCCGATAGGTCTCGATCATGCCGGGGTTCCCGGCCGTGTCATTACTCATTTCGGCTTGCCTTTTTTCAACTAAGTCATACGCTTACGGCTTGTCTTTAAGACGTTATTCAGGTCTTTCAAGCTGGCATCGATATCGCCGGCACAGCCTAGGGTGTCGCGCACATTCTATTCAGGGCGCATAGCAAGCACCATCACAACCGATGCCGTGGAATAGTGCGCCGGCGATGAGATCGTTTCCAAGAACTCTTGGGAAATTTCATTGAAACGCCTAGCGCCAAAGTAGGCTCTCATACTAGACATCCGCTCGAACCGGCGCTTCCATGCCGCCAAGATTTCCGGTGAAGCTTCCCCGTCAAAGGCAAGTTCGCGATCTTCCAAAGCGGTTTCGGAAACGACGGTCAGCCCTAGAGCCCGGCACATTTTTCCTAAACGGCGCCCCATGCGGAAATCGTACAGGCCATTCAAACGCATATGTTCCGTGAATTCCTTGAACGCCCTTTGGATTTCCACGGGAAGTGGGTGGTGGCCCGCGAGCAGATCGTCAATCTCTACAATGGCAAGCCAGCCTCCTGGCTTTACACAAGCCGCCCAGCTCGCCAATACGGGTTCGAATGCCGGGAAGTACGCGGCGGTAAAGCTCGACCACATTCCATTAGCGGGCCGCAGTTCCAAAGAATCGAGTTCCGCGAGATCTGCTTCTACGAAACCACACTTCGCTGGGCAATGCCGCCGCGCGGCTTCCAGAAAGTCAGCCTCTCGATCGATGCCGATAACGCTTGCGCATCTTGTAGCCAGGCGAGCGCTGACCAAGCCTGGACCGCATCCTAAATCAAGGACAGTTTGTCCGCTCTCGATTGGCAGTTGCTTGAGCATAGCCTCCCAATCCCGCCACGTGTTTTGTGCCAAATATTCTTCGAGCGCACTCATCTGCCAATTAGAGTAAGAACACCGCCGCCAGGCCCAGGAAGGCGAAGAATCCGACCACGTCGGTGACGGTGGTCAGGAACACGCTGGAGGCTATGGCGGGGTCGATATTGGCGCGTTCCAGGGCCAGGGGGATCAGGGTTCCCGAGAGCCCGGCGACGATCATGTTCACGATCATGGCCGCCGCGATCACCAGGGCGATCTTGGGCGAGCCGAACCACAGCCAGGTAACGCCGCCGGCCAGGGCGGCGAAGAGGATGCCGTTGGCGGCGCCGACTAAAAGCTCCTTGCCGATAAACCGCCGGGTGGTCGATTCGGTCAGGTCCTTCATGGCCAGGGCGCGCACCGCCACGGTCACGGTCTGGGTTCCGGCATTGCCGCCCATGGAGGCGACGATGGGCATGAGCACGGCGAGCGCCACGATCTGCTCGATGGTGCCCTCGAACAGGCCGATCACGGCGGAGGCCAGGATCGCGGTCGCCAGATTGACCACCAACCAGGGAAAGCGCGCGCGGGTGGTGTCGAGGGTGGCGCTGTAAAGGTCGGTCTCGGTCACGCCGGCCAGCTTCAGGGCATCTTCCTCCGCCTCTTCCTCGATGATGTGAACCACGTCGTCGACCGTGATAACCCCGATCAGCCGCCCGCCCTCGTCCACCACCGGCGCTGAAACCAAGCCGTATTGGCGGAACATATGGGCGACCTCTTCCTGATCCAAGGTCACCGGCATGGCCTTCAGGTCGGTCTCCATGATCTCGGTCAGGCGCACCGGCCGGCGGGTCCGCAAAACCCGGCTGAGGGGTATCTTGCCGATCGGCTGATGCTTCGGGTTGACGATATAGAGATCGTAAAAATCGTCCGGCAGATCGTCGGCCGCGCGCATGTAGTCAATGGTCTCGCCCAGGGTCCAGGCCGAGGGGATGACCACCATCTCGCGCTGCATCAGACGCCCGGCCGAGTCTTCCGGGAAGGTCAGGCTTTCCTGCAGGATATGCCGGTAGGCGATCGGCAGGTCGGTCAGTATCCGGTGCTGAAAGGCCTCGTCCAGATCCTCGAAGACATCGACCGCGTCGTCGCTGTCCAGGGCGGACAGGAGCCGGGCCAGGCGCTCCGGCCCCAGGCGGTCCAGAACTTCCTCGCGAACCGACGCATCCAGATGCGGCAGGACTTCGGGATCGAAACCGGCGCCAAGGATATCGACCAGGCGCTCGCGCTCGTCGTGGCCGAGGCTTTCCACCAGATCAGCTTTGTCGGCGGCGTGCAGGTCCGCGACCAGCTTGCCGACCTCCGCCGGCCATCCCGCCTCCAGCGCTTCCTCGACCGCGGCGACCAAGGCGTCGTTGACGCCGAAAACGTCCTCGGCCTCCTCCGATGCCGGCGCGGTTTCGAGGTTTGGATGTTGCTCGCTCATAGTCCGGTATATATCCAGGAGCGTTAAGTATTAGCTGGCCGCTTGGCCTTTTTCGCTGGTCCGGCCTTGGGCGTCCACTATGGCCACCGCCGACATATTGACCACGCCGCGTCCGGTCACGGATTGGGTCAGGATATGCGCCGCCGCGCGCGCCCCCACCAGGATCGGACCGACGGGTAAGCCCTCGCCCAGGCTCTTGAGCAAATTAAAGGAGATGTTGGCCGCGTCCAGGTTCGGCAGAATCAAAAGATTGGCCCGCCCGTTTAGCCGCGAGTCTGGAAAGACCTTGGACCGGAAGACCTCGTCCAAGGCGGCGTCGCTGTGCATCTCGCCATCGACTTCCAGATCGGGATGGCGGTCGTGCAGAATACCGACCGCCGTGCGCATCTTGACCGCGCTCGGCGTGTCCGCGGTCCCAAAATTCGAATGCGACAGCAAGGCAATCCGGGGTTCGATACCGAAACGGCGCATATGGGCGGCCGACTGCACCGTCATATCGACGATTTCTTCGGCGCTGGGATCCTGGGTGACATAGGTATCGGCCAGGAAGTACGTGCCGCTAGGCAGGATCAGCAGGCTAAGCGAAGACAAATCGCGCGCCTCCGGCTCCAGCCCGATGATGTCCCGGACATGGGCCAAGTGCCAGTTATAGCGGCCTTCGACGCCGCAGATCATGGCATCCGCCTCGCCCAAGTGCAGGGTCAAGGCGGCGATAACCGTGTTGGAGGTCCGCACGACCGTGCGCGCGCGGTCCGGCGACACGCCTTTGCGCGCCATGATCCCGTGATAGCTCTGCCAATAGGTATTGTAGCGCGGATCGCTTTCCGGATTGATAATCTCGAAATCCTGACCGGGGCGCATGCGCAAGCCCATGGCCTCAATCCGATTGGCGATAACCTCCGGACGTCCGACCACGATGGGTTTCGCCAGCTTATCGTCGAGCACGACCTGAACCGCACGCAAGACCCGCTCATCCTCGCCCTCGGCATAAACAATCCGTTTGGGATCGTTCTTCGCCCGGTCGAAGATCGGCTTCATTATGAGACCGGAGCGGAACACGAACTCCGCCAATTTCTGATCGTAAGCGTCGAAATCCTCGATCGGCCGGGTCGCGACCCCGCTGGCCATGGCCGCCTTGGCCACGGCGGGCGCGATTTCCAGAATCAGGCGGGGATCGAAGGGCCGTGGAATTAGATAGCCGGCCCCAAAGCCCTGCCCCTCTTCACCGTAGGCCTTGGCCACCACCTCGGAGGTTTCCGCCATGGCCAGGTCGGCGATGGCCTTGACCGCCGCCAGCTTCATTTCCTCGTTGATGGTGGTCGCGCCGACGTCCAGCGCCCCACGGAAAATAAAGGGAAAGCACAGGACGTTATTGACCTGATTGGGATAGTCGGAGCGTCCGGTGGCGATGATGGCGTCGGGGCGGGCCTTGAGCGCAACCTCGGGCAATATTTCCGGCTCCGGGTTCGCCAAGGCCATGATGATCGGCTGCTTGGCCATGACCTTGACCATCTCGGGCTTCAAGACGCTCGGGGCCGAGAGGCCGAGGAAAACATCGGCGCCTTCGATCACCTCGCCCAGGCTGCGCGCCCCGGTCTTCTGGGCATAGCGCGCCTTTTTCTCGTCCATCTGCTCGGCGCGGCCTTCATAGACAACCCCCAGGATATCCGTGACCCAGATGTTTTCGCGCTTCAGACCCATGGCGACCAAAAGATCCAAACAAGCCAGGGCCGCCGCGCCGGCGCCGGAGGTCACGAGCTTGATCGTGCCCGGGTCCTTGCCGACAAGCCGCAAGCCGTTGGTGACCGCCGCGCTGACGATGATGGCGGTGCCGTGTTGATCGTCGTGAAAAACCGGGATGTTCATGCGCGCGCGCAAGCGGGCCTCGACCTCGAAACATTCCGGGGCCTTGATGTCCTCGAGGTTGATGCCGCCGAATGTCGGCTCCAGCGCCGCGACCACCTCGACCAGACGATCGGGGTCGAGGGCATCCAGTTCAATATCGAAAACATCGATGCCGGCGAACTTCTTGAACAGAACCGCCTTGCCTTCCATGACCGGCTTGGAAGCCAAGGGCCCGATATTGCCGAGGCCCAAAACGGCGGTGCCGTTGGTCACCACCGCGACCAGGTTGGCGCGCGCGGTCAGGTTCGAAGCCTCGGCCGGGTTGTTGGCGATTTCCATGCAGGCGGCGGCCACGCCCGGTGAATAGGCCAGGGCCAGGTCGCGCTGGTTGGCCAAGGGCTTGGTCGCCACGATCTCAAGCTTGCCGGGTTTTGGAAGACGGTGATAGATCAGCGCCGCGTCGCGAAGGTCATCTGGCACGTCGATACGTCCCCCTGTTATTTTTTTAACCGCCGCCCTGTGTTTGACATCTTGGGCCGGAACCGCTTGTTCTGGCGCCGGCCGCGAAGATGGCTTAATTTCTGGTTTCGCCCGCAGCTCAACGGCTTAGCAGACGGCCCGTTTTACCGCAAGCCGACCCCCACTAGGATTCTTCCATGGCGATCGAATGGCAGATCGACGACGCGCCGGTTCCCTACCTTCAAGCGGTCGCGGACATGGAATCGCGTGTCGCGGCGATACGCGCGGGCACCGCGCCGCAGATGGTGCGCTTGTTGGAACATCCGCCCCTCTATACCGCCGGCACCAGCGCGCGGGATTCCGACCTGCTGACGCCGGATCGTTTTCCGGTTTTCCGCACCGGGCGCGGCGGACAATTCACCTATCACGGCCCCGGACAGCGGGTCGGCTATGTCATGCTCGATCTCAAGCCGCGCGGCATGGACGTGCGCGCCTTCGTGCGCGACTTGGAAGACTGGCTGATCCAAACCCTGGCGCGCTTCAACGTGACCGGCGAGCGGCGCGAAGGCCGGGTTGGCATCTGGGTCGACAGGAACGGCCAGGATTGCAAGATCGCCGCCATCGGCGTGCGCCTGCGCCGCTGGGTCAGCTACCACGGGGTGTCGCTGAACCTGGAACCCGATCTAACCCACTTCGAGGGTATCGTGCCCTGCGGCATCCGCGACCACGGGGTGACGTCCCTGGCCGACCTCGGCCTGCCCGTGACCATGGCGGATCTTGACGTGGCCCTGCGCGAAACCTTCGCCGAGGTGTTTGGCTAAGTCACATTTCCATTTTGCCGTCATCCCGGACTTGATCCACTGCTGTCCGGTTTAAATTTGTGGAGGTAAATGTATCCTCCATAGTCATACGCGGGCTTGACCCGCGTATCCATGGCGGTCGCGGCACGGACTTGCGAATAGTCGCGCAATCCGAAGAGCCGCGCTCAACAAAGCGTATTTTTTAGGGGCCGGCGACGGTAACACGCCTAGGCATGGCTTTGCGCCTGCCAGGGCCATGGATACGCGGATCAAGTCCGCGTATGACGATCTTCTTTTTTCGAGCCGGCGCTTAAATCATCAACCAAGCTTGGTAGCCGAACCCGGCGAGCAGCGCCCCGAGCCCGGAAAGAACCAAGTACCAGACAAAGACGCCCCGGCGCACCAAGGCGAAAACCGCCATGGAGGCCGGCAGGCTGGTGACGCCGCCGGCGACCAGGAAAGCCAAGGCCGCGCCCGGCGCCATGCCCATGTCGAGCAAACCGCCGACCAGGGGAATCGCCGCGTAGCCGTTCAAATAGGCGGGCACGCCGAGAACCACCGCCAGGGGAATGGTCTTCAGGGGCTCGCCCCCCAGGTGGGTGGCGATGAAGTCGGCCGGTATCCAGGCGACCATGAGGCTTTCCAGGGCGAAGGCGAGCAGCAGCCACTTGGTCAGGAACAGACCGATACTGCGGGCCTCGGCGCCGAAGGCCGCGCGCCGGACCGGCTCGCGCCAGAAGGCCCAGTTCACATCGGCGGGCGCCAGGGCGCCGCCGCCGCAACCGCCGCGGCCGACCTCGGCGCGCAAGGGATCTTGCAGAAAGCCGGCGCGGGCCAGGCCCAGGGTCGCGAAGCCGCCGGCGAGGCCCAAACCCAGGGCCGCCGCCGTCTTGGCCAAGGTTAGCTCCAAGCCGACACTGGCCCACATGAGCACGAACATCTCCGGGTCCATGATCGGCGAGGCGAGCCAGAAGGCCATGACCGCCGGCAAGGGCACGCCCGCCGCCAGCAGAGCCGCGATCAGGGGCACCACACCGCAGGAACAAAAGGGCGAGAAGGCCCCGGCGGCGGCGGCCAGCAAAATCGCCACCGGCACGGAGCGCGACACGGTCGCCCCGATGAGCCTGTCGGCGCCGGCCGCCTTGAGCCAGGCCGCCAGAAGCACGGACACGAGCAGGAACGGCAGGATCCAAACAAAGGCGTCGAAGGTGAAACCGGCGCTGTCCCAGGCCTGCCGCGGCGAAACGGCGGTTAGAACCAGGAACAAGGCGGCCAGGGTCAGCCACACCCGGTCGAAACGGCGCAGGGCACGGGTCGCGCCGCTCACGGTCAGGGATAGATCGGTCATGGTCGCGGTCCCTTTCGCGGGTTACCCGGCATCGCGGCGCCCGGCTTTGTCGCCAAGACCGGTGCAACACTCTTCGGTCAGGAAGCCGACAACCCGGTCCATGAGATCGAAATCGGGCCGGCACCGTAAGACACGGCCTTCCCGCGCCTGATGGACCAGCCCGGCATTGACCAAATGCGATAAGTGGTGCGACAGGGTCGAGGCCGGGATACCCAGATGATCCTGGATATCGCCAACCGGCAGCCCCCCCGCCCCGGCCCTTACCAGCAGGCGAAAGACCTCCAACCGGGTCGGATTCCCCAGTTTTTCCAGGCAGCGTGCGGCTTGTTGCGGTGTCATGGCCGGAATATAGGACGGCGCGGCGCCAGAGTCAACGATATTTCTAGAATTATGGAAATATTGTGCCGGCCAATTCGCTCATCTTGTTAGCCCTAGCAGTCTGTTGAAAAAATACCCGCACGCCCCCTCGCCCAACGCCCTTCGACAAGCTCAGGGTAAGGAAGTGGGGGTGAGAGTGCTCGGGAGTGAGGAAACTCAGGGTGAGGATAAGCCGTTTCAAAACATGACCTCATCCTGAGCTTGTCCAAGGACGACGAAAAGCCCGTTTCGCAGAGCTCTCCGGCGGGAGAGGGCAAAAGGTGCTACCCACGGCGGTTGAGGGCTTTCGCCATGGTTCCTTGAGCCTGCGCGATCTTGCCGCGGTCGCTTACGGGGCCATACCGCCCATCGCGCGGGATTGATGTACGTCATTGAAAAAAAGAAGCCTCGGATATAGCAAGGTCGTGAACGCAGCGCTTTGTTTCGGGCACGGGAAGATCGATTTGAAATCCTCGAGCGCTTTTGGAAAATCGGCAACGCTGTTCGCGACCTGGGCCCGGACCCCATGGCTGATTTGAAAGGAGGCCCCCCAATGATCCGGACCATAGTGACACCGATCGACGGCTCTGTTCATGCGCAAATGGCCTTGGACCTGAGCACGGACCTCGCCGCGAGATACGACGCCCGGATGGTTTTGCTGCATGTCGGCGTTCGTGACGGCAATGTGCCGGAGGAGCTGTATAACGCGGCGTCTCTCGAGCTCGAGGAGGCCGAAAGCAGCGGCCGGGAAACAGGGGTCCACCCGCACCAATCGCGGCACGAAAAGGTCCTGGAGTACATGGGGCAAATGCTCTTGCGTAAAGCTCAGGAGCAGGCCGAAGGCAGGGGCGTGAAAAACGCCGAGACCGTCATCGACTTTGGCGATGCGGGCGAACGAATTCTCCATCATGCGAAGCAAAGCGCCGCGGATCTCATCGTCATGGGCAGCCGCGGGTTCGGCGAACTCAAGGAGCTTGTTCTGGGGGGCGTTTCCCACAAGGTATTCCATCTCGCTCCCTGTTCCTGCGTGACGGTACACCGTAGCGAAGCGCAACCGGCTCTCGAAGGGATCAAGACCATCTTGGTGCCGACCGACGGATCGGATCATGCCGGTAAGGCGGTCGATCTCGCGAGCGAAATCGCCGGCAAGTATGGGGCGAAGCTGGTTCTTCTTTACGTGATGTGGCGCGGCCCGTCGCTCGAAGAGCTACGCGCCTCGATCGACATGGATCAGCTCAGCGAGAGCGCCCGTGACGAGCTCGACCCGGCGCGGCACCCCATCGCCGAGCATATGAGCAGCGCCTTCATGCCGCCGGTTGTCTCGAAGCGCACGCTCGAGGAAATCGGCAAACAAGTCCTCGCGCGCGCGCGGCGAACCGCCGAGGCCAAAGGCGTTCGAGCTCCTAGCCTGGTGCTGCTGAATGGCGACCCGGCACGCGCGATTGTCGGGACCGCTCAGAAGGAGAAGGTGGACTTGATCGCCCTGGGCTGTCGCGGCCTCGGTAGTGTTGAGGGACTACTCGCGGGTAGCGTGTCGTACAAGGTGAACCACACGGCGCGCCGCAGCTGCCTGATCGTTCGGTAACGCCGGCCTCCAGCGCGATCTATCGTTTTCGCACGAAAAGATCGGCGATGTGCACGCGGCCAACGGCAAGATCGCGGCGGCCATTCAGTCTTATGAGGCAAGCTTGCCTATCGCCCAGTCGCTCGCGGATCGCTTTCCCGAACACCGGCAATTCCAATCCGATTTGCTCATCACGAAGCGCAGGTTTCGTGAGTTGCGGGCCCGAGAGGAATAACGCCTGGCGCGGCGCCCGCCTCGCCGCCGTCTCTCGCCGTTATGAGTTTTCGGCGCGCGCCTGCCGCTGGGCGCGTGCTTGCCGGTAGGCTATGTAGGTGGCGCTGGCGACTACCAGGCCGCCGCCGATCCAGGTCCAGACGTCCGGTTGCTCGCCGAAAACGTAGAAGCCCAGCAGGGTCGCCCAGATCAATTGCAGGAAGGCCACCGGCTGGGTCACCGCCAGCTCGGCTGCCTGAAAGGCGCGGGTCAGGGTGTAGTGGCCCAGGGTGGCGAAAACCGCGACCAGGAACAGCAAGGCCAATTCCTCCCATGTCGGCGCCCGCCAGACCAGGAGCGCCGGCGGCAGCAGAACCAGGGTCACGAAGACCGAGAGGTAAGCGACGATGGCCGAACTCGTTTCGGTCTCGGTCAGCTTCTTGGCTAGAACAAACGAGACCGCGAACATGGGCGCCGCGCTGAGCTGGGCTATGGCGCCCAGGCTGACCTCCTGAAACCCTGGCCTGACGATAATCATGGCGCCGCCGAAAGCCACCAGAACCGCGCCTATCCGGCGTATGCGCAAGGTCTCGCCCAGGAACAGCGCCGCCCCGATGGTGGTGAATATGGGCGCGGTGTATCCCAAGGCCGTGACCTCGGCGATGGGAATACGGGCCATGGCGAAGAACCACAACATGACCGCAATACCGTGAACCACGCCGCGCATGGCATGCAGGGCATAGCGGCGCGGCACCACCGCGAGACCGCGCTGGCGGAACAGGACCGGTAAGATAAGGATCAAACCAAATAAATAACGCAGGAAAGCGGCCTGCACCGCCGCCAAATCGGTGCCTAGATAACGCACGATCCCGGTCACGACGACGAAGAGGAGCCCGGTTAGAAACATCCACCCGATACCGCGCAAATTCCCGGCGCCGCGAATCGCGGCGCTGGATGGGTCGGAAATGGCTCTTGGGGCCGGCATGGTCGTCGGGCCGCTCCGTGGGCGGTTTCGGGCCCGGCTATCCTGCCTTAAAGATACGGCCGGGGCGAGTGCCGCCGCTTAATACCCTTTCAATCTTTGCATTCAGCTCCGCCATGCGCAGAGGCTTGGTTTCGAAATCCTCGGCGCCGAATTCCAACGCCCGCTCCCGGACCCCCGGCATGGCGTGGGCGGACAGCATGATGATCGGAATGGCGGCCGTTTCCGGCGCCGACTTCAGTATCCGCGTGGCCTCCCAGCCATCCATGACCGGCAGGGATAAGTCCATCAGAATCAGTTCCGGCGCCAGGGCGCGGGCCTGCGCCACGCCTTCTTTTCCGTCGCGGGCAACCGCGACCTCATGGCCCTGACGGCTCAAGCGCGTTCGCAGCACGTAGATATTGTTGTCGTCGTCTTCGACGATGAGGATTTTACTCATGCGGCCTGCACGGATTTAAGAAGCTCGTGGGTTTTAGCTAGAAGCGCCGGCACGTCGATGGGTTTGGTCAAGTAGGCATCGCAGCCCGAGGCCCGTATTTCCGCTTCTTTTTCGCTTCTTTCGTGGGCCGACAGGGTTATCACCGGGATATGCCGGGTTGCCGGGTCGTCCTTGAGCCGCCGGGTCGTCTCGAAACCGTCGATCCCGGGCATCTGAATATCCATCATAACCAAATCCGGCGGCGCCGCCGCGATGGCGGCGATCCCGGATTCGCCGTCCTTGGCCGTGCAAACCTCGAACCCGGCCCGGCTAAGGATGGCGGAGATCATGTACAAGTTAACGTCGTTGTCGTCGACGCAGAGAATCCTGGCCATGAATCGTCTGTTTACCTCCTAATCGCTGGTCTCAAGTATCTAAGCCTTCGGTGTCGATCAGAGTATCGCGAAGAAAATCGTGAATCTGCGCTTCGCCGTAAGGGCCTTGGCTCATGAAGTATTCCAAGCCGCCATTCAGTAGGCACATATCCCGGCCCGATAGCTCTCTCGCGCTGATGACTATGACCGGAATCCCACGCCAAGTTGGGTTCTTGCGAACCTCGCTCAGAAACCCAAAGCCGTCCAACCGCGGCATGTTCAAATCCAGCAAGACAACATCGGGCTGGCGCTGTTGGAGAGCTTCGAGGCCGAAAAGGCCGTCCTCCGCCTCGCTCACGGTCCAGCTTTCGCTCTCCAGAACACGGCGCAGTAAGGCGCGCGCCACCTTGTCGTCTTCGACGACCAAAACCTGGCCGTCCAGTTTTTGCGGGAAAGTGCGGCGCAAAGTTTCACGCAGCCGGGCATGATCCAAAGGCTTTGGCAGAAAATCGTGGACCCCGCCCAGATAAAAGAATCTTTCATGACGCCCGTCCCGCGTCCTATCCGTATCGGCATAGGCACACAACAGGATCGGAACATCCGCGACGCTGGGCATGGCCTTGAGCGCAAGAACAACCTCCCACACCCAGGGCTGGGTCAAGGTCGCGTCGAGTATAATCAGCCGCGGCATCTCGTCGCGGGCGTATTGAATGCCCGCTGCCGCCTCGGCGGCAATCGTTACAATCATCTCTTCGCCGGATAGGCGTGTCAGCATATCTTTCAGACTCGCGGACTTTCCGATCGCCAGAAGCTTGGGGCGGGGTAAGGCCACTGGGTCGCGCCGTGCGGCGCCGTGCTCCCCGGGAGGCCCTATTTCTTCAGTCACGATCCCTTCACTATCCGCCTCGTCGGCCAGAACCGGCAACCTGAACACGAAGGTCGAACCGGCGCCCAGCTTACTTTCCACCTCGATATCGCCGTTCATGATGCGGCTAAGCCGGCGGCATATCGCCAACCCTAAACCTGTTCCTTCCGCTTGCGTCGCGCGCGCGGAATCGGCCTGCATGAACTCCTGAAAAAGACCGGACACCTGGTCCGGCGCCATGCCCAAACCCGTGTCCGAGACACTGAACAAAATCACCGGCTGGTTTTCGTGTTGGGCCCGGCGCGTGTGTATTCGGACTTGACCGTCTTTAGTAAATTTGCAGGCGTTACTGACCAGGTTCATCAAGACCTGTTTCACGCGCAAGGGATCGGCGGTGACGCTGCCGGCATCGCTTTCGCAAATCTCAATCGTGTTTCCGTTCTTATCGCTGAGCGGCGCCAAGGTCTCGGCCACTTCCTTGACTAGGCTGGCGACATCGAGATCCTGCGGCCACAGGGTCATTTTGCCGGCCTCGATTTTCGATAAATCCAGAATGTCGTTGATGAGCAGAAGTAAATGCTCGCCCGCGCGGTGAATTCGCTCCAGGGGCTCGACGTACTCATCATGTTCAGCTTCACGCACGTCGTCGAGCATGATTTCCGATATTCCGATAACGGCGTTGAGCGGCGTTCTCAACTCATGGCTCATGTTCGCGAGGAAGTTCGACTTGGCCTCGCTCCCGCGTTCGGATTCTATCAGCGCCGTGCTTTCCTTCTTGGTTAAATCCAACAGGACATCGCGTTGCTGTCTTAAGAGATCCTCGGAACGCGCCAATTCCACGAGTTCTTTTATGGGGCGGTCCGCGGCCGCGCCGCCGCCAAAATCCTGTTCGCTTAACCGCGGCAAGGCATCGCTCAAGCGCGCCCTCTTGGGCCGATTCACGAAACCAAGTCCTTACGCCGTTTAGACTGGTGTGGGTTCACGGCGGGGGCAGGGACAGATGCGCCGCCGATCTTTTCGGCGGCCGCTTTCAGGACTTCGCCGATGTCATGTTTGAGTTGCGTATCGCAAGTCACCAAAAAACCAACGATACTTTTCGGACTCCATTCGCTATTCATGCGCTCTACCAGAACATCGTCGAGGGCCAGACCGCGCGCTTCGATATCCTTCAGTTTACGGCTCAGTATCGCGTAGGATTCCAGGACTTGCCGCGTGGTTTCGGCGGAAAGGGCATCGCTTTCGCCTCTCGCCGCGCCTGGGGAATCGCCACTGGGCGCGCCTTTGGGGCTGCGCAGATTAGCCTCGAGAAGACGCAATTGCGCGACCCAGCGCGGCTGCCCAAACAAGACTTTCTCGGCCACCGTAGCGCTTAAATTGAGGATTTCCGCGAGCAGCAGAACCACCCAGCGAGAAATAATATTACGATTCTCCATGACTGAATTCCGCCAATAAACAGGTGTATTGTCGTATTAAATTACGACTATTACGTGTATTACCTGTTTTAGCGGGAAAAGGTTTATGGCCCTTTAATACCAAGTCTCGGCGATAAAGGCCCCTAGAGACGGCTTACCAAGACTTTCGGCCAGGAGCGTGCGGCGTGGCGATGCGGGGCATCGCGAGACGTGCGCGACGCCGTCCGAAAGCCTTGGTAAGCCGCCGTTCCGGTCGCGGCGGCGGCCCGCCGGAGGGCGTCGGAAACCCTTGCCGATGTCCCGCCTCGCCTGCGGCTCCCCACCTGCCCGGCGGGCCGCTGCCGCGATCTCTAGGGGTCTTTATCGCCGAGACTTGGTATTAGGCGCGCGCCGGGCCTTCCCCAGCGCCGGGAAACCGCCCTGGCTCCCCTCTAGCGCCATGGGGGCGGCGACGAAAGCCGGCAGCAGGCCGGCGGGCGTAACCGCGGCCTTCGGGCCGGAACCGGCGGCTTCCGGTTGCTTGGTCACCAGATCGCGAAGGGCCTTCCCGGCCGGACGAAGATAAGGCGTGCGCTGGACAACCGCGGGCGCCGGCGCCTGGCCCGGACTTCTTGTTGGCGGCCCCCCGGCGCGCGCCAAGGCCATGGCCGCCAGCCGGTGGTTTTCTTGGGTGAGCGCCCCCGCCCCGGGCCGCCCGGAGGCATCCCGCAAGTAAGACAGAGCTAACTCATAGCGGCCTTGCAGATAAAAGGAATAGCCCATGTTATTCAGCGTTTGCACGTCATCGGGATCGATCGCCAGGGCACGGCCATAGGCGCGGGCGGAGAGATCGAAGCGCCCCAAGCGGTCGAAGGCCGCCCCTAGTCCATTCAGGGCGGCGACCGACTTGGGCGCCCGGTCCAGCGCCGCCAGGAAATGCCGGGCCGCCAAACCGAAGTGCCCGGCCGTTAGTTCCCTTTTCCCACGCTCGTAGCCGCTTTCCACCGCTTGCGTTTCGCCGCCCGCCCGCGAACTTCCCATGGGTGGCCAGGCCAGTTCGGCACAGCCACTAAGCCCCAAGAGCGCCGCCAAGAGCAAAAACTTGAGCTTCGCCATGTCAGCCACCCAGATGCGGCAAGATGTCGCGTAAAATCGCTAGGGCGCTGGGGAGGAGGACCACGACGATCATGGCCGGCAGGATGCAGAACACGAGCGGGATGGTAAGTTTCACCGGTAGAGTATGGGCCTGCTCCTCGGCCCGCAGCATGCGGCTTGCCCGCATATCTTCGGCTTGCACGCGCAGGCTGCGCGCGACCCCGGTGCCAAGGGCCTCGGACTGAATCAAAAGGGTGGCGAAGGACGCGACCTCCGGCAGTCCGGCGCGATGGGCGAAGTTTCGCAACACCGCGCCACGATCCCGCCCGGCGCGCAGTTCGCGGCCGATATGCGTCAGCTCGGCGGCGATCGGCGGGTGCGCCTGGGCAATTTCCACGGCGACACGGTTCAGCGCGGCATCGAGCCCCAGTCCCGCTTCGACGCAGACAACCATCATGTCCAAGGCATCGGGGAACCCCCGGCGCAATGCCTCCCGCCGACGCGACGCCCGCCAGGCGCGCAAGCGGGCCGGCACGGCCCAAGCGGCTACGATCAAGACACCGGCGGCATAGAGAGCCTGGACCCAAGACAGCGCCCCCACCTTGAACGACCATGCGAGACCTAAGAACAAGGGCACTAAGACTAGGATCGCCTGGGCTATGAAGTTACCCAGGATGCGCCTTAACTTCGCGGCCGCTCCCGGCGGGGCGCCGGACCGCAAACCGGCGCCGGGTTCCGGCTTCAAGCTATCCAAGCGGTGGAACGCCGTCACCGGCCGCAAACCATGAAAGACACCGAGCACGGCTAAAACAACGGAAACGAATACCGCCGCCAGGCTCCATGCGAGAAGGCCGCCCGGCAGGGCGGACGGGATGGCGGCCAAGACCTGCATCTCCACCCTCCTACACCCGGATCCTGGCCATGCGCCCCATGACCAGAATGCCAAAAATTTGCAGACCCCCAGCGGCGAGTAGAACCGGGAAAAAAAGCGGGTCGCTGGCCGCCTTGCCGTAGATATCCGGGCTCGCCCAGAAAATCATGGCGATGAAGATCAGAGGCATGACCGCCAAGATACGCGCCGACAGCCTGGCTTCGGCGGTAAAGGCATGAATTTTGCGGGTCAGGCGGGCGCGCACCCGCATGAGGTCCGCCAGGCCTTGAAGAACCTCGGCCAGATTGCCGCCGGTTTCGTGCTGCAAACGAACCGTGGCGACCACGAAGCGCAGATCGGGGACATCGACCCTTTCCGCCAGGTGGCCGAAGGCTTGGCGCAGGTCGAGGCCGTAGGTCATCTCGTTCACGGCCTTGGAGAATTCCCCCGCGATCGGTTCTGGCAGGTCGCTCGCCACCATGGACATGGCGGCCGCGACCGGATGTCCGGCGCGCAAGCCGCGCACCATGACGTCCAACGCATCCGGCAGTTGGATGACGAAACGCGCCAGACGCCGCGCCTCGCGAACCCGCGCATACGCGGCTGCGAGGCCTATCCCGCTCCCAAAAGCGAGCACCGTTAAAACCCAAAACCGCACTGCCGGTAAACCGGCGATCAACGCCAGCGCCGTCGCCGCCAAGCTTGCGATAATGGCCAGGCCGGCAATACCCTCAAGCATCTTATTGTCCGGGCAAGGCAGTCCCGCTCGCGCGAGAACCCGTGCGATACCCGGCCTTTCGCGGCGCAAGTTTCCCCGCGCGGCGGGAAGCGCTGGCGGCGCCCGGTCTCTCAAACGCCGGCGAAGCGTCATCATGCCTTGACGCCGGATCCTATAAAGACGCCAGAAGCCATCGGCCAACAACAAAGCCGCCAGGAAAACCGAGGCATAGAATCCATATAGCAGGAAGCCGCGGTCCATGAATTCCCCCATCTCCTAGCCCAAGGACACTTCGGGATCGAAGGTCTCGCGCGGAACCTCGATGCCGAAGGTTTCCAACACCCGCATGAAGACCGGGCGCACGCCGGTCGCGCGATAGACGCCACGCACGGCGCCGTCGCGCTCGGCCGCTTCCCGCTCGAAGCGGACGATCTCGTGCATAGTCACGACCTCGCCTTCGAGGCCGGCGATCTCGCTAAGACTGACCATGCGCCGGCGGCCGTCGCTCATGCGCTCCAACTGAATAACTATATGCAAGGCGCTGGCGATTTGTCCGCGCATGGTGCGCAGGGGCAAATCGATCCCGGACATGCCCAGCATCTGTTCTAGCCTGAGCAAGGCGTCGCGGCACGAATTCGCGTGGATGGTGGTCATGGAACCTTCGTGGCCCGTGTTCATGGCCTGCATCATGTCGAAGGCTTCGCCCGCCCTGACCTCGCCGACGACGATGCGGTCCGGGCGCATGCGTAGGGCGTTGCGCAGCAAGTCGCGCTGCACAACCTCGCCCTTGCCCTCGATATTGGCGGGCCGGGTTTCCAGGCGCGCGACATGCATCTGCTGCAATTGCAACTCGGCCGCGTCCTCGATGGTCACGATACGCTCGCGCGCGCCGATGAAGGCGGATAGGGCATTGAGCAGCGTGGTTTTACCGCTGCCCGTGCCGCCCGAGATCACGATGTTGCGCCGGCTCGCCACGATGCCGCTTAACAGGGGAACCAGCGCCGCTGGAATCGTGCCTAGCTCTACCAAGCGGTCCATATCGATGCCCACGCGCGCGAACTTGCGGATCGACAACAAGGGCCCGTCCACGGCGAGCGGTGGAATGATCGCGTTGATGCGCGAGCCATCGGCGAGGCGGGCATCGACCATGGGCTGCGATTCATCGATCCGGCGCCCGACCGATGAAACGATTTTGTCGATGATCCTGATGAGGTGCCGGTCATCCTTGAATCGAACCGGTGTGGGCTCTAGCTGCCCGGCGCGCTCGACATAAACGTGGCGATGGGTGTTAACCAGAATGTCGGTCACGCTGGCGTCTTTCAGAAGCGGCTCCAGCGGCCCCAAGCCGGTCAGCTCATCGAGAACATCCTCAATCAGTTGAGCCCGCTCTATCAGGTTGAGCGGCGCCGGGTTCCGGTCCAGAAGTTCGCGCACGATCTCGCCAGTCTCGCGCCGGAAATCTTCGCGCGGCATGGCCTCTATGGCGGCGAGATTGAGTATGTCGAGCAAACCGTGATGCAGCGACATTTTCAATTCAGTATAACGCGGCGGCGCGGCGGTGGCCGTGTAGCGCGCCGGGGTTTCGGCGAATCCCAAGGAAGTGGTCTTACCCGCCGAGGGTTCGAAGGCGGCGAGTTGCATTTCTTCCGGTGGCGCGCCGTGTGGCCGCAGGGTCATGACGCCTCGCCCAGGGCGATACGGCCGCCAAGCGTCTGGGACGCGGCCGGCGCTTCGGCGCCCCCGGCCATGGCAAGCGCCATGCCATCTGCCAAGCGCGTAATATCCCTGTTCACCCGCGACCAGCGTGCGATCTTGGCCACGGGCACGCCGCGATTGAGGGCCGCCCGCATGCGCCGCTCGTCGTTGACCACGGTGAAATCGAAGGGCCGGCCCAGGGCTTGTTCCGCCTCCCGGCGCCGTGAAGCGGCGCCCCAGGATCGATCGCGGCGGTTCATGACCAGGCGCAAGGGCGTTTCATCCAGGCCATGCTCGCGAAGCCCTTGAAGCTGACGCCGCGCGCACCGCAGGGAAGCTAGGTTTAGCTGCGCGACCAGCACGATCAGATCGGATTGTTTCAGGGCCGCGAAAGTCCAGGCGGTCCAGGCCAAGGGCAGATCCAGCACCACCGTCCGGTATTCCCCCCGCGCCAGCGCTAGGCAATCGCCGGTGAAATCCTTGGACAGGGCATCGAGCGGCAACAAGGTCCGTGGCGCCGCCAGGATGTCCAAGCCGCTTTCGTGATGGCCCATGACACTGCGCAGCAAGGCGCCGTCGATGCGTTCTCGCGCTTCCAGCAAATCGGTCAGGCAAACCCGGTCATCCAGGTCCAGGGACAGGGCGGCGGTGCCGAACTGCATATCGAGATCGAGCAAGCAGACCTCGGGTTCTTCTTGGCTTTTCCGCGCCGCCAGGCTTGCCGCCGTGTGAGCCGCGAGGCTTGTCGCGCCGGCGCCGCCGCCGGCTTTCAAGAACGCGACGACACGGCTTGGCGAGCGCCGGGCGCCATTAGCCCACACAGTGCGGCGGCGCACTTCCACGAAGATGTTTTCGAGTTCCTGGCGTTCGAACGGTTGGGGAATCAGGTCTATGGCCCCGAGGCGCATCAGAAGGCGCGTATGCTCTATACTCGCGCCGGCGGCGGTCGCGATTACCGGCACGCCGGGGTAAGCCTCGCCAAGCGCGGCAATGGCCTCTTGGATGCTCCCGGTGTTCCCGGTTTCGATCTCCAAGATAACCGCATGGGGGCTGGGCTGGGCCGCCGTTTCCCGCAACGCCTGGGCGAGCGATTCGCTGTGCGGATCGATTCGGATGTGCGGGATTCCCTCGCAGACAGCCCGCAAAGCGGCGGTGCTGCCGCGGCCGCGCATAATCGCGGTAACTCGAAGAAGATCGTTATGTTCACTTTCCCGCCTCATGCGCCGCGTCCGTCTTCCGCCGTCAGGCTGGTCCGGAAATCGGGCAGCGCGATGGCGGGAAGCTGAAGAAACCCCACGGCCAGGAACTCGAAGCGCAAATCGCGCAGGCGCACGGTGATGACCGGATCGATATCCGGCCCGAAGGGATTGCCCGCCAAGCCCAGGCCAAGGTGGCGATACTCGACGATCACATTGCCGGCGCCGATCCGCCTGTCGGTGGCGCGCATGGGCGCCACGATGCGCGCGAAAGCGCCGGCGTCGAGCATGGCCGGATCCAGGGACAGAAGCGACGCGCCGCACCCCTCCCGCGTGCAAACGGCCGGGTTGGGAGTTATCGCCGCGACGGGAACCGGATTACCGATGGGGGCCGACAGGGCGCCGTCGAAACGGCTGAAGTTCAGGGCCGCGAAGTCGCGCACGATGGCCGCCCGGGCCCCGGCTTGAGTCGCCCGCGCCGCCAGATTCCACTGCCATAGGGCGCGGGAAAAATCGACAATGCCCAAAACCGCGGTCAGGAACATCAGGGTCACGAGGGCGAATTCCACCGTTGAGGTGCCTTTTTGGCTGCACTTCTTCGCCATCTAAACCCCCGTCACGGCGCTTTTATGCGCCACACTGAAGGAGAAATCCGGGCCGAGGCCAAGGGCGCGCGCGGGTCCGAAGTGGAAGGGCACGCGCGCGCGAACGGTGATCATGGTCATCGCCACGGCGCCCATAGTATTCAGGCAGTCTAGGGAGACCTGGATTCCCGTCGCCGCTTCGCTCAAATCCCCGGCCCGCCAGGCCCCGACCAGGTTATCGGAGGCGAGGTCGCCGTCGATGCGGCCGGTCATGGCCAGGCGGACGGCGCGCGCCACGTTCGGCTGCGCGTTGTCGAGCTTCCTTGGCGTACAGCCCGCCGATACCGGCTCCGTCCGCGCCAGAAAGCGGGCGGCGCCGCGCACGCTCTTTGAAACCGCATGATAGTCCGCCAGCATCCGCCCGCCATCGAAGACCAGGGCGAAAACCGCCAGGAGCAACGGCAGTATCAAAACGAATTCCACCGCCGCGCTCCCGCCGCATAGGCGGCTTCGCGGGTGCCGCGTCATGACCGTTATCCCAGTCATTCGCTCAACACCACGCGGTCGCGGGTTACCAAGGGCGGGACGCCGGTAACGGCGACGGGCGCGACGATCTCCGCGTACAGCACGCCCGGCGCCAACTCCCCCACGGCCTCGCTCAAGAACAAGCTAAGAGTCGAGGCGCCGCCCGCCAGGGGCAACACGGATTCGGCGCTGAAAACGCCGGCGCCGAAAGCGGTGGCGATGGCCTGGCAATTGGCCACCAGAGCGCCGAGCAAGCGGCGGTCGCTGGCGCGCGGCGAGTCCGCCGGAGCTTGCGGCAAGACCGCCGTCCCAGCGCCGAAACACTGCGGCCGGCCAAAATTCGGCGCCGGGCCGTTCCGTTCCCATTTATAGACTTCCCAACGGCTTAGATGATTATTTTCATCTAAATCGACGGCATTATCGCCGCCCAGCCGGCACCCCCCAGTGGGACAGGCGTTGAAAGACCAGCCGGCGAAGTCGAGACTTGGGTGATGGAAAGCCATATAGGCCGGCAGGTCCCAGTCGCCGCTGCCCAAGGCTTGACCCCCGGGAAGTTCCGAACCGCCGGGCGCACCGGCCATGCAAGAATCGGCGGGCGCGCCGCCCCCGGCAAGGGGATAGGCGCAATTGTCCCGTGGATAGCCCACATGGTCCAAGGGTGCGGTCCCAAAGGGCGGATGCCGGCCCGGCCCTAGGTAGGGCTGCGCCGCCGGCACGAGCGCCCCTGGGAAACTGCAATCCGCCAGTTCCCCGTCCACGACCGCGCCCGCTTGCGGCACCAGTCCGCTCAAAAAATTGGGACTGGGTTGAAACGCCGGATCGCGCGAAGGGCCAGGCTCCGAATAGATATCGAGCCGGGTGTTGATCGCGGCCGCCAGATCGCCGGTCGTGGCCTGAGAGATCGTGGCGGCGTCCATGCAGGCTTGCGCGGGCAGAACCCGCGCCAGAGCATCGGCGACAGCCCCGGTTCCGGCCGCGGCGTTACAGCTATGGTCCACGGCGTCGCAGGTCACCACCGAGAGCCAGGCCATGGCCCCCGCCCCCGCCGCCGTCCCCGTGCGCAGAGTTATGCCCTTTCCCGCATGGCGCCGCGGATCGAAGGCGGCACGCAGATCGCGGTTACCGGGGGCTTCATCGGGATTGCAGAGCAAGAGCGCCGCCCGGCCGCAGGCATAGCGCGCCCAGCTACCCGTCGCGGCGGCTTGCGGGGCCACCGCGTCCGGTCCGCCCACGAGACCGGCCAAGGCGAAACGCAAGTCGCCCGCGGCCATGACCTCCAGGTGTTTAGCTTCGTTGTCGTTCAGGGCGTCGCTGCGTGGAGTGAGACTCGACAGAAAGCGGAACGATCCGTTGGTCATGGCGCAGCCTTCCCCTTGGCACGGGAAAGCGGTGTCGAAATCCGTCGCGGCGGAATCCAGGCGGGCGCTGAAAGTTTCCGTGTTTCGGGCGCCGGCATTAGCGGCGGCGGCCACGGCCCGGGCGCGGGCGCCCGGCGTGCCATCCAGCTGCGTCGCGCCAAGCAAGGCCGCGGCATCGACCGCTGCTTGCAGGTCGGTTTGGAAAATCCACGCCCGGCCGAAATCGTGGACCAGCCCGGCAAGCCCCAGTATCGCCACCAGAACCACGGCGAAAATAGGGGCGATGGCGCCACGTTCCGCACCCAGCAAGCGCGCCGCCTCAGGCCGCGTAACGCCTTGCTTACCGCCCCCTGTCATCCAGAGCGATCGTATGTGGATATATCGTGCCCGATACACGGCCCGGATTAACACCCTGCGTCCTTCGACAAGCTCAGGATGAGGACATTTCTTTATGCCACGCACAGTTTCCCTCATCCTGAGCCTGTCGAAGGACGCACTGGTGGAGCCGCCACGCCATATGCGATTGCCCTGCCCTGTCATCCAGCCCGCCTACCGATCCGTCCCAAAATCCGTGGTCACGACCGCGTTCGGGACAATGACGGTGCCGGTGCGATAGCGCCGGTACGCGGCTGCCGCCCGCTCGCCATCCAAGGCCGGCGCGCCCGCCAACACGTTTGCGGGCGCCGGGTCGACGATATGTTGAGCCGCGTTGTGCGCGGCGGCATTGCCGAAATCCTTGCCCAAGGGGACGGCGGCGATCGGTTCCTGCGTATCGTTTTCCAAGGGAAGCACCGCGCAGGAGGCAAGCCCCACGAGTGAGAGCGCGGCGGCGGTGGCCCGCCAGGCCGATCTTGATATCCGGATCATTTTAGGATGTGTCCATAGGCGCCGGCCGAGGGTTCCAAATCGACGGCGCTCAAGGCCGCGCCCGATTCTTCTTGCACCGTCCCCGATGCCGGCGCCTCGGTAAGCCCGTAGAGCCAGAGGTCCAGTTCGGACGGTGGAATTAAATTATCCGCCGGGGTGGCGAGCGCGCCGGCCGGAGCCGGACGTACCAAGTGGGGCTCGACAACGATAACCAACTCGCTTTCGTTGCGCTGATACTCGCTGCTGCGAAACAGGGCGCCGAGAATGGGGACATCGCCCAGCAAGGGCACTTGGCGAACCGCGTCGCGGAAATCTTCTTGCAAAAGCCCGGCGATGGCGAAGGTCTGACCGTCGCGCAATTCGACCGTGGTTGTCGCCCGGCGCGTGGTTAGGCCCGGCGTCCCGTTCACGGAAACCGAAAAGTCGAGGGCGCTAACCTCGGGACTCACCACCATGTTGATCAAGCCATCGTCCAAAACCGTCGGCGTGAAGGAGAGCGAGATACCGAATTCCTTAAACTCGACGGTGATCGCCGCATCGCCTGTCGCGGATGCGCCGCTTTGCGCGACTTCGATGGGGAATTCGCCGCCGGCGAGAAAACTGGCGGTATCTCCCGACAAGGCGATCAGAGTTGGCTCGGCCAGGGTCTTGGCCATGCCCTTGGATTCGAGAGCTTCGAAGAGCAAGCGCAAATTCGCGGCCCCGAATGTGCCCGAGAACAGACCCGTCCCAAAGGCATCGGCGGCGAGGTTACCGCCGAAGGCATCGCCCGAGGAAAAACTAAAATCGCCATTGAAAATATCGAAATTAAGGCCGAGACGCTTGAGCGCGTTGCGTGACACCTCGACAAAGCGCACCTTCAGCATGACCTGCTGGCTTCCGCGCACGGAAAGAAAACTAAGCACCTGTCCGGGCGCGAAGCCTTCGGCGAGGGCGACGACCTTGGCCATGCGTCCGGCGCTGGAAACCGATCCGTTGAGAACCAGGGAACCGTTCAGGGCCAGGACTTCGATTTCCTCGCCCGGCACCAAGTGGCGCAGTTTATCCGACAGGCCGGCGGTATCGGGACCGACAACCACATCCATGACCGCGAGCAGGGACTTGTCGCGGCCATAAACCATCAGGCTGGTCGACCCGGCCGCCTTGCCCAGGATATAAATCGAACGGTCGCTCAGAGCCATGACGTCGGCGATATCGGCGTTGCCGATCAGAAGGTCCGCGAAGGGAACGTCGAGGCGAAGAATTTGCGACTTGTCCATGGGCACGCTCAACTCGCCCGCGTGCATGGAATCGTCGCTGAGCAGAAGTGTCGCGGCGAGTCCCGGCGCGGGCGCGCCTGTCAGGGCCGTGCAAAGAGCGATCCCGCCTAGAACGCGCCGCCAGATATGGGAAAGAGCCGCGATCATTTCGGCCACCCCAGAACTCCGCGCGCGGTTTCCGGCGCGACCGAATATCGCGTCGCCTCCAAGCCCCGGAATACCCGTATCGCGGACCCGGAAATTACCGGCGGCGCGGCCGGGGGAAGCGGCGTCAAACCGGCCTTGAGCGGTTTTTCCCGCTCCCAAGAAGCCTCGGCCAGAAACCCGGCGGGCAGATCGCGGGACGATATCCGGCGGCCCGTTCCCGCCTCCCCGCCTTTCACGCCCCGCAGCGCCAAGGACAAGGTGCCGATTTTCTGCGCGAGTGAGAGCTTCTGGGCATCTTCCACCGAAACCTCGAGCGTGACCGAGCGCGCCGGCCGTTTCGGCCAAGATGCGCCGCCCGCATCCCGGTCGAGGCCCAAAACCCGAATGTTGCGCAGCAAGATGTCGGAGAGCAGAACCCCTTCCCGCCCTTGGGAGGATACGCTGCGCGCGATCAGAACATCGACCCGGTCGCCGGGGCCGATTAAAGCCGCCATTTCCGGTGCGCCGCTCATGCTGACTGTCGTCGCGCGCATGCCGGGGGCGATAGTGGCGGCCAGGCGGACAGCCGCGCCAAAGCCGGTTAACTTACTGGTCAAAACCGGCTCGTTAACTTCGATCGGGCGCATCACGATGGGCACGGAACCGCCGGGCTTAGCGGCCAGGGGCTTAAGCTCATGCAAGGCGCCGGGCGGCACCGCCGATTTGGGCCAAGCGGTAAGCTTGATGTCCTCCGGACTCAGCTTATGGCCATAGCCTAGAGGCCGGGCGGCAACCACAACCTGAATAGCCTCAAGCCCCGCGTCCGTTTGGGCGGCCGTGGCGGCAGCTTGCGGAACTTGGCGGGAAGTCAGCCAAGCATGCGCCAAGGCGACCGAGATTCCGGCAAAACCCAAAGCCACGGCAATTGAAATCAAAGCGCGCGCTTGCATCTTGAATCGCCCAAGCCGTGACGGCTATTGCTGTATGCAATTGGTGTCGATGCCACTTATGCAGTTAGCGGCCTCGGTCATCTCGCCGGAGATCGACCTGCTTAGCGTCCCTGCAGCCAACACGATGCCGCCGCCTATAACGGCGAGCAAAAGTGCATATTCAACCGAGGAAATACCCCGGCAGTCTCCCAAGGCACGACGTAGATAATTTCCAATTTCGGTCATAGATTTTACCCCTGTTGCCCAATCCCGTATTCCCCGGCCCGGCATGGCGCCAAGCATAGCGCCAGTTTCGGTGCCTTGACCTTCGTCCAAGCCGCCTTAGGGATCGCCCACTACCCAGATCCCAAACGCAGCCCGGAAATTGGCCATTCTGAGGATCATAAAACCACCAGCGTTATTTCAGCGTTATCGCTGGCGCGTGACGTCTGGGGGGAGTCTTTCTCAACTACCATTAAGTAGAGATCGTATATTATTGTTTTTACTGAACTATTCTGAACGTCTGTGCTCGTCGCGCAGTCGGCGTAAGCAGCGTCAAAACCAGGCCCCGCCCCGGTAAGGCGAAGTTAACGGCGATCTGCTTTCCTTCCCCTCTCTAGTCCCGAGAGGTTGCCGCGCTTGAAACTCATGTCCCTGCTTGTTTCCATGCCGGCGCGCCTAGGCGGAGCTATCCCGCCCAAGCCCCGGTATCTGGTTGTCGGCGCAAATATAGGCGGATCATGAGTGAGCACACTCCGGTCCTGATCACCGGCGGCGCCGGTTACATCGGCAGTCACGCCGTCCTAGCCTTCGGCGCGGCCGGCCACCCGGTCGTGGTTCTGGACGACCTCTCCACCGGCCGGCGCGAGGCGGTAGCGGGCGAGGTTCCCTTCGTGACCGGCGACGCGGGCGATATGAACTTGGTGGCCAAGACCATTCGCGCGCACGATATCGGCGCGGTCGTGCATTTCGCGGGCAGCATCGTGGTGCCGGAATCGGTCGCCGATCCGTTAAAATATTATCGCAACAACACCGGCGTCAGCCGCAACCTGATCCAAGCCTGTGTCGATACGGGGGTGCGCCATTTCATCTTTTCATCGACCGCTGCCGTGTACGGTATTCCCGATACCGTGCCCGTGCTCGAGGTCATGCCGGCCGCACCGATCAACCCTTACGGAACCTCGAAGCTGATGACCGAATGGGTGCTGCGCGATACCGCCGCCGCGCACGATTTCAACTACGTCGCCCTGCGCTATTTCAATGTCGCCGGCGCGGACCCGCAAGGGCGTAGCGGTCAATATTCGCTTAACCCGACTCACCTGATCGAGGTTGCCGTGAAGGCCGCCTTGGGATTGCGGGACAACGTGGAAATTTTCGGCGACGATTTCGATACCCCGGATGGGACCGGCGTCCGGGACTACATCCATGTCGCGGACTTGGCCGAGGCCCACGTTCTTGCCGTGCGTCATCTCTTGGGGGGTGGACGGACCGCCGTGCTTAACCTGGGCAACCAACGCGGATTTTCGGTTCGCGAAGTGATCGAGACGGTTCAGCGTATCTCTGGCCGCGCCTTCACGGTCAAGACCGGCCCCCGGCGCGCCGGCGATCCGGCATGCCTGATCGCGGATGCCTCAAGCGCGCGGCGTCTGCTTGGCTGGCGTCCGCAGCGCGCGGAACTTGACACGCAGGTTGGCAATGCCTGGCGATGGCAGCTAAATCGATCGAAGCTGTAGGCGCCACGACTGGAGCCCTTTCCGATCACGATATCCATTCGCTGACCGGCGCTTTGGCGTCTTGCAGCGGTTGAGAGATCACGTCGACAAGCGTCGGCCCATCGTACTCGACCGCCAGCTTGAGAACCCGCCCTAGGTCGGCAGGATCTTCAACCCGCCAGCTTTTGACGCCAAAGGCCGCGGCGACCGCCGCATGGTCGGTACGATCGAAATCGACGGAATAATAACGCTCGCCGAAACTTGCTTTCTGGCCGGCCTTGATCCAACCGTAGGCACTATTGGAGAACACCAGAAAGGTAATCGGCAGCTTAAGCCGGGTGACGGTCTCTAGCTCCCCAAGCGTGAAGCCGAAACTGCCGTCGCCCATGGCCGCGACGATCTTGGAATCCGGCCGTCCGATCTGGGCCCCAACCGCCGCCGGCAGGGCATAGCCCAGGGCGCCATGGGCGCGGTTGGAAATAAAATACCGCCCGGCCCGGGGGAATTTATAGAAAGCGGAAAAGTAGGGGCACGGGGTTCCGGGGTCGGCGACAATCACCGCATCGGGGGGCAAGACCCGGTTCAATTCGGCGACCGTCCGCTCCGGCTTGATCGGCCTGTCGCCGCTGGCCGCCAGTTCGCCGAAGGCCGCGAACTTTACCGCCAAGGCCGCCGCAACTTTTTCCGCGCCGCCGAAATCTATCCGCTCCGTGCCCATGGCCTCGAAGGCGAGGTTCAAGGCTTCGAAGGCCAGGCGAAGGTCCGACACCACCCCAACGTCGGTGCGGTAATTGGCCGATATGACCATGGGATCGCTGTCCATATGCACGACTTTCACGCCCCGTGCCGGCGTGCGCCAGCGTTCCGTGGTCACCGAGCCGGCCCGGCAACCGGCGAACACGATAAGGTCCGCCGCGTCGATAACCGCACGGGTGGCCGGCACGCCGCCGTTCGATCCAACGACGCCGAGATGATTGACATGCGTGTCCGCCATGCTGCCCTGGCCGCTGACCGTGGTCGCGACGGCGAGGTTCAGGCGTTCCGCCACCGCCTGCAAGGCCGCCTCCGCCCCGGCGAGCACCACGCCGCCGCCGCAGACCATGACCGGATTCTTGGCTGCGGCTATGGCCTCGGCGGCCGCTTCGATCGCCTTGGGGTCGGGGGCGCCCGGCCAGGCCGGAAAGCGCGCGAACTCGGCTTGGGCCCAGATATCTTCGGCATCCACGGGGGCACGTTGCACATCGATGGGCAATCCTAAGTGCGCCGCCCCAGGGCGCCCGGTGGTGGCGGCCCGGAACGCCGTCCGCACCATGTTGGGCAATCGCGCCGCATCCCCGATGACCCCGTTCCACTTGGTCAGAGGCCGAAACAGGGCGGTCTGGTCAAGCTCCGTCAAGGGGTAGCGCCCCCAAGACGCAACCGCTACGTCCGATGTGATAGACAGTAGGGCGATCGAGGAATCGTTCGCCTCGACAACCCCCGGCAGGATATAGGTGGCGCCGCCGCCGCTTGGCCCTTCGCAGACCCCGACGCGCCCGGTGACCCGCGCATAGGCATCCGCCATATAGGCCGCGCAACGCTCGTCGCGGGTCGAAATATGCCGTATGCCGTGATCGAGCCGGAAAAGGGCATCGTAGAATGGCAGGGAGGTATCCCCGCACAGGCCGAATATATGCTTCACGCCATGGGCTTGAAGCATACGCACCATGGCCTCGGCGCCGGTCAGGGCATTGCCGTGAGTTCGCAGAGGTCTAGTCTCCAAAAATCCCTTTCAGGAGTTTTTTCGCATCCGGTAGCGCGCCGCCCCCTTCTTGGGAACCATCGGCTTCCGGCTTGGCGATCCCTTTCAGAACATCGCCTAGACCGCCGCCCTTCTTCAAATCCTTGACCGTATCCTTGATCCCCTCCAGGGCCTTGCCAGGATCTTTCACCAGATCCCCGACCAAACCGGCCAAGTCGGGCCGGTAGCTGATATCGTGCCACGGTCCCTCGACGATGACCGGAACCGTCAGGCCCTTGGCGCCGGTATCACCGCCCTGGCCTTCCAGGCTGGCCACGACTTTCGGCTCCAGACGGTAATTCACGGTTCGCTTGGGTAAATCGGATGACCCCTTGCCGGACAACCGAACCAAGGGGTTCAGCATCAGCAAGTCGTTGTTTTGAAGAATCCCCTTGGTAATCGTGAAGGTCCCCGACAGTTCCGCGAAGTCGGTCTTTTGGGCCTTACCGTTGTCACCCAGGAAGGCCGATTGCACGTTGCGGACCATGCCCGCCAAATCGATGCCTTCGATCGCGCCGTTGACGAATTTAACCGCGCCCTTGCCGTTGAGGGCGCCGACCATCTCCTTCTGGCTGCGCCCCTTGGCGGTGACCGCGATATCCATGCGCCCGGTGCCCGAAAGACGGTCGAAACCGGCGGCGTCGGTCAGCAGCGGCTTGGCCTGAATACCTTCCATGACAAAACTTTTTGTCAGCTTTGGCACCGCGCCCCGTGCATCCAGGGCGATCTTGCCCTTGCCGGCGCCGCCATAGAGCGCGAGTTCGGTCAGGTCGAGGTTAAGCAACCCATCCTTGAGGGCGACAACCAGGGCGGAGCGCCCGACCTTGATCTCTTGAACCAGGATCTCGCCGACGCTCAGGGCGAAGTCCACGTTGGCGGCCTTGAGTCCTTCGAGGGCCAGGGGCTCGTCGCTCCATTCGCCCGGTCCCGCCGCCGCGCTGGTAGCGGCCGGCGCGCTGGTAGCGGCCGGCGCGCTGGCGCCGCCGCTTGAAGAGCCACCGGCGGTTGCGCCTTGCGCTTCTTGCGCGGGCGGCATGTAAATATTGAGGTCGATCTTGTCGATATCCAGCCGGCCCTTGAGGCTGGGCCTCTTGCCGCCGATATCCGCGCTCAGATCGCCGGTCATTTTCATCTCGTCGAGGCCGATACTGGCCTCGGAGAAAGCGAAGACCTTGTCGGTCGCGGCGATCTTGCCCTTGATCCGCAGCGGCCCCAAGCCCTTGCCCGGCGCCTCCAAGGGATTCCCGGTCCAGGACGCCAGGTTTCTGATCGAGGGCACATCGAGATCGATTTCACCGTCTATCTTCGGTGGCGCTGATTTTGTCACGCTACCTTTATAGCCCAGCTTAACCGGGTTCGATTCGAGCGACAAAGCGAGCGGCGTTGTCCGCCCGGCCATCAAACCGCGCAGATTTTCGGTCTCGAAATTCAAACTCAAGGTTTCGCCGTTCCAGACCAAAGACCCCTCCGCCCGCACGGCGCTATCGAGGTCGGGCAGCGACAGCTTCATTTGGATTTCGGAAATTGCGACGGACTCGCCGCCGCGCGCATCCCGGTAAGTCACCAAACCGTCCACGAGCCGCACATCGCCCAGGCTGATTTCGGGCAGCGCGGTCATGCCGTCGCCGGTGCTTGGCGCCGCGCTATCGCCACCGCCTTGCGCGGCCGAAGATGTGCTCCCGGCGCCGGCCACGTCGAATTGCCAATTCGGACGGCCGTTCTTATCGATCTCCAAATTAATCACCGGGCTGTCCAGAACGAAACTATCGACCTTGACCTCGCCGGAGAGCAGCGGCCAAATCTGCAACTGCAAAATCAGTTCCTTCAGGGTCGCCATCTGCGGCGTCGCGGCCCCCGGCGCGTTGGCGAAGGCCACGTCCTCGGCCCGCAGTTCCAGGCGCGGCAGGACCGAGAAGGCGATATCGCCGTTAAGGCTCAGCTCCCGTCCGGTCGCGTCGCGCGCGGCCTCGACGATTTTTTCCCTATAGGTCTCCGCGGGGATGAGAAACGGCGCGGCGACGGCCACGATCAGCACAACCGCCACAAGCGTTACTAAGACGAAAATTACCTTTTTCATCGCGAATGCCCCTTAAAATATCTGCTCAACGCGGTCGCCATACCTAACCCAGCATGCCAAGGCCCGCAAGCGTACGATCCTGCATATGGGCCCAAGCCGCGGCGCCCTCAAGGCGTAAATAACAAAGTTCCTTGTCCAATCGGGCACGATTCTGCCATGATTCACCGGATAGGTTTGTTTGAACCGCCAGCATCACCGCCGGGGGGCGGCGATATAATGTCAAATCCCATACTTTATGGACCGAAATACAGTGCCTACGTCCGCAGCGTTCGCTTGACCTTGGCTGAAAAGGACGTTGTCTGCGACTTTCAAGATGTCGATATATTGGCAGGCGCCCACAAGGAAGCGGCGCACTTGGCCCGCCATCCCTTCGGAAAAGTTCCCGTCTTCGAGCACGAAGGTTTCGTGTTGTACGAAACCAGCGCCATCATCCGCTATATCGATGAGGCGTTTCAAGGTCCGCGCCTGCAACCCGGCGACCCCGGTGGCCGGGCGCGCATGAACCAGTTTTTATGCGTCATCGATTCTTACGCCTACCCCACCATGATCAACGGAATTGTGATTCCGCATTTTAGGGCTGCACGCGGCGGCGCGAAGCCCGACGAAGCGGCGATCGAGGCGGCGGTTCCGGCGGCGGGCGAAGCGCTGGCGGCCATGGAAGCGCTGTTCGTGGGCGAATTCCTGGCCGGCAAGACCCTATCTCTGGCCGATCTGCACTTCGCGCCCATATGCGATTATTTCCGGCAAACGCCGGAGGGCGAAAGCCTGTTCAGCGGCACGCCGAAATTGAGCCGCTGGTGGTCGACCATGAGCCGGCGGCCAAGCATTGAGGCCACCGCGCCATCGTGAGAAAGCCATCGTGAGAAAGCTATCGTGAGAAAGCGCGGAGTCTGCGCGGCACTGCTTTTGGCGCTTACCCTCGCACTTCCCGGCGGTCAGTCTGCGCGCGCGGGCGAACTGACCATCGGCATGACGCAGTTCCCATCGACCCTGCACCCCCTGATCGATTCCATGCTGGCCAAGTCTTATGTCCTGGCTTTGACCCGCCGTCCTATCACCGCCTATGACCAGGACTGGAAGCTGATCTGCATGCTGTGCACGGTCTTGCCAAGCCTGGAGAACGGCCTGGCGGTGCGCGAAAAAACGGCGGAGGGAAAAGACGGGATCGCGGTCACTTATAAGATTCAGCCCGGCGCCACCTGGGGCGACGGCATGCCGGTAACCAGCGCCGATTTGGTTTTCACTTGGGAGGTCGGCCGGCATCCGCTATCGGGCGTCGGCAATTTCGAGTTCTTTAAGCGCATAACCTCAATCGATGTCATCGATGACAAGACGGTTACCTTGCATATAGACAAGCTCACCTTCGATTACGCCGCCATCAACGATTTCCAGGTTCTGCCCGCCCACATCGACCGCCCGATCTTCGAGACCGGCCCGGCCAACTACCGCAACCGCACGGCCTTCGATTCCGATCCGGCCAATCCGGGCCTGGCCTTCGGTCCCTACCGTATCGCGGCCTTCGAGAGCGGCGCGCGTATCGTTCTGGTCCGCAATGAAACTTGGTGGGGAGCAAAGCCCGCCTTCGACAAGATCACGGTGCGGGTGATCGAAAACACCGCCGCCTTGGAGGCCAACTTACTGTCGGGCGCCTTGGATATCATCGCCGGCGAGTTGGGTTTGACTCTCGATCAAGCCATCGCCTTCGAAAAACGCCACGGCGGGCGCTATGATTTCGACTACAAGTCGGGCCTGATCTACGAACACCTGGACCTAAATCTGGACAACCCGATCCTTGCCGACAAAAGAGTCCGCGAGGCCCTGATCCTCGCCCTCGACCGCGACGCGATTTCCCAGCGCCTCTTCGCCGGGCGGCAACCGGTCGCCCATGGGCCGGTCAGTCCGCTCGACTGGGTCCACGACCCCGATGTGCCCAAGTATCCCTACGACCCGGCGCGCGCCAAGGCCCTGCTGGACGAGGCCGGCTGGTCGAAGCTCAAAAACGGCGTGCGCCATAACGCGGCGGGCGAACCTCTAACCCTGGAACTCATGACCACGGCCGGCAACCGCAGCCGCGAGTTGGTGGAACAGGTTCTGCAAAGCCAATGGAAGCAAGTCGGCATCGACGCCCGCATCCGTAACGAACCGGCGCGGGTGTACTTCGGCGAGACCCTGAGCAAGCGTAAGTTTACCGGCATCGCCATGTACGCCTGGATCTCGGCGCCCGAAAACGTGCCGCGCACCACCCTGCATTCCGAGATGATCCCAAGCGCGGAAAACGCCTGGGGCGGACAGAATTATACCGGCTTCGCGAACCCGGAAATGGACGCCCTGCTCGACGCCATAGAGGTCGAGCTCGACCGCGCCAAGCGCAAGGCCCTATGGTCGCGCCTGCAACGCCTCTATGCCGAGGAACTGCCGGTCATCCCCCTCTACTGGCGCGCCTCGCCCTTCATCCTGCCCAAGTGGCTCGGCGGTGTCCGCCCAACCGGCCACCAGGAAACCACGACCCTGTGGGTGGAGGAATGGGTCGATGCCAGATGACAGGTATCAGGGATCTGAGATCAAGAATCGTAATACCCGATACCTGACCTCTGACCTCTGACTACTTCATGCCTTCGCCCTTGCGCATGAAGCCCATGTGCTTGGCGGCGGTGTCCAGCCCGCCTTCGCCGGCGTGCCAAGAGATCTTGCCATCGCCGTTGACGTCCTCGCCGGCGTTTAGGCGAGTCGCCAGTTGCGCGATCTTCTTGACCATGGGCGCCGCCTGAGCGGCGGATTTGGCCGCCTTCACCTTGTTACCCAAGCGGACGATGAGCTTGCCCCAGGTCACGGCGTTCTTGGCGCTGGCTTCGACGTGGGCGGCGTGCAACTTCACGTTGTCGGAGGCACTCTTGTCGGCGGCGGCGAATCCAATGTGCTTGGCGGCCCCGCCCGCGGCCTTGATCACGCCGTAACCAAGACCCGGGCCCTTAGGCTCGACACCCGGATCCACCGCATTCACGACGTGACCGGTATGGGCCTTCATCCACGCCAAATCGGCCGGCTTGCTAAGCGCGAAACCGGCGTGCTGCGCCGCGATCTTGGCTTCGGCGATGGCCGTGGGCAGCAAACCTTGCTTATCCGGCGTATCCTTCCAAGCGGCCGACACATGGCCCATGTGCGCATGGGCGCCGCTCACGGCCACCTTGTCCATCTTGCCGTCCACCTTGGACGCGCACCCGGCAAGCAGCATAATTGCCGATGCCAAACACAAAAGATTCCTCATAGTCGAACTCCTTCCCGGTTATTTTTTGCCTAGCATTCTAGTTTCCGTTGCCAGGTCCGAGGAAACGCCGAGTCCCCTGTCTTGCGGCCGGCGAATGCCCTAAACCGCATTGTGACGCGGAGGGAACCATAAGACAATCCATACAACGCCACTCAAGTATTCTCTTGGAAACTGGCCACGGCGCGGCGCAATCTGTTATCTGGCATGCCATGCTCCGCTATATCGCCCAGCGCCTGACGGAATCGGCCCTCGTTCTCTTGATCATGTCGTTCGTGATCTACGGCCTGATCGGACTGATGCCGGGCGATCCGATCGACATCATGGTCAATTCCGATCCTAACCTGACGGCGGCGGACGCGGCGCGGTTGCGCGCGCTTCATGGGCTCGACCGGCCCATATGGGAGCGCTACCTGAGCTGGCTCGGCGCCGCCGTGCAGGGCGATTTCGGTTATTCGCGCCTCCATGCCAAACCGGTTCTGGACATCCTTTGGCCGCGTCTCGGCAATACCATTGTACTTATGGGCTTAAGTTTCGCGATCGCCTTCGCGCTCGCCCTGCCGGCGGGCTTGCTGGCGGCGCTTAAACCGCGTTCGGCCAGGGACGCGGCGGTCAATATCGTCGCCTTCGCCGGAATTTCGGTGCCGCCGTTCTGGCTCGCGATCCTGCTTATTATCGTGTTCGCGGTGTTCCTGGGCTGGCTGCCGGCCGGCGGCATGGCCCCGGCGGGCGCCGGGATCCTGACCCGGGCAGAGTATCTTGTCCTGCCGGTGGCGACTCTGAGCATCGCGACCCTGGGCGGCATCCTGCGCTTCGTGCGCGCGGCGGCCATGGAGGCCTTGCGCCAGGACTACGTGCGCACCGCCTTCGCCAAGGGCTTGAGCGAACGCCAAGTCGTGCTCGGCCATGTGCTGCGTAACGCCATGATCCCGGTGGTCACCATACTGGCGCTCAATTTCGGCGCGCTGTTCTCCGGCGCGCTGATTACCGAGACCATGTTCGGCACCCTGGGCATGGGCAAGACCATCTATGAATCGATCCTGGGTAACGATTTCAACCTGGCCTTGGTCGGCCTCTTGCTGGCGACCCTGACCACGCTTCTGGCCAACCTCTTGGCCGATCTCTGCTATGCCTGGCTCGATCCAAGGATTAGTTATGGTTGAGCCCGGAACCGGCCTGGCGGCCACGGCGGACGCCGCCCTTGGACCGCCGCGCTCGCCGGCTGCGATTCTGTGGCGGCGGTTTCTCGAACATCGCCTGGCCTTGGGCAGCCTTCTGGTCCTCGCCCTTCTGTCCGCCGCCGCCTTGGCCGCGCCCTTGATCGAGGCCGCCATGGGCCTGGACGCCACCCTGGTCGATCTCTTCGCGGCCAAGCTGCCGCCCTCCCTCGCTCACCCCCTGGGCACCGACGAGTTGGGCCGGGATTTGCTGCTGCGCCTGTTGTACGGCGGCCAGGTCTCGCTTCTGGTCGGGCTGACAGCGGCCCTGGGCGCGGCCATTATTGGCACCGCGGTCGGGCTGTGGGCCGGATACTTCGGCGGCGCGGCGGACGCCCTGCTCATGCGCTTGACCGACGGGGTCATCGCCCTGCCGCTCCTGCCCTTGCTGATCGTGCTCGCCGCCGTCGATCTGACCAAGCTGGGCGTGCCGGAAGCCATCGCAACCTCCCGGGACGTCAGCCTCTACCGGATCGTGATCCTGATCGTGCTGGTCGGCTGGACCACGGTCGCGCGCCTGGTGCGCGGCGCGGCGCTGTCCATGAAAAGCCGCGAGTTCGTGCGCGCCGCCCGGGCGCTGGGGGCCGGGCACGGGCGTATTATCCTGGTCCATATCCTGCCCAACGTGGTCTCGCCCATCATTGTCGCGACCACCTTGTCGATCGGTAATATCATCCTCTTGGAATCGGTGCTGAGTTTCCTCGGCCTCGGCATACAGCCGCCCATCGCTTCCTGGGGCAACATGCTGACCAACGCCCAGGAATTGATCTGGGACGCCCCGGCCCTGGCGGTCTATCCGGGCCTGCTGATCTTCGCCACCGTCATCGCCTTCAACTTCCTCGGCGACGGCCTGCAAGACGCCCTCGACCCGCGCGCGGTGGAATAGCTATCGTTCTTGGGCCCGGGGGTCTTGAGCCGGTTCGGCTCGGGGGTCGAGTTCCGCCACCGCCGGCGACATGCGGGTCACCGGGATCACCGGTTCCTGACGCGCCAGCGGCACGGAAGCGCGCGCGGTCATGCGGAACACAACGAAGACCGCGAAGGCCGCCAGAACGGCGCCGATAAAACCGAAAAACGCCGGCGGACCGAGACGGCCCATGCCAAAGGCCGAGACGATGGGGCCGAAAGTCGCGCCCACCGCGTAGGCCATGATGAGACCGCTTGACGCCGCGACGTAACGCGCCCGCGGCAGGTAATCGAAAGCCTGGGCGATACAGATCGGATAGACCGTGGTCATGCCGCCGCCGAGTATCAGACCGATGACGACAAAGGCCCAGAAAGGCAAGCCCTGGAGGACCGCGGCGGCGCCCGCCGCGCAGGCGGCGATCACCACGGCCAGCACCCCCAGAAGTACTTTGCGGCGGTCGAAACGGTCCGATATGCGCCCGATCGGCCACTGAAACATCATGCCGCCGAAGATCACCGAGGCCATGAAAACAGATATCTCGAAGACGCTGAACCCGGCCCCGGAGGCGAAGACCGGGCCCATGCCATAGTAGGAAGACATGACCGCCCCGGCCCCGGCGGCGCCGACGACTGCTAGAGGCGAGGCCAGGTAGAGTTCGCGCAGAGTCATGGGCTCGATCCGCTCGAGCCTCGGCGCCTCGACCCTGGTCAGGACCACCGGCACGATCGAGAGAGAGGTCAGCAGGGCGGCCATGATGAAGCCCTCCAAGGCCTGAAGATCCCAGAGGTTGACCATGAGTTGGCCCGATATTCCGGCCGCGTACATGACGATCATGTAGATGCTCAGCACCTGGCCCCGGGTCTCGTTTTCGCTGCGCTCGTTGAGCCAGGATTCCATGACCGTGAACACGCCGGCGACGCAAAACCCGGCCAGGAAGCGCAGAATCCCCCAGGAAACCGCGTTGAACAGCATGGGATAAGCGAGCGCGACCGCCCCGATTATGCCCGCGAAACCGGCGAAGGCGCGGATGTGCCCGACCCCGCCGATCAGCCGCCGGCCATAGATGCTGCCGATCCAAAGGCCGGCGAAATAAGCGGCCATGACCAGGCCGATGGCCTCGGGCGCGAAATCCGCCGCGTCCAGCTTGAGCGGCAAGGTCAGGTTCAGGAGGCTGTTGCCAGTCATCATGATCGCCGCCCCCAAGAGGATGGCGGCCACCGAGGCGAGGGTCTTGAACATGCGTGTGCGCCCGTAAATCCGCGGCTAGTGTCGCGCTAACTTGCGTATAATTCCGTATAGAAATCTATGACAATCGTATAATTCCGGCATCGAAAAAGCGCCCATTCATAGAATATCCCCATGACGGCGCAGCACCTCCTCGAAGGCCGCCGCGAAGCCCTCCTCATCGTCCCCGCTCGTGGCCAGGGAGAGGGTCATGTAGCCTCTTTGGGCGAAGCTGAAACCGCGCAGCATCATTTCCAGATGGACGAGAGTCTTTCTATCCACACGCGGGTCCTTGACGTCGCCGGGCCGCCGGATGGGATGGGCGACGCAATGGAGGCCGAGGATGGAGCCGCAGCCGGTGACCTGCATATCGGCGCCGAGCGTTTCGATAATACCGTTGAGGCGCGCCTTGAAGTCTTCCCCCCGCCGGTAAAGATCCTCCGCCGCTTGGGGGGTGAAGACCGCGCTCAAACCGGCATGGCCCGCCGCCATGGAGAGGACGTTGTTGTTGAAGGTCCCGGCATGGGGCAAGGCGCCGGGCGCGGTGGGGTCGAACAGCGCCATGATATCCCTGCGCCCGCCGAAGGCGCCGAAGCTCGCCCCGCCTCCCAGGTACTTGCCCAGGGTGGTCATGTCGGGAATGACTCCCAGGCGTTCCTGCAAACCACCGCCGGAAGACCGCGACGTCATGACCTCGTCGAAGATCAAAATAATGCCGTGATGGCTCGTTGCATCCTTCAAGGCTTGAAGGAAGTCCCGCTCCGCCGGCAGGCACCCGCCGCCGCCGATCATGGGCTCGACGATCACCGCCGCCAGGTCTTCGGCGTTGGCGTTCAAAACCGCGAGCGAGTCTTCCATATGGTTGAAGGTCCCAAAGACCACATCGAAGGGCACGTTGACGGCCACGTCCCGCTGCGCGAAATACAACACCCCGCCGTGGTAGGCGCCGTCGAAAACCATGATCTTGTCGCGCTTAGTGAAGGCCCGCGCCGCGCCCAAGGCCATGAGGTTGGCCTCCGTGCCCGAGTTGGTGAAGCGCACCTGCTCGATGGAGGGAAAGCGCGCCGTGACCAGCGCCGCCAGCTCGACCTCCCAGCGGTTGGGCGCGCCGAGCACGATACCGCCCGCCATGGCTTCGCCCATGGCCTTGAGGATGACCGGGTGGGAATGGCCGTAGAGCCCGGCGGAATACTCGTTCAGAAAATCGGCGTAGCGCCCGCCGTCCAGGCTGGTGAGGTACCCCCCTTCGCCCTTGACCATGGTGAGCGGAAAGGGATCGTAATGCAGCACCGTGCGGGTATTCCCCCCCGGCATGACCGCGCGCGCCGATTCCCAGCGCGCCAGGCTTTGCGGATTAGCAGCGGCAAAGCGCGCCTTCGCATCCGCCAAGGCATCGGAAAGTTTGTTGTGGCCCTTGCTAGGGGCGGATACGTCGATCATGGACATGGGCTGTGCCTCTCCCGCTGCGTCAAAATCGTAACGAGTGTAGCGCGGCAAGGGCGTGACCGGAAGACTAACCCGGTGCAGGGCCAGGGCAAGCGGGTAAAGGAAGGGCCTCCCAAGGCCACACCCGTCATGCCCGCGAAAGCGGGCATCCATGGCCCCGCCGGCACCGCCTCGGATGCCGCGTGCCCGCTTGGCCCCACCATGGACCCTCGGGTCAAGCCCAAGGGTGACGAAAGAAGCCTTGGCCAGGAAGCGAATATATCCGCGCCGAAAACCTTCACCCGTAAGCCCTGGCTGCAGCGGTTTGGAAACCCGCCTCCTCCACCCAAGACGTCATTGCCGGGCTCGATCCACTGCTGTCCGGTTTAAATATGAAGACAGGTGGCAAGGCATTGAGTCTATGCGCCTCCAAGTACCCGGCGCGGTTTTGGACAGGAAAGCGGCGCGTCTTCGGGCACGGGGAATACTTGGCGTGGCTGTCACCCCCACCCCAACCCTCCCCCGTCAAGGGGGAGGGAGTTAGTGGGAGAACGCCACTTTTCCCCCTCCCCCCTTGAGGGGGAGGGTTGGGGTGGGGGGACTTGCGGTGCCGGGAACCCGTTCGGGCGGGTAGCGCGAAGTTAAACCGGACACCAGTGGACTCGATCCGGCAATCCATCGCGGCCACTATCGCCCGCTACGGAAGAACGGCGCGCCCCCGGCCGCAGCGGGCAATTGCAAGGACAGGGCTGTTCGTTGTAAACATTCCGCCCGTTTGATTTTAGAGGAGACGTAGCATGGACCGATTCACGGGCGGTTGCCTGTGCGGCGGCGTCCGAATTGTGGCGTCGGGACGCCCATACCGGGTCGGCCTTTGTCACTGTCTCGACTGCCGCAAACATCATGGGGCCCTTTTTCACGCTTCCGCGGTGTTCCCTCAGGATGCGGTGACGATCGATGGCGAAACACGCGACTACGCCGGGCGGTTTTTCTGCCCCCGCTGCAGCTCGTCCCTTTTCGCACGCAGCGCCGACGAAATCGAAGTGAACCTGGGTTCCCTGGATGCCCCTGACCAACTGATGCCAACCTACGAACTCTGGACCGTCCGTCGCGAATCCTGGTTGCCGCCGTTTCCGCTCACGAGACGATACGACCGCGACCGTGACGCCACGAGCCGCTTTGAGGTCTAGGCCGCACGAACGGTGCGAAGGCGCCGTTACGAGTTAATGTCGTATTGCAAGACCTGACCCCGTGTCCGTGCCGTGGCCGTGCGTGGCCGACCTAACCCCGTGGCCGTGACCCCGTGGCCGACCCCGTGGCCTTTTTGCATGACCCCGTGGCCTTCATTTGACGAGTGGAGGAATCAGTTGGGCTGACCGGAATGGTCCGACAGCATCGCTTAACGGAGGGCACGCGAATTGGGAGGGAGCCGAAAGGCCAACTTGACTCCGCACTTAAGTACGGAGTGTAGGCTGAGAATATAGTAAGGACTATGGCAGCCATGCGCATCGGCACAGTAGCAAATCAGGTAGGAATCGGCGTCGAGACCATCCGCTTCTACGAGCGGGAGGGGCTGATCGAACAGCCCTTGAAACCGGCGAACGGCGGATACCGGAACTATCCGCCTGAAATCGTGAACCGCATCCGGCTGATCCGTCAAGCGCAGAGCCTTGGATTTTCTCTCAAAGAGATCGACGAGCTCTTGTCCCTCAAGGCCGATTCGGCGGCGGATTGTGCGGACGTTCGCACGCGAGCACAGGTGAAGCTCGAGGAAGTGAACCATAAAATCACTCGCCTCACCTCAATGCAGTTTGCGCTTCAAGACCTGATTAGTGCTTGTCCGGGTGAGGGTGTGGCGGCGCGTCGCTGCTCGATCCTCGATGCCCTAGAGCCGGGGAGAACCGGGAAGGCACCCCCCCCAAACGAGCAAAGGAAACCAAGCCATGACAGAAAAACGCAAGGTCGAAATCTTCAGCGCCAGTTGCCCGGCCTGTGAGGAGACGGTTGCACGGGTCAGGGGCCTTGCTTGCCCGTCCTGCGAGGTCGTTACGCTCGACATGAAAGACACAAGCGTCGCACAGCAGGCCAAGGGCCTTGGCGTCAGGTCCGTGCCTGCCGTCGCCATAGACGGCAAGCTCACCGATTGCTGCTCGGGAAGAGGGCCGGATGATGCCACCCTGCAAGCGGCGGGCCTCGGGCAACCGCTATCTTAGGAGGACCGTATGAGACAACAAGCTGTCCGGCGAAGCATTCTCGTCGCGCTCCTAGTCCTAGGGGTCCTGGCCGCTCCGGCTCACGCGCAAGAGACGAAGGGCGTCTACACGCTTCAGGTCGATGGGCTCGCTTGCCCATTCTGCGCCTATGGTATTGAGAAACAACTCGGCGCCACCGAAGGGGTCGAGTCGGTCGAAACCGATATCAAATCAGGCACCGTAACCGTGACCATGCAAGACGGTGCGACGCTCGACGAAGATACGGCTGGCATGGCTGTCAAGGCAGCCGGGTTCACGATGCGAGGGTACAAGCATCAGGGGGCGGGTGAATGAGGCGCTGGCCTGCCAGCCTTTACCTAACTTGCCTCCTTGCGACCAGTTGGGCCGCACCGGCACTGGCCGCACCGCAGTCTTTCAACACCGCGCTGCCGGTCGCTCAAGGTGAGTTTCTGTTCCGGGAGCAGTTCGTTCTGGACCAATCGGGCGATGACCCGAGCGGGGCTAACCGGGATCGCACGGCTTGGGCGCTCGTCTCAGTGCTCGGCTATGGGGCCACGCCGGACCTGGCTCTGTTCGGGGTCGTCCCTTACGTCGACAAAAATCTGAATCTGACCCAAGGCGGCGCGAAGCGTGAGCGAAGCGCGCGTGGTTTGGGCGATATCAGCCTGTTCGGGCGTTACACGGTGTATCGCCAGGACTGGCCCGGCCGGAATTTGCGGATCGCACCCTTTGCGGGGCTAGAATTTCCAACGGGCGAGGACGATGAAAGCGATAGTCTCGGTCGTCTGCCACCGAGCCTGCAGCCAGGCTCGGGCTCCTGGGACCCGTTTGGCGGGGTCGTGCTGACCTACCAGACCCTTGACTTCCAGATCGACACGCAGGCCAGCTACAGGGCGAACACGGAAGCCAACAGTTTCGCGTTCGGAGATGTGGCGCGGCTCGACGGATCTTTGCAATACCGCCTGTGGCCGCGCGAACTAGGCGGGGGCGTTCCCGGCTTCCTCTATGGCGTGCTCGAAGCCAACCTGGTTTATCAGGACAAGAACCAGATTGGCGGATCTGACGATCCCAACTCCGGCGGGCTGAGCCTCTTCATTCTGCCAGGCCTTCAATACGTCACCAAAAGATGGATTATCGAGGCTGGCGTGCAGGTTCCGGCTTTTCAGAATCTCAATGGCACGGCGCTTGAGAAGGATTATGTCCTGCGCGCCGGGTTTCGACTGAATTTCTAGAAAGAGCCGTAATGCGCCGAAGACTCCTCAAGATCGCAAGCGCTAGCATCGTCGTTGTGGTT
Source organism: Kiloniellaceae bacterium (assembly GCA_021776135.1). Classification (GTDB taxonomy): domain Bacteria; phylum Pseudomonadota; class Alphaproteobacteria; order Kiloniellales; family J153; genus JAJFGN01. The sequence continues at coordinate 71,103 of JAJFGL010000068.1, forward strand.
CTCGTTCTAGCTGGGTTCTGGCTGGCCTTCGTCCCCTCTGACAAAGAACCGGCGTATCAGTTCATTGCCGCTTGGGGCATGAAGGGGACCGGCCCGGGCCAGTTTCGCGACCCAACGGGAATCGCCGTTACCAAGAGCGAAGTCTTTGTTTCGGACGCGCGGAATGGCCGGATTCAAGTCTTCGATATGGACGGCGATTTCCTGCGGGCGTTTGGACAGCCGGGTAAAGGCGAGGGCGAGCTTGGCCGTCCGATGAATTTGACCGTTCAAGACGGCGAGCTATACGTCCCTGAGTATTTTAACGACCGCATCCAGGTGTTCGGTCTGGACGGGACCCCGAAGCGGATCATTGGAGCGCTTGGCGATGGTCCCGGTCAGTTTAGCGCACCGGGCGGGGTTGCCGTCGGACCTAACGGAACACTCTATGTGGCCGATTTCTACAATCACCGGATCCAACAGCTAAAGCCTGACGGTACTTATATTGGGCAAATGGGCGAGACCGGGAAACCGGGCCTCTGGCCGGAGCAGGTGAGCTATCCGACTGACGTAGCCGTCGCGCTGGACGGAACGGTTTTCGTCGCGGACGGTTATAACGACAGGGTTCAGGCCTTTGCGTCTGGTGGAATTTTCTCTCACAAATGGGGAGGACCGTTCGCACTCAACATCTACGGCTCATTTAAGGGGTGGTTCACGACAGTGACCAGTGTCGCCATCGGGCCGAATGGGAACGTCTTCGTCGCGGACTTCTACAATCACCGGGTTCAGAAATTCGCTCCGGACGGTACTTTTTTAACGAGCTTCGGGAGTCGGGGGAGTGGTCAGGGCGAGTTTGAGTACGCGATTGCTATGGCTGTCGCATCTAACGGTACCGTGTTTGTTGCCGACTTTGGCAACAACCGCATACAGAAATGGCGTCAAAGGTGATGGGGTGGGCCAGATCTAATCATCCTACCCCCCCGCCAAGCGCGGCAACAAATACACCTCGCTCTCCGGCTTGATCGGCGCGAACCAGGCGTCACGGAAAATCACGCCGTCGATGGAGACGGAAACGCCGCGGTCTATGTCGGCGCTGAGCTTGGGGTAGGTTTCTTTCAGGCGGTCGAGGACTTCGCGGACGTTCTTCGCCTCAACCTCAACCTCCGTTTGCCCCCCGGCGGCCTTCTTGAGCGAACCCCAGAGCACCACCTTGACCATGGGCGTCAGGCCGCGCCCTTGCCGTTCTCCATCATCGCCTTGAGCACGCGCGGGGGCGACATGGGCAGGTGGGTGAGGCGCACGCCCGCCGCCTCCGAGACCGCGTTGGCGATGGCGGCGAGCGGCGGTACGATGGAGGTCTCCCCCACCCCGCGCACGCCGTAGGGGTGGCCGGGGTTGGGAATTTCCAGGATCACCGTGTCGATCATGGGCAGGTCCGAGGCGACCGGAATACGGTAATCCAGGAAGCCGGGGTTTTGCAGGCGGCCGTCTTCGCCGTAGATGTATTCCTCGTTGATGGCCCAGCCGACGCCTTGGGCGGCGCCGCCCTGGAACTGGCCCTCCACATAAGCGGGATGGATCGCCTTGCCGGCGTCCTGAAACACGGTGTAGCGCAGCACCGTCACCTTGCCGGTGTCGGGATCGACCTCGACATCGACCATGTGGGTGGCGAAGCTGACCCCGGCGCCGTCGGCGGTGGCCTCGCTGTGGCCGGATATGGGGCCGCCGGTGGAGCCGGCCGAGCCGGCGATTTCCGCCAAGGTCATGGGCTTGAAGTTACCGGCATTGGACCCGGCGGGCTTGGCGCAGCCGTCTTCCCAGACCACAGCCTCGGCCGGGATATCCCAAATCTTGGCGGCCCGTTCGCACATGATCGCTATGGCCTGGCGCGCCGCCTTGATGGTCGCCATGCCGACGGCGAAGGTGACCCGGCTGCCGTCGGTGACCTCGTTGTAGCCGAGGGAGGCGGTGTCGGCGATGACGGTGCGCACCTTTTCGTAAGGCACGCCCAATTCCTCCGCCGCCATGAGGCACATGGAGGCGCGCGAGCCGCCGATGTCCGGATTGCCTTCGACAACACTCACGGTGCCGTCTTCGCCGATGTTCAGGGAGACGGATGTCTGGCCGCCGAAATTGAACCAGAAACCGCAGGCCACGCCCCGGCCCTGGTTGGGGCCGAGCGGCGCCAGGTGATGGGGATGTTTTTTGGATTCCTTCAGAGTCGCTTCCAGGCCGATGGGGCCGAAGGTCGGGCCGTAGGACGACTTGGTGCCCTCGCGCGCGGCGTTCTTCAGGCGGAACTCCAAGGGGTCCATGCCGATCTTATGGGCCAGCTCGTCGATGACGCTTTCGATGGCGAAGGCGGCGAGCGGCGCGCCCGGCGCCCGGTAGGCGGCCTGCTTGGGCCGGTTGGCGACCACGTCGTAACCGACGGTGTGCACATTTTCCAAATCGTAAGGGGCAAAGCCGGTCATGGCCCCGAACTGCACCGGGGAGCCGGGAAAGGCGCCGCCCTGATAACGCAGGATCGCCTGAGCCGCCGTGATCTTGCCCTTCTTGGTGATGCCGATCTTGACATCGGTGCTGGAGCTGGACGTGGGGCCGCTGGCGCGGAAAACCTCGTCCCGGGACATGACCAGCTTCACCGGCTTGCCGGCCTTGCGCGATAGGGCCAGGGCCACCGGCTCGATAAAGACCGTGGTCTTGCCGCCGAAGCCGCCGCCGATTTCCGAGGCCGTGACCCGCAGGTGCGACACCTCCATGCCCAGCAGGCCGGCGCAGGCATTGCGGACCATGTAGTGCCCCTGGGTGCAGCACCACAGATCGGCCCGGTCGTCGGCCCCGTAAGTGGCGAGACAGGCGTGGGGCTCGATATAGCCCTGATGGGTGGCCTCGGTCTTGAAGCTGCGCTCGATAATAATGTCGGCCTTGGCGAAACCCTTGACCACATCGCCGTGGCCGAAGGTGTGAATCTGGGCGACGTTGGAATCCTTTTTCGCCGCCGGTTCGGCGCCGATAGTGCGCATGCCCTTGTGCAGGATCGGCGCGCGCGGCTTCATGGCCGCGTCCACGTCGGTCACATGGGGCAAGACCTGATACTCGACCTGGATGCGCTTCAGGGCCTCGCGCGCCACGGTTTTCGACACCGCCGCAACGGCGGCGACCGCGTGGCCGTCATACAAGGCCTTTTCCCGCGCCATGACGTTGCGGCAGATATCGACCAGGTCTTCGCGTTCGGGCAGCTTGAAATCGTCCCGGGTCACCACCGCCTTGACGCCGGGCAGTTTCTCCGCCCGCGAGGTATCGATGGACTTGATGCGCGCATGGGCGTGGGGGCTGCGCAGGATCAGGGCGTGCAGCATCCCCGGCGCGGAGATATCGGCGCCGAAGCGGGCCCGGCCCGTGACCTTGTCCACGCCGTCCGGGCGCAGGGGCCGGGTGCCGACGAGCTTGAATTTAGTTTTGATCATGCGCGCGCGCTCCTCATGTCCTTGGCGGTATCGAGTACCGCGCGAACGATTTTGTCGTAACCGGTGCAGCGGCACAGGTTACCGGCCAGCCAGTAACGGACTTGCGATTCGCTTGGGTCGTCATTGACCTCCAGCAGGGCCTTGGCGGCGACCAGGAAACCGGGGGTGCAGACCCCGCACTGCAAGGCCGCGTGTTCCAGGAACTTCTGCTGCAAGGGGTGCAGGGTCTCGCCCTCGGCCATGCCCTCGATGGTCTCGACCGCGCGGCCTTGCGCCTCCACCCCCAGCACCAGGCAGGAACAGACCAGGCGCCCGTCCAGCATCACGGAACAAGCGCCGCAATCGCCGGTGCCGCAGCCCTCCTTGCTGCCGGTCAGATCCAGACGGTCGCGCAGCACGTCGAGCAGCGTCTCCCCGGTCTCGCAAAGAAACTCGGCGGCGTCGCCGTTGATGGTCGTGGAAACCGCTGTCTTGGTCATGGCTTACCCCCTGCCCGCTCATAGGCGATCACCGCCGCGCGGCGCGCCAGCACCCCGGCCACATGGGTTTTGAATTCCTTGGTCCCGCGCTTGTCGTCGATGGGCGTCGCGGCGGCGGAACAAGCGGCCGCGAACCCCTCCAGGGCGCTGTCTTCAAGGCGCGTGCCGATCAGGGCCTTGGCCGCTTTCGCGGACAGGATCACTCTTGGCCCGACCGCGCCCAGGGCGACCCGGGCGGCGGTGCAGACGCCCTTGCGGTCGAGGGTGAGGTTGACCCCGGCGCTGGCCGCGGCGATATCCATCTCGGTGCGCGGAATGAAGCGCAGATAGGCATCGCCGGATCGCGGCGGGCGCTTGGGCAGGAAAATCGATTCGACAAGCTCGCCCTTTTTTAGCGAGGTTTTTCCCGGGCCCGTGGCGATTTTCTCAGCCGGTATATCGCGGCGTTTTCCAGGCCCGGCGATGCGCGCCACGGCCCCGGCGGCGGCCAAGGCGGGCACGCTATCGGCGGCGGGCGAGGCATTGCAGAGGTTGCCCGCCATGGTCGCCCGGCCCTGAATCTGGGTCGAGCCGATGAGGCCCGTGGCCTCGACCACGCCGGGCCAGGCTTTGCCCAGGCCCTTGTTTTCGCCCATGACCGCGCTCGGCACGGCGGCGCCGATGCGAAAGCCGCCCCGTTCCTTCTTGATTCCGCTCATGGCGGCGATGTGCTTGATATCGACCACCAGGCCCGGCGGTTTCATGCCGGAACGCAACTGAACCAGGAGGTCGGTCCCGCCCGCCAAGATTTTCGCGGAGCCCTTGGCCCCCAACAGCAGCTTGGCCGCCGCCTTCGCCGTCGCCGGCGCTTCATATCGCATCACATTTATCCCCGATTGAGGTTTATTCAGATGTAACAGCGCCGTAGGGGAAACTTCAAGCCCGCACTTGTATTAGGACAATCCCCAGGCGCTGGCCGCCGTTTGAGCCATGATATCCATGCCCAGCCCCATCGCCACGGCGGCGGCGGCCATGGAAAGACCGCCGTGGAGCCACTTGGCATGGCGTTCCGCGGCGCCCAGGGGCCAGGCCGCGGCCAGGGTCAAAACGGTCATGCCCAGGATCGACCCGAGGCCGAAAACCGCCACATAACCGGCTGCCGTCCAGGGCTCGCGGGTCGCCGCCACCGCCAGGGCCAGCAGGCCGGCGGAACCGGCGGCCCCGTGCACCAGGCCGATAACCAAGGCGCGCAGAGGAAAGCCCGCGGGATGGCGATGGTCGTGGGGATCGCGGCCATGGGGCGTTTCCGCGCCCGCGTGGCTGTGGGCGTGAAGGTGCGGACGGCCGTTATGATGGCTATGGACATGGAAATGTATCCGCCGCGCCCGCATCCGCCGGATCACGTCGAAACCCAGCAGCACCAGCATGACCCCGACCGCGAACTCGAAGGCGGCGGCGGTCCGCTCCGTCAGGGTCAGACCCAGAAGGATAACCGCCGCGCAAATCGCAAAGAGGGTAAGGCTATGACCAAGCCCCCAGGCCGCGCCGCGCAGGGCGAGGCTTTTCTTCGTGTGGCCGGTGCCAGAAGCAAGAGTTCCGACCGCCGCCAGGTGATCGGCCTCGAGCGCATGCTGCATCCCGATCAAAAACCCGAGCGCCAAAAAACCTTCCAAAACCCCGCCCTTCCCCTTAACGACTCTGCGGCGGTCATGCGCCAGCTAAGGTCGCATATATGACGGAACAACAAAGTCCACGGCAATCATAATATGCCGGAACACGACCGCCGCCATAGGCCGAACTTTAGCTGCCGCTGATATGGGTGGCGATAATACCGGTATGCAAAATTTCTTTTTGCGTGTTCAATTCAAACATGCATTCACCGGAATATGGATGGAGGGAGAATCGAATGAAGCAAAATCTCTTAAAATGCTTTTACGGCGGACTTGCCTTCTTGGCAGTGCTTGGATCGGCGGCAATAAGCGCCGGGGCTTCCGCCCAGGACGGCGGTGGGATCACCTTCACCACCTGGACCGGGCCGTACATGCGCAGCCAGATGCTGGGTTTCGTCCGCCCTTACGAGGAGGCGAAAGGATCCAGGGTAAACGTGGCTCACTATGCCGGCGGCATAGATGAAATCCGCGATCAGGTGGAATCGGCGAATGTGATCTGGGATGTCGTCGATCTGACCCAGGCGGATTCCTTGCGCGCCTGCAACGAAGGGCTCTTGGAAAACATCGCGGACATTAAGCTGCCCAACGGCGCCGACGGAACCGGCTTTCGCGACGACTTCGTCGAGGGCGCCCTGAACCCCTGCGGAGTCGGCGTCATCGTTTGGGCGACGGTCTTCGGTTACAGCAATGAAGCCTTTGGCGGCAATCCGCCAAGCTCGGTCGCGGATTTCTTCGATACCGAAGCTTTCCCCGGCCCCAGGGCGATTCGAAACGATCCGACCGTGATCATGGAATGGGCGCTCATCGCCGACGGGGTGGCGCAGGGCGATGTCTATGGAATTCTGGAAACTCCAAAGGGCGTCAAGCGCGCCTTGGCGAAAATGAACGCGATCAAGCCGGGCTTGACGCTTTGGGAAAACGGCCGGGAGCCGGTGCGGCTTTTGAACAGCGGCGACGCCGTCATGACTTCCATCTGGGCGACCACCGGCGCCGTGGCGGCGCGCGAGGCGGGGGCCGATTTCTCCATTGTGTGGGACGGCCGGGTGATCGAGCTCGATCTCTTCGGCATACCCAAGGGCAGCCGCCACAAGAAGGAAGCGATCGAGTTCATACGCTTCGCCAGCAACTCGGAATCCTTGGCCAAGATGGTTGGACACCTGCCCAACGGGCCGACGCGGCGATCGTCGCTGGCCTTGCTATCCGATGACGTTCTGTCGCAGTTGCCGAACGGCCCGGCCTACGAGGACAAAATCTCGATCCATTCGAACGCGCGCTGGTGGTCGGAAAACCATGCGGTTTTACGAGAAGCCTTTAACGCCTGGTTGGCCAAGTCCGCCCGCCAGGGCGCTTCCGGAACCGTGCGATGAGTAACCTTACAGATTCCCAGGAGGACATACCCATGACCGATGAAACCCATGTGCCGCCGGATAATCTAGTCGCCAAATCGGGGATTTTCCAAGGGATGAATGCCCTTATGGCGATCGCGTCCATGATAATGATTCTAGGTTTCGTCGCCTTCACAATTCAAGACGTCGAATACTCCGGCGCCATCTTCGCCCAAGGCAAGGACTTCATCATCGGCGCTCTCGATTGGTTCTATGTGCTGGTGGTGTCGATGGCGCTGTTTTTTGTTTTTTGGCTTTTGGTTAGCCGCTTTGGCGATGTGAAATTGGGTAAAGACGACGACGAACCGGATTTTTCCACCTTCTCGTGGATTTGCATGCTGTTCAGCGCCGGCTTGGGCTCCGGCCTGATTTATTGGGGCGTGGCGGAGCCCATGTACCATATTCAGGACAACCCCTTCATGACCCGCGCCGGGGCCGAGCCCGGCAGCATTGAAGCCGCCGGCATCGCGCTTCGCGTCACCATTTTTCATTGGGGGCTGCACGGTTGGGCGCTGTACGTGCTGGTCGGCTTGAGCCTTGCCTACTTCGCTTACCGCAAGGGTTTGCCGCTTTCCCTGAGGTCGGCCATGTACCCGATTCTAAAAGACAAGGTCTATGGCCCCTGGGGTCACGCGGTCGATCTTATCGGCGTCTTCGGTACGATTTTCGGTCTTGCGACCTCCCTTGGCCTCGGCGTTGGGCCCATTGCCGCCGGTTTGGAAAAACTGGGCTGGATGTCGAATACAACCACCAACCAGATGATTCTCATCGCCGTTATTACCGTCATGGGCACCGCCTCCGCCGCCTCCGGCGTTGGCCGGGGGGTGCGTATTCTGAGCGAGATTAACGTCTGGGCCAGTCTTGGGCTGTTACTGCTGTTCCTGATCCTGGGACCGACGGCCTTTATTCTGGGCATGGTTATTTCCGGCGCCGGCGAATACCTGTGGAATGTCATCCCCATGGGATTCTGGATCGATGGCGATCCGGAACGTCAATGGCAGAGCTGGTGGACGATATTTTATTGGGGCTGGTGGATTGCCTGGTGTCCCTTCGTCGGCTTGTTCATTGCCCGGGTCTCGAAAGGCCGCACCATCCGCCAATTCTGCTTCTGCGTACTCTTGATTCCCTCCACGGTCGTGGTCTTGTGGATGGGCGTCTTCGGCGGCGCCGCCGTGGGCGTGGATTTGTTCAACAATGCCGGCGTGGTCGATGCGGTGAACGCGGACTACGCCACCGGCGTGTTCCAGACCATCGCCGGCTTCGGTTACGACTGGCTGGTCACGCCGATTACCATCCTGACGACCATTTTGCTGATCTCCTGGTTCGTGACCTCGTCGGATTCCGGCACCCTGGTGATGTGCACCATGTTGTCCATGGGCGACGAGAGCCCGCCGATCAAATTCCGGATTTTCTGGGGCGTCACCTCTGGCGTGGTTGCCGGTGTTCTGCTGCTGGCTGGCGGATTGAGCGCGCTTCAGACAGCGTCCATCGTGGCCGGCCTGCCGATCGCGGTGATGCTGCTGCTCATGGGTTATGGCATGGCCAAGACACTGCACGAAGACTTCCCGCTTCCGGACGTGGAAGACAAGATGGCCTTGCGCTATCTGACCCGCTAAGGAACCGCCTATCTATTTCGGGCCGGCGCGTGCCGGCCCGGATTAGCCGGGACCCGGCGCCTGGGTTTCTTCGATCAGGCGGTTAAAGACCGCCGCCTGAACGATGTAGGGCCGTTCGGGGCAAGGCGCCATGCCGAGGGATTCGTAAAACTCGCGGGCCGGGTTATCGGCGGCCACCTTGCGGATATCCTTGCTTTTCAAGACCGCAATCATTTTTTCTGACGTATCGACGGCAACCAACTCGTGAACGTACGGAGCAACTCTTTCAGCAAGCAGCCCAGTACCGCATCCGAAGTCGAGAACCCGTTTCGATTTCCTGTTTGCGTTAACAATATCTATCTGGGCGACCAGTGAGGTAAAAGCCCGGTCTGCATAGAGATTGACATCTGCATTGTCGCCCCAACATTCTGCATGGTCGTTCCAGGATTCAGTCATCCCGCAGACGGTTTTTCATAGAGACGGTGTTTTTGCATCGGGAAACCTCAACCCATCCCAAGTGCTGATAGAGTTGAATATTTTCAGGCATTTCTACGTGAGTGTTCAAGCGCATTTCTCCAAATCCTTGGCGTTTTGCCTCACTCTCAGAAAGCTCAATCAGTCTGCGTCCAATGCCCTTACCGCCATGACTTGGATGAACCGCTAAGTTTGCAAGCTTCATGAATCCATCTTGAGGAACAAGAAAAAGGCCAGCAATAATAACATCGCCTTGCACTGCCACCCAAACCTGATTGCTGACGATGTCCTCAGCGCAACCGTCGGAAACTGAGGGCATATCTGATATGCGCTGCGCGTATTTGGCATAGGCAGCGTCGATGCAAGAAGCCAAGGCTTCAGCATCCGCCAACGTCGCAGGTCGTATGAGTGGGTTTTCCGGGTTCAAGCTTTCCCCTTTCATCAGCCTTCACGTTAACACGCGCAACCATGTTCCAGGTTCAAGGGCGCTGAAGCAGATGTTGGCTGCATCGCGGAAAATGGTCAAGTCGGGCTCGAACCAGTCATTGCCTCCTTCCGGATTAATGGGTATGTGACCTAAGGCGCGAAGAAGCACATAATTCTTACTTCGCGGCTTCGTGTCTTTGTGTCTTCGTGGTGAAACTTCTTCTCACCGAAATGGATTATTTCCCTGCGCTTGTTGCCTCGACTAAGCGGTTAAAGACCGCCGCCTGAACGATGTAGGGCCGATCGGGGCAAGGCGCCATGCCGAGGGATTCGTAAAACCCGCGGGCCGGGTTATCGGCGGCGACCTTGAGTTCGATGCGGCAGCAGGACTGGGCCTTGGCCACGCCATAGACGTGGGTCATGAGCGCCCGGCCGGCCTTCAGGCCCCGCGCCCAGTCCTCGACGAAAATACAATCGATGAACAGGCTCGGGAGGCCCCGGAAGGAGGAATAGGTGGGATAGTAATTGGCCAAGCCCGCCGGTTTACCCTTGGCTTCCGCCAGAACCGTCTCGTAACGCGCCGCCGGCCCGAAACCGTCGCGGCGCACGTCGTCGAGGCTGGCGGTGAAGGCCTCCGCTTGACCGAGGTGCTGGGCAAGATCGCGAAACATGCGCAAGACAAGCGGCGCGTCCGCCACGGTGGCAAGCCTCAAGCTTAAGTCCGCCATGGGTTATGTCCCCGCCGTCTCGAAACCGCGCAGGAAGGCGCAGAGGTTCGCACCCAGCGCGGCGGTCAGATAGCCGCCTTCCTGAACCAGAGCACTGGGCAGGCCAAGCCTCGCTATGGCCGTCCCGATACGCTCGAAGCCGTCGGTGCTGAGCGCCAGGCCGGCCAAGGGGTCGTCCTTGTGGGCATCCAGACCCAAGGCCACCACCAGGGCGCCCGGCGCGAAAGCGCGGATACGGTGCAGCCCGCGCTCAAGCGCCGCCAGGAAGCCCTCGTCCCCAGTCCCGCGCGCCAGGGGCAAATTGAAGTTGTAGCCAATTCCGGCGCCCTCGCCGCGCTCATGGGCATGGCCCCAGAAAAAGGGATAGAAGCGCGCCGGGTCGGCGTGCAGGGAAACGGTCAGAACGTCATCGCGGCCATAGAAGATCCCCTGGGTGCCGTTGCCGTGATGAAGATCGACATCCAGGATCGCGACCCGATCATGGCGGGCGCGTAAGGTCTGGGCCGCGATGGCGCTGTTGTTCAGGTAGCAAAACCCCCCCGCCATGTCGGCGAAGGCATGGTGCCCCGGCGGCCGGCACAGGGCATAAGCCGCCGCCGCGCCGTCCAAGACCTCGCGGGACGCGGCCACGGCGGCCTGGGCGCTGGCCACGGCCGCCGGCCAGGTGCCTTGGGAAATCGGGCAGGCGGTATCGGCCATGTGATACCCGGCTTGGCCGACCGCCGAGTCCGGATAGCCGCCATGGCGGCCGTTGGGGTGGATATTGGGCACGACTTCCGCCGAGGCGCCCTCGATTCGCCGCCAACGCTCATGGATACCCGCCAGGAACGACAGATACTCCGGCGTATGGACCGCGGCCAGGGGCCCCAGGTCCATATCCGCGCGCGGCTCCACCTCCTCGTGGCCTGCGGCAAGGGCCGCCGCCAGCAAGGCCTCGGCGCGTTCCGGCGTCTCGGGATTGGGCTTTAGCACGCCGTTGACCAGAAAGTTTCGTGGGTAGTGCGCGGCGTGCTTGGAACTATGGAATATTTTCATGGCCGGACGTTAGCGCAAGAACCGGCACTTTAGCCACCGGCAAGAACGCTTTTATGGGCCGGGCAAAGAAAAGGGGGCGGCCTAAGCCGCCCCCAAGTCGTAACCATGCCGTTCTTAGAAGCTGACGGCTAATCCGATGATACCCATGGTGGCCTCACCCTTGTTGCCGGTCGCATCGTCCTCGAACGCGCCGTAAAGAACCGACAGCGAGGTCTTGATCCCCGGCCCGAGGGCGTAGGACACGGCGCCGACAAAGGAGTCGGCTTCTTCGTCGCCATTGCCAACGTCGCCTTCCCACTCACCGTGGAAGTAGGTCGCGCTGATGCCCCAAGGACCGGTCGAGTAGCTCGCGCCGGCGTCCCAGGACTGGCCTTCCTCGTCACGGCCAACGGCGCCGCCTCTGACGATGATTTTGCCGTCGAACTCGTTGGCGTAGGAACCGCCGACCGAGAAGCCGCCAAAGCCGAGGTTGACGCCAACCTTGAGCTGCTGGACATCGTCGCCGCCGAGCGCTTCGACTTCGTTCGGGGCTTCGATCCGGTTGTAGCCACCGGCGACCTTGACATCGACGCCGTTGAAGCTTTCCGAGAAGTTCAGGCCGACGCCGAAGGCGTTACTGTATTCCGTTTCCTCGTCGGCCTGGAAGCCGGTGAAGGTCTTGCCTTCGCCGGTGTCGGTCACGGTCGGCGCGTAACCGGCCGTGAACTGGAAACCCGAGAAACGCGGCGAATAGTAGCTGATCGCGTTTTCGTCGTTACCGATATCGATGTTCGTGGTCAGAAACGTCGAGCGGAAGCTGGATTCGAGCCCCGCTGGCGGCGGTACGAAGGTCGTGATCCAGCCGGAGTTAATGGGAACCCCGACGCTTGGCGCGGTCACACCCCAGAAGGTGTTGTAGTTGGCGAGGTTCTCACCACCGGCCACGATCTTACCGAAGTCGCCCTGCACGAAGGCATAGGCTTCATCGATTTGGTCGCCGCGCGCGTCGGCTTCCAGTTCGACGTGCACGCCCACGGTAAGTCCGTTGTCGAGAGCCGTCGAGCCGGTAAACTGGATCTCGCCCTCGCTGAACTCGCCGGTGTTGTTGAAGTCCGGGCCGCCGTCGACATCGACATCGCCGAAGCCGAAGTACTCGTTCTTGAAGCCCCTAACCTGCAAGCGCAATGGCTCTTCCGCCGATACGTAGTCCGGCATGGCCACGGCGCCGGCCAGCAGCGCCGTTGTGCCAAGTAGTAATTGCTTTTTCATAACTTCTCCGCCTCTCAATGGATGCAGACGCAGATACTGTCCACCCGACCCCCCGCGTCTAACGCCTCACGACCCTCCACAGGCCAGTACGGCCCCCTCTATATTCGGTGTAAAAGTCCGCGGCGATTTTGTCCAATCGCGTATTCGTGAGTCTTTCGTGATAAATTCCGCCTTTTCGGGCGATCTAAATCGCGGCTTCGTGAGCGGTGCGTGAACGCCGGGGTCCCGCGCGGCGAATCGGGTGGCCGTGCTAAGGTGGGAACTTGCATTTTCCATTGGGCGCCAAGCTTGGGGGCACTAAGCTTCAAAGCCGCTTAGACTCGCCCGGCTTGGCTCAATAACGGTGAAGACATGGCGCATAGCGGTATCACAAAAGAGGCCCCGAAAATTCGGCGCGTCGCGGCGGAACGGCCTTGGAAGTGGCTGGCGGCGGGCTGGCGGGATATCGGGCGGGCGCCCGGGGTCAGCCTGACCTATGGCGCGGTTTTCGCCGCCATCAGCATCGCCCTGACCGCCGGTCTGTTCGCGGCCGGCGTGGAATACCTGCTGCCGCCTCTGGCGGCCGGTTTCATGCTGGTGGGGCCGATGCTCGCGGTCGGCCTTTACGAGACCAGCCGGCGCCTGGAGGCGGGCGAGCCGGTAACCCTGGGCGCCGCGCTGTTCGCCGTCAAGCGGGCCCCGGCGCAACTTGCCTTCCTGGGCTTTTTCCTGGCCCTGGCGCTGCTGTTTTGGATGCGGATCGCTTCGCTGCTGTTCGCGCTGTTCTTCGGGACCGTGGATTTCCCGCCCCTGAGCGAAATCCTGCCGACCCTGTTCTTCACCTGGGAAGGGCTTGGCCTCCTGATCGTTGGTTCGGGCTTCGGCGCGGTCCTGGCGGCGGCGGTGTTCGCCATCAGCGTGGTTTCGGTGCCGCTGCTCATGGTCCGCGACCTGGACGCCATCACCGCCATGATCGTCAGCATCCGCGCCGTGCGCGCGAACTTCGTGGTCTTGGGCTTATGGGCCTGGCTGATCGTGGTCTTGACCGGTTTCGGCCTGGTTCCGGCCTTTCTCGGCCTGATCGTGACCTTCCCCCTAGTCGGCCACGCCACTTGGCACTGCTACCGCGACCTGATCGATTAGGACTCCTCGGGTCCGTCGTCGTCGTCGAAGAGGATGCGGTTCGCGGCTCCTTCCAAGTCGTCGAATTGACCGGACTTGAGGGACCAGAGAAACGCCCATAAACCAATCCCGCCGAGAATAAGGGCCGCCGGAATCAGGACGCCCAGAATGGTCATGGCCGGGCGTTCCTTTGGATCGCGTTGAGGCGCAGGGCGTTCAGGGTCACCGCGAGAGAGGACGCGGACATGGCCAGCGCCGCGATCAAGGGCGTGACCAGGCCGGCGGCCGCGAAAGGCACCGCCAGGATGTTATAGGCCAAGGCCAAGCCGAAATTTTGCAAGACCAGGCGCCGCGCCACCCGGGCGACCCGCAAAGCCTCGCTCAAGGGCGCCAGGCCCTCACCCTGAATGACCATATCGGCCGCCGTCCGGGAGATATCGGCGGCCTGGGCCGGGGAGACGGAAACGAAGGCGGCGGCCAGGGCCGGGGCGTCGTTCAAACCGTCGCCGGCCATCAAGACACGGCGCCCTTGGGCTTTGAGCGCCTCAAGGCGCGCGATCTTACCGGCGGGCCGGCATTCCCCGGACCAGCGGTCGATATCCAGCGCCCGCGCCACTTCGCGCACCGCCGGCGCGCGGTCGCCGGAAAGTATCTCGACCTGGAGGCCGCGCTGCTTCAACCAGGCAACCACGGCGGCGGCATCGGGGCGCAAGGTATCGCGAAACCCGAAACGCAGCGGCGCGCGGCCAGGACCCGTGAGCCAAAGTTCGCTACCGCCCGTTTCGCCGTCCGCCGCATCGAGCCCGCACCAGGCCCTGTTCCCCAAGCGCATCTCGGCGCCGGCCACGGTCGCGGCCAGGCCCAGGCCCGGTTCCTCGCGCACCTCGGGCAAGGCCGCGACACCGGGCCCGGCGGCCCGGCACAGCGCCTGGGCCAGGGGATGGCGGCTGGATGCGGCGATCGAGGCGGCAAGGCGTAAATCGGCCTCCGCGATTGTCTCGCCACCGGTTAAGCGGGGTTGGCCCGTGGTCAGAGTCCCGGTCTTGTCGAAGACCACCGTATCGGCCTGGGCCAAGCGCTCCAGCGCGTCGCCGGACTTCACCAGCACGCCCCGGCGCAGCAGCCGCCCGACGGCGGCCACTTGGACCGCCGGGACCGCGAGGCCGAGGGCGCAGGGGCAGGTAATGATAAGCACCGACACGGCGATCAGAAGCGAGTCCTGCCAGCCCAGGCCACCGAACGCGAACCAGCCCAGGAAAGTGGCGGCGGCCACCATGTGCACGCCCGGCGCATAAATGCGCGCCGCCCGCTCCGCCAGGCGGACATGAGCGCCGCGAACCTGCCCGGCATTCTCCATGAGGCGCACGATGTCGGCCAGGACGGTAGATTCGCCGGCCGCCCCGACCTCGATTTCCAGCGCCCCGCCCAGGTTGAGGGTTCCGGCGAAGACTTCGCCGCCCAGGCCCGCCGCGCGCGGCAGGCTTTCCCCGGTGACCAAGCTGGTGTCGATATCCGAATTGCCGGCCAGGATCCGCCCGTCCACGGGAATACACTCGCCAGGGGCCACGAAAACCCGCATGCCGGCCTCGACCTCGGCGATGGGCAGCGCCCGGCGGCTGCCATCGGCGGCCACGACCTGCGCCGCCACGGCCCGCAGCAGCATAAGGTTCTCAGCCGCCGAGCGCGCCTTATCGCGCACCCGCAGATCGAGGTAACGCCCGACCAGCAGAAAAAACAGCAACATGACCGCGGCGTCGAAGTAAACGTAGTCGCCGCCGCGCAGGGTCTCCGCCAAGCTCATGGCGGCGGCGAGCAAAACCGCGAGCGAGATCGGCACCTCCATGTTGAGGCGCCCGGCGCGCAGGGCCTCAAGCGCCGAGGCAAAGAACGGCTGCCCGGCATAGGCGATCGCCGGCAAGGCAATCGCCGCCGATATCCAATGGAACAACATGCGCGTCGCCGGCCCCATGTCGGTCGCCAGGCCGCTCCAAACGGATACCGACAGCAACATGACGTTGGCGGCCGCGAAACCGGCCACGGAGAGGGCGCGAAGCAGATAGCGCCCCTCGCGGTCAGCCCCCCGGGCCAGTTCAAGCGGATCGTAAGGCGCCAGGCGGTAGCCCTTGGCGGTCACGGCTTTTACCAGGGCCAGGGCGTCGGTGGTTCCAGGGCGCCACGCCAAGTGCAAGCGGCGGGTGGTCAGATTGACCCGCGCCTCGATCACCCCCGGCAAATCCCTGACCGCCCCCTCGATACGCGGCACGCAGGCCGGGCAATGGATGTTCTCGACTATCAGATCGAGCATGGCCGTCCCGTCGCCCTGGGCGCGCACATAGGCCGCCGGATCAGCGAAGGCCGGCGCCCCGGCCAGGCTTACTTCAGCCATAGCCGCTCCCCGATCTCGAAACGGCGTCCATCGGGAGTCTCGCCAATCGCCCGCACATCCCATTGCCCTGGCAGCGGTAAAACCAAGTCGGCTTCATAGGTTCCGCCAAGGCCGGGCGCCAAGTCGAGGCTTCTGTCGAAGTCCGCGTTCGTCGGCCGGCGGATTTCCACGCTGACCGACAAGTTGCCGACCGGCAAACCCTGACGGTCGGTAACAACCAAGGAAAGGCGTCCCCGCCCCTCGCCCGCCGGCGCGAAGCTTAAGGCCCCGCGCCATCCCAGGGCCCGTTGCCGGGCGGCGGCATCCAGAACATCGTTGTAATCGACGCCGCGCTGGTAAGCGTTTTCGGTACTGAGGCCGGTCCAGGAGTTCAAGGCCAGGTAAACAAAGGTGCCGTTGACCGCGATAATGACGCCAAAAAAAGCCAGCATGGCAAAGAGCACATGGCGTCCAGTCAATTTACGCACTTGCATCGCCCTTACCTATCCGGCCCAAGAAAGACTGCATCGTAGGATACTTCGCCATCGCCCGCCGCATCATTGAGTTTAAAGACGATCGGCGTCGATCGGCTCTTCAAGGCGCTGGATGGCGCGGAGATAAAGACGCGGAAGCTGGCCAGACGATCAGGTTTGACCGCCAGCATGGGCACGCCTTGCGTATCGCGGCCGACGACATCGATGCGCGCCCCCGCCAGTCCCTCGACATTCAGCGTGAAGCTGCGTTCGGCATATTCCTTGTTTATGATCTTGATCGTATAGCCGTTACGCACCGAGCCGTCGGACAAGGTGACGAACAACGGGTTCCGGTCGCGCAAGACATTGAGATCGAGATTCGAGCGCGTCGTGAGGCCGAAGGCCATGAGCATAACCACCACGGCCATGAGGCCCAGATACATAAGCGGCCGGGCGCGCAGCAGGCGCAGCTTGGCGCTTTTACCCTCGGCGCGCCGCTCCACGTTCGCCAGGGTATCGTAGGCGATCAAGCCGCGCGGCCGGCCGACGCGATCCATGATATCGTTACAAGCATCGATGCACAGGGCGCAATTGATGCACTCAAGCTGTTGGCCGTCGCGGATGTCGATACCCATGGGGCAAACCACGACACAGGCATTGCAATCGACGCAATCGCCGCGCCCGTCCCAGGAATCGCGTTTGCGGTGCGGGGCCCGGGGCTCGCCCCGGTAATCGCGGTAGGTCACGACCATGGAATCGGAATCGACCATGGCCGCCTGAATCCGCGGCCAGGGACACATGTAAGTGCAGACCTGTTCGCGCATGAGGCCGCCCAGGACATAGGTGGTGGCGGCAAGGACCGCGATGGCGATATAGGCGATAGCGGGGGCCCGCAAGCTCGCGAGATCGCCAAGCAGGCTGGGCGCGTCGGCGAAATAGAACACCCAGGCACCACCCGTGAGCACGGCGATCACGAGCCATATCGCGTGCTTCAAGGTCCGGCGCGCGATCTTCCTGACGCTCCAGGCCGCCTTGTCGAGCCTGATGCGCGCCGCCCGGTCGCCCTCCACCGCCCGCTCAACGGCAATGAAAAGGTCGGTCCACACGGTCTGCGGGCAGGCATAGCCGCACCATACGCGGCCGAACAAGGCGGTCGCCACAAACAGGGCGAAGGCGGCCAAGATCAGCAAGCCGGTCAGGTAGTAAACTTCCTGCGGCCAGATCTCGATAAAGAAAAAATAGAAACGCCGGGCCGGAATATCGATCAGGATCGCTTGATCGGGCGCGTTCGGCCCCCGGTCCCAACGCAGCCAAGGGGTCACGTAATAGACCGCGAGGGTCGCGATCATGATGAGCCACTTCAGGCGCCGGAAGAAGCCCTTGGCCCGCTTGGGAAATATCTTGATGCGCTTTTGGTAGAGAACGCGGTTTTCCGCCTTGTTGACGGGCTCCGCCTCGACGCGCGCGACCACATGCTCCGCGTTCCCGGCGGGCATGGGCGGTTTTTCCGCGGTTGTAGCGGCCAAGTTCTTATCCACGATACCGCCTTCAAAAAAGCCGGCCAGATACTACCTTACTGGCCTCCGCCGAGCGAATGGACGTAAACGGCGAGTTGCTTGATTGTCGCCGGGG
Organism: Kiloniellaceae bacterium; assembly: GCA_021776135.1. Lineage (GTDB taxonomy): Bacteria > Pseudomonadota > Alphaproteobacteria > Kiloniellales > J153 > JAJFGN01. The sequence goes on from JAJFGL010000068.1 coordinate 89,139, forward strand.
CCAGGCGGCCGGTCCAAGCGGGCATGTTTCCAGCCCGCCCCTTGGCGACGGATTCCAGAACCGTCGCCCGCTCGCCGCCATACAACCATATACTGTCGGCGATATTGGGGGCCCCAAGCTCGGGGTTCCCGGTGCCGCCTGGCTGGTGACAGTCGACGCAATTTTCCGCGAAGACTTCGGCGCCGCGCGCCACGGCCCCGGCATCCCCCGCTGTCCCCGACAGGGACAGGACATAGTCGGTCACGTCGCCGGCTTGGGCCCGGGTCAAGGTTTCATCGGTGACGAAGGCGGGCATGTCGCCGAAACGGGTTTCGTCGTGACCGCTTCGTATGCCGTACTGGATCGTCCGCGAAATCGCATCCAGGCTTCCGCCCCACAGCCAGGCATCGTCGTTGAGGTTGGCGTAGCCCGGCGAACCGGCGGCGCCGCGCCCATGACACTGCGAGCAATTGACGGAGAAGGCCGAACGCCCACCGGCCAGGGCGAAGTCAAGCAGCTCCGGATCCTTGCGGATTTCCTCCAGCGACGCGGCGGCGATTCCTTGGACGAATTTACTTTGCGCGGCGCGGGCCTCCTCGATGCGTTCGACAACCGTGGCACGGCTCGAATAACCGATGACGCCGGTCGTGTAGCCGCTGATTAACGGCCAAGCCGGCATGACGATCCAATAGCCGATGGCCCAGACGATCGAGATATAAAAGGTCCAGAGCCACCAGCGCGGCAAAGGATTGTTCAGTTCCTTGATGCCGTCCCACTCGTGGCCCGTGGTCTCAGTACCGCTGTGGTCGTCTATTTCGGCCTGGCCCATGTCAGTCCTCCCTCATGGGAATGCGCGCCGCCTTGTCGAACTTGGCCTTATTGCCGGGCCACAGGGCGTAAACCAGCACGATGCCGAACAGAACCATGAAGAAGATCAGGCCGAAAGCGCCGGCGAAGGAGACAACGTCCTCGTAAGTCATGGCATGATCCTCAGCGCAAGTTTTCTTCGGGTTTGTAGAGCTCGAAATCGACCAGGGTGCCGAGCATCTGCAAATAGGCGATCATCGCATCCAATTCGGATACGATATTGGGATCGCCATCGAAATCGCGCACCTGGGCCTTGGGATAACGGGCCAGAAGCGCCTCGGCCCCGTCGGAATCCGGATCGGTCTGGGCGCGCACATCCTGGAGCGCGGCTTCGATCATCTCGTCGCTGTAGGGCACGCCGACCGCGCGGTTGGCCCGCAGGTCGTCGTCCATATGGGTGAAATTCAGCGCCGTTTCCGCCAGGAAGGGATAGCCGGGCATGATCGATTCGGGTACCAGGGCGCGCGGGTTGTTCATATGGGCCACATGCCAGTCGTCGGAATAACGCCCGCCGACCCGCGCCAGATCGGGTCCGGTGCGCTTGGAGCCCCACTGGAAGGGGTGATCGTACATGCTTTCCGCGGCCAGGCTGTAGGGGCCGTAACGCTCCACCTCGTCGCGCAGGGGGCGGATCATCTGGCTGTGGCAGGTGTAGCAGCCCTCGCGGATGTATATCTTACGTCCCGCCAGCTCCAGCGGCGAGTAGGGCCGCATGCCCTCGACCTTCTCGATCGTGCTTTCCAGGTAGAACAGCGGCGAAATCTCCACGATGCCCCCGATCGAAACCACGATGAGAGTCAGAACCGTCAGGAGAAGCGGGTTTTTCTCGATGATCGCATGTTTCATTATGCCCGCGCCCCCTCTTGCGCCAAGGCCGCGGGCGCGCGCTCATGCTCGGACGTTTCCGCGCGGACATCGCCGCGTATGGTCCGCCACAAGTTGTAGGCCATGATCAACGCGCCCAAGACATACAGTCCCCCGCCCAGGGCCCGTATGACGTAGAAGGGGTGCATGGCCTCGACCGTCTCGACAAAGGAATATTCCAGGAAGCCGAGGCTGTCGTAAGCGCGCCACATCAGGCCCTGCAGAATACCCGACACCCACATGGCGGTGATGTAGAGCAGGATGCCGATGGTCGCGACCCAGAAGTGGACGCCCACGAGATTGAGCGAATACAGCCGCTCGCGCTTCCACAAGATCGGGGTCAGGCAGTAAAGCGCGCCGAAGCTGACGAAACCGACCCAGCCGAGGACGCCGGAATGGACGTGGCCGATGGTCCAGTCCGTGTAATGGCTGAGGGAGTTGACCGCCTTGATGGCCATGACCGGGCCTTCGAAGGTGCTCATGCCGTAAAACGCGACCGACACCACCAACATGCGCATGACCGGATCGGTGCGCAGCTTATCCCAGGCGCCCGAAAGGGTCATGAGGCCGTTGATCATGCCGCCCCACGACGGCATCCACAGCATGACGGAGAAGGTCATGCCCAGGGTCTGCGCCCAATCGGGCAAGGCGGTGTAGTAAAGGTGATGCGGCCCGACCCAGATATAGAGAAAAATCAAGGTCCAGAAATGGACGATGGACAGGCGGTAGGAATACACCGGCCGCTCGGCCCGCTTGGGCACGAAATAATACATGATGCCCAGAAACCCGGCGGTCAGGAAAAAGCCGACCGCGTTGTGGCCGTACCACCACTGGGTCAAGGCGTCCTGCACGCCGGAAAACAGCGAGTAGCTCTTGACCCCGGTCCAAGACACCGGCACCGCCAGGTTGTTCACGATGTGCAGCATGGCGACGGTGACGATGAAGGCCAGATAGAACCAGTTGGCGACATAGACATGGGGTTCGCGGCGCTTGTACAAGGTGGCCAGAAACACCAGCAGATAGACCACCCAGACCAGGGTCAGCCACAAATCCGCGTACCACTCCGGCTCGGCGTATTCCCGGCTTTGCGTGACCCCCAGGACATAACCCGTGGCGGCGATGACGATGAAGAGGTTGTAACCCCAGAAAACGAACCAGGACGCCAAATCGCCGGCCAGGCGCGCCCGGCAGGTCCGCTGCACCACATAAAAAGAAGTGGTTATCAATATATTGCCGCCGAAGGCGAAGATGACGGCCGAGGTGTGGAGCGGCCGCAGACGGCCGAAGTTGGTCCAGGGCAGATCGAAATTGAGCACCGGAAAGGCGAGTTGCAGCGCGATTACAAGACCGACCAGAAAACCGACCACGCCCCAGAAGGTCGAGACGATAACGCCGGCGCGCACGATCCCGTCGTTATAGCCCGCCGCCTCCTTGGCAAAGCGTTCCGGGTTGGCGGTGGCGTTGAAGTGGCGCCGTATCAAGAGGAACACACCGCCGACCGCGAAGGCGAAGAATAGGAAGCCATGAAACGCCATGGCCGGGTCCACGGCCCGGGCCATCAAGAACAAGCTGACGATGGCGCCAAAGCTCAGCGCCGCGCCAAGCGCATAGGTTGCACCCGCCGTATCGCCGATTGCCCTATCCGTCATGTTGAATTCCGATCTTCGCCATGGATTGCACTTCCTCCGGCGCTTGGCGCCGTCTCCCGCTTGACAGCTCTACAATCGTGAATGATTTACTTGGCCTGCGATGTCTGCCTTCAGGGCGGTAACTAAGCCTGTTCTCCGAGTCGCGGCAAGTCCGCGCCATGGCAAAACGCGCGGCTAAACTAGCAAGATTCCAGGCCGCGGTCTCCCGGCGCTATTCCGAGAGGTATTTCTCTGCTTCCAGGGCGGCCATGCAGCCCTTGCCGGCGGCGGTTACCGCCTGGCGGAAGACCTTGTCCACGCAATCGCCGGCGGCGAACACCCCGGCCACGGAGGTCTTGGTGGATTCCGGGGCGGTCAGGATGTAGTTCTCGCCGTCCATATCCAAGAGGCCCTTGAAGGGCGCGGTGGCGGGGTCGTGGCCGATGGCGACGAAGACGCCGGTGACCGGCAGTTTGGAAGTTTCGCCGGTCTTGACGTTCTTGTACGTCACCCCCTCGACCCCATCCATGGGCCCCGCGCCGCCCGTCACCTCCTCGATGACGCTGTCCCAGATCATGTCGATTTTGGGGTTCTTGAACAGCCGTTGTTGCCCGATCTGTTCGGCGCGGAGTTGATCGCGGCGATGAATGAGCGTGACCTTGGAGCAGATATTGGAGAGATACAGGGCCTCCTCGACCGCCGTGTTGCCGCCGCCGACCACGGCGACTTCCTGATTACGGTAAAAAAAGCCGTCGCAGGTGGCGCAGGCCGAAACCCCGCGTCCGTTGAACTTCTTCTCGCTGTCCAGCCCCAGCCAGCGCGCTTGCGCCCCGGTCGCGACCACCACGGCATCGGCCAAATACTCGGCCCCGCTGTCGCCCAGGCAGCGCATGGGACGGGCGGAGAAATCGGCCTCGACAATGGTGTCGTTACTGATGACCGTGCCGACCTTCTCGGCTTGAGACTGCATCTGCTCCATGAGCCAGGGGCCCTGAATGACATCGGCGAAACCGGGATAGTTCTCGACATCGGTGGTGATGGTCATTTGCCCGCCGGGCTGCAGGCCGCTGACCAGATGGGGTTTCAGGTTCGCGCGCGCCGCATAGATGGCCGCCGTCAGCCCCGCCGCGCCGGAACCGATAATCAAAAGCTTCGCCCGGTGTGTCTCACCCAAAGTCTAAGTTCCTTTCAAGATATCGCGGTTTATTTAACGGCCCGGCGCTAGGCGCGCGCCTCAGCCATGGCGGGCGCTTGGATGCAGGGTCTCTATGGCCGCCCCCGGCGCCGCCTCGGGATAGCCGAACAGGCTGCCGAAGCCCGGTTGCGCTTCGCCGACCCCGAGTATGGACAGGCAGTCGGCGAAAGTGGCCTGGTTGGCCGAGATGACGGGCTTGCCCAGGTCCGTCTCCAGCTTTTCCAGAACCTCGATTGAGCGGAACCCGGTGCAAGATAGGAAAACCGCCTCGGCGCGGCCGTTATCCACGTCGCGCGCCCGGCGGTAGGCGACCTGAGGCGCGCATTCCTGAATATCCGGGGTATCGGTCAGGCCGCCGCCCTTGGCGCGGGTGACTTCATAGCCATGGTCCTCGAAAAACTTGACCTCGATGGCGTTGATTTCCTCGGTATAGGGCGTGGCCAAGGCGATGCGTTGCACCTTGAGCCGCCGCAAGGCCCGCAGGACCGCCGTGGTGGTGGTGGTCGTGGGCAGGCCGGTGGCGTCCTCGATGCGCCGGATCAGGTTTTCGTCGTAACCCTTCCCGCCCACGAACGAGCCCGAGGTGCAGCCGAAGGCGAGAACCCCCAGGCGGATGCTCACCAAACCCTCGGCGCAGCGCACGGCATCGTCTTCCATCGCGCGCAGGCTCGCCGGGGTCACGTCCTTGAGGTAAACCCGGTTGGCGTGAACCGACACGCCTTCCGGGCAAAGGCGGAAAAACTCCGGCTCCATGGTCGAGTTGCCCGTGGGAACCATAAGGCCGATGCGGCCGCGCCACCCGTACATAGTCTTACTCCTATATCAGCCCGCCGCCGCCTGATCGTGTTGCGGCAAGTCCGTTTCGTTGGCGCCCGAAGACAGCATATCCGCCATGACCCCATCTTCCATGCCGATCATCAGGGCGTCGTTGAAGCGGTTGAAGAATCCGCACAGGGCCGTGCGCAGGGTCAGTTCGACGATCTGCTCCTCGGTGAAGTGTTTCTTGAGATCCTCGAAAATCGCGTCGCGTATATACTGCGGCTTGGTCGTGACCTGAACCGCGTAGTCGCGGACCAGGAGATCGACCTCGTCGAGGCCCGGGCAATCGTCGTCCAGTATCTTGGCCAGGGTCTCGGGCGCGAAGCCCTGATCGACCAGGCGCGGCGCGTGATGGGCCACGCAATAGGTGCACTCGTTCAGCTTCGAGACCACGACCAGGGCGATCTCCAAGTAGCGCTTCGGCAAAACCGCCTCGTCGGCGAGTTCGAGCAGCAGGCCCATGATGTGCTTCAGGGCCACGGGCCGGTGGGCGAATATTTTCACCTGGTTCAGGAAAGGGCCGTAATCGGTGGCGAACTTCCGGTATGTCGGCCTTACTTCCTCGGGAACCTCGTCGATTTCAATGTCGCGAACGCGGGCCATGTTCGTTCTCCTTATTAGGCGGGTTCAGGCGCCGCCGAAGGATGCGGCGCCGGGTTCTTGGTGCAAGACAATATAGGAACCGGCCGTTAGCGGTCGATGGTTCCGGAAAAGCGCTTTAGTCGCGAAGCACCATGACCGAACACTTGGCATGGCGAACCACCCGCGACGCGTTGGGGCCGAGCAGGAAGTCCTTCAAATCGGGCCTGTGGGCGGTCATGACAATGAGGTCGCAGCCGATCTTGTCCGCAATGTGCAGAATTTCCTCATAGGCATTGCCGTTGGCGACCATGGCTTGGGCCTTGATTTTTGCCGGCACCCGCTTGGCGATATAGGCCTCCAGCCGCTTCGCCGCTTCCGCGATCGCGGTTTCCTCGTAATTCTTGGGAAAGTATTGCGAGACGACGCTCATGGAAAAACCGGGCACGACCGTCAGGACATGGAGATTGGCGCCGTGGGTCTTGCAAAGATCGGCGGCGGCGGTCAGGGCCTTGGCGGAGGAGTCTTCTTGCTCAAGGTCGATGGGCAGCAGAATTTCTTTGAACATGGGTTACCTCACGCCTTCACGGCTGCTGGTTGATCCTGGCCTTGGCGGCGCCGTTGCATGGTAACGACCAGGCCCAAGAGCAGAAGCGCCGGGATATAGAACAACTGTCTTGGCGGCCGGTCGGCCTTGACTTGCACGCTGGCGATCTCGAAATCGAAATCGATCGCCTGGCGTTCCGCAGTGCTGCCGAAGACGACGTTCTCGACGAAGGCCTTGCCGTCCTCGAAGCGCAACTCGAGCCCGGCTTCGGCGAGACGCTCCACGCCCTTGCCGGCGGCCCCGAGCGGCAGCATCACGACCTTATCGACTTGCTTGCCCTCCAGGGTCTCGCCCCGGACCTGAACCCTGATTTGAGCATCGACCGGCATGGCCTCGGCGATCTCGAATATCTGGGCCGAGGACGCCGACACCAAGGGTGGATAGATTTGATCCATCCAGAAACCGGGCCGGAATAGGGTGAAGGCGATCAGCAGCAAGGCAAGGGTTTCCCAGATTCGCGACCTAACCAGGAAATATCCCTGGGTCGCGGCCGCGAATAACAGCATGGCGATAACCGCCGTGACAATCGTCGTCAGCAGGTGATACCAGGACTCGATCCCGATCATCAGCAATTCGGTATTGAAGATGAACATGAACGGCAAGATCGCGGTGCGGATATCGTACATGAATCCCTGAATGCCGGTACGGATGGGATCGCCGCCCGAGATCGCTGCGGCGGCAAAACCGGCCATGGCCACGGGCGGCGTATCGTCGGCGAGGATGCCGAAGTAGAAGACGAACATGTGCACCGCAATCAGGGGCACGATCAGGCCTTGCTCGGCCCCTACCGTGACAATCACCGGCGCCATCAAGGACGACACCACGATGTAGTTGGCGGTGGTCGGCAGCCCCATGCCCAGAATCAGGCTGAGGACGGCCGTGAGCAGCAACATCAGCAAGATATAGCCGCCGGAGAGGTACTCCACCAGTTCGGCCATGACCAAGCCGACCCCGGTCAGGGTGATGGTGCCGACGACGATGCCGGCGGCGGCGGTCGCGACGCCGATGCCGATCATGTTGCGGGAGCCGGCGATCATGCCTTCGATGCAATCGTCGAAGCCCTGCTTGAAGCAGCTTCCCACGTCTTCGCCGGTCTTGCGGAAGATGGCCTTCAGGGGCCGTTGGGTGAACAGGATGGCGAGCATGAAGAGGCTGGCGTACAAGGCCGACAGGCCGGGCGAGAGCCGCTCTACGGTCAGGCACCAGACCAGCACCAGGACCGGCAATAAATAGTAGAGTCCGGCCTTGACGGTCGGCCCCGCTTCCGGCAACTCCGTGATTTCTATGTCGGTTTCAAGTTCGGGGAACTTGGCCGAGAATTTGACCAAGCCGATATAAGAGAACGCAACGATTATGCTGGCGATCAAGGCCGACATCACGCCGCCGAAGGCGCCCTTCATCCAGCCCAGACCGTAATAGACAATGGCGCTAAGCACGATCAGGCCGACGAAAGAGGTCAGGAAACCCATGAGGGAGCGGACGAAATTACTTTCGCCGCGTCGGGGCAGACCCTTCATGTCGGCCTTGAGGGCCTCGAGATGGACGATATAGACCAGCGCCACGTAGGAGATAAGCGCCGGCAAGGCAGCGTGGGTGATAACCTCGGTATAGGTGATGCCCACGTACTCCACCATGAGGAAGGCCACGGCGCCCATGATCGGCGGCGTGAGCTGTCCGTTGGTGGAGGAAGCGACCTCGACCGCGCCGGCCTTTTCGGCCGAAAACCCGACCTTGCGCATGAGGGGAATCGTGAAGGTGCCGGTGGTCACCACGTTGGCGATGGCCGAACCGGACACCAGCCCGGTCATGCCGGAGGAAACCACGGCGGCCTTGGCCGGGCCGCCGCGCATGTGGCCCATGAGGGCGAAGGCGACGCGGATGAAATAGTTGCCGGCGCCCGCCTTCTCAAGCAGCGAGCCGAAGAGGACGAAATAAAACACCATGCTCGCCGAAACTCCGAGCGCGACGCCGAAGACGCCTTCCGTCTGCAGATAATAGTGCGACATGCCTTTGTTGAGGCTGGCGCCCTTGTGGAGGATGACGTCGGGCATATAAGGCCCGGCGAAAGTGTAGAAGATGAACACCGCGCAGACCACCATGAGCGGCGGCCCCAGGGCGCGGCGCGTCGCCTCCAGGATCAGGACCAGGCCGATCACCGAGACCACCACGTCGAAGGTTGTCGGCAATCCGGGCCGCTCCGCCAGTTCGCGGTAGAAGAGGAAGATGTACATGGCGCAGAAGGCGGCGACGAAGGCCAGGATCCAATCCTGGACCGGGATATAGCGGCGCGGCGACGACTTCAGCGCCGGATAGGCCAGGTAGGCGAGGAAAATGGCGAAGCCAAGATGGATCGAGCGAATCTCGGACGAGTTCAGCACCGCGACCTTGACCACGTAAGGCAAGGGCGAAGCGTAGTAGAGCTGAAAAATGGCCCAAATCAGCGGCACGGCCCAAAGAACCTTGGCCGAGATACCGGTTGGTTTACGCCCGCCGGTATCGGACTCCGCGATCATAGTCGCCAGTTCTTCTTGGCTCTTGGGCGATGCTCCGCCGCTGCTGACATCGCTCATAATTCATTCCCTATTTTCATTTTTTTAGCCCGCCTAGTCACAGCAAGCCCTGTTCCTTGAAGTAGCGTAAAGCCCCCGGATGCAGGGGCGCGGAAAGACCGTCAACGGCCATGCGCGCCGGCGACAGCGTGCCGAACGCCGGGTGCCGCCGCTTAAACCGCTCCAGGTCGCCGAACACGGCCTTGACTATGGCATAGGCATCGTCCTCGGCCATATCCTCCGACACCACGGCCGTCACCGGCACGCCGAAGCTGCGCACCGTTTCGCCGATGGCGGCATAGTCCACCGCCGGAATAACGGTCTCGGCCAGGTAGCCGTTCTCCATCAGCAACTTGCCGGTCTGCGCGTCCCTGACCTCTACAAGCGTCGCATCGCAGAGTTCCAGGGTCTTGGCCAGGGCCACGTTGGGGTGCGCCACGGTTAAGACCATGGCCTGCACGCGGTTGTGGCACAAAGCCAGGGATTGCTCGATTTCCGCCAACTCCTCGGTCAGCTGAAAACTGTCCCGGTCCCACCCCTTGGCCGCCATGACCGTTTCCATGGCCGCCCGGCGGGAGGATCCCGGATTGCCGATGTTGACCCGCTTACCGGCCAGATCGCCCAGGGTGCCGATCCCGGAATCCCGGCGCGCGACCAGGGTGAAGGTCTCGCTGTGCAGAGAAAAAAGGGCGCGTATAGTATCGAACTTCACGTCCATGAACTGCATGGGCCCGGTGCCGTTAAAGGCATGATGCTGCCAGTCCGCCGGTACGATGCCGACCTCGATGGCCCCGGTGCGGACCCCGGACAGGACGGCGATGGGCTCCGCCGCGTCGCGGCCCTCGATAGCGAAGGCCTCGCAGGTGCCGCCGCCGGCGGTTTGGATTTGCCGGCAAAGCGCGCGCGCGGCGTTAAAATGCGTTGGCGCACCCTTGCCCGCGCCGATCAAAATATCGGCGGCATGGCTGCCCGTGGACGCCCCAAGATTCGTGGCCAACAAGGTGCCCGCCAAGATCGCGGCGCATCGGGCGGTGAGCATTTTCATGACACCCCTCCCAGAAAAATGCCTTCTCCTTTGTCTCCGGCCAGATCTCGCGTCTTACCACCTGCCATGCGGCACGGTGCGGATTGGATCATGGCAAAGAGACGGTGGGGGGAAAACTTCCCCCCACCCGTCGAGCCGGTTACATCCAGCCCTTTTCCTTGTAGTACTTTAAGGCGCCGGCATGAAGAGGCGCCGAAAGCGCGTCCTTGATCATCTCTTTTTCATTCAGATGCCTGAATGCCGGATGCAGTTTGCGGAACGAATCGAAGTTCTCGAACACCGCCTTGACGACCTCATAGACCGTCTTTTCAGGTACCGCGGTCGAGCTGACGAAGGTGGCGCCAACGCCGAATGTCGGCACGTCGTTGGGGCTGCCCCGGTACATGCCGCCGGGAATCGTCGCGAGACGGTAGAAGGAATTGTCCGACACCAGCTTATCGATTTCCGGGCCATCCACGGGTACGAAGATCGCGTCGCAAGTGGTCGTCGCTTCCTTGTTCAGGCCGCTGGGATTACCGACCAGCCAGAAGAAGGCGTCGATTTTGTTGTCGCAAAGAGCCTGCGGGGTTTCCGCGGACTTGAGCTGCGCGGCCAGACCCAGATCGTCGTTGGTGTAGCCCAGGGCCTCCCACATGACGTTCCAGGTCGCTTCCGTCCCGGAACCGGGATTGCCGATGTTGACACGCTTGCCGACCAGGTCGCGCACTGTCTTGATGCCGGCATCGGCGCGGGCGACCAAGCTGACCGGCTCCGCATGCACGGAAAAGACCGCCCGAAGCTCCTTGAAGGGTCCGCGCTCTATGAAGGAGTCCTTACCGCTGCCGTTGTAGGCATGGTACTGCCAGTCCGACTGGGCGACGCCCATGTCGAGCTCGCCGGCGCGGATGGTGTTGATGTTGTAGACCGAGCCGCCCGTGGATTCCACGGAGCAGCGCACGCCGTGCGTTTTCTTGCCCTTGTTGACAAGACGGCAAATGGCGCCGCCGGTCGGATAATAGACGCCGGTCACGCCGCCGGTGCCGATGGTGATAAGAGATTGCTCAGCGGCTTGCGTGCTGGGCGTCGCCAAGGCAAAGGCGCCTACGGCAAGGCCGGCCGCCAAAGCGAGGCGTCCAAAACGATTAAACATATGTCATTCTCCCTGTGATCCCCGTTTCAAAGGGGAGCTTGCCGGGGCGCCCGTAAACGGGGTTTGCCTCGACGCCCCTCCGATTCCCATGGTGGCTTGCTTGTTCGTATGCGGCAAACAAAAATTTTCTCCGGGCAAGCAGCCGCGCCTTCCAAGACAGCTTGCTAAGCTTACTCTCATTTGAAATAATTCATGTAACGAGTTATTTTAACGATTTGCTTTAATGATAATTGAGAATTGACCGCATAGCGACATGGAACTCCGCCAACTCAGAACCCTTGTCGCCATAGCCGACTATGGCACTTTCGCGGCCGCCGCCGATGCCGTGGCGCTGACCCAATCCGCCGTCAGTCTTCAGATCAAACACCTGGAAGCGGAACTCGGGGTCAAGCTTTTCGACCGCGAACACCGCTCCCCCGCGTTCAACGCCAAGGGCCGCGCCCTGGTCGAGAATGCCCGCAAGGTGGTCGAGATTTGCGATCACATGACCAGCAATGGCGCCCGCGAGGCGCTCGAGGGCACGCTCATGCTGGGCGCGGTCCCGACCAGCCTGGGCGGAATCTTGCCGCAAGCGCTCGCTTCCCTGCGCGATTTGCATCCCCGCCTTCATATCAAGGTCACCAGCGGGCTTTCAGCCGAACTCGCCGCCCTCACCCGCGCCGGCGCTATCAACGCCGCCGTGGTCAGCGAACCGCGCCAGCTTGCCGAGGGCCTCACCGCGCACCCGGTCGCCCGCGATCCCCTGATCGTCATCGCGCCGCCCGATGTGGAGGGCGAGAGCGACAGGGAGATACTGGAGGCCCGGCCCTTCATACAGTTCAACCGCAAGGCCTGGGCCGGACAGCAGATCGACCAGCACTTGAAGGACCGGGGCATCCGGGTATCCCTGGGCATGGAAATCGATTCCCTGGAGGCCATCGCGCGCATGGTGCGCCATGGCCTCGGCGTGTCCGTGGTGCCCCTGCCAAGCGGCCAGGAACCGATCTCGGAAGGGCTGAAATGCCTGCCCTTCGGCGATCCGCCCTTGCACCGTTCGCTGGTGGTGATCGAACGCACGGCAAACCCCCAGGCGTCCCTGGTTTCCGTACTCAGCCAAGCCCTGCGCCGGATCGGCAAGTTCGAGCCCGCGCGGCCATAAAGAACGGACTCTTTTGCGTTACTCACGGAACTCTTTTCGACAATTCATTTTTCCCGGGACGGCCCGGCGCTTAGACTTGCGCCCTGCCCCGCGTTTTACAGACCCTAGAGGACGGCATCATGTTCGAGCTTAGCGAAACCCAAAGCCAAATTCGCGACGCCGCGCGCAAGCTGGCGGTGCGCGATATCGCGCCGCGCGCCGCCGAGGTAGACCGCGGCGAAGCCTACCCCTGGGCCAATGTCGAGGCCCTGAAGAAGGCCGGCTTCATGGGCATGACCATTCCCGAGAAATTCGGCGGTCAGGGCCTAAGCTATATGGACGTGGTCCTGGTGGTCGAGGAAATGGCCAAGGCTTGCGGCGTGACCGCGCGCATCGTGGTCGAGGCCAATATGGGCGCCATCGGCGCGGTCATGAAATACGGCTCCGAGAAACAACAGCGCCTCGCCGCCGGCCTGGTGCTGGACGGCGACAAGCCGGCCATCTGCATCACCGAACCGGGCGCCGGCAGCGCCGCCAGCGAGATGACCACCCGCGCCGACAAAAAAGGCGACCGCTATATTCTCAACGGCGGCAAGCACTGGATCACCGGCGGCGGCGTCTCCCGGCTTCATTTCATTTTCGCCCGCGTGTTCGAAAACGGCATCGATCAAGGCATCGGCGGCTTTCTCGCGGTCCGCGACCCGGAAGCGGGCACGCCCAAGGGTCTGCGCATCGGCGCCCGCGAACCGGCCATGGGCCTGCGCGGCATTCCCGAGACCGAGGTTCTGTTCGAAGACCTGGAAGTTCCCGCGGACATGCTGGTCACCCCGCCCGAGGGCCTGCGGCGCGGCTTCGCCGGTTTGATGACCGCCTATAACGGTCAGCGCATCGGCGCGGCGACGGTGGCCCTTGGCATCGCCCAAGGCGCCTATGAACTGGCGCTCGATTACAGCCGCACCCGGGAACAGTTCGGGCGGCCCATTTACGAGTTCCAAGGCCTGTCGTGGATGCTGGCGGACATGGCGACGGCGCTGGACGCGGCCCGGCTGATGATCTGGCGGGCGGCGGGTTCCGCCCAGGAAACCGGCTTTCCCAACATTACCCAGGCCGCCCAGGCCAAAATCCTGGCCGCCGAAACCGCCATCAAAGTCACCAACGACGCCCTGCAAATCTTTGGCGCCGCCGGGTATTCGCGCAACCTGCCGCTTGAGCGCATGGTCCGCGACGCGCGTATGTTCACCATCGGCGGCGGCACCGCGCAAATCCTGCGCACGGTGGTCGCCAGCCAAATTCTCGAACGCAAGCTGCCGCAAACCCGCGACGGTTTCAGCCGCCTGAACCAGGAAACATCGCCGGAGAAACACCGTGCCTAACGCCGCCGATATTATTGCCGCGCGCCTGGCCAAAGCCGGTTGCCGCACCGCCTTCGGCATCCCCGGCGGCGAAGTGCTGGCGATCATGGACGCCCTGGAACGCGCGGGCATAAAAGTCATTCTGGCCAAGCACGAAAACTGCGCCGGCTTCATGGGCGAAGGCGTCTATCACCGCGACGGCGCCCCGGCCATATTGGTCGCGACCATCGGCCCCGGCATCGCCAACGCCGTGAACGTGATCGCCAACGCCTATCAGGACCGGGTGCCCATGATCGCCTTGACCGGGTGCGTGCCGGCGCTGGATCAACACAGCTATACCCATCAGGTGCTAGACCATCTGAAGTTGGTTGAAGAGATCACCAAGGCCGCGTTCCGGGTCGATGACGGCACCGCCGGGACGATTGCCGACAAGGCCCTGGCCCTGGCGTGCGAAGGCCGTCCGGGGCCGGTGCTGCTCGACCTGCCCATCGACGTGCAGACCCGCGAACAGCCAAGCCCCGCGCCCTGGCAGGCGCCTGCCGCACCCATGGCCCCGGCGCCGGGGCCTGCCCTCGACACCGCCCGCGCCTGGCTGGCGGAAGCGGAACGCCCGCTGGTTATCGCCGGCGTGGATGTCTTGTCCCAGCACGCCGAAGCCGCCCTCGAATCCTTCTGCCGGCGCTTCGCGGCGCCCCTGATCACCACCTACAAGGCCAAGGGCGTTATCCCGGAGGACGACCCCCTGGCGCTTGGCGGCGCCGGGCTCAGCCCCAAGGCCGACAAGCACTTGTTGCCCCTGGTGGCGGCCTCGGACTGTGTGATCATGGCCGGTTACGACCCCATCGAAATGCGCACCGGCTGGCGCGATCCCTGGCCGGAGGGGGCGCGGACCATCGACCTGCCGGCGGTCGCCGAGCGCCACGGTATGCACCGGGCTAGTCTCATGTTCCCCGGCAACGTCGGCGCCGGCCTCGAAGCCCTGGGCCGGGATTTAACACCCCGCCAAACCTGGCCGGCGGGCGAGCCGGCGGCGGTCAAGGCGGCCCTGCGCGCCGAAAGCGGTCTTGACGATGTCTGGGGACCGGCGGCGATTGTGGACGTTCTGCGAAAGTCCCTGCCCCGGGACGCGGTGGTGACGGTGGACAGCGGCGCCCATCGCATCGTGCTCAGCCAGGTCTTCGAGTGCTACCGCGCGCGCGGCCTGTTGCAGTCCACGGCCCTGTGCACCATGGGCTGCGCGGTGCCCCTGGCAATAGGCCGCAAGCTGGCGGAGCCCGCCTGCGCGGTCATCGCCACCCTGGGCGACGCGGGCTTGGAGATGTTCCTGGGCGAGCTTGCCACCATCCGCGATTTGAAGCTTGGCATTCCCATCGTCGTCTTCGTGGACAAGCAACTGGCGCTGATCGAAATGAAGCAGCGCAATTCTCTCTTGCCGTCGCTCGCGGTCGAATTCGGGGCCACGGATTTTCCGGCCGTGGCCAAGGCCCTGGGCGGCGAAGGGGTTTGGGTCCGCGACCGCGAGACCCTGGCCAAGGAGATCGAAACCGCCCTGACCCGCGAAACCTTCACTCTACTCGCCGCTGTTATCGAGCCCAGTTCCTACGACGGGCGGATATAGCGCCCGTTCCAGCCACTCGCCCGAGGGCATGTCGGGGGTGCCGACAAACACCAGTTCCCGGCGCGGCGGCGCGCGGCCCCCTGCATCCCAGGCATGAATCCGTAAGCGCCGGCCCACGAGCTGCACCAGGTGCAAATTCTCCGGTTTTCCGGCCAGGGACACGAAACCCTTGGCGCGCAAGACCGACGGCGGCAGGCCGGTCAGTCCGGCGCGCAAGGCGGCCAGGTCGAGGGGCCGCACCATGGGCACGGACCTGCTGCGAAACAGCGCCCCATGGTCGTGGCCTTTGGCGGTATCCCTGCCCGGACCCGCCGGCTTTACTTCATCGCGGGCGAAGAGCAGCTCCAAAGGCAGGCGCGCGTGTTCCGTTTCGATGAGCGGCGCTTCCGGCGCCTGGCGCGCCGCCCAATCGCGAACCTTGGCGCGCCGGTCCCGCGCTACCAGGTCGCACTTGTTAAGGACCAGCAGATCCGCGGCGGCGGCTTGACGCTCGACGGTTTCCTTCAAACGTTCATCCCGCGCCTGTTCCAGGATCGTCTCGGCATCGACAAGCACGATCGACAAGTCGCGGCGCAGGCCGGGATGCAGGACCGCCATGTCGGCGATTTGGCGCGGGTCGGCCACGCCGCTGGCTTCCACCACGATGTGGTCTGGCGGCGCGTCCCGGCGCGTTAAATCGTTCAGGGTGGTCAGCAAGCTGTCGCCCAGGGTGCAGCACAGGCACCCATTGGCGAAGGTGAGGGTGTCGCCGCCATGTTCCGCGGCCAGATCGCCGTCGATAGCCAGATCGCCGAAATCGTTCACGATGACCGCATAGCGGACCCCGGAAGTTCCCTGGAGCAAACGGTTCAGCAAAGTGGTTTTACCGGCGCCCAGGAAACCGCCGATGACGCTCAGCGGGATAGGCTCTTGGCTCATTCCTTAGGTATGTCCGCGCAAGGAAAAGCCCGCCCGCCGAGAACCGTGCCCCAGACCGGGACGTCTTTCAGCCCCTCGGCCCCGGCGGCGAGAGGGTCTTCGCCGAGAACCGTGAAGTCGGCCCGCTTGCCGGTCTCGATCGACCCAAGCTCGCTGTCCAGTTTCAAGGTATAGGCGGCGCCCAGGGTCACCGCGCGCAAGGCGTCCTCGACGCTGATCCGCTCCGCCGCGCCCAGAACGCGGCCGGAGACGGTCTTGCGGTTGACCGCGCACCAGGCGGTGAACAGGGGCGCCAGGGGCGTGATGGGCGCATCGGAATGTATGGCATAGGGCACGCCGTGGCGGGCCGCCGTATTGGCGGCGTTCATGCGTTCCGCCCGCTCCGGCCCCATGGTCTGCTCATAGTGCTGGTCGCCCCAATAGTACAAATGATTGGCGAAAAGATTGGCGCAGACACCCAGGCGCGCCATGCGCGCGAAGTGCGCCTCGTGGGCCATCTGGCAATGTTGCAGGGTGAAACGCGCGTCGGGGTTCGGCGTGCGTGTCAGCACTTCCTCGATCGCGTCCAGAACCGTCTCGGTCGCCTGGTCGCCGTTGGTATGGATATGAACCTGAAACCCGGCCTCGTGATAGGCGCTCAGCGTGCCGGCGATCTGTCCCGGGTCTATGTACCAGAGTCCGTTCGGGCTGCCGTTGAAGTATCCCGGTTCCTTCAGGCGCGCGGTAAAGCCCTGGATCGAACCGTCGGCGACCAGCTTGACCAGCCCAAGACGCAACTTATCGGTGCTTTGCGCGGATAAGTCCCGCATCTTGGCGACGCCCTCCGCCGCCGGGCAGGACAGGCCCAAAAACGCCGGCACGATGCGTAAGGGATAGCCGGGGTCGCCGGTTACTTCCTTGAGGTTGGCAAGAGTCTTCTCGGGCAGGGCATTGGCCAGATCGGTCGCGGTGGTCACGCCGGCAAGCTGGGCCGAGCGCGCGAAACGCCAGAGAGACTCTTTCTTGCCCATCTCCTCGAAGTGATCCCGCCCGATGGCGCCGAGCGCCAGGAAACGCGCCGGCATGCCCTGCAACTCACCGTTGGGCGCGCCGTCCCCGCCCTTCATAATGCCCATGACGTCCGTATCGGCATCGATATTGGCGCGGCTTAGCACCACGGAGTTGACGTTGATGATGTGAAAGCTGGCGTGGACCACGACCACCGGCCGGGACGTCGATACCTTGTCCAGGTCGGCGGCGGTCATGCGTGGGCCGGTGAAATAAATCGGATCGAAACCCCAGGCGATTATGGCGGCCTCGCTATCGCCCATTTCGGCCTCGGCACGTTGCAGGTAAGCGACGACCTCTTCAATGCTGCGAAGGGCCGGGCGTTCCACACCGTCGGGACCGCGCCGGGCGTAGTAGCCGACATAGTGATCCTGCCAGACGCTGCCTTCCATGGAATGGCTGTGACCCTCGATCATGCCGGGCATAAGCACCTTATCGGCGAAACCCTCGTCGAGATCGTAAGCGCCCCAGCCGCTCAAATCCTCGAGCGCGCCGGCGCCGAGAATAATCCCATCGCGCACGGCGACATGGCTCGCCACCGGCGCGCGCGGGTTCATGGTCAGAATTTTCTTCGCGCGAAATACGGTAATGCCGCTCATGCCAAGACCTCCCATCCATAAGACGTTATTCCATGGCTGCATGTTGGTGGAGGGGGGCGGTAACGATCAAGCCGCAAATGACCTTGGACCCATGCTTGCGCGGCATCTGGTGCTAATTCGGCGATTGCGGATTGAGTAATCTTCCAAAATGGTCGCTAATGGTGACCTATGATTTGAACGGCCCAGGAGAAACGCGGAGACGAGCCGGCCGAAACGAAGCACTGTGACGCCAATACAAGCAAAAGCTAATACAAGGGAGGTTAGGACCATGAAAATTCGAACTCTGACCCAAGGACTCGTCGCGGCAGCTGCTTTAGGCGCGCTGGCGGTCACGGCGGCATCCGGTATCGCGCGGGCGGAACCGAAAAAGGGCGGCACCCTGGTGATGTCCATCCTGGGCACGCCGCGCCACCTCAACCCCGCGGTTCAGTCGGGAATCGCCACGGGCGAACCGGGAACCCAATTGTTCGCCGCCCCCTTGCGTTACGACGACGGCTGGAATCCGCAACCCTACCTGGCCAAGTCCTGGTCGGTTTCCGATGACGGCCTGGCCGTGACCCTTAATCTTGTCGAGGGCGCGACTTTTCACGACGGTCGTCCCATAACCTCGGAAGACGTGGCGTTTTCGATTAAGACGGTGCAGGAGAACCATCCTTTCAAATCCATGTTCGCCCCGGTTGAGAAGGTCGAGACCCCCGACGCGCTCACCGCGGTCATCATCCTGTCGCAACCCCACCCGGCCCTGCTTCTGGCCATGTCGTCGCAGCTATTGGCGATCATCCCGAAGCATATTTACGGCGACGGTCAGGACCCGAAAACCCACCCGCGCAATTCCGAGAATGTCGTCGGCTCCGGCCCGTTTAAACTGGTCGAATTCAAACGCGATCAGCACATCATTCTTGAACGCTTCGAGAATTTCTTCATCAAGGATCGTCCTTATCTGGACAAGATCGTGATGCGTATTATCAAGGACGGGGCGGCGCGCACCATCGCTCTCGAAAGCGGCGAGGTCATGCTGTCGGGTTTCGAGCAAAGCGCACGCGATCTGAAGCGGCTGTCAAAGAGCGATCATCTGGATGTATCGCGCGAGGGTTATGCGGCGATCGGATCCATTGTCTGGCTGGCTTTCAATACCAAGGAAGGGAAAACCGCCGACAAGGCCGTGCGCCAGGCCATATCCTATGCCGTTGACCGCAACTTCATCTTGAAGGCGCTTATGCTGGGCACGGCCGAATCGGCCAAGACCGGCATTCACCCCGGCAGCCCCTTCTACGACGACAGCGTGAACGGCTACGATCTGGACCTCGACAAGGCCAACAAGATCCTCGACGACGCCGGTTACGCCAGGGGTTCGGATGGCATGCGTTTCGGCCTGACGGTGGATTTCGGTTGGGCGACGGTCAAGCCTTTCGCCGAGTACATGAAGCCGCAATTGAAGAAAATAGGCATCGACGTCACCGTGCGCGCCTCCGCCGATTTCCCGACCTGGGCGAAGCGGATTTCCAATCATGAATTCGATATGACCATGGACAACGTCTTCAACTGGGGCGACCCGGTTATCGGCGTGCACCGGACCTACGACAGCGAGAATATCAAGAAAGGCGTGATCTGGTCGAATACGCAGCAATACTCGAACGACCGCGTTGACGAATTGATGAAGCTGGCCGGTTCGACCTACGACCAGGAGAAGCGGAAAAAATATTATGCTGAATTTCAGCAGATATTGTCCGACGAGCTGCCTGTTTATTGGTTGTTCGCGGGCCCGTATCACACGGTCGCCAATAAAAAATTGGGCAACCCGCCGAACACGATCTGGGGCACCTCGGCGCCCTTGGACCGGGTCTATCTGAAATAACACTGCGGCCCTGGAACCGCCCGGTCTTGCAATAGCCTGACCGGGCGGCCCGCCGCTTCGCGCTCTTGCCTAGGGGACAAGAATTTCATGGGTTTTTGGGCCACGATCGCGAAGCGGGTCGGTTACGGTTTGCTCTTGCTTGTCGCGGTCCTGGTCCTCAACTTCACCCTAATCTCGATCGCGCCCGGCGACATCGCCGACACCATCGCCGGCGACATGGGCGGCGCCGACGCGTCAGTGATCGAGGAGATACGTACCCGCTACGGTCTCGATCAACCGTTTTACGTTCAACTATGGCGCTATATGTCGCGGGTCGCGCAGCTCGACCTGGGTCATTCCTATTTTTTCAACACGGCGGTCACGACCCTGATTTTCGAAAAACTCTTCGCCACCCTGCTGCTGGTTTTTTCGGCGCAGATCTTGGCCGTCATCCTGGGCACGGTTTTGGGAGTCCTGGCGGCGAAGAAGCCCAATGGCGCCGTCAGCCTCACGGTGACGTTTCTATCCTTGTTCGGCTTCGCCGCGCCCGTGTTTTGGACCGGAATCCTGCTGATCATTTTGTTTGTCTCGATCTTCCCGATATTTCCGGTCGCGGGCATGTTCGATGTGACCGTCGAGGGCGGATTCTTCGTGCAATTGATCGACCTTCTGCACCATTTGACTTTGCCCATGATTACCCTCGCCTCCATATTTCTGGCGCTTTACAGCCGCCTGGCGCGGGCCTCCATGCTTGAGGTTCTGGGCACGGACTATGTGCGCACCGCGCGCGCCAAGGGCGTTCCCGAACGCACGGTTCTTTACAAGCACGCCTTGCGAAACGCCCTGGGGCCCGTGGTCACCGTGGCGGGCCTGCAGTTTTCGGCCGTCATATCCGGCGCCGTGGTGGTGGAATCCGTGTTTTCCTGGCCGGGGCTGGGAACCCTGGCGCTGCAATCCATACTGGCGCGCGACACGCCCACCATCATGGGTATCCTGTTTTTCTCGTCATTCGTCGTCATCGTCTTCAACATCTTGACGGATATCGCCTTGCGGCTTCTCGACCCGCGGATCAAGTCTGGATAGGAACGGACCCATGGCGGACTCCATAGCGAACCAAGAGGCCCTGGAACTCAAGATCACCCATCCCCTGTCCGAGATGGCGGTCATGTTTTTCAGGAACCATGCCGCCGTGGCGGGGCTCGCGCTGCTGATCTTCATCGTCCTCTTCACCTTTCTGGGCCCTTTTATTCACACCACCGATCCTTTCGAAATGGTTTGGGCGCCCTTCACCCGGCCTGGCGAGGAAGGCTTTCTCCTGGGCACCGATTACCTCGGCCGCGATATTCTTTCGTCCATGATGGCCGGCGGGCAGGTATCCATGGCCATCGGTCTTGCCGCCGCCGTGATATCTCTCGTTATCGGCGTTACCGTCGGCTCCTTCGCCGGTTTCTACGGCGGCGCGATCGAGGAAGCGCTCATGCGCTTCACCGAGTTCTTCCAGGTACTACCGACACTGCTGTTTTCCATGGTGATCGTGGCCTTGTTCGGCGCTTCGCTGCTGACCGTGACTCTGGCCATCGGCGTCGTCTCCTGGACCGCGGTCGCCCGCGTTACCCGGGCGGAATTCCTGCGCATCCGCGAACTTGAATACGTGGCCGCCGCCCGCGCGGGCGGGGCGCACGACGGTTATCTCATATTCCGGGTTATTCTGCCCAATGCCATGCCGCCGATCGTCGTTCAGGCCAACCTCATGGTCGGGTCCGCGATTCTCTTCGAGGCGGCGCTCAGCTTCTTGGGATTGAGCGATCCCAACACCATGAGCTGGGGACAGGTGATCGGCTCCAACCGGCCCTATATTCTGGACGCGGGATTTGCCGTCGCCATTCCCGGATTCGCCATTTTTCTAACCGTTCTAGCCATCTCGCTCATCGGCGACGGCCTCAACGACGCCTTCAATCCCAAGTTGCGCGAACGATGAGCCCCGCCCCCGCCGTGTCCGAAGCCCTGCTCGTTGTCAAAGACCTGCAGGTCGAATTCAAGACCCGCCATGGCGTCGCCCGGGTTCTCGATCATGTGAGTTTCGAGCTGCACAGCGGGCGCACCCTGGGCATCGTCGGCGAATCGGGCTGCGGCAAGAGCATGACCGCCCTGTCCATCATGGGCCTGGTGCCCTCCCCGCCGGGCCGGATTTCGGGCGGCGCAATCCGACTGAAGGGCGAAGACCTGCTGCAAGCCAGCGAAAAACGCCTGCGCGAGGTCCGCGGCAACGAAATCTCCATGATCTTCCAGGAGCCCATGACCTCGCTAAATCCGGTATTTACGGTCGGCGATCAGATCGCGGAATCGGTCCGCCTGCACCAGGGAGCAAGCAACCGCGAAGCCCTGGCGCGGGCCTTGGACATGCTCAAGGCGGTCGGCATTCCGGCGCCGGAACGGCGGATCGGGGAATACCCCCATCAGCTTTCGGGCGGCATGCGCCAGCGGGTGATGATCGCCATGGCCCTGGCCTGCAACCCGGCGGTGCTGATCGCCGACGAGCCGACCACGGCCCTGGATGTGACCGTGCAGGCGCAGATCTTCGACCTGCTGGAAGACCTGCAGGCGCGCACCCAGGCGGCGATTATTCTCATCACCCACGACATGGGCGCGATCGCCGAGATGGCGGACCGGGTGGCGGTCATGTACGCCGGGCGGGTGGTCGAGGAAGCCAGCGTGGACGCCATACTCGACGCCCCCCAACACCCCTACACCCAGGGCCTGGTCGCCTGCGTGCCGCATCTGGACCCCGACCCCAAGCCGGAGCGCCCGCCCCTGGTCGAGGTGCCCGGCGTGGTCCCGGCCCTGACCGAACTCGGCGCCGGCTGCGCCTTCGCGCCGCGCTGCGCCCAGGCCATGGAACAATGCCGGATAGAGGCGCCGCCGGCCTTCGACACCGGCGAGGGACACCGCGCAGCCTGCTGGCTCCTGTCTGAAAGGGCGGCCCGGTGAGCCAGGACAGCCTGCTTAGCCTGCGCGGTCTGAAGGTGCACTTTCCCTTGCCGTCGCGCGGCCTCTTCACGGAATCCGGCGCCGTTCACGCGGTCGATGGGATCTCGATAGAGGTCAAGCGCGGCACCACCTTCGGCATCGTCGGGGAAAGCGGCTCGGGCAAGTCGACCGCCGCCCTGGCGGTCATGCGCCTGGTGCCCATCACCGCCGGCGAGGTTTGGCTCGGCGATAAAAACATCACCGAACTGAAAGGCGGCGATTTGCTGGCCATGCGCCGCAAGGTGCAGATCATTTTCCAGGATCCCTATTCCTCGCTCAATCCGCGTATGCGCGCCGGTCAGATCGTGCGCGAGCCCATGGACCTCATGAAGGTCGGCGACCCGGCCACCCGCGGCGACCGGGTGGCGGAGCTATTCGAACGGGTTGGCCTGCGGCCCGAACAGCAGGCCCTGTTCCCGCACCAGTTCTCCGGCGGTCAGCGGCAGCGCATCGGCGTCGCCCGGGCGCTCGCCTCGCAACCCGAACTGGTGGTGTGCGATGAGCCGGTCTCGGCCCTCGACGTCGCCATACAGGCACAAATACTCAATCTTCTGCGTCAGTTACAGGATGAATTTAACCTCACATATCTCTTTATCTCCCACGATCTTGGGGTCGTGCAATATGTCTGCGACGAGATCGCGGTCATGTATCTGGGCGAGGTGGTCGAGCAGGCCGACCGCATATCGCTCTTCACCCGGCCCCTGCATCCCTATACCTGGACCCTGCTGTCGGCGGTGCCCTCCGCCAAGACCAAGGGCCGGACCAGGCGCATCCACCTGCAAGGCGATCCGCCCAGCCCCATCGACCTGCCGCCCGGATGCCGCTTCGCCGCCCGCTGCCCCTTCGCCGAGGCCCAGTGCCACACCGCGCGCCCGCCGCTGCGCGAAATCGGCGGCCCGGGTCACAAGGTCGCCTGCCATTTGGTGAGCGAAACCGGCGTTGCCCCCCATCAGGCCCTGGAAGGCAAGCTTTAGAGGGCCTCCCGCTTGTGCAGCAGGCGATCCAGGAAGGCTTCGCCGGCGACCGCCGAGCAGATGGTCGCGATGGCGAGCACCTGCCAGATCGACAGGCTTGCCCCCAGAAACACGATGGCCAGCAGCGCCGCGATGACCGGCTTTAGAAAGAACAAATACATGGCCCGGGTTATGTCCGGCGCCGCCGCCAAGCCGCCGATCCACAGCCACTGGGTCAGGGTTGTATTGTAAAACGCCAGGACCGCGATCGCGATCGCCGCGACCGGCGCCAAGGATGTCCAGGTAAAGAAATCGACCCAAGAACCGAACAGCAGGCCGACGCCGAGCCAGAGAACCGCACCGCCGATAAACATCGTGATCGCGGTAATTCGCAAGGCGCCGTAAAGCGCGATGTAGGGCTTGATCAATACCAGGTAGATCGACATCAGGAGCGCGCAAAGTATGGCGAAGCCGATACCGATCAGGCTGCCGCCATCCCCCGCCAAGGCCAGAATCGCGCCGTCGGTCACCAGGAAGGCCACCCCCGCCACCGCGCCCAGCCCCGAGATGATTTTTGCCACACCGATGGGAATTTTGTTCACGGCCATGTTGATCAGGCCGACGAAGATCGGCGCCGTCGTTACCACCGTCGCCACCTGCGGCACGCTGGCATAGTCGAGCGCCCAGTGAAAAAACAGATAAGCGCTCGCCACGCCCAAAATCGAAAACGCCAGCAGGGCCCCGCCATGACGGCGCAGCGGCGTGATCAGGTCGCGGCTGGTGGGAACCATGAGCGCGACCATAACCAGCCCCACCCCGCCGAGGGCGAAGCGCCAGACGGAGATTTCCGGCCCGTCGATAGGGGCGTTGTTCGAGATCAACTTGGCCACGAATTCGGACGATGCGTGGCCGCAAACGCCGATGAAAACCGCCAGGTATGCGATCCAGGGGTGGCGGCGCCACAAGCCGGGGCGCGCCGGCGCGCCGCTCACGAGACGCCGGAAGTCAGCTTCGCGGCGAAGTCCAGCATGGCCTGGGCCAGGCCGTCCGGGCGCTCGACAGGGACCATGTGACCGGCATCGGCCATGTCCACGCGCTCCACCCTTGGGATGCGGGCGCAAAGGTCATCGACATCGTCCCGGTCGAAAAAGACCCGGTCCTGCAGGCCGGTCACGACCGCGACCGGCACGCCGATCTCCTCATAGGGCACATCCCAGTCCGCGGTGGCGCCGGACTTCAGCAGAATAAAGGCGCCGTCACTGTCCTCAATCGGCGTATAGGGGCCGTCGCCCAGAAAATCGCCGCGATTGCCCTCCAGCCACGCCCGGTTGAAGAGAAGCGGTACATAGAGGTCGCGCATCAGGGCCAAGCCGCCGATCCTGGCGGCGCGCACGACGGCCTCGTTGATCCAATCGAGACGCGCGCCAGCCTTGCGCAGGGTGTTGATCAGGACCAGGCCGTGCGCCGCGCCGGCCCCGCCGGCCAAGTGCGCCTTGAGAGCGAAGAGGCCGCCGATCGAGAGGCCGGCATGAATTGGCCGCGCCGGGCGCACATGGGCCAGCAGCGCCATGGCGTCGGCGACAATCGCCGCTTCATCGGCCGTATCGAAGGTGAAGCCGCTACCGGCCTGGCCGCGCAGGTTGTAGGTCAGCAAACCATGACCCTGACGCTGGAGCGCGGGGCCGATAACGGCCGTCCACACACCCTTGTCGCCGGTCAGGGCATTGAAGAAAACGAAGGTGAAGCCGCCGCTCTCAGGCGGGCTGTAGTCGTAGCTAAGGCTGTTGCCCGGCGAGAGGGTCAGTATGGACATGGACGATTCCACAATTTCATAACCAGTGCGCGGTGGATGTTTACAAGACCAAGCGTGCAATGCAACGGTCATTGACACCCCGGCGGACATTGCCGCATGGCAGGCCGCCGCGGCATAGTGTCAAGCCACCGAGGAGGCCGCCGCCGTGCGCGAAGATCCGCTACTCCAGCCCTATAAGCTCAAGCACCTGACCCTGCGCAACCGCATCATGTCGACCGCGCACGAACCGAACTACGCCCATGACGGCATGCCGGGGGAGCGCTACCGGCGCTATCACGTTGAGAAAGCAAAGGGCGGCATCGCCCTGACCATGACCGCCGGTTCCGCCGTGGTCTCGCCGGACAGCCCGCCGTCTTTCGGCAATCTTCTGGCGTACCGGGACGAAATCGTTCCCCACTTGAAACGCTTGAGCGAGGAATGCCACGAACACGGCGCGGCGGTGATGATACAGCTCACCCACCTGGGCCGCCGCACTTCCTGGAACCAGTCCGATTGGCTGCCGGTTCTCGCCCCCTCCCCCGTGCGCGAGCCGGCCCATCGTTCTTTCCCCAAGGAAGCGGAAGACTGGGACATCGCGCGCATCGTCAGGGACTACGCGGCGGCGGCGCAGCGCATGCAAGAGGCCGGTTTGGACGGCATCGAGCTGGAGTGTTACGGCCATTTTCTCGACGGCTTCTGGTCACCGGCCACCAACAAGCGCAGGGACGATTACAACGGCAGCCTGGACAACCGTCTGCGTTTCGCCATTCAGGTCTACGGCGCCATACGCGAGGCCGTGGGGCCGGACTTCATCGTCGGCTCGCGGCTGGTCGCGGACGAGGATTGGGATAAGGGCCTCAGCCGGGAAGACGGCATAGAGATATGCCAGCGCCTGGTCGCGACCGGCCATATCGATTTCCTTAATGTCATACGAGGCCATGTCGAGAGCGATGTGGCGCTCAGCCGGGTGATCCCGCTTGGCGGCATGCGCTCCGCCCCGCATCTGGATTTCGCCGGCGAGGTACGGGCCGAAACCAAGTTCCCGGTCTTCCACGCCGCGCGCATAAGCGACGTGGCGACCGCCCGTCATGCCATCGCCGAGGGCAAGCTCGACATGGTCGGCATGACCCGCGCCCACATGGCCGACCCGCATATCGCGCTAAAAGTCATCGAAGGGCGCGAACACGATATTCGCCCCTGTGTCGGCGCGACCTACTGCCTGGACCGCATCTACGAGGGGCACGAGGCCCTATGTATTCACAACCCGGCCACCGGCCGCGAGGCCGCGATCCCCCACGAGGTTCCGAAATCGGACGCGCCGGGGAAAAAGATCGTCATCGTGGGCGCCGGGCCGGCGGGCTTGGAGGCGGCGCGGGTCTGCGCCGCGCGCGGCCATGAAACCATTCTCTTCGAAGCGGCCAGCGAAGCAGGCGGGCAGATCAGGCTTCTGGCCCGGAGCAAGCGGCGGGCCGAGATGATCGGCATCGCCGATTGGCGGGCCGGGCAGTGCGAGCGCCTGGGCGTCGATATGCGTTTCAACACTCTTGCCGAGGCCCAGGACGTCCTGGCCGAAAAACCGGACGTGGTCATCGTCGCCACCGGCGGCCTGCCCAACACGGATATCCTGGAAGCCGGTAGCGGCTTGGCGGTTTCCTCCTGGGATATTCTAGCGGGCGACGCCAAGCCCGGCGATAATGTGCTGCTTTACGACGACAACGGCGCCCACCCCGGCATGCAGGCCGCCGAGGCGATCGCCAAGAGCGGCGGCGCCCTGGAGATCGTCTCGCCCGAACGCTTCTTCGCGCCGGAGCTGGGCGGGCTCAATCATGTGAAATACGCCGAAGTCTTCGCCAAGCACGGAGTCCGCGTCACCATCAACACGCGGCTGCTGCGCATCGAGAGGGCGGGCAACGGCCTGCGCGCCACCCTGGGCAGCGACTATGACGCGCGGACCGAGACCCGCGACGTCGATCAAGTGGTGGTGGAACACGCGACCCTGCCCCTGGACGGCCTTTACTTCGCCCTCAAGGAAACTTCCATCAACCGGGGTGAGCTGGACCACGGCGCCTTCGTCAAGCTCAAGCCGCAAAGCATCGTAGCCAATCCGGACGGCGGCTTCCGCCTGTACCGGGTCGGCGATGCGGTGGCCAGCCGGAACATCCACGCCGCGATCTACGATTCCCAACGCCTCTGCCTGCCCATGTGACGCATACCCTGCTTGCCCACCCCCATGGTCACGGCTATCTTTCGCCGATCCGGGGAAACCCGATCCATCGAGACATCAACGCGGGAGCATGACCATGGCGGGACAGATCGACGCACGGCTGAAGGAATTAGGCATCGTAATAGAGGCGGCGGCGGCGCCGGTCGCCAACTACGTCGGCTATGTCCAGGCCGGCGCCATGGTTTTCGTGTCCGGCCAGGTCACGATTCAAGGAGGCCAGTTCAAGCACCAGGGCAAGCTGGGCGCGGACATCTCCCTCGAGGAAGGCCAGGCCGCCGCGCGCCTCTGCGCGACCAACATCATCGCCCAGGTCAAATCGGCCTGCGGCGGCGATCTGGACCGGGTCAAGCGGATCGTGAAGCTGGGCGGCTTCGTCAACTCGACCCCCGATTTCACCGATCAGCCCAAGGTCATCAACGGCGCCTCCGACCTCATGGTCGAAGTCTTCGGCGACAAGGGCAAACACGCCCGCGCCGCCGTTTCGGTCGCCTCCCTGCCCATGGGGGTCGCGGTCGAAGTCGATGCGGTGGTGGAGATTTCCTAAAAACAGGCGGGTCTCGCGGCGTTAATTCGGCGCCGCCGCTTGGTTGCGGCTGCGGTAGCCGGTCATGAAGTCCTCGGCCTTTTTGACCGCCGCCAGTTGTTCCGCGATGGAGCGGTCGGCCTTATCGGCGCCGCCATCGGTTAACAGGGCGAAAGTCTCGCGGTCCGGCCCGACCGCCATGGCGTCCTGATAGACCTTTTTCAAGGCGGCCAGCTCGGACTCTTCACCGGACAGGGTTAGCGCGATCGCCAAGTCGGCGACGTTCCGGCTGTCTTCATTGGTAATCGTCTGATCGGCGCGCGGCTTTTCCGGCACGAGCTGCTTCAAGATCACCGCCGCCGCGCGCCAATTCGCCTGCACCCAAAGGATATCGGCGCGCAGGCGCAGCGCTTCGGGGAACGGATCCTGGCCGATCAGTTTCATAGCCTCGTCGTAGCGCGCCAGCCGCGATAGGGCGCGGGCGCGCAAATACACGCGGCGCTGCTTGAGGGCTTGGGGCAAACCGGCCTCCTCGCTGAGACCCAGCACCGCGATCGCTTCCTCGGGCAAGTCGTCGAGCAGATGAAGCGCCGCGACCCGGGCGCCGGTCTTGGCCTTCGTCTCGCCGGACAGGCGAAACTTGATTTGCGCCGTTAACAGCTCCGCCGCGCGCGGCAAAAGATCGACCTCGACCAAGCGGTCGGCCAGGCGGTCGAGCATCAGATCGCCTTTCGTACTGGGCGGCGAAAGCTCCTTGAATTCTTCATAAAGCGCCAGGGCGCTGAGCGGCGGCAAATCCTCGCCTTCCTCACCGGCGATGATGTCGAAAAAGACATCGCGCATGCGCGCCGCCACGTCCCGGGCAAAGCGCGAACTCGGTACGTTCACGGTGGCTTGCCGGAAGGCCAAGAGAGAAGCGCGGTATTGCCCTTGAGACAAGTAAAGGTCGCCCAGGCGCTGAAGCAGGGCGATTTCGATAGAATCGCCGCGCCAGGAGAAACGCAGCCGTTCCAGTTCCGCGATCGCCTCGTCCGCGGTCACGCTTTGCTCGGCGACCGCCAGATCGAGCAGCGCCAAGCGCGCCCTGGTTCGGGAAGGCGGATGATTGCTGAACGCCACGACAGACTGCCAAAGAGAGCGCGCCTCGTCCTTCTTGTCTTTTTTTAATTTACTGTATCCGGTCAAGACGGCGATCTGGGATTCCTCATCGCGGTTCGGTTTGTCGCTTAGGGCGCTGGTCAAGTAGCCTCCGGCGGCGTCCAGGTTGTTCACCGCCATTTCCGCTTCCGCGGCCGTAAGCCATAACAACATGCGCACATGGTGCGGATAATCCGCGATCAGGTGCTTGGTTTCGGCGAACATGCCGGCCGCCACGTCCCAATCGAAGCCGACCGCGGCCATGGCGCCGTTCCAAAGTTCGGCCTCGGCCTCGCCGTTCAGGCTGGGATGAAACAAGTCCTTGGCGGCGCCGCTGTAATCGCCGCCTAGAAAGGCCGACACCCCACGCATGAGGCGCGTTTCAGGATCGATCGGCAGATCCGCGTCCAAGGCCGCGCCAACACTTAGAAGGCCGGCGGCTTCGGCCGCGAAGCCATGGGCGAAATATAAACGGGCGAGGTCCAACCGCGCGAAGGGCCGGCGGGACCTGTCGGCTTCCGAGAGCGCCGTCTGCAACTCACGGCGAACCGCCGCGAAGCCGCCCTCTTGCCGGCGGCGCCACGCGGAAAGGTCGAGCAGGCGCGGGCCGACCGCCGGCCGGCGGACATTGGATTTCAGAAGCGCCAGGGTGGCGCCCTTGGACACGATCAGTCCATCGGGATGGGTAATACGAACGCCGGCGCCGGCGAGTTCCACCCGCAGGGCGCTGTCCGCCAGAACCATCGCCAAGCCCTGGAGGCTGCGCAGGGCGCGAAACTGCGGAAATGTTTGGGCGACCGCCAATCCCTGCTCCGCCATCGACGCCGGAATCACGACCATGGCGGCCCCGGAGTCCGGATCTTCGAAGGATACCGGACGGCCGGGCGACTGAATCGCGAAATCGATCCGCGACACCGTCGGGTCGCCTTCGAGCGCGATATCGACCGGCAAAACGGTGCGCGGCGGCCGCGGCCATAACTCAACCACCCAGGCATTTCCGTCACGGGATATTTTCGGTTCCATGATCGGCGGCGGCGTCAGGCGTATGAGGGTCGCGTCGGGCGCCGCGAATTGTTCGACCGGCGCCAACTCCGGCGCCAAGTCCGCCAAGCCTTCGGTGACCTCGCCCAGCACCTCGCGATCGAATACGAGCCACAGATGCGGCCCGCGCCGAAAAGCCGCCAAGGCGGTTTCCGCGTCCCATTGGAACCGGAGGTTATTCATGGTCTGCGGCACACCGTCGAAAAAATTGATCGCGGTGTTGTCGAGCAGGCTCGGCCCCTGGTCGGCGACGACCACGAGCCTGCCGCGCCGGCCCGGATCGGCGGCGGCGGCTTTGACGGGCGGCTTCTTGCTTGCCTTACTCGCGGCTTTGGGTTCCGGGGCCGCCCGCTCCGGTTTTACCTGGGCCGGTGGCGGCGCCTTGACGGCCGGTCTCGCTTGCTTGGGCTTGGCCGCCTCGGGCTGTGGCGGGACTTCCAACAAGGATAGTGGCCCGGCTGCTTTCGCTGGTGGCGCGGCCACGGACGCAGGCGGCTCGGACTCCCGATTCTCCGGCTTGGCTTGCACGGCAACCGGCGGCGCTTTTGGCGGCGCGGTCAAGGACGTCGGAGACGATGTTGTCTTGGTGGCCGGCGCTTTCCCGGCGGGAGGTGCGGTCGCTGGCGCCGGGGTTACGCTACTGGAAACCGGCGCCGCCGTCTTCTCATTCCGGCCCGGCTTAACCGGCTGTTCTGGCGCCGCCTCCACGGTTGTTTTTTTGTGACGTATATCCAGAACCGTGGAGGACCCGCTTTCCCAGATACTGGCTGTGGCGCCGGGGGCTATCTCGACCGTGATGCTGCGCTCTTGCGCGCCTTGACCTTGGGTAACGCCGCGTACACTTGGCGGCGGATCCTTGCGGACCAGGCTGAGATCGAAATCACCCGCCCGATCGAAAATCAGACGCACCTGCCCAGGCGCCGAGACCAACTCTGCCCCGGCCGGTTTTGCCCAATCGAATACCAGCCGGTCGAATCCCGGATGTTCGCCAACCCGCACTTTCACCGCCTCCGCGGCCATGGCGGAGGGTACAGCCAGGAGCGCCGCCAGGATGGTTCCCAAACTCAGTGCGCGCGTTATCGTGTTTCGCATGTTCTAGGGCCTGTTGACACATAGGATGCCGCCGAGGCGGGATCGGATTATCCCACCCGTTAGGAGCGGGCGGCGCCGTGTGGCAGGCCCCCCACAAGCCGTTCGCGACGCGGCGGGTGGGATAATACGACCCGTCCCAGAGGGATTGGGCCAGAATGACGC
>JAJFGL010000069.1 GCA_021776135.1 Kiloniellaceae bacterium
GCGTCATTCTGGCCCAATCCCTCTGGGACGGGTCGTATTATCCCACCCGCCGCGTCGCGAACGGCTTGTGGGGGGCCTGCCACACGGCGCCGCCCGCTCCTAACGGGTGGGATAATCCGATCCCGCCTCGGCGGCATCCTAAGTGTCCGCAGGCCCCAGGAGCGGAACCGGCATGTCTAACCAAATTCGCCACATTACGGTGGTCGGCGGCGGCACCGCCGGCTGGATGTCGGCCCTGTACCTGGCGACCCGCTTCGCGCCCCGGCCCGGCGGCCAGGGTGTGAAAGTGACCCTGATCGAATCCCCGAACGTGCCCACGGTCGGGGTCGGCGAGGCCACGGTGCCGGTCATGACCAAATGGCTGGACCTCATGGGCATCGACGAGAGCGATTTTTTCCTGCGCTGCAATGCCTCCTTCAAGCTCGGCGTGCGTTTCGTGAATTGGGACCAGCACCCGGACGGCAGCCCTTGCGACTACGTCCACCCCTTTCAGGCTGTCACCGGCGAGCTTCGCGACCTGAGCACCGGCTACTATTTCCATAAGTTCGCCAACAAAGACGGCCGCGCGGACGCCTCTGACGCCCTGACCCCCTGCCGGGCGGTCATGGACGCCCGCCGCGCCCCGCGCGCCCTGGAGCCCAATCCGGACAGCGATATGCGTTACGCCTATCACCTGGACGCCGGGCTGTTCGCCGGGTACCTGAAGGAGATCGCCCTGGAGCGCGGGGTCGAACACATCCTCGACGATGTGGACGAGGTGATACGCGGCGAAAAGGGCTTCATCGACGCCCTGACATTACGCGAACGCGGGCGCTGGCCGGTCGAACTGGTCATAGATTGCACCGGCTTCAAGGGCTTGATCCTGCAGCAGGCCCTGGGCGAGCCCTTTGAATCCTACGGCAAGTACCTGCTGTGCGACCGTGCCTTGGCGGTTCAGCTTCCTCACCAAGACGTGACCAAGCTGGACCCCTACACCCAATCGACCGCCCTGGGGGCGGGATGGTCCTGGCGCGTGCCGCTCTATTCGCGCATCGGCACCGGTTACGTTTTCTCAAGCGCGTTCCGCAGCGACGATGAGGCCATGGACGAATTCATGGCCCACCTGGGCCCGGCGGGCAAAGACGCGAACCCACGGGCGCTGTCCATGCGGGTCGGGCGCTCCCGGCGCACCTGGGTCGGGAATTGCATCGCCATCGGCCTATCCAGCGGTTTTATCGAGCCGCTCGAATCGACCGCCATCTATCTTATTCAGCGCTCGCTATCCTTGCTGGCCGCCTACTTTCCCGACCGCACCTTCGATCCGCGCCTGGCGCGGCGGTTCAATGGCTTGATCGAGTCCGCCTATTCGGAAATCCGCGATTTCATCGTGCTGCACTACCGCGCCTCGAACCGCACGGATACGCCGTTTTGGGACGCGGCGCGGAGCGGCATCGAAGTCCCGGACTCCCTGCAAGAAAACCTGGAGCTTTGGCGCCGCATCCTGCCGGGCGCGAACGATATCGAACACAGTCACCTCTTCAATCACCTCAGTTACATTTATGTGCTGTTCGGAAAGCGGTACTTCGACGGCGTATCGTTCCCCGTCGAGGACATGCTGTCGCCGGCGGACTGGAACGGTTTCGCGCAAGCCATGGACGGCTTGAAGTCGCGCCTGCTTACCCGGCTGCCGGATCACTACGATCTGGTCAGCCAACTGCGCGCGCGGGCCGAGGCGCGCGGCGGCCAAGCATCGCCGCCCCCCCGCTTGCCGGTCGCCGCACCCGCGACCGTGCCCCTGCCGGGGGAATTATTGCGCCCCCAAATCCGTTTCAGCCCCGGCGCATTGTCGGAAGCGCATATTCTTTAAGTCACGCTAATTTGAATCGGCCTGTGCATAAGTAAGTTTACGAATCGCTTGACATGTCATAAATGTGTCAAACGCGGCGTTAGAGGTCAAAGCGCGGCGAATCCAGGTATGGTGAGGAAATCGACCTGAATCTCACGGACGGATTTTCCCCATGAGAAGAACCTACGAAACACGCGCTTACGATACGCCGGCCATGGAAACGCGGGCGTTCCAAGCCATCGTGTTCTGGACCGCCATGAGCAGCATAGTTTGGGCCGCGGTCGGACTGTCTGTACTCTTACTGATTTAGCGGATCTTCACGGCGGCGGACGCCGGGTTTAACCCGCCAAGCGTTCCAGCGCCGCCGTCAGTTTGCCGCGCAGTTGAATGTAATCCGCGCGGCGTTCTCTTTGTTCCTCGACCACCGCTTCCGGCGCCTTGTCCAGAAATTTCCGGTTGGCGAGTTTTTTATCGATCTTGTCAATCTCGCCGGCGGCCTTATCGACCTCGCGTTGAAGACGGGCGCGTTCCTGGTCGAAGTCGATCACCTCGGCGAGGGGCAGCACGGCGGTGGTATCGTCCAGAACGATCGGCACGGCGCCGCGGATATCGCCGCCGCCGGTTTTATCGATCGAAGACAGGCGCGCCAGGCGGGTTAGAAGATCGCCGTGCGTATCCAGCCGCGCGGCCACGCCCGGCGCCGCCTCGCGCAGTATCAACGGCACCTGGGCCTTGGGTGGCACGTTGAGTTCCGAACGCACCGCGCGGATTTCGGTAATCAAACGGATGACCCAGTCCATCTCCGCCGCCGCCGCGCTATCGATGTAAGTTTCATCGAACGCGGGCCAGGACGCGGTAATCAAGGGATCGCGCTTGGCGTCGTCGAGCTGTTCCCAAAGTTCTTCGGTCACGAAAGGCATGATGGGATGCAGATAATGCAGCAGTCGGCTTAGAACCCATCCGGTTACCGCGCGGGTTTCTCTCTTGGCGGCTTCATCGGTGCCGGTCAGGATCGGCTTGGTGAATTCGAGATACCAATCGCAGAAAATGTTCCAGGTGAAGACATACAGCGCGTTGGCCGCGTCGTTGAAGCGATAAGACGCCAGGGCCTCCTCGACTTGGCGGCCGGTCTCCACCGCCTTGCCGGCGATCCAGCGGTTGACCGTAAGGCTGCAAGCCTTGGGATCGAATCCTTCCGAGAAGATAGCGCCGTTCATCTGACAATAGCGCGCGGCGTTCCACAGCTTGGTGACGAAGTTGCGGTAACCCTCGACCCGGGATTCCGACAGCTTGATATCGCGCCCTTGGGCCATGAGGGCGGTCAAGGTGAAGCGCAGGGCATCGCAACCGTACTTGTCGATCAACATCAAGGGATCGATGATGTTACCCTTGGACTTCGACATCTTCTGGCCGCGTTCGTCGCGCACCAGGGCATGTATGTAAACCGTGTGGAACGGCACCTCGCCCATGAAGTGCATGCCCATCATGATCATGCGGGCGACCCAGAAAAAGATGATGTCGAATCCCGTAACCAGAACGTCGCCGGGATAATAGCGCGCCACTTCGGGCGTCTCCTCCGGCCAGCCGAGCGTCGAGAACGGCCAGAGCGCCGAGGAAAACCAGGTGTCGAGCACGTCCTCGTCGCGGGTAAGTTCGACCGTCTTACCGTAGTGGGCCTCGGCCGCCGCCCGCGCTTCCGCTTCGCTCTCTTCGACAAAGATGACGCCCTCGGGTCCGTACCAGGCCGGTATTCGGTGGCCCCACCAAATCTGCCGCGACACGCACCAGGGCTGAATATTGCGCATCCACTCGAAGTAGGTGTTCTCCCATTGCTTGGGCACGAAGGCGATGCGGCCGTCCTCCACCGCCGCGATCGCCGGTTTCGCCAAGGTCGCGGCATCGACATACCATTGGTCCGTCAACCAAGGTTCGATCGCCACGCCCGAGCGGTCGCCGTGGGGCACGGTGTGGACATGGTCCTCGATCTTTTCGATCAGGCCCAGGGCTTCCATATCCGCGACCACGCGCTTGCGCGCCTCGAAACGGTCGAGCCCGCGGTAGGCTTCCGGCGCC
Organism: Kiloniellaceae bacterium; assembly: GCA_021776135.1. Classification (GTDB taxonomy): domain Bacteria; phylum Pseudomonadota; class Alphaproteobacteria; order Kiloniellales; family J153; genus JAJFGN01. Next base: position 3,899 of record JAJFGL010000069.1, read on the forward strand.
TGGCTGTTGAGCCGGGCATCGGCATCGAAAATATTGACCACGTCCAGGTTACAACGCCGCCCAACCTCGAAGTCGTTGAAGTCGTGGGCCGGAGTCATCTTGACCGCGCCGCTGCCGGTTTCCGGGTCGGCGTAGCCGTCGGCGACGATGGGGATGCGGCGGCCAACCAGCGGCAGGATCACATGCTTGCCGACCAGGTGCGTGTAGCGGTCGTCATCGGGGTGAACCGCGACGCCGGTATCGCCGAGCATGGTTTCGGGCCGCGTGGTGGCGACGACGATGTAGGTCCCCTCCTCGCCCCCGTCCTCAACCTCGACCGGATACTTGAAGTGCCACAGGTGGCCCTTGATTTCCTTCTGCTCTACTTCCAGGTCCGAGATCGCCGTGTGCAGTTTCGGATCCCAGTTGACCAGGCGCTTGTCGCGGTAGATCAAGCCTTGCTTGTGCAGCTCGACAAAGACCTTGCGCACCGCCTTGGACAAGCCGTCGTCCATGGTGAAGCGTTCGCGCGGCCAATCCGGCGAGGTGCCCAGGCGGCGAAGTTGCTGGAAAATGGTGCTGCCGGATTCCGCCTTCCAGTCCCACACCTTGGCGATAAAGGCGTCGCGGCCCAGGTCGCGCCGGTGAAGGCCTTGTTCGCCCAGTTGGCGTTCGACCACCATTTGGGTCGCGATGCCGGCGTGGTCCATGCCCGGCTGCCAAAGCGCGTCGCGCCCGCGCATACGTTGATAACGGATCAGGATATCTTGAACGGTGGAATTGAGGGCATGGCCCATGTGCAGGCTGCCGGTCACATTGGGGGGCGGCATCATGATCGTGAAGGGGGCGGCGTTCGACTCCGTGTGGGCGGCGAAATCGCCGCGCTTTTCCCACCTGTCGTAATGCTTCGCCTCGACCTGCGCGGGCCGGTAGGTCTTATCCAGCATGGCTGGCGCTATCCTTTTTCTTCGGGCCGGAGCGTATCGGGTCTAGCCGAGGTCATTCCACCCGCACAATGTCATACGCGGACTTGATCCGCGTATCCATAGCTGACGCAACAATGGATGCGCGGGCTAAACCCGCGAATGACGTAAAATGTAACTTGAGGGCCTCAAGAAACCCAGGAACGAAAGCTTCGGCTTACTGATCCTCGGCGCGGCGGACCAACCTCTTGATTTCCTCGCGAACGATCTGTTCTACCAAGGCGTTTAGGTTGGTATCAAGCCAGGCTTTCAACTCCGGCTTCAGGGCTTCGCGGACAATCTGTTCGAGGGTCCGTCCATCGCCGATCTGGATCATGGAATCGATCCGGCTGGCGTCCATCGCGCGGGCCAGTTCCTTGAACGACCCGGTGGCGGCGGCGGCCACGGGGGCCGCGACCAGACCCTCGCCATCGCTCTCGGCATCCTGCGCCGGAGGCGCCGGTTCCGCCTCGGCTTCTGGGGCGGGCGTATCGGGAAACGCATCGGCCAGAACGTCGGCGTCGGTGGCGGCTTCTTCCTCGGGCGCTTCCTCCGGCGCGGGCGTATCGGGAAAAGCATCGGCCAGAACATCGGCGTCGGTGGCGGCTTCTTCCTCGGGCTCGGGGGCGGGCGTATCGGGAAAAGCATCGGCCAGAACGTCGGCGTCGGAGGCGGCTTCTTCCTCGGGCGTTTCGTTCAAGTCCGTGATCGAACCGTCTTCATTGACCTTCTGGGTTAATTCGAGGACCTCGCCATTGGACTCGGGCTCGGGTTCGGGCGCCGGCTCGGGTTCGGGCGCCGGCTCGGGCGCGGCCTCGGGCGCGGCCTCGGTTTTCGGCGCGCCGCCCTCCTCGGTATCATCTTCGGAAATAATCCGCCTGATGGAGGCAAGAATTTCCTCCATTGAGGGTTCTGCTTGGGCGGTGGCGTCACTCATCGGTCAAAATATCCAGATTTCCGCGGTGCACTAACTTATTCCGCACTGGGCGCAGCCAGCCCAAACCAACGGTTCCGAACTTTCCGGTAGTCCGTCTCCGGATCGTAAACCGCGACCGCCAAGCCCAAGTCGGGGGCGGTCAAGCGCCCGATGGCCGCCATGACCTGAAATGAGGTCACGACCTCGTCCCGTTGCGAGCGGACCAGGTTGACCTGGGAGTCGAGCAGCTCTTGTTCGGCATCCAGGATATCGAGAATGGTCCGCGCGCCGACCAGGTTCTCCTGGGTCACGCCTTCGAGGGCGATTTCCGCGGAACTGACGCCGGATTCGAACGAAACGATCTGCGCCCGCGCGGTCTGCAGGTTTTCCCAGGCGCTGATGGCTTCCTGTTCCGCCTGGCGGCGGCGTTCCTCGATCTCGACCCGGCGCTGGCTGGTGATTTGCTTGGCTTGGCGCACCCGGCTGGAGACCGCGCCTTGCTGGTAGAGGGGAATCCTTACCTCCGCCAAAATCGAGGCCTGCTTGATGGTCGAATCCCGCTGTGACGTGTCGTCGTTCCGGCTCGCCTGGGCGCTCAGTTGAACGTCGGGCAAGAACTCCCCAACGACTTCCCGGATTCGATTGCGGGCCGCTTTCTCGGCATAGGTCGCGGCCAGGACGCCGGGATTGCGGGCCGTGGCCAAGGCGACGGCGTCCTCAAGACTGGCGGGCAGTTTGGCGGTCAAACGCGGGGCGCTCAACTCACTGGGCTGAAGCCCCGTGACTTCCTGAAAAACCGCCTTGTTGCTGGCCAGGATGCCTTCCGAGGCGATGCGCTGCGCCGTGGCCGTGGCCAAGCGGGTGTTCGCCTGCGCCACGTCGGTGCGGGTTACCTCGCCGACGGTGAAACGGTCCTGTGTCGCCTCCAATTGCCGGCGGATCACGCGCTCGTTGTTGGTATTCAGATTCACGACCGACTGGTCGCGCCAGACGTCCATATAAGCCTGGATCCCGTTTAGCAGCACGGTCTGCTCAACCGATATCAGATCCAGGCGTTGGGACCGGACATCGTTTTCGGCGGCCATGGTCTCGGCGATCGTGCGTCCGCCCCGGTAGATCGGCTGGGTCACGGTCAGCGAGCCCCGGGTCGGCGTGGAGCTTTCCTTGTTGGTGAAGAAGGCTTGCGTCTGGTCCGTATGCTGCTTGCCGACCGAGCCGGCGACGGTCACCTCGGGACGCCAGTTCGACAGAGCTTGGGGGACGCCCTCGTTCACGCCGCGCAAACCGGCGCGGGCCGCCCGCAGGGTGGGATTGGTCGTGTAAGCGTTGGCCAGGGCCTCGCCGAGGGTCTGGGCCTTGGCCGGCGCGCCGGCGCCAAGGCCGAACGACACCAGAATGCCCAGCGCCGCGGCGCCAGCCAAGTGAAGCCGCCCGGGCGCGCAAACTCTATATATTAGCCGATTAATCATCGATTCCTGCACCGCCCCCACCAGCCGATCAAGCCGGTTTTCTTAGCAAGTGTAACAAGTTCCGCCAAGTAAGCACAAATAAGGTTAACAGGTCAGTAACGCCCCGGCCAATAAGGGATGGAAATTAAAAGGCGAAGCCCGGCGCCGGCTCGAATTCCGGCAGTTGGGGCACCGCCGCGTCGAACAGTACCCGTGGGGAGGTCAGGCCGCCCCGCCGCTCGATCAGGCTGGCGCGGCCAATACCGTCGCCGCCCCGCACGACCGCCACCAAACGGCCGCCTTCGGCGAGCTGGTCCTGGATCGCAGCGGGCACCCGCGACACCGTGCCGCCGAGTATAATGACATCGTAAGGCGCCTGTTTCGGATAGCCCTGGGTGATATCGCCGTTAACGACCACGGCATTGTCCAGGCCGAGCTTCGACAGGGCCAGGGACGCGGTTTCCACGGCGGAATCGTCCGATTCCACCGCCACCACGGTTGCCACCAGGCGCGCCAGAAGCGCCGCCGCGTAGCCGGTGCCGCAAGCTATATCGAGCGCGATATCGCCGGCTTCGGGCCGCGCCGCCTGAAGCAGACGGGCAAGAACCATGGGCTCCATCATGCAGCGCCCGGCGCCCAGGGGGATATCCTCGTCCAGGTAGGCGACGCCGCGCAGCGCCTCGGGCAGAAACAATTCGCGCGGAATGGCCGCGAAGGCATCCAGAACGGCCTCGCTCGTCACCTTGTTGGTGCGCAGCTGCGATCCGACCATGTTGCGGCGGGCGGTGGCGAAATCAGTCATGGCGACCCCAACTATGATGGCAGGACAATCGAAATCCGCTTCCCGGTCTTATAAGTCTCGCGCGATGGCAACACAATCGCACAGACCCTAGGCTCCTGGGCGCTTTGAGGGCCCTTGTCCGCGCTTGACCGGCCTGGGGACCGTCCGTAGTCTCCGGCTCCCGCCGATCGCGCCTATGCGGTCGCCCGCCTCCGGCCCGGTGGCAGAGTGGTTATGCAGAGGCCTGCAAAGCCTCGTACGTCGGTTCGATTCCGGCCCGGGCCTCCAAGCGGCGCCAAGCGCATTGATCGCGTCCTTGATGCAGATCAAGGACCGGAGCGGCTGCCCTGTATTCAGTCTTATCCACATTAACTTTGTGGGAGTCTGGCATGACCGAGGCTGAATTGCTTTATCTCATGACGGTAATCGGCGCGTTCGTGGCGTTTGTCGGGGTTCTGGCCTGGGCCACGCTCACCTCCGGCGGAGCGCCGGAGACCCGCTGAACTAGCCGGACGGGCCTTCGCCGCCGCCGCCGCCGGCCGGCAAAATCGCGAGATCGGCCGCGCGCAGCAAGCCATCGATGCGGGCCGCGATACGGCGGGAAACCTGCCCGGCGTAAAACCCGTCCGTGAGCGCGGGGCCTTGGGTTTCGGCGAGGAAATTACCGCCGCCCAGGGCCGCGATGCCGGTCAGGAAATCGGCGCGCAGTTTCTTACGCGGCGGCACCAAGCCGGTCCGGTCGTGGGAGATGCGGCGCAAGTGTTCGGCGGTCATGCGGTCATAGACGTCACGCCGCCAGCCGGCCGTGAACCAATAATCGAAGGCGGCCCTGGTCGCCGCCTGAAGCCCGCGCGCGCTGGCGTCGCCCTCGGCGGCATAGTGGAAGGCCCGGACCACGTCGGCATAGGGGCCCGCCCCCTTCTCGATCCAGGCCGCCGGATACCCGGCTTCGCGCAGTTCCCAAGCGATCCGGGTTGAAATGGCCTCGGCGCTGGCCTCCCTGATACGCCGCAGCAGGAGTAAATCCCCGGGCGGAAAATAGCGGTTGTCGGAATAACGCGGATGCTGGGGCACATGGCTGAGTTCATGGGCCAGGAAGGCGACCCGGCCGCCCTCCGACAATTCCGTGCTGAGCCCGATGACCCCAGTGCTGGAAAAATAATAGGCCAGCAGCGGGGTTTTCTTGTCCAGGCAAACCTGGACCCGGCGGCCCCGGACGCGCCGCAGAACGGCCCGCGCGGTGGCGCTCCGCGCCAGGGTTTCCAAGACCCGGGAGATCGCGCCTCGCGGCGCACCGGCGCCGCCCGGCGCCCCGGTTTGGATCAAAGGCGCGCAAGCTTCGGCGTGCCTGGCGGGCGAGAATGGAGCGTGGCGCGCCCCCCCGTCCGCCTTGGCCGCGACTATCAGCGGCGGGACCATGCCGGCCAAGACCGATAAAAAGAGCCAGGCCCGGAAAGGCCCCAGCCGTGGCCCAAAACCGGCCCTGGCCTTGGGCGCCGCTAAGCTCGGCATGAAATTTTCGCTAATTCCGGGCATGACCCGACGATGGCCCCTTTGGTTTAACGGCCCCCTAAGACCCAAGCTTTCAGGCGCGGCCGTCACTTACCCACTAGCGGAAACCGCGGCCGCTGCCTCGGGCAAGGACAGCACCCTGCCGGAGAACTCTTTGGTTGGATCTTCCCGCACTTTGCGTTGAAAGCGTAAATCCGCGGTCGCGACTTGCCAATCCCGCTCTATCGCCAGCGCCAAGTAGATGCAGTCATAGGCGGGATGATCGAGCTCGATGGCGAGGCTGAGCGCCGAAGCAAGCAAATGCCGGGTGGGAAGAACCTCAACGTCCGCCTGTTCTAGAAGGCGGGCGGCGATCAGGGCCTCGTCTTCGATGAGTTCACCCCGCCGCACCTTTTTCCAAAGAATATTGGCGCACTCCGCGACCAGAAGATCTGGCGAAGATAACTCGGCTTTTTCGAGTAAAGTGAGTGCTTCAAGGGTACCGTCTTCTTCGACAAGCCATTTGATCGCGACGCTGGCATCGATAACGAAACGGCTCAACGTTCGCCCCGCCCTTCGCGCATGAGCTCTTCCGAGGGCGTGTGCTTGCGCGCCTTGGTCAAGTGACGAAGTTTAGCCGCAAGTTCTGCGAATGCAGGTTCCACTTCGGCGGAAAGGGCCTGCCGCAGAATTTCTCTATGTTCAGCCTCCGCCGAGCGCCCGTGCTGCGCCGCGCGCCGTTTCAGGCGGATTATCAGCTCATCTTCAAGATTTCGAACATGTAAATTTCCGGACATGATACGCCTGTATGTATATATTTGATCTCAATGATATCATGATTTCTTGTCCTTTTCAATTGTTTTGCGTGGTTTCCGATGACCCCGTCTTTTACCGTGTCAAGCGATTGCCGATCCGCGTGCAACCAGCCTTTCCTTCAGCCATCGTTCGTGCCATGCTGAATGAAAGGTTACGATGCATAAGACATACGTTCTTTCATGGAGTTAGGATATGTTGTTCAGACGAATTCAAGGGCTGGCCGGGGCGGCTTTGGCGGCTGTTTTCCTGCTCACGGCGGCGCCGGCTGTAGGCGCGGCGGAAACCGGGACCGTCACCGTCCACCGGGGCGCCACGGCGGCCAAGCTAAGCTTTCCCACCACCGGCCCCGTGCAGGTCCAGCGCGGCCCGGCCATCGAGACGCTGGCTTACAAACCCCGCGCCGCCATGGCGCCCAAGGTCTTGGCCGGCGAGCGGCTATGGTTCGTCGATGGCGGGTCTGGCCGGCTCACCGCCTGTACCCTGAGGAAAACGACCCAGGTTGGGGGCAAGCGTATTCGTTGCTATTCGCGCAACTTGACGCCGCCGCTATGGTTCTGGGTGGATTGACCCGGCATTCCAGGGCGGTACACTCGCGGCCTTCGCTCCTTGGCGTAAAGGATGCCGATGCCGATACCGATGCGTACCTGGCTTGCCGCGACAAGCGCCCTGATCTTGACCTTCGTGTGGACAGCGCCTTCCGCCGCCGAGGAAGCCGCCGAGACCTGGCAATACCAGTGTCTTGGCGATCCGGCGGTCGGCAGCCGGATCTGCACCACGGAACTGGCGACCTTTCAAAAAGGCGAGGAATTTATCGTCTATTTCGTTCACGTCGATAAGGGTAAGCCGCCGCTGGTGGTTTCCGGCGAAACCGAAAGCATCTCGCGGGCATCGGTCGCGGTCGATAAGAATGAGCCTCTGGCGGCCGGCGATTGCGACGAGGGCGCCTGTTTCTTCAGCGCCACGGACTCGGCCATGCTCATGAAGCAATTCCGCAAGGGATTCCGGGCCAAGATCACCGTCGAAACCGCGACCGGCCAGGTCTTGTTCGACCGGGTCTTATCTTTGCGCGGCTTTACCAACGCCCTGATCGCGCCGCGCGGCTAAACCTTAGCTCTTATTGACGCCCCGGCGCTCCAGACGCAGGAGGGCATCGCTCACGGCTTCGCGGACCCCTGGGTCGTTGTCGGAGCTGGCCTCCATCAGGGCCCAGAAGGCCGATTCGGTGCTCATGCGCCCCAGCCCCGCCGCCGCCATGGTGCGCACCCGCGGCGCCGGATCCTCCAGGAGAACCCGGCTCAGGCTGGTAACCGATTCCTCGCCGCCCAGGCGGATCAGTCCTTGAACGCCGCGCTGGCGAGCCACGGTGTCCGGATCCGATAAAGCCGCGTTCAGCGCCGCGCGGCCCGTGTCCGGGCGTCCCTTGACGGCACGCGGAGCGCTGCTATGCCGGTTCGCCGCAGGAAGGGCGGCGACGGCGCGTCCCTCCGGCGCCGCCGCGCCGGAAGCCGGCTGCAAGCCAGCGGCCGAGGCCATTTGAAGATGCGTCGGCGTCCCGGCGTCCGGTAATTCGAAACGCGCGTCGCGGCGTTCGACCAAGGGCATATCGTCGTCGCCGCCGCGCAATACCCGCACCTCGGTCAGAAGCCGCCCGCCGCCATCGCCTGCCGGCGCATAGAGTGCGACCGAGGAAACACGGGCCAGAAGGCGCGTCACCGCTTCATCGACCGGCACGTCATGGAAACTCCAGGTCACCGGCGCGCGCAGGTCCTTTTTCATGACCAGGCGGAACCCGGCTTTCTTGGACATATCCCTCAACACATCCCCAAGAGGCACGGCAAGCGAGTCCATGGTAACGAAACCATTGCGCACCGTTAGGTCCAGGGTGCCGGCGGTGGCGGCACTCCACGCCAGAATCGCGGCGGCGATGAGACCGGCTTGGGCGGCCAAGCGTATCCGCTGGCGGCGCCGGGCCGATTTTCTACGGCTATAGATGTATCTCATATCGATTGCTCCCACTTAGAAACGAAGGCGTGCGAGAAAGGCAAGAAAGCGGTCCCGTAACTACCGCCGGCTTAGACGTGCGTTATTGGGCACGGCGGCGTTGTCGGCGACGCGAACGGAGCTGCCCAGGCGCACATTGGATCCAATCAGCGCATCCGCACCGATCCGCGCGCGGTTTCCAATGCGGGTGTTCTCGCCAATGACCGTGCCTTGCAAGACCTCGACCCGGCTGCCGATCCTGGTGTTCTCGCCGACTACGACGTTCTCGCCAAGGAAGCTGCGGCTGCCAATCCGCGCGTTCTCCCCGACGGTGACATTCACGCCGGTTTGCACTCGCGAGGCGATCCGCGCGTTCTCGCCAACCCGCGTGCCGGCGCCGATGACCGCGCCTTGGCGAATGATCGCGTTATCTTCGATCACCGCCCCGGCTTCGATAACGGCGCCGGACGAGATACGCACGTTGTCGCCGATCACAACCCCTGCGCCGATGGTGACATTACGTCCGATGCGAACATTGCTGCCGACGATGACATCGTTGTCCAGGGTACTGGAACGGCCAAGGCGCACCCGGCCGCCAAGCTCGACATTGTCGCCGAGGACGACGTTCCGCTCGATCCGGCTGCGGTCGCCGACGACGAGGTTGTCGCCAGCCTGCGTGTTGCGTTCAATCCGGACCCGGTTGCCGATGTCGGCGGAGTCGCCGATGACGACGTCCTGACGGATTCTCGTTCTATCGCCAACCACGGAACCCTGACCCAAGCTCGCGTTCGAGGACAAGCTGTTCGGAGGTACACAGGCATCGCCGTGGCCGTCGCCGTCGCTGTCCTCTTGAAGGGGATTGGGGACGGATACGCAATTATCTCTGGTATCGATGATGCCGTCACCGTCCTGGTCAGGCGGCACGATATTGAATCTCATGGCCAAGGCCGGGGCCGTCATGTTGTCCGCGACCGTGGCATTGGCGCCATCGAAGCCTTGGGCGCTGATCGCCGACATTGCCGAAGAATCGGCGACCGCATCGAACAGGATGCCGGTCTCACCGCTGACCCGTATGTCCATGAGGAGGTTGTCTTGGCCGTTGTAATGAAACCGGTTGTCGAGATCCAACTCGACGTCGAACTCAAGCGGGCAATCCTGATCCGGGACCGACGAGATCGGTTCGCTAACAATATCGAAGGGGCCCGCATCGCGGACCATGACTTGATCGGCGCCCATATTTTCGTCGAAGACGGGGCTTAGGCCGCCCGGCGCCGCGGCGCTATGGGAAAGGTGAATCTGAAGCGCCGGACCTTGTTCACCGTCTATAAGAAGAATACCGGGGCAATCCTGCCGGAGTGTAATGCTGCCGATAATGCCCGTTTGGCCACGAAACAGCGCCGCGTCGAAGACCTGTTGAAAACGGGCGGTGTCCCCGGCCGGTAAACATGCGTCGCCAAAAGGCCCGCAGTTGGCCGCGTCGCCTTCCTGGAATTCAATCCCATCGGGCACCGGAATCAGGTTCTGGGCGGCACTTTCGCCCGGGAGTCCAAGAATTATCCCGAACGATACGATAGCGCTGAAAAGCGCATACGCCGGGTACGCGCGATCGTTTCCACTCATGGCATTCACCCTTGTCCGCTAATCCGTAAAGCAACGCATTATTATTTTGACAGAGTAGATACCGCCGGTATTAATATAATAATAATAATCGCAAAGCATTATTCTAAAATGACTTGACTAATATTTGTTATTTATTACATTTTAATAAATTTATACGGAAAATACTCCCCATTGGATTGCTCTTCGTTCATGGAGTGCAATCATAAGTGGTATGCTCGAAGTCAAATACGTCTTTAACTCAGGGGTTTTTAATCTTTCCCGGCTACTTTTCATGACGCGGAGGCCGGTTTAGACCGGCCGAATAAACCTGGAGAATCGCCCATGCAGGCCCAAAGGCAGGTCAAGGAATTCAGCGTTGAGCGCCACCTTAGAAAACAGCGCACGCAGCGCCCGGACGGGACCACCAACGGCGATGTTTTGGATGCCATCGACACCCTCAGACGGCTGATCGAGTCAAGCGGCGCCGCCTTGGGAGGGACCGCGCCCTCCGCGCCCGAGGCGAAGAGTGACGATAACAGCATAAACGAGGCGGCGGCGGCCCGGGTCGAGATCGCGGCCATGGTCCGCATGATCAGCCAGGCCAAAAGCGAGATCGCCGCCATCAGGCACCCGGAGGCCGAGGATGACCGCATGGAGGAGGCTACCAACGAGCTCGACGCCATCGTCAAAGCCACGGAAACCTCGACCGAGGACATACTAGCCGCCAGCGAGCAGATCGAGCTGCTGGTCCGGCAAATGAGCGGCCAGTACCCGGAGGACGAGGTAACCGCCGCCCTGGCCGAACGGGTGGCGAGTGAGGTCATCAAGATATTCGAAGCCTGCAACTTCCAAGACATAACGGGACAACGCATTACCAAGGTCGTGCGCACGATCCGCTTCATTGAAGAGAAGATCCTGGCGATGATCGATATTTGGGGGGTCGAGGCCTTTACCGACCTGCCCGTGCACCAGGACCCGAATGCGGACGGGGACCAGGCCCTCATGAACGGGCCGCAGCTAGGCTCCCAGGCCATCTCTCAGGACGACATCAACGCCCTGTTCGACTAACCGTCCAGGCCGCAGGCTCGGGCCACATAGGCCTCCATGGCCGGCAAGACGGGGGTGGATGGCGCGATATGGCTGAGCCCGAACTTGATCCGGTCCGCGGCGCCTTGGACCTGGGCCAAACCATCTACATAGTTGGCGCTACCGCGATAATAGACCCGCGCGTCAAGCGGCATCGCGACTATCGGAGCCTTGGACTCATCGATCCGGCCGCTCGCGCGGTCGAGCACCCGTAAGGTCACGGAACCGCCGGGTATCCAGTCCACGGGGCCATCGGTAACCAGTAAGAGTTCCTGGCTTTTGTAGGTTCCGGTCTGGGCGTCGATCCAGTATCCCCAGCCCTGCCAGCATTCAACCGCTGACGCGGGGGGCGCGGCCAGCACGGCAAAAAAGCCGGCGACGGCCAGCCGCAGCAGATATTTCCTCGGGCTCATCATGCCCTAGGATAGCCAGACCTCGTTAAACTGATGATAAAGGGTCGGATGAAGCCGGTAGCCTCTTACCTTGGCGCCGGTGGCGGAAAAAACCGCGCGCCACAAGGGCTGAAGTATCACGGCGTCGTCTTGCAGCATGGCTTGTACTCTTGCCATCTTTTTGCGCCGCTCATTGACGTCGAGGGTCGCGCTCGCCTCGTCCAGCGCAAGGTCGAAGGCCGGATTGCTGTAATGGCTCTCATTCCACGGCACGCCCGTGCGGTAAGCGAGATTGAGAACCATGACGCCGAGCGGGCGATGGGTCCATGACGTGAAGCCGAAGGGCGTCTTATTCCAGATCTCCGCGTAGCGCGCGCTGGACACGACCTTCACCGTCAAGTCGATACCGGCGGGCCTGCACTGTTCCTTGAAGGCGCGCATGGCATCCTGCTCCCAATCGCCGGTGGTATTGCCAAGCTCGATGGTGATTTTTATGCCGTTTCGATAGCCGGCCTCGAACAACAACCTCTTGGCCTTGCCATGATCCGGTTTTTGCGGTTCCAGGCGCGCGTATTCCGGGTGGATCGGGGAGACATGGTGATCCTCGCCCGGCGCCCCCTTGCCCCCATAGGCAAGCTTGAGCAGTTCCCGGTGGTCCATACAGGCCTGGAGGGCCTGGCGGACACGCTTATCGGTAAACGGCGCCTTATCCACCTGCATCCGGGCGACGCCGGTTTGCGCCGTGGTCGCCGTGTGCACCTCGACGCCGGAAAGTTTCTCCGCCATCTCGAGCTGATTGACGCTGAACTCGTAAATGCCATCGACTTGTCCGGCGGCCAGGGCCGCCAGCCAGGCCGCTTGGTCACCGCCCAGGTCGCTATAAACGATCTCGTCAAGAAACGGCCGCGGGCCCCAGTAACCGTCGCGGCGGCGCAGCACCGCCTTGTCGCGCAAACGGTACTCGGCCAGGGCGAAGGCGCCCGTGCCGACCGGATTCTTGGATAGATCGCCGCCTTCCTCCTCGAAGCGGCGGTGAACGATGGCGGCCGGGTAGTTGTAGAGGTTCTCGGGCATGGACAGAACGGGGGTGTTCAGATTCAAGCGGACCGTATGCGCGTCGATTTTTTCGGCCGCCCCCTCGGTCATGCGGGTGGCCATGACCGGGTTGCCTTGATCGTCCTTCTTGCCGGTCTTGGTTTCCTCGGTCATGGCGGAAAAGAGACCGATATTCGACGACCCGGTTTTCGGGTTGAGCCAGCGCTTGAAATTGAAAATCACGTCGTCGGCGCCGAAATCGTCGCCGTTGGACCATTTCACCCCCCGGCGCAGCTTGAAGGTCCAGGTTTTCAGATCGTCGGACGCCTCCCAGCCTTCGGCCAAGTAGGGACGGGTGATGTTATCGGGTCCGGTGTGGCAGAGGTATTCGACCAGATGGCGCGTGACATTGGACTTTGGGGTCCAGTCGAAACGGGCCGGGTCGTCCGCCTCCTGCACCTCCATGGCCCAGCGCAAGCTGCCGCCCCGCTTCGGCGTTTCGGCGGCGCGCGCCGGCTTTACCGCCGGGCCGCCCAAAATTTTGCCGGCCATGCCGTAGGCCGCGGCTGCCGACACGCCAAGCAAGGTGACGGTGCGCAGGAATTCCCGCCGGTCCAGGCCGCCCTTGCGCAGCTGTTCGCAAAGCTCCGGCACGCAGGCATGAACCCGGCGGCCGTTATGGTCCTCGATCTTTTTCTTCATGGGTCATCGCGGTTTCTAATGGGTTTGGGTCCAAGCACGCCCCTTGGTCATAGCAACCCCTAGACGCGCCGTCCTAGTACTCTTTTTGCGGGCGCTCAGCTTTGCGTCGTCTCGATCACGACCTCGCCGGTCAGGCTCCGGTGAACCGGGCATTTGTCGGCAATCTCAAGCAGCTTGGCGCGTTGTTCCCCGGACAAGTCTCCCTCCAGGGTCAGCTTTCGGGTAATCCGGTCGAGCTTACCTGCCACGGTCTCGCAATCGGCACAGTCTTGCGCGTGAATTTTGTCGTGTTTAAGGCGCAGCGAAACCCGTTCCAGGGGCCAGCCCTTGCGCGCCGCGTACAGGCGCAGAGTCATGGCGGTGCAGGCCCCCAGGCCCGCCAGCAGTAAGTCGTAGGGGCCCGGCCCGGTATCGTCGCCGCCCACGTCGAGAGGCTCATCGGCGCGCAAGGCATGGGGCCCGGCGGCAATCTCCTGCATGAATTTCCCTTCGCCGGTTTCCCGGACCAACACGGCGCCGGCTTCACCCTTCAAGGGCGTTGCTTGCGGCATGACCCCCAGGTAGCGCCCGGCCCAGGCCGCCAGCACTTCGGCGGTATAGATCGCATCGGCCTTACGGCTAAGCAGATGGTCGGCGTCGTCCAGGGAAACGAAACTCTTCGGGTGTTTGGCGGCGGCGAAAATATGGCCCGCGTTCTCGATCCCGACGGTTTGGTCTTGCGGCGCGTGAAAGACGATCAGCGCCTTGCGCAATTCGGCGACCGCGTGCGCCAGCTTCTGTTCCGCAATGTCGTCGAGGAATTGTTTCTTGATGGTGAAGGGGCGCCCGGCGAGCAGGACTTCCGCCTCGCCCTTGGCTTCGATCTCGGCGCGCGAGGACTGAAAGGTGTGCGCGACATGGGCGGGATCGGCGGGCGCGCCGATGGTCGCCACGGCAACCGCCTCCGGCACCCGCGCCGCGGCCGCCAGGACGGCGGCGCCGCCGAGGCTGTGGCCGATTAGGATTTTCGGGGCTTCGTGGGCTTCGCGCAGAAAGTCGGCGGCCTTGACCAGGTCCGCCACATTCGATGAGAAGTTGGTGTTCGCGAACTCGCCATCGCTGTGGCCCAGGCCGGTGAAATCGAAGCGCAGGACCGCGATCCCCGCTTCCGCCAAGGCTTGGGCAATTCGGGCGGCGGCGAATATATCCTTGGTGCAGGTAAAGCAGTGGGCGAACAAGGCGAAGGCGCGGGGCCTTCCCGCCGGCAAGTCCAAACGCGCCGCCAGAATCCCGCCATCGGCGCCTGGAAAACTCAATTTCTCGCTACGAACCGCCATGACGACCCCCTAAGTTCATAAGAGGCCCATGGCAGCACGGCGGCGCCCGGGCGGCAAGCAAGACCGCGCGGACAAGCCTTGCCTTTGGAGCGGGTGGCGCGGCAGGTTGGCTAGGAGTCGGTCATCTCCTTCATCCGCGCCTTCAAGCGGGAATTCAAGGTCAGCCCCGGCCAGTACCGGCGCGGCATGCTCTAAGGAAACAATCCATGGCAAAGCAGGATCCGCGCGTCGAGGTGCGCGAAAAAACCGTGTCCTTTCGCGGTTACTTTCAGGTCGATCTTTATAACCTTCGGCACCGGCGCTTCGATGGCGCCTGGAGCGAGGTCATGTCCCGGGAGGTCTTCGAGCGCGGCCATGCCGCCGCCGTCCTGCCCTACGATCCGATGCGCGATGCCGTGGTCTTGATCGAGCAGTTCCGGGTCGGCGCCCTGGCCGCCGGCATGGAGCCCTGGCTGACCGAGATCGTCGCGGGCATCATCGAACCCGGCGAAGACCCGGCGGACGTGGTGCGCCGCGAGGCGGTCGAGGAAGCGGGCTGCGAAATACAAAACCTGGAATCCATCGGCAAGATACTCATGAGCCCCGGCGGTTGCTCCGAAACCTTGACGCTATACTGCGGGCGCGTTGACGCCGGCGATGTGGGCGGGCTCCACGGCCTGGCCCATGAACACGAAGATATCCGCGCCTTCGCCATAGCCGCCGAAGAGGCTTTGGCCAAGCTGGCGGCCGGCGATTACGTCAACGCCGCCCTGGTCATGGCGCTCCAATGGCTGGCTCTGAACCGGGAGACCCTGCGAAGGAAATGGCGGGAATAGCTACGCTTCCGATGCATGATCTATTATGTTAACGTATTCGACGGATGGCTGGTGCCATCTGGAAAATATCGGCTGAAACATGCCGGAACCAGGGCGCAAAATGCCCGGAAAAACAGAGGGAAAATCATGAAATTGCGTCTCCTGCTCTGTGCGGCCGCCTTGTTCGGCTATGTCGGACCCGCCGCAGCCGATACGACCGATACGAAGTGGCAGAATCAGATCGTCATCGCCAAGCAGGGCGGCCATTGCGTCGACGATCCGCAATGCTTCAACCGCTATCACCCGGACATCCCCACGGTCGCGCGCGCCAAGCCCGGCGACATGATCGTGTTCCATACGCGCGACGCGCTGGATTCCGACCTGAGCTTCGATTCCGTTGCCGACGACGTGACCGCCGTCGATCTCAATCTCGTGCATCCCATGACCGGGCCGGTCCATATCGAGGGGGCCAAGCGCGGCGACGTGCTCGCGATCACGCTGGTCGATATCGCGCCGGATGAATACGGCTACACCGTCATCGTTCCCGGCTTCGGCTTCCTGCGCGATATCTACACCGAGCCTTACCTGGTCAATTGGCGGCTGACGCGCACCCACGCCGAATCCGATCAGATGCCGGGCATCAAGGTGCCCTACGAGGCCTTCATGGGTTCGGTCGGGGTCCTGCCCGGCCTGCCTGAGGTCGACACCTGGCTGGCGCGCGAGAACGCGCTCAGCGCGGCCGGCGGCATCGCCCTGCCGCCGCAGCCGGTCGGCGCGCAACCGAGCGCGGTTTGCGGACCGCAAGGGAGCGCCAAGGACAAGTGCCTGCGCACCATCCCGCCGCGCGAGAACGGCGGCAACATGGACGTGCAGCAAATGCAGGTGGGGACGACCCTTCTCCTGCCCTGCTTCGTCGACGGCTGCAGCCTGTTCGTCGGCGACGTGCATTACGCGCAGGGCGACGGCGAGGTTTCCGGGACCGCGATCGAGACGGGCGCCGTGGTCACGGTGACGACGGAAATCCGCAAGGGCCAGGGGGCCTTCATCAAGGGCCCCGAGGTCGAAGGCGGATCCCAGATCAAGAATATGGAACCGTCGAAGTTCTATCAGACCATCGGCCTGCCCTTGAAGACGGCGGGCGAGGTGCCGGCTCCGCATACCTACCTGGAGAGCGAGAAGATCAAGAACCTGAGCAACCTGTCCGAGGATCTGACTCTGGCCGCGCGGGACGCCCTGATCAAGATGATCGCCTACATCCAGCGCGAACACGGCCTCGACGCGGAGCAGGCCTACATCCTGGCGAGCGTCGCGGTCGATCTGCGGGTCGGGCAGGTGGTCGATGTGCCGAACTATGTCGTGACCGCGGTGCTGAACGAGGACGTTTTCGCGGAGTGAACCGGCGCCACGCCCTGCGGCTGTCCGCCGGGGCGGCCGCGGGGCTGCTGCTGAGCGGCCATACCCCCTATGGGCAGTGGGTCGTCTATCGCAAGAAGCATCTCCTGATCGGCTGCCACAAGACCGATCCCGTGACCTACGACCTGGCCAAGCAGGTGGTGGCGCTGCTCGCCGAGCACCTGCCGGCGGCCAAATCGCGGGCCGCCCGCGCCCCGGACGCCGAGCGGCTGGCCAGCCTTCTCGGAACCGCGCAGATGGCGGTCGCGATCCTGAACGCCCCGGACGCCGCCACCATGATGCGGGGGAGCGGGCGCTTCGCGGCCTACGGCGCCATCGAGCTTCGGGTCCTGACGCCGGTCGATGACCGGCTTCTAGTCGCCCGAGCGGACTTTCCCGCGCGCCATGCTTGGCTGGTCACCGGTGTCCTGGCCGGAACCGGCTTGGCGCCAAAGCCGCGACCCACGGGCGATTTCGGCATCCCCTGGCATCCTGGCAGCCGCGCGTTCCTGGAAGGACGGCCTGAACCGGGCGATGATTAAGCGCCTGCTGTGGGCGCTGCCGGTGCTGTTCGTCCTCGGCGCGCCGGCGCGGGGCCACGATCCGGGCATGACCGTCGCGACCGTGATCGCCGAGGAACGCGAAACCCTGGTCGAGATCTCGATCAAGGGCAGCGATCTGGCGCGGGCCGCCGGCGTCGACCTGCTCGATTCCGAAGGCCAAGTCGATCCCGAGCGGCTCGCCGGCGCGGCGGCGGCGGTCCGGACCCACTTGCGCGCCACCACGGCCCTTAAAGCGGACTCGGCCGCCTGTCCCTTTGAGATCGTGGAACTGGCGGCGGTCGAGGACGGCGTCCTCGCGGTCCTCAAGGCGCCTTGCGGCACCGCCAACGCCGGCCTGTCGTACCGCAGCACCCTCCTGCATGAGATCAATCCGGCGACCATCCAGCACGCCGTGCTGCTCAAAGGCGACGACGCCATCCCCTCCGCGCTCACCCAGGAGCGGAATAGCCTGGAAATTCAGGCTCCGCTTGCCTTGAGCGAGGCCGCCGCCCGCTATCTCGTATCCGGCGCCGAACACATCTTCGCCGGCTACGATCACGTCGCCTTCCTGCTCGCCCTGCTACTCTGGGCGCGGGGCGTCTGGGCCGTGGTCAAGGTGGTCACCGCCTTCACCCTATCCCACTCGGTCGCGCTCTCGCTGGCGGCGCTCGATCTGGTCAGCCTGCCCGGCGGCCTGGTCGAGCCGCTGATCGCCGCGAGCGTCGTCGCGGTCGCCGTGGAGAACTTCTTCAACCGGCGGATCGAGGGGCGTTGGCGGGTCGCCTTCATCCTCGGCTTCATCCATGGCTTCGGGTTCGCCGGCGCGCTTCGTGACATCGGGCTGCCGCAGGACGCGCTCATCATCGCCCTCGCCTTTTTCAACATCGGGGTCGAGATCGGGCAGGTTGCTATCGTTGCTATCGTCGTGCCGCTGCTTCTGGGCATCGACCGCCTGAGCGCGCGCTCACCCGCTGCACCGGCGCGCAGGCCGGCTCTGGTCTACGGCGTCTCCGCGGTAATCTCCGGGCTCGGCGGCTACTGGTTCATCGAACGGACGCTACTCGCGTAAAGCCACGCTGATGCGGCCGTTATATCCGGCGTCTCCTGGTATTGGTGCCCAGGTCAACAAATTCCGGGCATGTCTATAAACGGACCTTAGCCAAACTGACCCACTATCGAAATTTTAGCCAGCTTGAACCGGACCCGCCGGCGAGGCTTTGGCCAAGCTGGCGGCCGGCGATTACGTCAATGCCGCCCTGGTCATGGCGCTCCAATGGCTGGCTCTGAACCGGGAGACCCTGCGAAGGAAGTGGCCGACCTAAGGAACATTGTACCGAGACTTTGGCAGCGGGTCAGTTTGAAGAAGGCCCGCTTTTGACCCATTTCGGAAGAACTTAATGATAGTCATTAGTCAGCGCGTTGACATGAACAATTAGGTTAGTCGGATTGAATTTCAGCCCGTGATAGCGGGCGCGCAGATTGCCGCTCTTGTCTATCAAGTGAGTGACAAGACCATGCATTTGGTATCCGTCTTCCACGGGCGTGAACTTCAACCCATATTTCTCCGCGAGTTCACGAGTAGCAGAGAGTTCTTCCGGCCCACTCGTCAACATGGTCCAGTTGATCGGATCAAGTCCATGCTTGGGCCCATAATCCCGCATTAGCTCCGGCGTGTCGTGTTCTGGATCAGTCGTGATCGTGATGAATTGAACCAACTCACGCATCGGAGTTCGGTTTACCTGTTTTTGGATCGAAGCAAGCGCCCCGCTGTGGAGCGGACAAACATCCGGGCATCTTGCGTAGACAAACCATAGGATTACCACCTTACCCCGAAGATCAGCCAAGCTCACGGGTTCGCCCTTCCCACTCGTCAACGTGAAGCTTGGCGCTGGACGGTTCACGATCTGCGCATACTTTTCTCTGCCTTTTAGATTCTCCTCAAGGTCCTCCAGAGAATGAGCAAGCGTCGGCAGTGTGTGCCCGACCAGGACCACGAGCCCAATAAGGAAGTGGCACGATAGGTGGCTCAATCTCGACATGGTTTTTCCTCCCATGAACTCACGGCACTTGATATCTGCGGGTCATTGTTTTTCGGCTTGCTTCCTATACGTTTGGTCGATCCGCTCCTGATAGGCTCGTGATTTCTCCGACCATGTGCTCTTAATGAAGGACAGAACCGCCCAGATTTCCTCATCCACAAGAACACCGTCGAATGACGGCATGTCGCTCTCGTAGCCTTCAGGAGCGAGCGGCGGCTTCACCCCGCCCTTGGTAATGCGGAATAATTGTTCATCGGCGTGATGCCATGTATGTCCGGTGTCATCGTGAGGGGGTGCGGGAAGTCTCCCGTCCGGTTTACGTTCGCGCCATTTCGGTTGACCCTGAAAACTTTTACCGTGGCAGGCTCCACAGTGCTCAGCGTAGACGACCCTACCCCGCGCGACGTGATCAGCGTTTTCGAAATCGGCTCGATCTAGCACCGATTCGCCGCGCGAGAGTGCCAGCGCACCTAATGCGAGCACTACAAGCCCACCGGCCACCAACAGAACGAACAGCTTCATTGTGGACACTCTGACTTGATGAAGGCGCTGATTTCGGTCGGAGCGGCAAAGATAATGAAGACGCGGTCGCCCCTCATACTGGCCGGAATTATCACCGGATGACCTGCCACAGGGCCGTCTTCGCTGCCATCGGTCTTGAAACGGAGGTTGAACTCCCAAAATTCGTATGCTTCCTCCGTTTGAACCGTCACTGTGTAGGTGTCGCCACAATGACTGATCGAGGTGATTCGGTTGTTGGCTTCAAGTGCCTTCAGATTGAGCATCCGCCCTTGGCTCATCATCCCTTCGGACATGCCTTCTGCTTGCTGGTCTGACGACGGGCCTTGTTCTTGAGAGACACTTCGTAGATAGGCTATAAGATCGTGCCTCTGGGCCTTGTCTTGAAGCCCCCGGAATGTCATGCGGTTGTTCGGAATGAAGGTTTTGGGATTTTCGAGCCATGCATCCAGAGAGTGCTCGTTCCAAATGATATCGGCTTGCTTGAATGCCTTCGAATAGCGCGTGAAGCCCTCTACGGTACCGGCCTTGCGGCCCCAAATCCCGGCAAGACTTGGGCCGGTCATATGCCGTCCAGGCGAAAGTGAATGACAGGCCACACAAGCTCGAAATATATCCTGCCCCTTGGCGGGATCACCGTTTTCTGAGGCGAAGCCACTCGCACCCCAAAACCCAGTACAGAATACAAGAACGCCGATTGCAGCGCGAAACCACATGATCTACCTCCAAACCTGGCGTGTGATGTGAAATAGACGCTGAGGAGGGTCAGCCGACCGACGCCCGACCGGACTGACAGGCTCCCCCGCTATCGCGAAAGCGATTTAGATGATAACAGCCGCTTTGGGAGGGTGGGGATCAGGTGGGATAACCCGGCAAGCCCAACAATTGGCTCCCGTTAGTAAGGAGCTTCCGACCGCCGGAGCCACGGTACTCACCGAGGAAACAGCTAGACCAGAATGGCTCACACAGAGCAATGAGCAAACACCTAGCATCGCCAGATCGTCACAGTCTACGCAGCACGCGCAGCAGGGTTCCGATGCAGTGGCGGAATCACATAATGACAGCATCGAATTGTCGGACGTGGGCATGGCCGCATCCATCGCCTCCGCCATCAATGGGTTGAGGGCGACGAGCAAAACCAGAATAAGTCCATGGAGCCAACTAGCCTTCATGGAGGAAAGATCCGATAATCTACGATAAACCGCAATAGGCAAAATACCCAGACTGAATAGACTCCCGATATGTCCGAGTTTGGCTGAGGCTGTTGAAAAAGTCCCGAGGACCAAAATTCTTGAAACAATGATTCAAAATCTTGGATGATGTTGAATCGATATTACTTCAGGCTCAGCTTACGGGAACGATAGTTTCAAAAAATCTGACGGCTCCGACTTCTTCAACAGCCTCGGCTATACCCGGACCTTAGCCAAGCTGACCCACTATCGAAATTTTAGCCAGCTTGAACCGGACCCGCCGTGGCGGTTAATCTCCCCGCTTTGGGGGCCGCGGCCCGAAGCCAGGGAAGTAACGAACATGGATATCAGGGACGGATTCGTCGGCGCCATAGGCCACACGCCCTTGATCCGCCTGCGCCGCCTGTCGGAGCAGACCGGCTGCGAGATTCTGGGCAAGGCCGAATTCCTGAATCCCGGATCTTCGGTCAAGGACCGCGCCGCCTGGGCCATAATCAAGGACGCCGAGGAACAGGGGCTCTTGCGTCCCGGCGGCGTCATTGTCGAGGGAACGGCGGGGAACACCGGCATCGGCCTGGCCTTGGTGGGGCGGGCGCGCGGCTACCGCACGGTGATCGTGATTCCCGAAACCCAGTCCCAGGAAAAGAAGGACATGCTGCGCCTCTGCGGGGCCGAGCTGCGCGAGGTGCCGGCGGTGCCCTTCAAGAACCCGGACAACTACGTCCACGTCGCCCGGCGCCTGGGCGAGGACTTGGCGAAAAGCGAGCCGAACGGCGCCATTTTCGCCAATCAGTTCGATAATGTGGCGAACCGCCGGGGCCACTTCGAGACCACGGGCCCGGAGATTTGGGATCAGACCGGCGGCAAGCTCCATGGCTTCATCTGCGCGGTCGGGACCGGCGGCACCCTGGCCGGCACCGGCATGGCCTTGAAGGAACGCAACAAGGACATAACCATCGGCCTGGCCGACCCGCCCGGCGCGGCGCTGTACAACTACTACAAGCACGGAGAGTTGAAATCCGAGGGCAGTTCCATCACCGAAGGCATCGGCCAGGGCCGGATCACCGCCAACCTGGAAGGGGCGCCGATCGACGAGGCCTTTCAAATCCCGGACGCGGAAGCGGTAAGCCTGGTCTTCGATGTCCTGGAACACGAGGGGCTATGTTTAGGCCCTTCCAGCGGCGTCAATCTGGCCGGTGCGGTACGCTTAGCCGAACAGCACGGCCCCGGCCACACCATCGTCACCATCCTGGCCGATTACGGCACCCGCTATCAAAGCCGCCTGTTCAATCCGGGGTTCCTGCGCGGGAAGGATTTGCCGGTGCCGGAATGGCTGGACCGTTCCGGCTTGGGAGGATGATATGACGACTGAAGCGCTATTCCGCGACGATGCCTATGCCAAGACCTGCGAGGCCAGGGTGCTGAGCGCGGACGAGGCCGGTATCCGCCTCGACCGGACGGTCTTCTATCCCATGAGCGGCGGCCAGGCGGGCGATACCGGAACCCTGCGCCTGAACGGCGGCGGCGAAATCGCCATCGCCGATACCCGCAAGGGCCAAGCGCCCGGCGAGATTTCGCACATCCCCGCAAGCGGCGAGGCCCTGCCCGCCCCCGGTACGAAGGTCACGGCGGAGATCGACTGGACGCGGCGTCACCGGCTGATGCGTATGCACACTTGTCTGCATCTTTTGTGTTCCGTGATCGAAGGCGACGTGACCGGCGGCTCCATTAGCGACGGCAAGGGCCGGCTCGACTTCAACCTGCCGGACACGGCCCTGGACAAGGAAGAAATCACGGCGGCCCTGAACCGCTTGATCGAGGCCGACCATCCTATCGGCACGCGCTGGATCACGGACGAGGAAATGGCGGCGAACCCGCAACTGGTGCGCACCATGTCGGTCAAGCCGCCCATGGACAGCGGCCGGGTGCGGCTGCTGGACATCGAGGGGGTCGATCTGCAACCTTGCGGCGGCACCCATGTGCGGCGCACCGGCGAGATCGGTCCGGTCCGGGTTGGCAAGATCGAAAACAAGGGCCGTCAGAACCGGCGCATCAACATTCTTTTCGCCGAGTAGCGGCTAAGCAATAGGACACCCCTGACATGCCGGCATCCGATCCCAGCGTTCTGGTCAGCACCGCCTGGCTCGCCGATCATATATCCGCGCCCGACGTGCGGGTGGTTGACGCGAGTTACTACCTGCCGGGCGAGGGCCTGGACCCGCGCGCCGAGTTCGAGTTGCAGCGCATACCCGGCGCCGTCTTCTTCGATATCGACGAGATCGCGGATACCTCGAGCCCCCTGCCCCACATGCTGCCGGCGCCGGAAAAATTTTCCTCGCGGGTGCGCAAGCTCGGCCTGGGCGACGGTGTGCGTATCGTGGTCTACGATCAACGCGGTATCTTCAGCGCCCCGCGCGTGTGGTGGAGCTTTCACCTGTTCGGCCATGAGGACGTGGCGGTTCTGGACGGCGGCTTGCCCAAGTGGATGGCCGAGGGGCGCAAGGTCGAGGACGGCCCCGGACGCGCCGTCGAGCGTAACTTCACGGCGCGCATGGACACCACGATGGTGCGCGACAAGGCCCAGATGCTGGCCAATCTCAAAACCGGGCGCGAACAGGTGGTGGACGCGCGCTCGCGCGGCCGCTTCGAGGGCCGCGATCCCGAACCGCGCCCGGAGTTGCGCGGCGGCCACATACCCGGCAGCTTGAACCTGCCCTTTACCGATCTCATGGAGATGGAATCCCAGACCATGAAGCCGCGCGCGGAGATCGCCGCTTGCCTGGCCGCCGCCGGTATCGATCCCAGACGGCCTGTAACGACAACCTGCGGCTCCGGCATTACCGCGGCCGTACTGGCGCTCGGCCTGCACATGACCGGGCACCGCGGCGTCGCCGTTTACGACGGCTCCTGGTGCGACTGGGGCGCGGGCGAAGACACCCCGGTCGAAACCGGCGCGTGAGCGAGCTTTTCATCCGCCCCTACGCGCCGGCCGACTACGACGATCTGGTGGCGCTGTGGACGCGGTGCGGCCTGCGGGTTTCCTACAACGACCCGGATCGCGACATCGCCTTGTGGCGCGCCACGCCCAACGCCGAGATTTTCGTCGGCGAGGCCAGCGGTAAAATCGCCGCCTCGGTGTGCATCGGCCACGACGGTCATCGCGGCTACCCCTATTACGTCGCCGTCGATCCGGACGCGCGCGGCCAGGACCATGGCCGTGAGATCATGCGCCATGCCGAGGCCTGGCTGACCAAGCGCGGGGTCCCCAAGATCAACATCATGGTCCGGGAATCCAACGGCAGCGTGCGCGATTTCTACCGCGCCATAGGCTACGAGGACACGCCGCGCCATGTCTTGGCCCGCTGGCTGACCCCCGACGGCAAGGAACCCAGCGGGCCGGTTCAAGCCACCGGCACGCTCTCCGTTTCCGTGACCTATCTGGAAATGACGGCGCGGCCCAGCCATACGCCAGTGCCCATGCCGGCGCGCCGGAAGATCGCGCTTCTCCGCGCCCTGGAACCGGGGGTGGCTTTTTACCGCTATCTCTACGGCCGGGTGGGCGAGGGGATTATTTGGTATGAACGCCGGGCCCTGGACGACGAGAGCTTGCGCGCCATCGTCAACGATCCGCTGGTCGAGATTTACGTGCTGTATGCCGGCGGCGTGCCCGCCGGATATGTCGAGCTCGACCGGCGCGCATCGCCCGATATCGAGCTGGCCTATTTCGGCTTACTGCCCGAATTCATCGGCCAGGGCCTGGGCTCCTATTTACTTGGCTCCGCCATCGACATTGCCTGGACCTACGAACCCAGACGCCTGTGGCTGCACACCTGCAGCTTGGACCATCCCCAAGCCTTGCCCCTCTATCAGAAATTCGGCTTCGTCCCCTACAAGCGCGAGAACCTGGTCATCCCCGACCCGCACCTGCACGGCCTGATCCCTTAGGGGAATGTTAGCCGCAAGGCCCTAGAAAACCTGGAATGCCCCGGCAAGCGGGGCGTATCGCCGCAAACCAGGAAACGAGGGCCAGACCCATCGCGAGCCCAGGACATACATCGCCGGCCGAGGCGATTTCACCCGGCGCGGACTCCACTTGGACGGGGCATGGCCTTGAGGCAATCCGCCGCCTGCTGCTCAAGGACGCCGTCGCCTACGGGGCGCCGATCGCGCTCTTCGCGGCCGGTTTGGCGGCGCAGCTTATGTCGATGCTCCACCACGATCCGTCCTGGTATCTGATCGCGGGGGCGCAATATCTCGAGGGTGGCATACTTTACCGGGACGTCTTCGTCGATGTGAACCCGCCGCTCGGCCTGTTCCTGACTCTGCCGCCGGTCATCCTGGCCCGTTTCCTGGACGTCTTCCCGGTCCCGGTCTTCGTCGTCTATGTGTACCTGCTGATCGCCTTGTCCTTGGCGGCGGCCTGGCGCCTGCTGGACGGTCCGCCGGTCTTGCGCCGGGGGCTGTTTATCGCCGCCGCCGCGGTCCTGATTTTGAGTCCGGCGGGCGACTTCGGTCAGCGCGAACACTTCCTGACGATTCTGATCCTGCCCTATTTGTTTCTGTCTGCCTTGGACCCGGCGCGCAAGCGGATACCTTGGATGGCGGCGCTGATCCTCGGCCTGGCCGCCGGCGCCGGTTTCGCGCTCAAGCCGCACTACCTCCTGATTCCCCTGGCTTTGGAGGTTTACCGCCTGACAAGCGTCCGCCGCTTGGCAAGCCTTTGGCGGCCCGAGGTCTTGGGCCTCGGCCTCGCGCTCCTCGGTTATGGTGGGGTTTTGATTTTCGTTACGCCGGACTATCTGACCCGGATCGTTCCCTACGCCATGGAAGTCTATAACCAAGCCTACGCCAATCCGCTTTACATTAATCTATTTCGGCTGGAAACTTTTTTACTGCCGCTTGGCTGCGCGATCCAGATCGCTACCCGGCGGCGCCAAGCCGCGCCGCGTTACGGCGACGTTTTCCTGATCGCCTCGGCCTGTTTATTCGTGGCCTATTTGGTTCAGGGGAAAGGCTGGGACTACCATCTTTACCCGGCCTCCGCTTGCCTGGTGCTGGGTTACGTATCGATTTGCCTGAATGCCATGCAACGGCAAAACGGCGCGGCATCGCCAAGCGGAAAGGGTGGCCTTTCCCATGGCGCGGCCTTGGCGGCCCTGGCGGTGGCCGCCGTTCTCGTCGGCCATGACGTCACGAAGTTCGGCTACAAGAACCGTTTCACGGAGATCATGACGCCCTATGCCGCGCGCTATGCCGGCGGCGGATCGATCGCCGTCATGAGCGCGAACCTCTGGGCGGGCTTTCCCCTCGTCAACAACAGCCGCCTAGGCTGGTCGTCGCGTTTCGCGGCGTTATGGCTGCTGCCCGGCGCCCAGCAAAGGCGTCACGCGGACGACGGCGCGGACCTGGCCCTGCTGGACGAGATGGAAGCCTTCACCCGCGATGCCGTGGTGGCCGATTTCACGGCCGCCATGCCGGATTTGGTTTTCGTCGATGACCGGGATATGAAACCCTACTTTGGGGGTCTAAGTTTCGATTACCTGGAATTCTTCGGCCAAGACCGGCGTTTCGCCCGCATCTGGCCGGACTATGTCTGGGTCGAGAAGGTCGTCGGCTTCGACATCTACCGCCGCCGCTGCGCGCCCGGTTGCTAGAGCGACAACGCCAACTTACGGCCCTCATGGAAGGCCATGTTGGCCAAGCGCGGGGCCACGCAATCGCCGATGCCATGGACCTCGAGACCGCCGCCGGCGAGTTCGTCCGCGAGCCAGGTCTGTGAAGTATTCAGGGTCGCCAGGATCAAGCTGTCGGCGTCCAGGCGCCGTTCCGACCCATCGCGCAGGTCCATGACGCTGGCGCCGTCGCCGTGCCAGGCGGATAGGGCGGCGTCGCAAATCACCTCGACACCCAGGCGCTTGAAGCGCTGCCGCAGGGGCCAGTCGGCGGCCGTGCGTTGCAATTCCCATCCGGCCATGGGGTGCGGCGTCACCAAGGTGACGTCATGGCCTTGCTCGGCCAGGTGCCAGGCCGTGCCGCAACCGTGCCAATGGCCCATGTCGTCGAGCACGATGACCCGCTGACCGGGGCGCGCGGCGCGGCCCATGACATCCTCGACCGGCCAGACCTGGCCAAGCTCCAAACCCGGTAAACTATCCACATGGGGCAAGGCGCGCTGGAACCCATCGCCGGCCGGTTGCGACCCGGTCGCCAGGACCACGACTTCGGCGCCGGATGCGGCGGCCTCATCGCCGTCCATGGGGGTATTGAGGCGCAGGGTGACTTGCAGTTTCTCCAACTGCCCTTCGTACCAGGCGATCAGGTCCAGGATCTGCGCCCGGCGCGGTTGCAGCCCGGCCAGGCGGAAGCGCCCGCCCAGCTGCGGCCCGGCCTCCGCCAGAGTCACCCGGTGGCCCCGCTCGGCCGCGGCCCGCGCCGCTTCCAGCCCCGCCGGGCCGCCGCCGATCACCAGGATGTCGCGCGGCCGTTCCGCCGGCGTGAAGCGGTCGCCGCCCCATTCGAACTCGCGCCCGGCGGAAGGGTTGACCAGGCAGGATATCCAATAGTCGCGGGAGCGCCGGCCCCAGCACATCTGATTGCAGGATATGCAGCCGCGGATATCCGCCGGGCGGTCTTCTTGGGCCTTGTTGGCCAGGTGCGGGTCGGCGATCTGGCCGCGCACGATGCTGACCATGTCGGCCTGGCCGGCGCCGATCACGGTGTTGGCGTTCTCCGGCGTGCGGATGTGGCTTTCGGCCTGGACCTTGGCGTGGGTGACGACCTGCTTCAGCGCCTCGGCCAGACCGGCGCCGAGCTTTTCCTCGTAGAGAAAGGTCGGCATGAGATCGTAGAAATGAAAATAACTGCCGGTGCCGCAGGTCACGTAATCCAGCAGGCCGCGCGTGTCGTGATAGGCGATAATCTCCTGCAAGTCTTCTTGGGAGAGGGCGACCTTGGCGTGGCGTTCCAGGCTGACCGCGAAACCGATAATGAAATCCTCGCCCACCAGCTTGCGGATACGCTCCACGATTGCCCGCGAAAAGCGCACGCGGTTTTCCAAAACGCCGCCCCAGCGGTCGTCCCGGCGGTTCGACCAAGGGGTCCAGAACTGGTCGATCAGGGCATGGTAGGCGGCGAAGAGTTCAACCCCGTCGAAACCCGCCGCCTGGGCCCGGCGCGCGGCCTGGGCGAAGGCTTCTATGATCTCTTCGATCTCCGCCTCGGACATGGCGTGGCTGCCGGCGGAATCGTGATAGGAGCCGAGGCCGGAGGGCGACCAGTTGGCGGTGAAGGAGTTATCGGGGTCGCCGTGCTGACCGACATGATACAACTGCTGGATCATGACCGTGCCGTGGTCGTGGCAGGCATCGGTTATGCGCCGGAAGTGCGGCACGACCGCATCGTCCTGGTGAAGAAAATTGCCGCGCGTGAGGACCGCCGTAGCGTGAACCGGCACCGGCTCGACCACGATCATGGCCGCGCCGCCCAGGGAACGTTCAAGATAATAGCCGAGATGGCGTTCGCCCGGCAGGCCCGCTTCGGCCATGTTCGCGGTGTGAGCGCCGAAGTTAAGCCGGTGCTTCAGCGTCTTGTGGCGCAGATCCAGCGGTTGAAAGAGGTGCGGGAAGAGCCGCGACACGGGTAAAACGGCTAACGCAAGGCGGATAGATTGGCGATCAGGGCGGTGGTGGCGCGGCGCATTTCCTCGGAAATCTTGTGGGCCTTATCCTGATCCGCTTCGCAACACGCCACCGCCACGCGGGTATTGCGCTCCGTGCAATCGCGGTAAGAGCTAATCAGCGCCTTCTCGATGATCTTGGCGATTCCCTCGCGTTGCTCCGGCCCCGCCTCGCCTAGCAAATCGACGACGGCGTCCGTTACTTCTTCGCTGCGATCTTTTAGCGACATGGTGGAGATCCCTTCCCTGTGGCAAACGGCCTGATAGATTGTTCCCCCTGCGCGCCTTGGAGGCAAGGGCAGCTTAATTAAGCATCGAGGGGCGGTTTCACACTCACCAAAAAACCAGTGCGAAAGCTTCGGCTATACAGTTTACTGTAACGAGGATACACCTCACTCGGTCCCGTTGATACACGCGTTACGGCAGAGTAGACTCAATTGTATGACATTTTTTAGAAGCTCAGAATGAGAATTTGTTCGTT
This sequence comes from Kiloniellaceae bacterium, assembly GCA_021776135.1. Taxonomy (GTDB): domain Bacteria; phylum Pseudomonadota; class Alphaproteobacteria; order Kiloniellales; family J153; genus JAJFGN01. Next base: position 33,034 of record JAJFGL010000069.1, read on the forward strand.
CCAAATTGAAAATTACAAGAGCTATAGGAAAACTGAAAAGATCGACCTATCGCCTGGATTTAATATCGTCGTTGCACCAAACAATGTTGGAAAAACGGCATTATTGGAGATCTTATCCACGCGTTTTTCTGATAAGCCGCACCGAAGTATCAAAATTGCCCGGTCGCGGGAATTACCGCCAAAATCCTCAATTCATGTTGCACTCGCAATATCTGGAAAAGAATTCAAAGACTTTGCTCTGAACAAGAGCCGCGTTATCCTTCCAATACCACCAAAATTTCAGAATGATCAGAAGCGCTGCGCCGAGCTGTTCCGAGATATAGCAAATTCACCAGGCGTGATTATCGAATGTGAATACAGCCCACAAACAGGTCCTGTTCTGCATAAAATCCAAACTGACAATTTTGCGCTCGCATTTTCTGATGAGGCGCCCCTTGCAGCCCTTTTTGACTCTAATCAGTTGAACGATGATTTTGATTTCAAAACTATAAGTACAACTAATAAGCACAATCTATTATTCCAGGAGATGGCAGTAGAGTTTCAAAAAAATACCTACAATTTTCTTGCAGAACGGTTAAATATAGGAACTTGCGCTTTTGGGTCGAATACGACTCTTAGACCGGATGCGTCAAATCTTGCTGAAGTATTAGATAATTTACAATCTAATCTCGCGCGGTTTGAAAGGTTCAACGCTCACATATCAGATATTTTTGAGAACGTTCGTGGGGTCGTCTCACGACCGTCGATCCAAGAGAAGAACAATGTCGAAATTGTTGTTTGGACCGTTGATCCGAGATCGGAGAGAGACGATCTAGCAACGGAGCTTAAAGAAAGCGGTACAGGCATTGGACAGGTACTAGCGATGATTTACGTCGTGATGACGTCGGAAGAACCAAGAGTCATCATCATCGATGAACCCAATACATTTCTACATCCCGGTGCCGCCAAAAAACTCATTCAAATCCTGAGTCAATACCCACAGCATCAATATATATTCGCTACTCACTCACCCGAAATCATTCGCGTCAGCGAACCGGGAACTGTCATAGCCATCCGCTGGGAAGATGGTGAAAGCAAGCTCGTTCCCATCGATGCGGAAAAAATCGAAGACCTTCAATCAGTTCTGATGGATGTTGGCGTCAAGCTCTCCGATGTGTTCGGTGCTGATACGGTCTTGTGGGTCGAGGGATTCACCGAGGAAGCTTGCTTCGACTTGATACTTCGCCGCCTTGGGAAACGACCCTACCTTGGCGTGTCAATATTGGCGGTGCGTAGCACCGGTGAATTTGAGAGCAAGCGGGCGGATGCTGATGCAATATGGGAAATCTACGAAAAGCTGTCTACATCGCGAGCTTTAATGCCCCCGGCAATCGCCTTCGTTTTCGATCGCGAGGGGCGAACCGAACGTCAAATGGAGGATTTATCGCGCCGATCCAGCAATCGAGTGCGTTTTATTCCTCGCCGGACCTATGAAAATTATTTAATTCATCCATCTGCAATCACCGCCCTTATGAACACACTTCCGACTTTTTCTGAAACTGCAATCACCGAAGCGCTTGTACGCGGTTGGTTACTAGAGAATGGAGACAAGAACGAGTACTGCGCCGAGAACTTAGGCATTTCTGATTTGGTAAATCCAAATTGGCTAGAAAAAGTCCACGGAGCCAAATTGCTGGCACACCTATTCAAAGACCTCTCGGAAGAAAAAGAAGAGTTCCGTAAGCGATCACATTCCCTCCAATTAACGGAATGGTTGATTGAGAACGATCCAGACTGCCTGAAGGAACTTGTAGATTTCTTGTCTGAACTCCTCCCGCAGGAATAATGAGTTCTCTCCCGTAGCCATTGAAACTCCCCCGAAAAGCCCCTAGTTTCCGGCCCGCTGGTAACCTGCATCGGGGCGTAGCTCAGCCTGGTAGAGTGCCTGCTTTGGGAGCAGGAAGCCGGAGGTTCGAATCCTCTCGCCCCGACCAAGGCACCAGCCTTGGGCTTCGGTTGAATCTTAGCCCCTGTGCTGGTATCAGAGCCATATCAATCCCCTTGAGGCCCTCTTCCCATGACCGTCCATGTCCGTATCTACCGCGAGGCCAAGACCGCGACCCAGTCGGGCCTGGCCAATACCCGGCGTTGGGTCGTTGAGTTCGAGCCCGAGACCCCGCGCGAGGTCGAGCCGCTCATGGGCTGGACCTCCTCCTCCGACACCAAGGGCCAGCTGCGCCTGCGCTTCGACAGCGAGGCGGAAGCAGTGGCCTACGCCCAAAAGCACGGTTTCATGTATAGTCTGGAAAGACCGCGCGAGCGGAAAATCCGGCCCAAGGCCTACGCCGATAATTTCAAGTACAACCGCCTACTGCGCTGGACGCACTAGGCGGGGCCGGAACCGGCCTAAACCGGAACGCGCCCGTAGCTCAGTTGGATAGAGCACGAGCCTTCTAAGCTTGGGGCCGCAGGTTCGAATCCTGCCGGGCGCACCAGTTTCTCTATTTGGAACGGACTGCTTTACGCCAGGGCAGCATGAAACCCATGAGCCCGAGAACGATGCCGGTGACCGAGGCCGCGCCGGCTTTCTGGCAGATCAATCTGAGATACCGAGCTAGGAAAACCCCTAGCGTCTGAAGGAACCAACACGTGAAAAAGCGGAAGAAAAAAACACACATAAAACACGCAGATTTCGAAGGTTTGAATATTTCTGCATTAGAAGACCACAAGAGAAAGGGTGGGCGGTTATCTCCACCTTTGTCACAGATTGCGAACACAACTCTCACGTCTTGGCGTGATCATGGGATCAACGAAGTTCTATGGGCAATAGTGCTGCGCGGGAATCTGAGACAGAATGTATGCCTGACGATATTTAGAAAAATTATTGCTCAGGCGCGAGAAAATGACCCAAATTATAAAGACACTTTCATATCGCACTCTGCTTTGTCAGTCTTGGATGATGATCAATTTGACACGATAATGTCGCCAGTTCTGAGCGATGAATGCGCAAAAAATATTTTGCGCAGCCTACTGTATCTTGAATGTTTGCCGGACTTGAAACATTGGTTAAGGCATCTTCAAGAACCAGAATCCAATAGCCATCTAGAATATTTGATGAAAGGAGTGGCTAGCTCTCTTGATCATCAGTCTCAGGAGTCAACTGATATTCGATGGTTAAAGATAATGTACTGCGCAATTGTACAAGGGCGAATAAAATTTCCACAAACGATGGGAGATATGCTGGAGGGGTTTCGCCTATACCCTGATTATGGAGATCAAAGATCTGTCCGCCCTCAAATCAGAGCACTGGAAATAACGCTTAGAAGTACAATTGAAAACAATGGTCACCCATATGAAATGACCGCAAGTTTATGCGAAAAAGCTCCGCCGCAATGGAGCAGAGAATTTTGGAAAGAATGCTTAGATAAATCGTCTTGTTTCACAGGAGAGTTTAAAAAGCCGGACCATGCAGAGAATGATTGGTATTTTGATCAATTCTTTCAGGTTTATCAAGTGGTATCGGAGCACTTCTTAGAGAAAATTGAAAGTACGGATATTGATCCCAAAAGAGATGCAGTGTATGGGTTGATTCTCTATAATCTATACATCGCGCTAACTATCGGGCATTCTGGCTTACACCGACGACTCGAAGGACGTATATTGCTGCGAACTATGGTAGAAAATTTCATTACATTGAAATATCTTGCGCATAATGACAACAAAGCTATTTGGCAACAATTTCGATCCTATGGAACAGGACAGGCTAAATTAGCATTTCTAAAGAACTTGCAAGAAGAAACTGTTCCGAGTTTTGTAAATTTGAACGACTTGTTTGATTATGCGAACGAGGATCTTTGGCAAGAATTCGGAGACATTAATATCAAACCATGGTCTGAAAAGAATCTGCGAAAAATGGCCCAAGAGTCTGGTGTAAAAGAATTCTACGACAAATATTATGATTGGGCATCGGGATACGTTCATGGAAACTGGGCTGCGATCCGAGATTCAGTATTCACTGTTTGCTTAAATCCATTGCACCGCTATCACAGAATTCCCCTTATTCCCAAATTAGATATGCCGTCAGTCCAAATGGACGCCGCAAAAATAGTGAATTCGATGCTCGATATATTGAATCAGTTTTACCCACAGTTCAAAGAACGCGTCAAACACCCGAGTTGAAAGCGCCTCTAGATGGGGGATGCAACGAGAGCGCGAAGGGCCCTTTTGCAAAGAGGGCGCTGTATTACAGTACACATTTTGCGGAGCGCCTTAATTCCGCCGGTCTCACACTCCCGCTTACCAAATGGGTTGTCACCAATCTTCGTTTAAAGATTATGTGAACTGTCTCGTCGTGCAGGGCGCTCTGAATAGCTTCCCAATCGCTCAATGTCTTTAACAGGGTGTTCGAATCCTGCCGGGCGCACCACTCTCTCTATTTGGAAATTCCTGCTCGGATCGCCTTGCGCCAGGGTAGCATCAGGCCCATGAGCCCGAGAACGATGCCGGTGACCGAGGCCGCGCCGGCGGCGGTTTCCAGGGAGGCATTCAGGGGCATGGCGACGGCCGCGACAGCCAAGCCGCCAAGAATCGCCCCTAAATAGCCGTAAATTATCGATCGAACCAAAGTCACGGCGTTTCGCCTCTCCTGTTTTTTTGGCCGCACCTACCTGGTGCGTGCCAATTGCAATAAATTTAATGTAATATTTTCATTTTGTCAATATATTATTCATTTTTATTTAATTACATTAACTATATAATTATTCTTTACTATATTTATTGACCGGTAGCTAGGAAACGCCCGGACCCGGCATCGCGGCCGAGGCTGGTGCGGTCGATGGCCACCGCCTTGATGAGGGCGAAAACGGGGGTTCCGGGAGCCAGCTCAAGCTTAGTCACGGAATGGCGGGTGATGCGGGCCCAAAGCGCCGCCCCGCCGGCATCGAGACGCAGATCGACCTGGGGCCCCGCCTCCGCGCTCATGGCCTCGACCCGGCATGGCACGATATTGAGGATGCTTGAGGCTCGCGGTTCTTCCCGCGCCAAGGCGACATCCCGGGCGCGGATGCGCAGGCGTATCTCGGCGCCGACCGGGGCCTCGACCCTTGGCACCCGCAAGATGCCGCCGGCGAAACGCAGGTGGGATAGTTCGAAGGCGTCGTCGTGGCGCACGACCGCCGCGCGGATCACCGCGCCGGCCTCGTAACGCCCGGTCAGGGGCCGCAGGTCGAGCCGGCTGGTCAAATCCTCGAGCGCGCCGGCGGCCTCGACCCGGCCGTTGGACATCAAGACCAGGGTATCGGCAAGGCGCACGATCTCGGTCATGGAATGGCTGACGTAAACCATGGGAATGCCCAAGCTGTCGCGCAACAGCTCGATAAAGGGCAGAACCTCCTCCTTGCGCGCTTGATCGAGGCCCGCGAGCGGTTCGTCCAACAACAGCAGGCGCGGGTTGGCGAGCAGGGCCCGGCCCAGGGCCACGCGCTGCTTCTCGCCCCCCGAAAGGCCGCCCGGGCGGCGGTCCAGATAGGATTCGAGGCCGAGCAGCGCCACCACCCGGCCGAAATCGATTCGGGGCGCACGTCCGGCGCGTTTGTAGCCGTAGTTCAGATTCTTGCGCACGGTCATGTGCGGGAACAGGCGCCCCTCTTGAAAGACATAGCCGAGGCGCCGGGCTTCCGGCGGCAAATCGACGCCGCGTTCTGAATCGAACAGGACCTCGCCATTGACGGCGATGCGCCCGCGTTCCGGCCGCGCCAAACCGGCGAGCATATTGACCAGGCTGGTTTTGCCGGCGCCCGAGCGGCCGAACAAGGCGACGATGCCCGTGGTCGCGCAGGACAGCTTCGCTTCGAGCTTAAAGTCGCCAAAGCGCGCGGCGACATCCATTTCCAGCATGATTTAAGCCAGGAGCCGGGCGCGCAGCCGGCGCGCCAGGGCCTCGGACACGGCAAGCGCGCCGAGGGAAATCAAGACCGATATGACCGCCAGGCGCATGGCCGGACCCTCGCCGCCTGGGGTTTGGATCATACTGTAAAGCGCCAGGGGCAGGGTCCGGGTCTCGCCCGGAATATTGGCGGCGAAGGTTATGGTCGCGCCGAACTCGCCCAGGGCGCGGGCGAAGGCCAGGATGACCCCGGCCAGAATCCCGGGCGCCATGAGCGGCAGGGTCACGGTGAGGAAGACCGCCGCCGGGCCGGCGCCCAGGGTCCGCGCCGCCGCCTCCAAGCGCCGGTCGACGGCTTCCAGGGACAAGCGCATGGCGCGCACCATCAAGGGAAAGGCCATGACCCCGGCGGCCAGGGCCGCGCCATGCCAGGTGAAGGGCAAGGTGACGCCGAACCACTCGAACAGCGCCCGGCCCAGGGGCCCTTGCCGGCCGAGAAGCACGAGCAGCATATAACCGACCACCACCGGCGGCAGGACCAGGGGTAAATGCACCACGCCGTTCAAGAGACCGTGGCCGGGAAACCGGGTCCGGGCCAGAATCCAGGCGGTGAACAAACCAAGCGGCAGACTCAAGGTCACGCTCCACACCGCGACCCGGAGGCTGAGGCGCAGGGCCTCCGCCTCCAGGGGACTTATGGGAAGCAGCTCGCTCAAGTGCCCGCCGCCGGATGGGTAAAGCCATGGGCGCGGAACACGGCGCCGGCCGCCGCGCCTTGCAGGTAACGGTAAAAGGCGCCGGCGGCGGCCGACCGCCCCCGCACCATGGCCAGGGGATAGACGATGGGCCGGCGCGGTTCCGGCGGAAAAGCGGCGACTAGGCGCACCCCGGACCCGGCCCTGGCATCGCTGGCGTAGACGATGCCCGCCGCGGCGTCGCCCCGTTCGACCAAGGCCAAGGCGGCCCGCGCATCGTTCGCGAAGGCCAGCTTGGCGCTAAGGGAATCCCAGACCCCCAGGCGTTTCAAGGCCGCCTTGGCGTACATCCCCGCCGGAACATGGTTCGGATCGCCCATGGCCAAGCGGCCCCCGCCCAGGGCCTTGGCGAGCGCGAAACCGGGCGCGATCGATATCTCGAACGCCCGGTCGAGGGGCGCGATCAAAACCAAGCTGTTGCCAAGAAGATCGACCCGGCTGCCCGCCTGCAGATGATTCTTGGCTTCTAGCTCATCCATCCAGGCGCTATTGGCGGAGAGGTAAATATCCGCCGGCGCCCCTTGCGCTATTTGCCGCGCCAGGATCGAGGAAGCCGCGAAGACGCCGCGAACCGTTTCCTTCGCCGATATTTCAAATTCCTTCGCCACGGCCGCGACCGCGCCGGCGGTGCTGGCGGCGGCGAAGACGGTCACCGGCGCCTGGGCGCGGACGCCGCCGACGCCAAGGCCGTCCAGGGAAAACCCGGCGGCCAGTCCCAAGGAACGCGCGAGAAAGGTCCGGCGGGATGCCATGGCTTTTCATTTCGCCCTAAAATAAATCGGTTATATCCGTTTGAATATATCGCTTGCCAAGGCACGGCTCCAGGGATTTTGACGCACCGTGCCAATCCAAACCAAGGGTCAGGCGCGGCATTCTCAATTTCAATGGCCTTGCGCGCGGGGGGCCAATTAGTCGCCGCTTAGCGGGTTGAGCAGCTTACTGAACTGTTCCATGTCGCGGGCCAGGGTCTTCTGGGCCCTGGCTTCCATGGCCCGGTAGCGGCGCAAGGCTTCGCGCCCGGCGCCGGTCAAAGAGGTGCCGCCGCCGCGCCGGCCGCCCCGTTCGGCCTGTACCAGGGGCGTCTTGAAGCTGCGGTTCATGGTCTCGACCAGCAGCCAGGCGCGCCGGTACGACATGCCCATGCGGCGCGCGGCGCCGGATATGGAACCGGCCTCGCCGATGGCGTCCAGAAGATCCGCCTTGCCGGGCCCCATGGCGATGGACGAGCCTAAAAGAATCCGCAAACGCGGCTCGGCGTCCTGGGTCACGGCTTGCCGTAGAGGTCCTTGGGGTCCCGCTCGACCGGCAGGATATTCTCTACCCCCTCGCCGCGCCGGGCCCGGTAAAAGCAGCTTCGCCGTCCGGTGTGGCAGGCGACCCCGGTTTGCGCGACGCGCAACAAAAGCGTGTCGCCGTCGCAATCGATCCGCGCTTCCTTCAGGTCTTGAAATTGCCCGGAAGTCTCGCCCTTGCGCCACAGCGCGCCGCGCGAGCGGGACCAGTAGCATACCCGGCCGCTACGCAGGGTTTCGCTCAGGGCTTCCCGGTTCATCCAGGCCATCATCAAGACCTCGCCGCTTTCATGATCCTGGGCGATCGCGGGCACCAAGCCCTGATCGTTGAAGGCCACCAATTTCAGAAAACCCCCGGCATCGGCGTCATCGGCGTAAGGACTCATGAATCCACCGCCTTCATGCGCGCGAGACCGGCCTCCAAGTCGGCGATCAAATCCTGGGGATCTTCGAGTCCGGCGTGGAATCGCACCCTGGGCCCGGCGGTCTGCGAATCCGAGGTGCTGCGGACCGTGGACAGGCCGCTCGGCATGGCCAGGCTTTCATAGCCGCCCCAGCTTGCCCCCAGGCCGAAGAGGTCGAAGCCGTCGATCATGGCGACCAGGGCGGCCCGGGAACACGGCTTGAAGTCGACGCCGAAGAGGCCCGTGGAGCCGGTGAAATCCCGCCGCCAGATTTCGTGCCCCGGATCTTCGGGCAAGCCCGGATGCAAGACCTGTTCGACTTCGGGCCGCGCCTGAAACCACTTGGCCAGCAGTAACCCGGTCTCCTGGTGCTTGGCCAAGCGTACCGAGAGCGTGCGCAAGCCCCGCAAGGACAAATACACATCGTCGGGCGGCGCCGAGTATCCAAGCAGGGCGCAGGCGCGCCGGACCTGGACGTAATAGGGCTCGCTGGTCACGATCAGGCCCATCATGGCGTCGGAATGGCCGACGATATACTTGGTCGCGGCATGGACGGAAATATCGACGCCCAGGGCGAAGGGTTTGAGGAACAAAGGCGTGGCCCAGGAATTATCTATGATCGAGACCGCCCCGCCCGCCCGCGCCGCCGCCGCGATGGCCGGCACGTCCTGAATTTCGAAGGTATGAGACCCCGGCGATTCCATGAACACCAGCTTGGTTTCGGGGCGCATCATGGACGCGATACCGGCGCCGATCCTCGGGTCGTAAAATTCCGCCGCAACCCCCATCCGGGCGAGTAAGTCTTCGCAAAAAACCCGGGTCGGTTTGTAAACCGAATCGCTGACCAGAATATGATCGCCCTGGCCGACGAAGGCGGTCACGGCGCCGACGATGGCGGCCAGGCCGCTTTGCAGCGCGATGGCGCCGTAACCGCCTTCCAAGCGCGCCACGGTTTCCTCGAAGGCGAATGTCGTCGGCGTTCCCGCGATGCCATAAAGGGAGCGGCCCTTGACGTAGGGATCCTTGCGCAGTTCCGTATAGGCCTCCAGAGAGTCGAACAGTATGGTGGAGGCATGATAGACGGGCGGATTTACAACCCCATGATTAGCCGCCGGATCGTTGCCCAGGTGCGCCAACAAGGTATCCGTTCTATAAGTGTTCTTATCGAGCATTTAGCGGCCCCGCCTCGGTTTTTTTTAAAAAGGAATGGCAGCATAATCCCTGATCGCGGGCCTGGCGAGTACAGGACGGCGCCGGGCCGGGTAATAATATTTCACGGTCACGATCGAGACCGGCCATTCCAGGGCGTCAAAAAGGCGTTTGACGCGAACCGGCGAACGGGTCAATATCCCGACACTAAGGGGCGGCTTAACGTCCGGGCTGTATTGCCAAAATCTTTGATTTTTACAGGGAGCGACCACCATGAAACCTTGGAACGTACCAAATGTATTGTCTGCAACCCTTGTGGTCGCGGCACTTGGCGTGACCGGCGCCGCATCGGCGAGCACGCTCGACGATGTCAAATCCAACGGCGTCCTGCGCTGCGTTGTCAGCACCGGCGTCCCCGGCTTTGCCTACCCGGACGCGAGCGGAACCTGGAAAGGCTTCGACATCGACTTCTGCCGCGCGACCGCGGCCGCTGTCCTGGGCGATTCCAGCAAGATCAAGGCGGTCACCTCGACCGGCCAGACCCGCTTCACCCTGCTTAATTCCGGCGAGGGCGACGTGCTGTGGCGAAACACCACCGTCACCTTCTCACGCGACGTCGGCGTGAAACTGCGTTTCCACGGCATCAACTACTACGATGGCCAGGGCTTCTTGGTGAAAAAGAACCTCGGCATTCGCAGCGCCAAGGAACTAGACGGCGCCTCGGTCTGCATCCAGACCGGCACCACGACCGAACTCAACCTGGCCGATTACTTCCACGCCAATGGCATGAAGTACGAGGCCGTGACTATCCAAACCAACGACGAGGGCCGGCAAAACTACGTTGAAGGACGCTGCGACGTTTACACCACCGACGCCTCGGGCCTGGCCGCGATTCGTTCGACCTTCTCGGAGCCGAATGATCACATCATCCTGCCCGAGATCATTTCGAAAGAGCCCCTGGGCCCGGCCACCCGTCAAGGCGACGATCAGTGGTCCGACATCGTTACCTGGGTCTTGAACGCGACGGTCACGGCCGAGGAAAAGGGCGTCACAAGCTCCAATGTGGATGAGATGATGAGCTCCAAGGATCCTGAAATTCTGCGTCTCCTGGGCGTGGAAGGCAGTCAGGGCGAGGAGTTGGGCCTCAACAAGAAATGGGCTTACAACATCATCAAGTCCGTCGGCAACTACGGTGAGATCTTCGAGCGCAATATTGGCACCAACACGCCAATCGGCCTCGAACGCGGCCTGAACGCCCTGTGGACAAATGGCGGCCTTCAGTACTCGCCGCCGTTCCGTTAAAGCCGGATCGACGATTGATTTAGAAGCGCGCCGGAACCTTAAAAGAGTGTCGGCGCGCTTCTTTATCTCGCATATCCCGCGTATCCATGCCCGTTCTTGCGCGCTTGCCTGTTTTGCCCGGTAACCGCTAAAAAGGGACGCCGTCCGCCATGGCAGCAATTTCCGAGACCGATACCGGCACCAGCAATCCACTTTTGCGTCTGTGGCGCGACAAGGAAACCCGGTCCGTCATCATCCAGATCGTCACGATGGTAGTCATTCTCACCGCCGTCGTGCTCCTCCTCCGCAACGTTGTTATTAATCTCGAGGCGGTCGGCAAAACATTCAGTTTCGATTTTTTCTTTTACCCCGCCGGTTACGACATAACTTTCTCGCCGATTATCGAATACTCCTCGCGGGACACGCATTTACGCGCCGCCGTCGTCGGCCTGCTTAATACCTTTTTGATCGCCATTTGCGGCATCGTTTTGTCGACCATCATGGGATTCACCATGGGCATCCTCAGGCTGTCCTCTAACTGGTTGGTGAATCGCTTGGTTTATTGCTTTCTGGAGTTCACCCGCAATATTCCCGTTCTTCTGCATATCCTGTTCATCCACGGCCTGGTGGTCACGCTTCTGCCCGTACCCAAGAATGCGTTGGTTTTTACCGATAGCTTCTTTCTCACCAACCGGGGTTTCTTCGTTCCCCTGCCGGTTTGGGGACCGACCGCCTGGATTGTCGCGTTGGGATTGGCGGCCGCCATAGTTTTCGTTTTCTTCTTCGCGCGCTGGGCGAAAAAGGTGCAGGACGAGACGGGCAAGATTTACCCCGTTTTCTTGATATCGCTCGGTGCGATTATCGGCGTGACCGGCCTCGCTTTCCTGGCCGCGGGCATGCCGCTTACCTGGTCTTATCCCGAGCTGAAGGGGTTCAATTTCAAGGGCGGGCTCGCGCTCAAGCCCGAGTTTATCGCGCTGTGGCTGGCGCTATCCTACTACACCTCCTGCTTCATCGCTGAGATCGTCCGGGCCGGCATATTGGCGATTAGCCACGGACAGACCGAGGCCGCTTACGCCCTTGGCTTACGCCCCAACAGAACCTTGCAGCTCGTGATTATTCCGCAGGCCCTGCGCGTGATCGTGCCGCCGCTTACGAGCCAGTACTTGAATGTCACCAAGAATTCCTCCCTGGCGATCGCCATCGGCTACATGGACATTGTCGCGACGGTTGGCGGCATCACCCTGATGCAGACCGGCAAGGAAATGGAGACCATGATCGTCGTTCTCCTGGTCTATCTATCTATCTCCTTGGTGATCTCGGCATTCATGAACTGGTACAACAAGAGAATGGCGCTGGTGGAGAGATGAATCATGACTGACGCCTCGCAAAACTACGAAACCGGTCAGCATCCCGATCTGCCGCCACCGCTCAGCGAAGTCGGTATCCTAGGTTGGCTCAAACACAACCTGTTCTCATCGCCGCTGAATACGGTGATGACGATTTTGGCCATCTGGTTCCTCTGGGCCTTCATCCCGCCGGTGCTGGACTGGATGCTGTTCGACGCGGTCTGGTCCGCGGACTCGCGAAAGGAATGCTGGGCCTTGATGGAGGAACCCGAGGGCGCCGCCTGCTGGGCCTTCATTAAAAGCCGGTTTAGCCTGTTCATATATGGCTTCTATCCCGAGGCATCGCGTTGGCGTGTGGACCTGTCGTTCGTGCTTCTGGTCCTGGCGGTCTTGCCGGTGCTTGTCGACAAGATGCCGGGGCGGAAGTTCGGGCTCATCTACGCCATCGCGTTTCCCTTCATCGCCGGTTGGCTCCTGGTCGGCGGGCTCGGCCTGGAACCCGTCGAAACCGATCAGTTCGGCGGCATCATGCTGACCATCATCATCGGCGTTACCGGCATCTCGTTTTCGCTTCCGCTCGGCATTTTGCTCGCCCTGGGACGCCGCTCGTCCATGCCGGTCCTCAAGATGCTAAGCATCATGTTCATCGAGTTCATTCGCGGTGTGCCCCTGATCGCCCTGCTGTTTATCGCGTCCTCGATGCTGAACTTCTTCCTGCCGCCGGGCACGGTTTTCGATCTGCTTCTGCGGGTGCTGATCATGGTGACCCTGTTTTCGGCCGCCTATATCGCCGAGGTGATTCGCGGCGGTTTGCAGGCGATCCCAAGAGGCCAGTACGAAGCCGCCGATTCCCTGGGTTTGAATTTCGCCAAAGCCCAAATCCTGATTATCATGCCCCAGGCGTTGAAGATTTCCATCCCCGGCATCGTCAACTCGTTTATCGGGCTGTTCAAGGACACCACCCTGGTTCTGATCATCGGGATGCTCGATCCCCTGGGCATCGGGCGGGCGTCCCTGGCGGATGCCGACTGGTCGGGTTTGGCGCGCGAGGTTTACCTCTTTATCGCCATGTTCTTCTTCATCTGCTGCTTCGGCATGGCGAGATATTCCCTGTACCTGGAGAAAAAACTCCATACCGGTCATTAGGTTTTTAACGCGGCCCGCCACGCGGGCCGCGATATTGAGGAGATTGAGATGTCCGACGCCGTGCAAGAACATGAGGTGAGGGAACCGGCCACGCAGATGACCGTCGGCGACGAGGTCGCGGTCGAGATGAACGCGGTCCACAAGTGGTACGGCCAGTTCCACGTCCTCAAGGACATCAACCTGACCGTTAATTCCGGTGAGCGTATCGTCATCTGCGGGCCCTCGGGTTCAGGCAAATCGACCCTGATCCGCTGCATCAACCGGCTCGAAGTGCATCAGAAGGGCGATATCATCGTCGATGGGGTCAAACTGACCAACGACCTCAAGAACATCGAGCACGTCCGCCGCGAGGTCGGCATGGTGTTTCAGGCATTCAATTTGTTTCCTCACCTGACCGTCCTGGAAAACTGCGCCTTGGCGCCTATCTGGGTCCGCAATATGAGCAGGGATGAAGCCGAGGAAATCGCCATGCAATACCTGGAGCGGGTCAAGATTCCCGAACAGGCGCTCAAGTACCCGGGCCAACTCTCCGGTGGCCAGCAGCAGCGCGTGGCCATCGCCCGCTCCTTGTGCATGAGCCCCAAGATCATGCTGTTCGACGAGCCGACATCGGCGCTCGACCCCGAAATGATTTCCGAGGTTCTGGACGTCATGGTCGGCCTGGCGGAATCCGGCATGACCATGTTGTGCGTGACCCATGAAATGGGCTTCGCGCGCCGGGTCGCCAACCGGGTCATGTTCATGGACGGCGGCGAGATCATCGAGCAGAACGATCCGGAAAACTTCTTCAACAACCCGCAGTCCGACCGGACCAAGTTGTTCCTCAGTCAAATTCTGCACAACTAGGCGCAAGCGGGTTCAGGAAGCATCATGACCATCGAACGCAAGCACACCAGAGACCGCATGAGCCAGATCGTCATTCATGGCGATACGGTCTATCTTGCCGGTCAGGTCGCCATGGACGCGGCCGGCCAGCCCGCCGGCGCCCAAATGCGCAACATACTCGAGATTATCGACGGTTTGCTGGACGAGGCCGGAAGCGGTAATGCCAAGATCCTCTCGGCCACTATCTGGCTCAGCGATATTCGCGACTTCGACGCCATCAACGAGGCCTGGGATGCTTGGATTCCCCAAGGGCACGCCCCGGCGCGCGCCTGCGTCGAAGCCAAACTGGCCATGACCAAGTACACCGTGGAAGTCGGCATTATCGCCGCCCGATAGCCTTATATAGATGGCCGCGCGCTCCATTGAACTGACCGGCAGGCTTTACAAATACCTGCTCGACCATTCGCTGCGCGAGGCGCCTATTCTGGCGCGCCTGCGCGCGGAAACCGCCTCCATGGCCGAGGCGAACATGCAGATCGGGCCGGAACAGGGCCAGTTCATGGCCTTGCTGATTGAGTTGACCGGGGCCCGCCGGACCCTGGAGGTCGGCACCTTCACCGGCTATAGCACCCTGGCCGTGGCGCTGGCCCTGCCCGCCGGCGGCCGCATCGTCGCCTGCGATATCAGCGAAGTATTCACCGCCATGGGCCGCCGCTACTGGGCCGAGGCCGGGGTCGCCGATAAGATCGACCTGCGCCTGGGCCCGGCAGTGGAGACCCTGGACGCGCTCTTAAACGAGGCGGGCGCGGCCGGCAGTTTCGATTTCGCCTTCATTGACGCGGATAAGAGCAACTACGGCCTCTATTACGAGCGTTGCCTGTCGCTTCTGCGGCCGGGCGGGCTGATCGCGGTCGATAATGTTTTGTGGAACGGATCGGTCGCCGACCCATCGAAAAACGACGAAGATACCCGCGCCATACGCGCCTTGAATGAAAAAATGCACGGCGATACCCGCGTCGGCATCTCCCTGGTCCCCATCGGCGACGGCCTGATGCTGGCCCGCAAGCGGTAAATCGCGAGCTTTTCCGCGCTCCGCCATGGTTAACCTTCCCGTTAGACTTATTTAAATATATCTTCACGCTGCCTTGTAAGACTTAGATGCCGGTCGAAACAGTTTTGACCGTAACTAGGGATCCGCGAGGCTCAAGATGTTGAAATCACTGGCGCTCATCGCTGGCTTAGCCCTCTTCGCCACCGCCGCGGCCGCGCAGACGTCGCAAGGACGGCCTCAGTGCAACAACCGCGACGAGGTGCTCAATCTTTTGGCGCAGAAATACAAGGAAGCGCCGGTCGCTTCGGGGGTCACCAACAACGGCGGCTTGGTCGAGGTTCTGACCGATGCCAAGGGCGGCACCTGGACCATCATCGTGACCACGCCCCAGGGCGTGAGCTGCCTGGTCGCCGCCGGCGAGGGCTGGCGCAAGATGGAGCAGATCGCCCTCGATCCGGAAGCCTAGGACGGCCCTTCCAAGGTCAGCCGCCAAGCGCCGGGTGAAGCACCCGGTCCCCAATCGCGATGCCCAGCCGCGCAGCGGTTCCGCCATTTAATTCCAACACCGCCGCCGCATCCCCACCCGACGATATGGTCGCCAAGGATCCGGGCACGGCACGCTCGAAAACCCGCACGACGCGCCCGTCGCGGGCGAGGAACAGCATGTCGAGCGGGATCAGCGTGTTCTTCATCCACATGCTAACCGGCCGGTCGCGGGCATAGATAAATAACATGCCCGCGTCCCCGGCGAGATCGCGGCGGAACATCAGACCCTGTGCCTGCTGCCCTGGGGTCAAGGCCAACTCGACCTCGAATTCGTGACGCGCGCCCGACGCGGTTTCTATGGCCAGGCGGCCGCTCTCGAAGGTCTC
Organism: Kiloniellaceae bacterium; assembly: GCA_021776135.1. GTDB lineage: Bacteria > Pseudomonadota > Alphaproteobacteria > Kiloniellales > J153 > JAJFGN01. The sequence continues at coordinate 49,021 of JAJFGL010000069.1, forward strand.
GAACTTGGTTTGCGCCTGCCCCGGAAACACGCTTGCCAGGACGATAGCGAGAACGATCGAAAATCGCGCCAGCAAAGGGTGTATCAATCCTCGACTCATAGCGCCGGTTCCTGTTGCGTCACACAGTGGATGCCGCCGCCATTTTCATAAATGCGGTCAAGTTCCAAACTAACGATCCGGCGGCGGGGGTAAAGCCGCGCGAAGCTTGAGTCCGCGTGGGCATCGGCGCGGCGGCCAGCACATCCAGGTCCGGGCGTGGGGCGAGTCTTCAGCCGGCGCGAAATAGCCCTGGTCCGGCGGCGGCGATTCCATTGCGGGGGCTCGGGTCATCATCTAGATAAGGTAGCTTGCGTGAACTCATTGTCATATATAGCGTGGATTTAAATACCAAGGGAAGAGGCCGCTATGGCGGTCTCGCCTGTGCGTCCTTCGGCAGGCTCAGGATGAGGAAAATGGTGCGTGGCATAAAGAAAAGCCTTCATCCTGAACCTCCTCATCCTGAGTTTGTCGAAGGACGAGGACGTAACCGCGCCAGTCCAAGCCTTATGGGATTGCCCTCGGGGGCCGCTAAATTACCGGCTTCCCGGACACCTTCAACAACACCAAGATACAATTATTACATATCAATACTTTAAGAGAGAATTCTAAAGCATGTTCAAAGGCGCGCATTGGGCCTGGGCTCTAGCCCTTACGGTCTTCCTGGCATTCGCCGGGCAATCGGTATCCGTTGCTTTAGCCGGCCCCCAGCTTTCGATCGAGTTGAACAAGGCCGAAGACAACGATCTGAAATCCTGCGTCGCCGCCTTTGTTTTGCGTAATGACCTGGGCGCGTCGCTCGACCGTTTCAGTCTCGATCTCTACATTTTCGATTCCGACGGCATCATCGCGCGGCAAGTGGTTATCGATTTGGCCCCCTTGCGCGGCGATAAGACAACCGTGGTGCGCTTTCCCCTTTTGAACCAAGCTTGCGCCACTGTCGGGCGGGTCTTGGTGAACGATATTCCTTCCTGCCGTTCGGCGGCAACCGGCGAGGATATCGACTGCCTCGCGGCCTTGCGGGTCTCAAGCCGCGGCCGCATCGCCCTGACAAGGTAGCCGGGCACCCGTCATGCCGCCTGGGAGCGCCCCCAGGGTAGAGTTGCACGCCGCCGGACTTCGCTACGGCGCCGCCACGATTTTCGAGGCCTTGGACCTGAGCCTGCCGGCGGGACGGACCACCTGCCTGCTGGGGCCCTCGGGAGCCGGTAAGACAAGCCTGTTGCGCCTCATCGCCGGCCTTGCCCATGGCGCCCAAGGCCGGGCCGAAGACGAGGCCGGGGACGGCCTGGATGGCCGCATCGCCTACCTGGCGCAACAAGACCTCCTGCTGCCCTGGTCCAATGTTCTGAACAACGTCCTCCTGGGTCCCCGCCTGCGCAACGAGCCCGTGACCGGGGCGCTGGAACAACGGGCCCGCGATCTCATCGCCCAGGTCGGCCTGGCCGGGCGCGAGGCCGAGCGGCCGGGCCGGCTGTCCGGCGGCATGCGGCAAAGGGTGGCCCTGGCCCGGACCTTGATGGAGGACCGGCCGGTGGTCCTCATGGACGAGCCGTTTTCCGCCCTCGACGCCATCACCCGCTACCGGCTTCAAGACCTGGCCGCCGAGTTACTGCGCGGCCGCACCGTGCTGCTGGTGACCCACGACCCCCTGGAGGCCCTGCGGCTGGGCCATGGGGTGCGGATCATATCCGGGACCCCCGCCCGCCTCGACGCGCCGCTCGCGGCGCCGGGCGAGCCGCCGCGCGCCCTGGACGACCCCGAGGTTCTGCGGCTGCAAGCCGAGCTCTTGCGGCGCCTGGTTGTGGCCCAAACCAACCATGGCCAAGGGCGCGGGAGTACGGATACGTGAAGCTGCTGCGTCCCCTGCTGGTCTTTTTAGGGCTGATTCTGGCATGGCAGGCGGCGGTCGTGGCGACCGGCGCCCCGCATTATATCCTGCCCGCCCCGGTCCGGGTCGCCGGCGCCTTGGCGGAACACTGGCGCGAGATACTCGGCCATGGCGCCGTGACCGCGGCGGAGATTCTCCTGGGGCTGCTTCTCGGAGTTCTGCTGGGCTGCACCACGGCCCTGATTATCGCCGGCGTGCGGCCGGCGCGCCGCTGGCTGCTGCCGGTTCTGGTTATCAGCCAGGCGATCCCGGTCTTCGCCCTGGCGCCGGTGCTGGTGCTCTGGCTCGGCTACGGCCTGGCCTCCAAGGTCGCCATGGCGACGCTGATTATCTATTTCCCGGTCACCGCGGCCTTCTACGACGGCCTGCGCCGGACCGAGCCGGGCTGGCTCGACCTGGCCCGGACCATGAACGGGACCGGGTTGAAAACCCTGTGGCGGATCAGAATCCCGGCGGCGCTGCCGGCCTTGAGCTCCGGCCTGCGGGTCGCCACCGCGGTCGCCCCCATCGGCGCCATCGTCGGGGAATGGGTCGGCTCCAGCGCCGGGCTCGGCTACATGATGCTGCAAGCCAACGCCCGCATGCAGATCGACCTGATGTTCGCGGCCCTTTTCGCGCTCGCCCTGCTCGCGGTCGGCCTCTACGCGGCGGTCGACGCCGCCCTCAAGCGCGCCCTGCCCTGGCAGGCCGAGGACGGCCGGGCGCTGGATTAAGGCGCTATGTCCTTCGGCCGCTTCAGCCAGGTCAAGATCATGGGCATCAGTAGGGTGTTGGTCATGGCCCCGATGACGAGCAGGGAGAACAACTGCCCGATCACCGGCGTGTCGCCCGGCGAAGACGCGAATAAACCGGCTTCGAGTACGACACTGAGCACGACCATCACCATCGCGCCTCGAGCCGACATGCCAACCCCGACCATGGCGGCCTCGCGGTAGTTCAGGCCGGCGAACAAGGCGGGAATTCCGGCGCCGATCGCTTTACCGGCGAAGCCCACAACGATCAGGACAAGAAGGAAAGCGGGGGCCGCGCCAATAGCCGTGAGGTCCACTTGAAGCCCGATCCAGACAAAAAACATGGGGCCCAGAAGGGCATTGGTCATGGCGGTCAAGATCAGGCGCAGATCTTCGTAGGCCAGGGCGCCAACCCGCGTTTCCTCGAAATACAGCCCAGCCATGAAAGCGCCCAGAACCCAGTGCATCCCTAAGAGCTCGGCCATCCAGCCATACGTCAAGGCGGCCAGAACCATGACGCTGAGCTCCAAGGTCGCGGCCTGCATCTCCTTTATGCCGTGGCTGATCTTTGGATAGAGATGGACGCCCAGCAGAATCGTAATGGCGAAGAAGACAACGACTTTCACGAGCAACCAAACCAGCGCGCCCGGATCCGGGAGTTGGCCGGTCTGGACCACAGCGACGATGACCGCGAGCAGAACCAACCCCAGAACGTCGTCGATGACGGCGGCCGTGACCACCAATTCGCCGACCTTGGTGTGGAGCAAACCAAGTTCCGAGAAGACCTTGACTGTGATTGGAAGCGCGGTGATGGCCATGGACGCGCCGATGACCCAGGCCAAGGTTTGGCTGTGCGGCGATTCCGGCAGGAACAGAAGGCCAAGGCCGACACCGCCGGCCAAGGGCAGAAGCATACCGCCCAGGGCGATGGCGGCCGCACCGGCGCCCGCCTGGGCAATTTCCGCCGGTTTCATCTCCACGGCGGCATGAAGAACCAAGAAAAACACCCCGGCCTGGGCGGCGGCGGCAAGCGCCGGGCTAGCGCTAAGGGCGCCCAGGACCGGGGTTTGGGTTCCCAGCCAGCCGGCCAGGGCCGCCAGGGCGACGCCGGAGAGAAGCTCGCCCACCGAGGGCGATTGACCCAGGCGCACGGCAATCTCGCCGCAGAAACGCGCCGCCAAGAGGACAATGAGGAACTGGATCAGGATTTCCATGGGCCCGCCGCAACAACCATGATGACTAATACTCAAGGCCGGGATTCTGCCAAGCCCCATGGTGCCCGCCCCCCTCTAGCGGCAAAGATTTTTCGGCGTCAGACGCGGAAACCCTAGGGTTTTTGCCAAGCCGCTTCAGCTTCGGGGCTTGCACCGGCGGTCAGTCTCGATATGATCCGGGTGAGATAAACGCCGGGCGCGGAACGATCCTGGCGGGCACCGTAACTAATGACCTGAACTGGGAGGTTTATCTACATGTTTCAATTCAAACCGATACATGCGGCCGCCGCCGCGGCCGTGGCGCTCAGCCTCGGCTTGGCTGGCACCGCCGATGCGAAGGTGGAAGGCGATACCATTATTCTCGGCTCCGCCATCTCGCTGACCGGCAAGTACTCGACCAACGGCATTCATGCCCAGAACGGCTACGAGCTGGCGGTCAAGCGGATTAACGAAACCGGCGGCGTCACCGTCGGCGGCAAGTCCTATAAGCTCAAGGTCGTGTATTACGACGATGAGTCGACCCCGGCGCGCGGCGCCCAGTTGGCGGAACGCCTGATCCAGCAGGACGGCGTCAAATTCATGCTTGGGCCGTATTCTTCCGGTCTGACCAAGGCCATCGCGCCGGTCACCGAGAAGTACAAGATCCCCATGGTCGAGGCCGAAGGCGCTTCGCGCTCGCTCTTCACCCAGGGCTATAAGTACCTCTTCGCCGTGCTCTCGACCTCCGAGCAGTACCTGGCGAGTTCGATCGAACTTGCCGGGGAGATCGCGGTCAAGAACGGCAAGAAGGCCTCCGACGTGCGCATCGCCATGGCCTTCGAGAACGATCCCTTCTCGCAAGACGTGCGCGCCGGGGTGATGGAAGACGCCAAGAAGCTGGGCATGAAAATCGTCATCGACGACAAGCTGCCCCGCGACTTGAGCGATATGTCGGCGACCCTGACCAAGGTCAAGGCGCTCAAGCCCGATCTTCTGGTTGTTTCCGGTCATTCCAAGGGGGCCGCGACCGCCGCGCGCCAACTGCAGGAATTGCGCATCGATACCCCCATCGTCGCCATGACTCATTGCGAAGCGGCGCAGGTGACGGCCAAGTTCGAAGGCGCGTCCGAAGGTCTGTTGTGCCCGACCCAATGGGCCGAGAGCCTGAGTTATTCCGGCGCCGCCTTCGGCTCCGCAGGCGACTACGACAAGCTCTTCAAGGCTACCTTCTCGGGTTACAAGTCGGTGCCCTATCAGGCCGCGCAAGCCTCGGCGGCGGTCCTGGTTTGGAAGGACGCCCTGGAGCGGGCCAATTCCTTCGATACCCTGAAGGTCCGCAACGCCCTCTCGGCGACGGATATGAAAACCTTCTACGGCGGTATCAAATTCTCGGCCGCCGGTAACAACACCGCCAAGCCCATGGTCCTGCGTCAAATTCAAAGCGGCAAATACGCTGTCGTGGCGCCTGCCAAGTGGGCCTCCGAGAAAGTTGTGTATCCGCGCAACCCGAACTACTAAACCGCGCCTGGCATAAGCCAAGGAACGAAAACGCCGCCTTCGCCCTAACAGGTGGAGGCGGCGGATTCGCATTTCAAAGCGGTCACTCAAGCTCAATGTCTTTCGGGTCGATGTATGTGGGATAATATTTCTCTGCTCGTCATAGCGCCGCTGCTCAACGTTCAGCTTCTGATGGACGGTGTTTTGATCGGCGCTATTTTCGCCCTCGCCGCCTATGGCCTGGCCCTGGTCTGGGGCGTCACCAATGTCAAGAATCTGGCGCAGGGCGACTTTGTCATCATGGGCGGTTATATCGCCTATGTGTTCACCACCCTGGGTATTCATCCCATTCTGGCGCTGCCGGTGGCCATGGTTTTGATGTTCGGTTTCGGCTGGATCATCTACCGTCTGATTATCGCCCATGTGATCGAGCGCGATCTCTTTACCTCCCTGCTGGCGACCTTCGGGCTCGCCCTGGTAATCCAACAAACGCTGAACCTTATTTTCGGCCCCGATGTGCAGATCGCCGAATCCGGTTTCGATATCCTGTTTCTCTTTGGCGGTCAGGTGACCCTGGCCGAGATCAAGCTGGTGGCCCTGGTTCTGGCCGGGCTGCTCGCGGCCATGATCGTGATCTTCATGAAAACATCGCGCATGGGCCAGGCGATCCGCGCCACGGCCCAGAACGCCCGCGCGGCCAAGATCATGGGCATCGACACCGACCGGGTCTATGCCTTCACCTTCGCCATGAACGCGGCCATTTGCGGCGCGGCGGGGGTGCTGATTTCCATGATCTGGGTGATCCAGCCCTTCTTCGGCATTAGTTATTCCATCCGCTCCTTTGTCATCGTGACGGCGGCCGGCTTGGGCAACCTGCCCGGCGTGATTATCGCCGGCCTGGGCCTGGGCGCCGCCGAGCAGTTCTCCGGCTTCGTCCTGGGGGCGGAGTTTCAACAGGCGACAGTGGTCGGCCTGCTGGTGCTGGTCTTGATGTACCGGCAGATCCAAATGCGCCGGCAACGCAGGGTGGTGTCATGACCGCCCTGGTGAAAAAGCGCGCGGGTCTGGGCAGCATCCTGGGACAGGCGGCTATTCTCGCGTTCGGCGTCGCCGCGCCCTTCCTGTTCCCCGCCTATACCTTCCAGATCGCCATGCTTTGGATCATGATCCTCTTTGCCTTGACCTGGGACATCATGGGCGGCCAGATGGGCTACAATTCGCTCGGCAATATCCTGTTCTTCGGCGCCGGCATGTACATCTCCGCCGTGGTTCAGATCGGCATCGTCTACGACGTCGCGGAATATACCGCGGCCTTCGGCGCCATCAAGATCGACTTCACCGAGGCCCAGTATTACATCGGTTTCGCCCTCGGCATCGTCGCGGCGGCTGTGGGCTGCACGCTCTTCGCGGCTATATTCGGCTCCATGGTTTTCGGGCTGCGCGGCCCCTACTTCGCCATCGGCACCCTGGGCGTCGCCATCGCCGCGGGGGAGTTGGTCGGCGGTTGGGACTACGTCGGCGGCGGCAGCGGTATCTCCATGCCGGTCTTTCCGGGGGATGTGGAACCCCGGGCCCTGTTTTTCTATTTCCTGTGCTTCATATCGGCGCTCGCGACCTTCGTGTTCCTGCGCTGGGTTTATTCGGGCCGCTTCAAGACCACCATCAACGCCATCCGCGACGACGAAGAAAAAGCCGAGGCCATGGGCATCCATACCACGCGCTACAAGATCGTCGCCTGGGGCATCGCCGCTTTCTTCCTGGGAATTTCCGGCGCCATCTTCGGCAACATGATCGGCTTTATCGAACCCTTGGAGGTCGCCTTTCCGACCGTGACCTTGGGTATCTTCATGGTCGTCATGTCCCTGCTGGGCGGCAAGGGAACCCTGTGGGGGCCGGTTCTGGGCGCGACGCTGTTTCACCTGCTCAAGGAAGTCACCTGGATTTACCTGCTGGGCTGGCAATGGGTCGCGCTCGGCACGCTCATTATCGTCAACGTGGTGTTTTTTCAGCAGGGCATTCTCGGCTGGGCGCAAGACAAGTGGCCGCAATTCTTCGGTATCGTGGTCGATGAGAAGCTGAGCGCCCAAGGCGCCGCCGCGCGCGAGGCCGCCGAATGACCGACATGATCGAAGTTTCGGGGGTCTCGAAGCACTACGGCGGCGTGATCGCCAATAATCAAATCAGCTTGAACGTACCCAGCGGGCGTATCACCGGATTGATCGGCCCCAACGGCTCCGGAAAGACCACCCTGTTCAATTCCATCGTCGGCTTTCACCCCATCGACGAGGGTTCGATTACCTTCGAGGGCCAGGAAATCTCCAAGATGCGGGTGCCGCAGATCGCCCGCCTGGGCCTGCTGCGCACGTTTCAGCAGACCCGCATCTACGGCAAGATGAACTGCATGGATAACATGATGATATCCGTGCCCCAGCGGCACATGCCCTTGATGCGCATGTTCAAAAAATTTCCCGCCGAGACCCTGGAGCGCGCCGAATCGATTCTTGAGTTCGTCGGCCTCTATCAAAAACGCCTCCTGCCCGCCGGCAGCCTTTCCTTCGGCCAGCAGAAGCTGCTCGAATTCGCCATGGCCTTGATCAACGAACCCAAGATCCTCTTGCTCGACGAGCCCACCGCCGGCATCAACCCGACCCTTATCAACGGTCTCATCGACCGCCTGCGCCGCGCCAACGAGGATTTCGGCATCACGCTTTTCGTGATCGAACACAACATGAGGGTGATCATGAACCTGGCGGACAATATATATTGTCTCGCCCATGGCGAGATGCTGGCCCACGGCAAACCGGACGAAATTCAAAACGACAAGCGCGTCATCGACGCCTACCTGGGAGCGCACTGACATGGCCGCCGGGTCCGGGACCGGAAACGAAACCGCCAAGGGCGCGCGCGGCTATCACGCGGGCGGCGTGGATACCGTCATTTCGGTCGAGGATGTGGAGCGCGAAGCGGACAAAATCGCCAAGGAAGGCCCCTCGCGCGAACGAATCGCCGAGTTGGCGAAGGGCGAGCCATTCCTGACGATCGAGGGATTGCGCGCCGGCTACGGTCAGATGGAGATCCTGCACGGCCTCGACCTCCAGGTCGCCAAGCGGCAATCGTTGTGCCTGATCGGCCCCAATGGCGCCGGCAAGTCCACGATCCTGCATTCGATCTTCGGCTTCACCAATATTTTCGGCGGGACCATCGCGGTCGATGGCGAGGACGTCACCCGCATGACCCCCAAGGACAAGCTGCGCAAGGCCGGCATCGCCTATATCCTGCAAGACAATTCGGTGTTCCCCGACATGACGGTCGAGGAAAACCTCTGGATGGGGGGCTTCCTGCAAGCCAACACGGACAAGGCCAAGGAAGCCGCCGAACGGGTGTTCGAGAAGTATTCCCGCCTGGCGGAGCGGCGTTCCAAACCGGCGCGGGTTCTTTCCGGCGGCGAGCGGCGCTTGCTGGAGATCAGCCGCGCCCTGGTCATGGAGCCCGAAATCCTGCTTGTGGACGAACCCTCCATCGGCCTGGAGCCGCGCTTCATCGATATGGTGTTCGAAATCCTGCGCGATCTTCAGGTCGTCGAGGGCAAGACCATCGTCATGGTCGAGCAAAACGCGAAAAAGGGCCTGGAGTTTGCCGACATCGGCTATGTGCTTGTTTCCGGCCAGGTAGCCATGGCCGGCCCCGGCGACGAACTGCTTCAGGATCCGCAGGTCGGCCGCTTGTTCCTGGGAGGATAAATCCATGGAAATGTCCGGCGAACACCGTATCGAAGCGCCCCGCCAGAAAGTGTGGGAGGCGCTCAACGATACCGAAGTCCTCAAGTTGGCGATCCCCGGGTGCGAGGAAATCGAGAAAACCTCCGACACCGCGTTCACCGCCAAGGTGAAGATGAAAATCGGCCCGGTATCGGCCAAGTTCGCCGGCGCGGTCACCTTGTCCGATCTGGACCCGCCGAAAGCCTATACCATATCGGGCGAGGGCAAGGGCGGCGCCGCCGGTTTCGCCAAGGGCGGCGCCAAGGTGCGCCTGGAGGAAGACGGCGCGGCCACGATCCTGCGCTACGAGGTCCAGGCCCAGGTTGGCGGAAAACTGGCGCAAATCGGCTCCCGCCTGGTCGATGCCACGGCGAAAAAAATGGCCGGGGAGTTTTTTAGCCGGTTTTCCGATGCCATGGCGGCGGCGGAAGGCGGTGAATCCGCACCGGGAACCGCGGTGCAAGCCCCGGAACCGGCCGCTTCCGGTCTAAGCCCCATGGTCTGGATACTTGGCGTAATCGCGGCGGTCGCGGTATTGCTCCTGATTTTCGCGTTTTAGGAGCCTGGGCGTGTGCAATCGCATATGGCGGTATCGCGGCTAATGGAGAGCTAGGAGTAGCGCGGTGCGTCCTTCGACAGGCTCAGGATGGAGACCTTTGCACGAAGGGATAGATAGTGATTCGATGATTTTGTTAGTTCATTGATTGGAGTGAAGCATGACAGAGCGTCGAATTGGTCAGTTAGGCTGGTCTGATGGGGTTGTTATGAAGCGGGGTGCTG
>JAJFGL010000070.1 GCA_021776135.1 Kiloniellaceae bacterium
ACCCGGAGCGATTCCCTGCGGCTAGGTAGCGTCTCCGTTTAACATCCTGCCGAACCAACGCCCTGAACGCCCGCCTTCTAGCGGACCACGTCGTCTTTACGCCCAACTTCAGACATCCTTTAAACCTGCCCTCGACGGCAACCCCTGACCCAGAGCGCCCATCTATGATGCTGATAACTGTAGCTGAGTATGCCATTATATTTAGTCCGCGTACCACTTATTCCGAACGCGAGGGAGGATGGTCGATGGCAAAGTATGGCATTATCTATATCGCCCACAATCCGCGGGATGGAGAGCATCTATTTAAGGTCGGCAAGACGGAACGCTTCGTCGATGAGCGAATGGTCGAACTCACCGCCGACACTTCAAACATCGGAACCTACGAGGCCAAGGCGGTGTTCGTAGTTCGCGATGTCGACGCAGCGGAAACCGCCTGTCACAAACGCCTTAATCGGCACCGCGTCCAACCGAATCGAGAGTTCTTTGAGTTGGAGTTGGATCGACTGGTTCGTGCCGTAAGAGAGGAGACTCAACGCTTTGCGGCGACCATTGTCATCCCGGAACCGGCGAGTGCACAGCGTGCTTCACCTACCCCTAAATCCCCGTTGGAGAGGATAGAGAAGGCTAAGCAAGAACGCGCGAAGGCAAAGGGTAATTTAGACAAAGCTGTAACAGAAGCACAGTCAAAACTCGAAAGGAGTTTTGTGCTCATTCGCGAGAGGGTTACGACCATCAGGGATGAGTTAGTCGCATTTGAATACCTTACCTGGGAAATAGCTTCAGATTTTGAGGAAGCGCGAGATGCCAAGCCGCCAGGCACTATTTGTTCCGTGATGTTTCGTTCAAAATTCTCTGGAGACCCACCGATATTAAAAATTTCAGGGCTTAAGGGGGGGATTTACGGTGAACCCGACTTATCTCGTGCAATTGAGGAACCTAAGGAATGCAGTTCTTCAATCGCAAAAAAGGAAGATTGGAAATTTGTTGAGTGGAAAGAGGTGGACGATGGTCGCTACGGGCGCATTGAGGTTTACGGCGACGTAATTGCCAGCGAACCACATTTGGGTACAGGCCAAGTTAGGCTCGTATTTGGGGTCCGTGCCGTTGCTATAAAATACGATGACTATCATAATAATTGGGACGAGCATGCACGATCAAAGATTTTCCCAAGCCCTGAAGAAGCCTTAGAGGCATTCGAAGAATTAATCGTTGGACACGCCTCACAACCGACCGTCGACGTTCGGACGGTTGGCGACCAGATAACCACAAGAAGGGGGCGAACCTTCCGAAAGATCTATGATCAGGGACACTTTTTCCTTAATGACGATATACTAAACGAATAGAACCTCAACAACACTGATCTCTCTCCTCTCACGAAGCTCGGAATTGGCTATTTTTCCACGTACCGGCCAAGTCTGCCTGACGGCGAGTTTGCCCTCGACTCCGGACATTCCCGCACCAATATCCGGGCTTGAATCAATCTCTTCACAATCTCATCTGCGCGCCGCGTGAAACAGCTCGACTAGGTGACTTCAAACTTCAACTTGTAAAGCTTTCTTAGGGTGGTCTCGATGATCTCCCGAAAATCCTCCAGTTCACTGTCACCCACCCCCCCGGTGGCCCTTAGATGAATTAGATTATTCCTTATATTGCTGAAATGGGCGATCTTCTTCCAAGTGCTGTCACCCAGCTTCACATACTTCTTGATCTCAGTGTGGACGGAATGTCGAGTCTTGAAGACCTTCAGCAGCTCAGCATCGCTGTAGTAGTTCCCGGAGTCATTGACGAGAAATTCTTTGAATGCGATCTCAAGTGTGCTGTCCAACACAATCAAAGCGATCCGATTGCGCTGCACTAAAGGCTGTTTGGCGATCAGGTCTGCGGCTATGACGCCTTCGTACAAACCCCTCACCCAAGGCTTTTCCTTCGCGAGCTTCTGATTGGCGTGGGCGACAAGATCGCCGTAACGCGGCCTCGATTTAGGCATTGGCGGGAGATAGGACTTCTTCGCCGTAGGAAAGTCCTCTACCGGCACGTCCACGATCTCGCCCGCGTCGTACTGAAAGACCTTGCCGGGCCAATCGCCCATCCAAATTCGCGAGAGCGCGGCGTAATCCTTGACCACTTGCGTCAGCCACGTGTGCAGCGCCTGAAATACTTCGTGCTTCGTGCTGATATCCGATTTGCTACTGTTCCAGGGCATGGAACGAGCGTCTCCATTCAAGGATACCAGCACCCGCGTTAGGGAGACCTTGGGGTGGGGAAGGCCGGCGTATCCCTTTATGAAGCCAACCTCGAATGTCTTCAGTGCTCGAGCGATGAGCCGATCATTGCAATAAAAGTAGACTCCGTACTCGCCTGCAGCGGGGCTAGACTCATTGCTGAGGCCAGCCACTGCGTCTACACGAACGAACCGCCCGTCGGCGGTCGGCAATTTGCCGTAGTAGCGGCGCGGCTCATACCCCGGCGGATACGACCAATCGTCGAAGAACTTAGGGACTAGAGGGACGCCGTTGAGCATGATCGTCACACTCTCGGACAAGAGGAACTTTGCGTATGTTGCGCTGAGGTGATCTCGGAGTTGACCTATGGCTGCATCGTCAATCTGAACACGGAGTTTCTGCAGCTCAACGAATGTCGTTCCGGGACTGATGTCGTCAACTAGGTAGAGTGGGAGCTCCCAAACGTCGTCTTTCAACCACGTTTCGTCGAAGTCGACCTGGTACGTCTTCTCCTTTCCACATCGTGTGCTGATCTTGATGTCCTGCGCGAGCGCCACAACGGCCCGCTTCGTTCCGACGCCAAAAATCCCTATCGTTTCGTCATTGGGATCCGAACCGGTTTGACCGGGACCGACGATGAAACTCATCTCCGATTTCGGGAGGCCCCCCGCATTGTCTTCCACGCAAATCGTCATTTGATCTCGGTCGAGCGTAATCACTATTGTGATTTTCGACGCTCGGCCACCCCGGACCCATACGTCAAGCCCGTTGTCGATCAGCTCGCAAATGGACTTGTTTAGATCATAGTCCGCGATGATCGAATGAAACAGTCTCTTGGAGGGTATTGCGTTTAATGTATCGACTTGTTTCTTCATGTTTGCCCCAGCTACCTTAGATCTCGGCCCTTTCCAAGCAAACATCAACCTGAGGGAGTGTGTTCGATTAGCCAGCTCGGCGACTTTGTTGACTGAACCCATAGCTGCCCGCGCCCACGGAGGGCGCTCCTGCGCTTACCATCCGGAAGCCTACTGCCAGTGGCGTCCGCTATTGGCACTACCCGAACTCTCTTGCGGCGCTGGAGCGACGACCGCTTTCATCCTCTGAGCCGACATTCGAGTCCGCCTTGCGCCCTCAGCGTATCAAATTTCGAACTGCGGCACTACCGCCCAGTTGGCCGAACGCGCCTTCGAGATCGCGCTTGCGCGGGCTGAGGGTCAGCTCCCTCTACGAGAACGGCTGGCGGCCGGGCAGGGTCACGTCCCAGGTCTCCATCCAAGGCAGCGCCGTGCAGCCGCAATTGATCGTCTCACTGGCCGGGCCGCGCGGGTCGCGCGGGAAGCGGAGCGTGACGCCGCCACGCCTTGACCGCCGCCAAACCGCAGGGCGCCGGGTGCGTGATACCTGTCGCACCTGATGTGTCTTCTTTTTTTTACCGGACGCCTCATCCACCTAACGCTCTTGCGCCCACGCGCGCCTCGTGTACCACTTTCGGGGCGCTGTTTTTGTGGTCTAGCCCAAGAGTTTTTTTCCATGGCCCGATTCAAAACCCTCGACGATCTGAACCTTGGCGGCAAGCGGGTGCTGCTGCGGGTTGATTTCAATGTGCCCATGCGGGACGGGCAGGTTGGCGATACGACCCGGATCGAGCGCTGCTTGCCGGGCATACGCGAACTCATGGAGCGCGGGGCGCGGGTTGCCATCCTGTCCCACTTCGGCCGGCCCAAGGGGGTGCGCGTGGAGGCTCTGTCGCTGGCGCCGCTGGCGCCGGTTCTGTCGCGGCTTCTGGGCGGGCGCGAGATCGCCTTCGCCGAAGATTGCATCGGTCCGGCGGCGCAAGGGGTCGTGGACGGCTTGCAAGACGGCGGCATCGTCCTGTTGGAGAACCTGCGGTTTCACGGCGGCGAGGAGGCCAACGACACGGCCTTCGCCGCCGCCCTGGCGGAGCTTGGCGATGTTTACGTGAACGATGCTTTCGCGGTCTCCCACCGGGCCCATGCCTCGGTCGAGGCGATCGCGCGCCTGCTGCCCGCCGCCGCCGGGCGGCTCATGCAGGCGGAGCTGGAGAATCTGACCGCCGCCTTGATAAACCCGGAACGCCCGGTCGCGGTGGTGGTCGGCGGCGCCAAGGTTTCGACCAAGCTCGACCTGCTCGGCAACCTGCTGGATAAGGCCGACGCCTTGATGATCGGCGGCGGCATGGCCAACACCTTTCTTCATGCCCTGGGTATCGATGTCGGCAAGTCCCTGTGCGAAGACGACATGGCCGGTACGGTGCGCGATATTCTCGCCCGCGCCCGCGCCGGCAACCGCGATATCCTGCTGCCCAGCGACGCGGTCGTGGCCGGGGCGCTCAAGGCCGGGGTGGCGGCCGAAACCCTGGGCGTGAAGCATGTGCCGGCGGACAAGATGATCCTCGACCTGGGGCCGGACACCGTGGCGACCCTGGGGACTTATCTTGAGTCCTGCGCGACCCTGGTCTGGAACGGGCCTTTGGGGTGTTTCGAGACCCCGCCCTTCGATGCCGCCACCACGGCCCTGGCCCGCAAGGCGGCCGAGCTTACCAAGGCCGGGCGCCTGCGCAGCGTGGCCGGCGGCGGCGATACGGTGGCGGCCCTGGCCCATGCCGGGGTGCTGGCGGATTTTTCCTATGTCTCCACCGCCGGCGGGGCGTTCCTGGAATGGCTCGAAGGCAAGACCCTGCCCGGCGTCAAAGCGCTCGAGGACGCGGCGTAGTTACAAACGGCTGTCCTGCCTGGCGCCCGTGCGTGCGGGTTCATGGCGCCTCCAAGTCCCCCGCGCGGTTTTGGACAGGAAAGCGGTGCGTCTTCGGGTGCCGTGAATACTTGGCGCGGCTGTCACCCCCACCCCAACCCTCCCCCGTCTAAGGGGGAGGGAGTTAGTGGGAGATCGCCGCTTATTCTCCCTCCCCCCTTGAGGGGGAGGGTTGGGGTGGGGGGGTTGCGGTGCCGGGAACCTGCTCGGGCGGGTAGCGCGAAAAAAACCGAACAGCGGAGGAGTCGATCCGCGTATGACTGGAGCGGAAACACTTGCGCGGCTTAGCGCTACAGCATCCGGCTTTGCGGCAGGCGCAGGGTGACCGTGGTTCCCACCCCTAGCTGCGAGATCAGCTTGAAGGCGCCGCCGTGCATTTCGGTCATGGACTTGGCCAGGGGCAGGCCCAGGCCGGTGCCTTCGTAGGTGCGGTTCAGGTGCGATTCGACCTGTCCGAAGGGCGTCAGGGCGCGGTCTATATCCTCCGCCGCGATGCCGATGCCGGTGTCGCTGACCATGATGGCGAGATCCCCGGATTCGACGATTTTCGCCCGCACGTCGACCCGGCCGTCCGGGTGGGTGAACTTGACCGCGTTGGATGCGAGGTTGATCAAAATTTGCTTCAGCTTGGTTTCGTCCGCCAGGATATTCGGCAGGCCGGGTTCGATATCGAAATGCAATTTAACATCGGCCCGTTCCGCGCGCGGGGTCATCAAGCGGATGACCGATTTAATCAAGTCGTTGAGGTCGACCTCCGTCTCGCTCAGCGACATGTGTCCCGATTCGATCTTGGCGGAATCCAGGATGTCGCTGATAAGGGACAGCAGATGGTGGGCGCTGTCGGCGATATCCTCGGTGTAGCCCTTGTACTGATTGTTGCCGAGCGGGCCCAGAATTTCGCCGCCCATGATTTCCGAAAACCCGATGATCGCGTTCAAGGGCGTACGCAGCTCGTGGCTCATGTTGGCGAGGAACTCGCCCTTCGCGCGGCTGGCCAGCTCCGCGTCATCCTTGGCCTTGCGGATCGCGGTTTCGCGCCAGCGTATCTCGGAGATGTCGTGGGCGGTGCCGCGATAGCCCAGGAAATCGCCGCTTTTGCGGTCAAATATAGGTAGGCCGCTTAGAAGAACGTTCCGCAAGTGACCGTCGCGCGCCGCGATCTGGACTTCGAGGTCGCGAAACGGTTTCCGGTTTCCCACTTCGTGCAAGGCTTGCAAGGCCGGGGTCTCATCGCTGGGCAAGTCCGATAGCGCGCGCCCGGTCATTTCGTACTGATGATAGCCCAAGGTATCGTTGACCCGGGGTGACACGAAGGTCAGCACCAGATCCCGGTTCGTCTCCCAGATCCAATCGGTGACCAGGCGGGTTATGTCTTCCAGGCGTTCCAGGGCGTCGTCCAAGGCGTTGCCGGCCCATTCGTGATCGAGCCGGGGCTCCAGGACGGTCGCGGTCAGGGCCGGCGCGCCCTCGACGCCGCCGATAGTCTGGCTTCTTATGGTGTAGCGCTCGATCCGCTCGCCGATCGAAAGCGCGATCTCATCGCCGTCCTGGCGCCGCGGCGCGCGCTCGCCGGCGCTCAGCCGGTCGGCGATCAAGGCATAGGCGGCATTGCTATAGACAATATCCCCTTGGCGGCCGGTCACGCAGATAGGCGGCCCATGGTCCAGCAAGCGGCCTTGAAGCGCGCCGAGAAGGCTTAGGTCATCTTCGGTTCCGGGCGCCGCGTCCACGGCCTTTTTGAGCCTGGACCTCATGGCGCGCTCTCAGGACCGCCGGGTCCGCCGGGCGGCGCATCCGCGATGCGTTCGATGGCCTCCAGGAAATCCTCGCCCCGGCGCCAGGATTTCAAGACCTGTTTCGCGTTCGGCGTTTCGATCATGTCGTAGAGCGCGAGCAAGTTGGCCAGGGCGCGCGGATCCGAGGATTTGCGGCCCGATTCGGCGCGGCGGCTGAGCAGAAAAACCGTTGCGAAAGTGGTTTTCGGCATCTCCAGGGCCTGGCAGGCGATGGCCAGGCACTCGCCGCCGGATTCGTGCAGCACCCGGCTGGTACGCTCCGCGCTCAGGCCGCTCATCTCGGCGAACAGGGCCTCGAACAGAGGTATCTCGCCCTGACGCAGCACCTGGATCAGTAACTCCCAGGAGATTTTTCCCGCCTCGTCCAAGCGTTGCGCCAGCACGCCGGCCGGCTTCGCGGCGTCTGGCCGGTCTTGGGCCCCGACCAGGGCGCCGGCCAGGGGTTCCAGATTGTCGTCGAGCTCGCCCGGGTCGAGATTGAAATTGTGCAGGATGTGCTGGCGCAAGGCGGCGGATACCCAGAGGTACATGCGCTTGGCCAACTCGGGATTCAGGTCGTGACGCTTGATCAAGGGCTCCTGGTAGGAATCGACACGCTGGGATTCCTCAGCCAGGTAGGTCAAGGTCGCTTCGGAGATGCTGGCGCCGTGATTGTCCAGCAGCGCCTTGATCACGTTGACATCGCCGGTTTCCACCAGGGCGTCGGACACCGGCTCGCTCAAGGCCCGGCGCATGGCGACCGCCAATTGATGTTCGTGGCCGCGGCGGCGGATTATTTGGACCAGTTCCAAATCCTGAAGGACGCCGCTATTCACCAGGATAGGTTGCGCGACCTCGATCTCGTCGTTGGCAAGAACGACGATTAGATCGTGGGGCGGGTTTTTGGCCTTGGACAAGCGTTGCGCCAGCTCGCGCCGCACGGCCATTTCGCAATCGCGGATCAGCTTATGCAGAATGTCGCTCATGATCGCGGATTCGCGCTCGCTCAGCACGGAGGCGCCGCCGGTGAAGAAATCCCCCAAGCTGGCGGCCAGGATGCGGCGGCCCTCCACCGACTTATCGACGGCCAGTTTCAATAAGCTGGTTAAATCTTGGTTCGGGCCGGTCATTCAGGGTTTCCCGCGCCGCCGCGTCCTGAGTTCACGATTGCCGCCGGCGGAAAGATGTAATTATCGGCTGTTTATGTTAATTGGGATTGGTTAATAAAATTTTGCCCGTGGGCATGGAATATAATCGTTGTTAAGGGATTAAGCGGTTAACGCGATTTAATTAATATAAAGCATTTGTTTTAACTTGGCCTTAGCCAGCGCCATGCCATGGTGCCGGCCATGGAAATCTCCGGAAATCCCCTCCTCGCCGCGCTTGGCTTTCAAAGTCAGCCGCCGGCGCAACAGAAAGCGCCGCCCCCGGCCCCGATCCCGAAAACCGCATCGTTCCCGGCGCTTAAAGCCACGCCGCAAGCCTTGTCGGCCAGCTTGTCCCGGGCGGAAAATCTGTCTCAGGCGGTTCAGGCCCTGTCGGATCAAGGGCGCCTGCCGCCGCGCGGCAGTCTGATCGATATCCGCGCCTAGGCGCCTAGATTCAGCAATACCGCCCCCAGGGCGACCACCGCGGCGGCCAGGATACGCCGCTTGCCGAAGGATTCCTTGAGCACCAGCGCCCCCAAGGCGGCGCCGAACAAGACGCTGGTTTCGCGCAGGGCGACGATATGGGCCATGGGGCCCAGGCTCATGGCCCAGAGCGCGATGGCGTAGGATCCGGCGGCGATTGTCCCGCCCAGGGCGCCGGCCTTCCAATGCGGGGCGAAGGCGGCGACAACCCGCCCGCGCCGCAGCCACAGGGTCAGAGCCAAAAGCGGCAGCGCTTCGAGCAAGAATAGCCAGGCGATATAGCTAAAGGCGCTCCCGGCCTGGCGCACGCCCATGCCATCGACGATGAGGTAACTGGATATGACCGCGCCGTTGGCCACGGCCATAACCACGGCCTTGGATTCCGCCGCCAGACGGGTTCCGTTGCGGCGCCAGGCGAGGCTCATGATCCCGGCGGAAACGATGGCGACGCCCAGGGTTTCGCGGGTACTCAGCGCCTCGCCCGCCAAGGCCCAGGCGGCGAGCGCGACCAGGGCTGGGGCGGTGCCGCGCGATATGGGATAGACCTGACTGAGATCGCCGTGCTTATAAGCGCCGATCAGAAGCGCGTAGTAAACGTAATGGATCAGGGTCGAGGCGATCAGAAACGGCCAGGCCCCGGCCTGGAGCGGCGGCAGGAAGACCAGTGCCGCCACGCACAGCGGCGCCGGCACGGTCATGACCAGGGTGGTCATGACCAGGCGGTCGCCGCCGGCCTTGACCAGGGCATTCCAGCTCGCGTGCATGACGGCGGAAAGCAGAACGAGCAGAAGAACGCCCAAATCCAGGGCCAAGGCGGGTCTCCAAGATGACGTGCGTGGAACTAACGGAGAAGCGATTAGAGCGATTTTGCCGCGCCCCGTCCAGCATGGCCACGGCGTGGTAGTGTCTCAGAGAAGTAATTTTACCACAAAGACGCTAAGACACGAAGAAGTCTCCAAGTAGGATTCTTTTTTTGCGCTGCTTCGCGGCCTCTTCGTGTCTTAGCGTCTTCGTGGTGAAATTTTTTCTTTACCCTCGCAGCGGAAATGCGCGGATGGAAGTTTGGGAAATTTAGGCAATAAATAGATCGTAATGCTGCCGCGCGCCTAACCGAGATCGAAGCGGGTCACCATGTCGCCCAGCTCGTCGGTGACCGCGCGGTTTAGATGGATGACGGCGACATCGCCGGGCAGGCGTTTCAGGTCCGGGTGGGTGTCTTCCAGGCTGGTCAGGAGGGCCAGGGGCTGGTTCTCGGTCGCGGCCATGGCGCGCAGGGCCCGCGCCAGGTCGATGCCGCTCAACTGGTCCATGACCGCCGAGGTTATGACCAGGTCGGGCTGGGTCCGCGCCGCCAGTTCCAGGGCTTGCCAGGGCGAGGACACGGCGCTGACGCGAAACCCCAGGGCGCGCAACTCTCCGGTAATCATCTGGCGCACGGCGCGCCCCGGCGCGATCAGCAGTACCTCCACCCGCCGCGCCGCCTTGACCTCGAAATCGCCGGGCGAATCCGGTACGTGTATGTGTGCGGGCAGGGCGCGCAGGATCGTGGCGGTGTTTTGATCGCCTGGATCCCGGCCACTTTCGACAATGACCCTCAGGCAATCGATATAAACCAGTACCTGGGAGGCATGCGCTTCGCTCAGGCCCGTCAGTTCGGCGACGAAGTCTTCCAGCCGATGGGCGATAGTGGTGATGGAGGGAAAACCGATGGAGCCGGCCATGCCCTTGATGCTGTGGGCTTCGCGCCGGATGCTCAGCAAGGCGTTGGCGTCCTCGGATTCGGTGGCGGCGGATTCCATATGGTCCAGGCGTTCGCGGGTATCGGTCAGGAAATCCTGCCTCAACTGCGCGAATATATCGTCGTCCATATAGGGGGCGGTGTCGGGCATGTGTGGTTGCTCGTGCGCGATGAAATGCGCGTTATAGTAGTAAATTATTATTAAGGACGTCTTTAGATCGAAGCCTGCTTCTGGCCAGATTCCCCGGTGGCCGCTATTCTTTGCCTATCTGGAGACCCCCGCGAAACGGACGTTTCCTCGTCCTTCGACAAGCTCAGGATGAGGAAACGCCTGCCACAGCGGCCTCATCCTGAGCTTGTCGAAGGACGAGGTTGCGCTCGGCTCAGTTTTTGCTGAGATATCCTCTTTGTAAGGAGATTTACCGTCCATGGTGAAAAAGACCGCCCGCCCGCCCTTCGACATGGCCGCCGAGGATTTCCGTAGCTTAGGCCACGGCCTGGTGGACCGCATCGCCGACTTTCTGGAGCGGATTCCGCACAACCCGGCGGCGCACGGCTTGACCCCGGAGGAGGCCCGCGCGCGCCTGGGCCAGGGCGGCCTGCCGGAGACCGGCGCGGCGCCCGGCGATTTGTTGGAGCGGGCGGCGGACCTGATTATGACCGGGTGCCGGATCAACGGCCATCCGCGTTCCTGGGGCTATGTCATCGGCACCCCGGCGCCGCTCGCCATGCTCGGCGATTTTCTCGCCGCCGCGGTCAATCCCAACCTGGCGGCCTGGTCCTCGGCCCCGGTGCCGAGCGAGATCGAGGCTCAGGCGGTGCGCTGGATCGCCGAGCTTCTGGGATATCCCGCGAACTGCGGCGGCATCCTGACCAGCGGCGGCAACATGGCCAACTTCATCGGCCTCCTGGCGGCGCGCCGGGCCCGCGCCGATTGGGACATCCGCAGCAAGGGCCTGGCCCCGGCGGCAGGTAAAATGCGCATCTACGCCACGCGCGAAACCCATACCTGGCTGGAAAAAGGCGCCGATATCGTCGGCCTGGGCACGGACGCCATCCGCTGGGTCGAAACCGATGGGGACCTGCGCATGGACCCGCGCGACCTGCGCGCCCGCATCGCCGCCGACCGGGTGGCGGGGGAGAAGCCCTTCCTGCTGGTCGGCTCGGCGGGCACGGTCAGTACCGGCGCCGTCGATCCCCTGCCCGAGCTGGCCGCCATCGCGCGCGAAAACGGCCTGTGGTTTCACGTCGATGGCTGCTACGGCGCGCCGGCCATTGCCGATCCCGGCGCGCCGGCCGATATGCAAGGCCTGCGTGAGGCGGACTCCCTCGCCGTGGACGCCCACAAGTGGCTGTTCGTCCCGCTCGAGGCCGGCTGCGCCCTGGTCCGCGACCGCGAAGGCTTGCGCGAAACATTCAAATTCGCGCCGCCCTATTACCACTTTGGCGGTAAAGCCGGCGATACCGTGAACTATCACGAATACGGGCCGCAGAATTCGCGCGGTTTTCGCGCCCTCAAGGTCTGGCTGACCCTGCAAGCCGCCGGGCGCGAAGGTTACCGCAAGGTTATCTCCGGCAACCTGGAGCAGTCGCGGATCATGTACGCGGCGCTCGGCGCCGACCCGGAAATCGAAACCGCGACCCAGAGTCTGAGCATCGCGACCTTCCGTTTCGTGCCCAAGACCCTCGACCCGGCCAAGGACGGCGAGCGCCTGAACGCCCTCAACGCCGCCCTGCTGACCCGCATCCAAACGGGCGGCGAGGCGTTTCTATCGAACGCGATAATAGAGGGACAGTTTTACCTGCGCGCCTGCATAACCAACTTCCGCACCACCGAAGCCGACGTGCGCGCCCTGCCGGAAATCGTGGTGCGTGTGGGGCGGGAAGTGGCGGCGGGGATGGGGGGAAACGGGCCCTAGGCAAGTTGACTATCGTCAAAGTCACTTTCCACGATCCACACGGGTCTATTCATAGCAAGAAAAAAATGCTGGAATGACTTGTCGATATTAGGATCGGGAGAATTGAACGCCATGCGCTGTCTCGCGGTTGTTGTGTTCTTGGTTTTGGGGAACTTGAATACCGGAGCATTGGCTCAAGACCTTGAAATTCTTTCAAGAGACGACGCGCGTGAGATGTTCTCTATGACAAAGCAAGAATGGCTTATTAACGTTCAACATGCCATGAACATCGGTATCGCTCGTGCTATGGGTACTTCCGAGACAAATGTCGGGATGGTGATGGAAACACGCGATGGTGACTTACTGATTGTAAGACCCAGCTATGGAGACAGCGAAAAAAAGCCAGATTTCATACAAGTAACCGTTGGTTATCGTGATGAAAGAGCTAGCCTTCTAAGTGATTCTGCACTGGGTGATATGATTGAAATTACAAAATCTCAGATGAAACCAGAGTTCACTGTTATCGGTAGCTTTGAGAGAATGACAAGCGGACTCTCTGTCTTCTTTATTATAGCCGAGAAGATCGAGTAAAATCGCCTCGATCTCTATAGTAAGTCCACTATAGTAGCACCTCTGGGTAGAATTGTATTAGCTCATAGATTGGGCCAGTGAAGCGATAAAAGAGGAAATCATTACGTACCTAGGCCGCGAAGTGGAAAAGGTAATGCCAGCCAAGAGGGAAGGGCCTATTAACAGGTATAATCTACGACGACAAAAGAGATACAGGTATCACATGATACCCTACGAGAAGACCAAAAATTGTGGCGCAGGTGTCATAAATATCGCGGTGATTAAGCTTGGTGCTGGCCGCCAGAGGTTTTGGCGTTCTGAATCTAATCAGATATGATGCTGGAAGTTGTCCGCTTTCAATTTCGCCTTAAGAATTTACAGAAACGAAAGCGTGTCCTCGAATCCAAGTATGACGAGGCGATCAAAGTTGCCCAAGGCCGGAAGGACCGTAAACGCGAAGAGAACATAATATCCGAGGCTATGTTCGAGCGGGATTATATCGATGACGCTATTTCCAACCTTTCGTCACGGCATGTAAGACTATTGGCAGAGCGCTATCTCATACCGATACCAGAATTTGATACTGATAGCAGCGATTGGATCGAATCCAAAATAGACGGGCGTTTCAGGCTCTCTGATCAAGCTATCGCTACATTGCGGTCGGACATTCGCCGGGAGCGCAAGGAGCGACATGAACATACATTGATGTGGCTGGCCGCGCTGACTGGCATTATCGGTGCCCTTACCGGTCTTGTTGTAGTCATTCAAACTTCTGGTTAAATCCGGAAGTGCCCGAATGCATGGATTTTCGCCCTACCGCGTATCCCGTTTTCAAACCCCTAGGGCGTTTCCTTGCCGCTGACTTGCGGCGCCAGTTCCGCCGTGTGGGGGGCTTGGGCGGTGATGGCATGATAGGGTTCTTGATCTTCCTCGGGCGCGGGGTCGCGGTGCATGACGCATAGACGACGAAGGCGGCGTTAAGGGTCCCGCACCGGACCGTCCGCGTCTCGAATAGAACGCACCGCGCTTTAAAGCGAAGCCTCCAACCTGCTGTTGATCAGTATTTCGGCGACCACGGCTTCATTGGGTAGGCTCAAGGCATAGGCGACCGTTTCGGCGATCGTTTCCGGGGCGATTTTGAATTGGCCCTCGGGCGTCTCGACATCGGCCACCATGTCGGTGTCAACCAGGCCGGGGCATATGGAGGTGGCGCGAACATTGTCGTCCCAGCCTTCTTGGCGGATGGCATGGGTCAAGGCCATGGCCGCGAACTTCGAGGCCGCGTAACCCAAGGTCGATCCCGTGAGCAGTCGTTTACCGCTGATCGAGACAATATTCACCACACGGCCATGACCGGACTTGCGTAACTGCGGCATGGCGGCGCGTGCCAAGCGCAAGGGGCCCATGAAGTTGGTTTGCCACATGGTATTGTAAGCCGCGTCATCGTCGTCTTCCAAGCCAACGCGCAGAACAACGCCGGCGTTCAATACAACGCCGTCGATCCGCCCGAATCGCTCGCCGGTTCGCGCGGCCCAAGCGCGCGAAGAGTCCGGATCGGTTGCGTCCCACTTCGACACCAGGGTTTCGCCTTCGAAATCGGCCATGTCGATGCTCGCGGGGTCGCGGACGCCTAAACTCAAGCGGTAACCGGCGCCCGCAAGCAAGCGGGCGGTCGCAAACCCTATGCCACGGTTCGCACCAGATACCATGATGACGCGATCGCTTGACGATAACATTGCCGTTTCCTTTCTATAATTCTTGTGACGTTTCCTCGCCGCTGATTTGCGGCGCCAGTTCCGCCGTGTGGGGGGCTTGGGCGCTGATGGCTTGATAGGGTTCCTGGTCTTCCTCGGGCACGGGGTCGCGGCGCATGACCCGGTAGACGACGAAGGCGGCGTAGAGGGCGGCGACGGCCATGGCCACGAACATGAAGGCCCTGGGCCCGGCGGCCTGGGTAAGGGCGGTCGCGACCCCCGGCAGGACGATGCCCGAGACCGACCAGGCGACCAGCAGGGTGCTGGACAGGGAGACATAATACTGCGGATCGGCGCGGTCGTTGGCATGGGCGTTGGCGATGGCGTAGATGGATTCCGTGGCCCCACTCCAAATTGCGAAGACCAGGATCAGCCACAGCAAGCCCGCGCCGTCCAGGCGCGTCGCGATGCCGGCGCTGACGATCACGATGAGCGCGGCGGCGATCAGAACCAGGCGCCGGTCGATACGGTCGGAGAGCGCGCCAAGCGGGAATTGGATGGCGATCATGCCGACTGGCATGAGGAACAGCAGCAGGGCGATATCGTCCTTGGAATACCCTTCCGCCGCCGCGTAGATGGGGGCGAAGCCCGCGACCAGCATGGTCAAACCGCCGGCCGCGAGCAGCCCCACCAGCCCGACCGGCGAAATGCGCCATACGGCGCGGATCGCGATCGATACGGATTCCGGCGGCGGCGGCGTTCTAAGCCGCGTCATACTCACCGGCAGGATCGCCAGGGTGACGAAAAAGATGCTCAGCAAGGGGCCTTGCAGGGTCTCGAGCGAGATGAATTTCAACAGATACGACCCCACGCCCAGGGCCATGATGTAGGTCATGTAGAAAATGGCGATGACCTTGCCGCGCCAGTCGTTGCCGCAGGCGTCGTTCAGCCAGGATTGGCTGACGATAAAAAGCCCGGTCATGGCGAAACCGTAAAGAACGCGCGAGGCGACCCAGGCTATCGGGTCGGTTCCCAGCGTGACGATCAGGACCGACATGTTGACGCTTGCCGCCAGGGTAGCGAAAACCCGGGCATGACCGACCCGGCGCACCAAGGAACCGGTCAGAAGACAGCCGCCCAGCCCGCCCGACGCCAGGGCGGTCAGCATGGCGCCCGCGACCCAGGGTTCGAATCCCTCGAACGCCAGCTTCACCGGAATATAGGCGAACATGACCCCGTTCCCGGCCGCCATGAGGCCCATGGATAGGATAATGCTGGCGACCGCATAGGGCGGCGAGGTGGCCTTCTTTACGCTCAAGCGTGTGTTCCCGTTCAGCATTATGACCGGGATAAAATATGTCCCCTCCCCCCTTGAGGGGGAAGGGAATTCTTTTATTTCAATTTATCCAGTAGAGAGCGATGGCATGCTATCCGCCGGCGCGTGAAGAAACTTACCGGCCGGCGGTTTCCTTGCCCTCGCCGCCGAAGCGGGTGGCGGCGTAGCCGATAATCAGCCCGATCAAGGCGCCCTCGGCGGTGAACCAGAACGGCGAGCTCAGCAGGCCCCCGGCGCCGAAGACCTCGATCATCATGGCGCTCATGACGTCGTAGGCGAAGAAGGTCAGCACGAAATTCATCCAGGCGCCCAGCATCGGCGCGCGAAACCACCAGGGCAGGGGCAGTTTCAGGACCGGGTGCCGGGTGAAAACCCCGGCCATGCCGATAATCGCCCCCAGGGTTGTGTACCACAGCAAGATGCCCCAGCGGATCATCCATCCCGCGTCGGGCAGGAAGTAGGGCAGACTGATGAAACCGGCCAGGCCGAACAAGAACCCCAAGCCCTTGCCAATGGCGATCCGGGTGACCAGCGATGGATTCGCGAACATGCGTGCCTCCTTCGGTTAGGGGAGCAGCCGAAAGCAAGCTTAGGCGGCCCGGCCAGGGAAGGGCATGAGCTAAATCAAAGTCGCGAAAAAAAATCCGCGCCCGCCCTAATCGCCAATCCCCATCAAGGAGTCCGCGAAATCCTGGGCCTTGAAGGGGTGCAGGTCTTCGGGGGCTTCACCGACGCCGATGGCGTGGACGGGCAGGGCGAAGCGTTCGGCCAGGGCGACCAGGACGCCGCCGCGCGCGGTGCCGTCGAGCTTGGTGACCGCCAGGCCGGTGACCTGCACCAGTTCCTTGAAGGTTTCGACCTGAGCGTGGGCGTTCTGCCCGGTGGTGGCGTCGAGCACCAGCAGCACGTCGTGGGGCGCGCTGTCGTCCAGCTTTTTCAGAACCCGGTTGATCTTCTGCAAGCCGGCCATGAGGTCGGCCTTGTTGTGCAGACGCCCGGCGGTATCGATGATAAGCAAGTCGTCGCCCTCGCGCCGCGCCGTCTCCAGGGCGCCGTAGGCCAGACCCGCCGCGTCGGCGCCGGGCTTGCCGGCGACCACCGGGCAGCCGGTGCGCTCCCCCCACAGCTGCAACTGTTCCACGGCGGCGGCGCGGAAGGTATCCCCGGCGGCGAGGCGCACTTTCAGGCCCGCGTCCCGGTAGTGTTTGGCCAGCTTGCCGATGGTCGTGGTCTTGCCGCTGCCGTTGACGCCCACCACCAGGATCACATGGGGCTTGTGCGCCGGATCGGGCTTGAGGGGCTTGGCCACCGGCTCCAAAATCTTGGCGATGTCGTCTGCCAGGGCCCGGCGCACCTCGCCGGGCTCGATGTCCTTGTCGAAGCGGGTCTTGGCCAGATCGGCGGTCAGGCGCGCGGCGGCGGCCACCCCCAGGTCGGCGGTGATGAGCAGGTCTTCGAGATCGTCCAGGGCCGTCTGATCCAGCTTGCGCTTGGTGAAGATGCCGGTAATGCCATCGCCCAGCTTGGCGGAGGAGCGCGACAGCCCGGCTTTCAGGCGCCCGAACCAGCCGCTCATGGCGCGGGCACGGCTTCCAGGCGGTCCAGGCGCGCCCTGGCGATAATCGCCGGCACGATCTCCCCCGGCGCGCCGTGGTCAAGCGCCACCGGGGCAAAGCGTTCGCAGCGGCCCTGGCCCGGTTGTTCGATCAAGACCTGGGCCTTGGTGCCGACCTGGGCGGCGAGGAAACGGGCCAGGGCTTTATCGCCTAAATCGCGTAAGACCTTGGCCCGCGCCTTGCGTTCCGCCAGGGGCACTTGCGGCATGCGCGCCGCCGGGGTGCCGGGCCGGGGCGAATAGGGAAAGACGTGCAGATAGGTCAGGCCGCAGTCCTCGATCAGCGCCGCCGTGCGTTCGAACATCTCCGGCGTCTCGGTCGGGAAGCCGGCGATCAAATCGGCGCCGAAGACCACATCGGGGCGAAACGAGCGGACTTTCGCGCATAGGTCCATGGCCTGGGCGCGGCTGTGACGCCGCTTCATGCGTTTCAGGATCGTGTCGTCGCCCGCTTGCAGGGACAGATGCAGGTGCGGCATGAGGCGCGGTTCCTCCGCCAGCAGGCGCAGCAGGTCGTCGTCCAGCTCAACCGCGTCGAGGGAGGACAAGCGCAGACGTTTCAGCTCCGGCACCTGGGCGAGCAGGCGGCGCACCATTTGCCCGAGGCTGGGGGCGCCGGGAAGATCGCCGCCGTAGGAGGTGATATCGACGCCGCTCAAGACCACCTCGGCGGTGCCGCCCATGGCCAGGGCGCGGGCCTGGTCCACCACCGCGCCCAGAGGCACGGAGCGGGAATTGCCGCGCCCGAAGGGGATGATGCAAAAGGTGCAGCGGTGATCGCAGCCCTGCTGAACCTGCAAGTAAGCGCGGGTGCGTTCCGCGAAACCCTGGATCAAGTGCCCGGCGGTCTCGCGCACCGCCATGATGTCGTTGACCCTAACCTTCGGCCCATCGCCGCTTAAAAAACTCTCGGCGCGCAGCTTATCGTCATTGCCCAGAACCAGATCGACTTCGTCCATGGCGGCGTAGGTTTCGGGGTCGATCTGGGCCGCGCAGCCGGTGACGATGAGGCGTGCTTTTGGATGCTCGCGCCGGGCCCGGCGGATCGCCTGGCGGGCTTGGCGCTCGGCCTCGGCGGTGACCGCGCAGGTGTTGACGATTACGCTCGGGCCGGTCTGGGCGGCGCGGGCGTGGCCGCGCATGACCTCGGACTCCCAGGCGTTGAGGCGGCAACCGAAGGTGATGAGGGTCGGTTCGCTCATGGGACTAGCAGGCTGGCATCCAGAACCCCAGTGTAGGCGGTCGCCACCGGCCCGGTCATGACCGCGTGGCCGTCCTCGCGCCAAGTGACTTGCAGGGTTCCGCCGTCGAGATCGAGGGTGACGTCGCGTCCGGTCAGGCCGCGCCGGGCGGCGGCCACCGTGGCGGCGCAGGCGCCGCTGCCGCAGGCCAGGGTCAGGCCCGTGCCCCGTTCCCAAACCCGCAGGCGTAAACGGTCCGGCCCCGTCACCTGGGCGGCGCCGATGTTGGCGCGCTTGGGAAACAGGGGATCGCGTTCCAGCTCCGGACCCAGGCTTGCCATGTCGATGGCGTCCAGGTCCGCGACGAAAAAGGTCGCGTGGGGGTTGCCCATGCCGGTCCCGACCGGGTCGCTAAGCGGCCCCACGCTCAGGCCCAGGTGCAGGCTATCCATGTCGCGCGCCAGGGGGATATCCCGCCAGGCGGTCTTGGCTTCGCCCATGTCGATGGCGATCAGGCCGCCCGCCGCCTCGGCCTCAAGCCGCCCATTGAGGGTCTGTATGGCCAAGCGCCGCGCCCCGGTTTCCGCCATGACCAGGGCGGCGGCGCAACGGGTGCCGTTGCCGCAAGCCTCGGCCACGCCGCCGTCCGGGTTGTAAAAGCGTAACGAGAGATCGGCGCCGTCCCGGCCCGGCTCAAGGATCACAAGCTGGTCGCACCCAACCCCGAAGCGCCGGTCGGCGATCCGCCGGCGTACCGCCGCATCGGGATCGAAGGCTTCGCCGCGGGCATCGACGACCACGAAATCGTTGCCCAGGCCGTGCATCTTAATAAAGGGACGCGGGTTCATGACCAGGGTTATATGGCCACGGGGGATTTATACCAAGGGGCGGAAATGGGGCGCGGCGGCGGGCAGGGCCTGGGCGCCCATTTCCGCGATCAAACCTGCGCGGCGCGCGGGCTCGCGGATGTTGCGCAGGATGAAATCGTCAAGATCCTCGTGGGCCCGGTGGCGGGCGCGCAGGGTTTCCAGAGTGTCTTCCTGGGCCGAGGCGGCGTCTTGGCGTCCCTCGGCCGCCACCGCCGCCAGGGCCAGGGGCGCGCCGTCCCGGGCGACGCAGCCACGGGTCGAGAGATAAACGTTAGCCGCTTTCAAACCCTGGACGGGGCCAAGCTCCAGGGCCAGATCGATGCCTTCCAGCACCCCATGAAAATAATTCTCGCCGCCCATTTCGGTCTCGTGCATGCGGGTGAGCTGGCCTTCGTCCAGCCAGGTCACGAAAACGCAGACCCGCACCCCCGGCGCATGTTGCAGGTTGGCCGCGATGGAGCCGTAGCCGGTGACATGGGCCGAATAAACCACGTCGTAATCGGACAGCCAGGCGCGGGTGACCGGGATTTCGTTCCCATCGCCGTACTTGCGGCGCAGTTGATCGGGGGAGCGGTTAGAGCCATGGGCGATCACCGGGGTCCGCCCGGCGTAGGTTTCGGGCGCCGATAAGGCCGGGTCCAGGGCCGCCGCCGCGCCGTTTCGAAACAAATAGGACTGGCCGGGAGCCGCGAAGGGATAGGACTTGGCCAGGGCCAGAAGTTCAGGCTCGGTCGTCGGCAGGGGCCAGGGCATGGATTCAGGCTAGCCCAAATACCACGGCCTGGACATCACCGGCGGAACGAAGAAGCGGCCTAGTCGGTGCAGGCCGGCGGCTCATCCAGATCGATACGTTCGATCCGGTAACGCACCGCGCAGTGATCGACGGTCTGCCACGCATGGCGCGCCCATTCTTCCTTCGCCGCGTCGTAATCGGGAAACGGCCCGATCCATTCCTCGTCGCCGTTTAATGCCTCATGGAAGCGGGTGTCCGTGTACTCGCCGCCAACTACCCAGAATTGCCCCATGGCTTTGGACTTCCTGTCTAGGATGTATCTCGTCTTGAATCCTACAAGGTTCAAATCGAGAAACCTACTAAAACTAGCGACTAAATCGCATAAAAATTCTTAAGTTAACCATGTTTGCTAGCCATAAAATTGCCGCCGGCGGGGCATTAGGGTACTTAGGTTGTCCGGGCGGCAAAGGTGCCGCGATATAAGAGATGGAGACTTATCATGACCAACGATCTAACGGCCTTTTCGATTTTCGCGATCGCCGTCGTGGTTTTGGCTGTGATTCTTGTCTTCATGGGCGTGAAATCGGTGCCCCAGGGAATGGAATACACGATCGAACGCTTCGGCCGCTATGTACGCACGCTACGCCCAGGATTGAACCTTATCGTCCCCTTCATCGACCGCGTGGGGGCGCAGATGAACATGATGGAGAGCGTCCTCGACGTGCCCTCGCAAGAGGTCATCACCCGGGACAACGCAGTGATTCAAGTCGATGGCGTGGTCTTTTCCCAAATCCTCGACGCCGCCAAGGCGGCCTACGAGGTCCGCGATATGGAACGGGCGACCCTGAATCTGACCATGACCAATATTCGTACCGTCATGGGCTCCATGGACCTGGACGAGTTGTTGTCCCAGCGCGATCAGATCAATCACCGGCTTTTAACCGTGGTCGATGACGCGACCGCCCCTTGGGGGCTCAAGGTGACTCGGATAGAAATCAAGGATATAACGCCGCCGGCCGATCTGGTCGCCTCCATGGCCGGGCAGATGAAGGCGGAGCGCGACAAGCGGGCCACCATCCTGGTCGCGGAGGGCGAACGCCAAGCGGAAATCCTGCGTGCCGAAGGCGAGAAGCAGGGCGCAATCCTCTCGGCGGAAGGCCGCCGCGAAGCCGCCTACCGGGATGCCGAAGCGCGCGAACGCGAAGCCGAAGCCGAGGCCAAGGCGACCGCCATGGTGTCCCAGGCGATCGCGGCGGGCAACGTGAACGCGGTCAACTACTTCGTTGCCCAACGCTATATCGAGGCCTTGGGCAAGTTCGCCGATTCGCCTAATCAAAAGACCTTCTTTCTGCCAATGGATACAGCCGGAGTCATCGGCGCGGTTGGCGGGATCGCCGAAATCGTGCGCGATTCCATGGCCGAGGCCGCCCAGGCACGGACCGCGCCGGTTCGCCGCCCATCCGAGACAACTTGAGGCCGCTCATGACATTCGAACCGATCGAATTCTGGTACTGGTGGATCGCGGGGCTTGGCTTGCTCGCGTTCGAGGTTTTCATGCCCGGCACTTTCTTTTTGTGGATGGGGGTCGCCGCCGGCGTGGTTGGGGCCGCACTCTTCGTCGAACCGGACTTGAGCCTGGAAACCCAGTTGCTAATCTTCGCCGTGCTTTCGGTCATTTCGGTCGTCGGCTGGCAGGTCTATCTGCGCAAGAACCCGCCTCAGACCGATGAGCCCACGTTGAACCGGCGCGGCGCGCAATACATAGGCAGGGTCTTCGCCCTCAGCGAAGCCATTGAGAACGGCGTCGGTAAGATCCGCGTCGATGACACCACATGGAAAGTAAAGGGCCCGGACCTGCCCGAGGGCGCGAAGGTGCGCGTAACCGCGACCGATGGCACC
Organism: Kiloniellaceae bacterium; assembly: GCA_021776135.1. Classification (GTDB taxonomy): domain Bacteria; phylum Pseudomonadota; class Alphaproteobacteria; order Kiloniellales; family J153; genus JAJFGN01. The sequence continues at coordinate 21,934 of JAJFGL010000070.1, forward strand.
CTGCTGGTGGCCGAACCGGGCGAAAGTTAGACACCTTCATGCCCTACGCCTCCCTGCGCGATTTTCTCGGCCAGCTCGAGGCCAAGGGCCAGCTCGCGCGGGTGCGCGAGGCCGTGTCCCCGATCCTCGAGATGACCGAGATTCAGACCCGCCTGCTGGCCGAGGGCGGCCCGGCGGTGATCTTCGAGAACGTGGTGCGCGAAGACGGCAGCCCCTACGGCATGCCGGTGCTGGTCAATTTGTTCGGCACGGCGGAGCGGGTCGCCTGGGGCATGGAGCGCGAGCCCCACCAGCTGCGCGAACTTGGCGAGACCCTGGCCTTCCTGCGTCAGCCGGAACCCCCCGGGGACTTACGCGATGCCTGGGACAAGATCCCCATGCTGAAAAGCGTGCTCGCCATGCGGCCCAAAAATGCCGGGACCGCGCCGTGCCAGGAAGTGGTGCTGACCGGGGCCGACATCGACCTGGGCGCCCTGCCGGTGCAGACCTGCTGGCCGGGGGAGCCGGCGCCGCTCATCACCTGGCCCCTGGTGGTGACCCAAGGGCCGAGCGCGGGCACCAAGGGCGCGAAGCGCGAGGACGCCTTCAACCTCGGCATCTACCGCATGCAGGTGACGGGGCGGAACACCACGCTCATGCGCTGGCTCAAGCACCGCGGCGGGGCGCAGCATCACGCGCGCTGGAAACAGGCCAAGCGCGAGCCCCTGCCCGCCGCCGCCGTGATCGGCGCCGACCCGGGCCCCATCCTGGCCGCGGTGACGCCGGTGCCCGACACGCTTTCGGAATATCTCTTCGCCGGCCTGCTGAGCGGCAGCCGGGTCGAGCTCGCCGACTGCAAGACCGTGCCGCTCAAGGTGCCGGCCCAGGCCGAGATCGTGATCGAGGGCCACGTCAGCCTGGAGGACCACAGCGACGAGGGGCCTTACGGCGACCACACCGGCTATTACAACGCGGTCGAGCCCTTCCCGGTCTTCACCGTCAGCGCGATCACCATGCGCCGCGACCCGATCTACCTCTCGACCTTCACCGGGCGGCCGCCGGACGAACCCTCGGTGCTCGGCCTCGCGCTC
>JAJFGL010000008.1 GCA_021776135.1 Kiloniellaceae bacterium
GAGGCCTCACCGATGATCTGCGCGCCACACTGGTAACCGTGGCGGTGCTGCTGGACCATGTGGAGAACACGCGGCGGCGCTCCATCACCGACCAGATGGGCGGCAAACCGGTACAGTTCGCGGTCGATCGCAAGGTGCATCTTGACGGCGCCGACCATTCGGTCAGCATCATTGACGATGGCGGCCCGTTGCTCAGGGTCATCCATGCCGGCCGCAAGCCCGTGGAATTTGCTGTTCAGGGCTCCTGGCGGCCGGGCGAGCCGGTCTGGAACGGCCAGATCAACGGCCGGTCTGTGGCGGTTCAGGTGGTGCGCGTCCTGAACGGTTACCGGATCAGTCACCACGGTGTGGAAGTGGAGGCGCATGTCTATACCGCCCGCGAAGCGGAACTTGCCGCCCTGATGCCGGAAATCATGATTGCCGACACGTCAAACCTCCTGCTCTGTCCGATGCCGGGCTTGGTGATGTCCATCGCCGTCGAAGAGGGGCAGGTCGTCAAGGCGGGCGAGAGCCTGTGCATCGTCGAGGCCATGAAGATGGAAAACATCCTGCGCGCCGAACGCGGCGGCGCCATCGCCAAGCTTCACGCCCAGGCCGGCGACAGCCTGGCGGTCGATCAAGTCATTTTGGAATTCGAATTACCGCAGTGACCTGCGTGCGCGTTATTGTCCATGGCCGGGTTCAAGGGGTTTGGTTTCGCGGCTGGTGCGAGCGGGAAGCGAAAAGCCGGGGCTTGAACGGCTGGGTCCGTAACCGGCGCGACGGCACGGTCGAGGCGCTCTTCGAAGGCCCGGACTTAGCGCTCACGGCCATGATCGGCGCCTGCCGCGAGGGCCCGCCCGCCGCGCGTGTGACCCGGCTTGAAGACTACCCATCAGACGAAGATCCTGTCCCCGGCTTCCGGCAGATTCCTACCGTTTAGCTGGGCTGGGATTTCACCGCTGGGGTGCGCCGACCACGATGGAGAGAATGGTTTCCTCGCCAAGAGACCGGCAGGCTTCCAGGCGTTGCAGACCCGAAACCAAGACGTAGCGGTCCTTGCCTTGACGCACGCTGATCGGCACCTTGAGACCCTCTTCCATGATGCTTTCGGCCAGGGCTTCGACCGCCTCGGCCTTGATCTCCTCCCGGCGCTTGGACGGGACGTAGATGTCCGCGATGGGAATCTGAACTTCTTTCATAACCATGGCCGCGAGGATAGGGGAGGGCAGGGGGCTTTGTCTAACATCGTCACTGCGCTATGCTCGCGACCGGCACGGCGTGAGGTTTTGGGGGAATTGCGCACCGCCGCAGGTAAATTAATTAATGAGGTGTAGGCGTCTAAATCTTGCCCGCACCCAGTGAGGGCGTTGGGGAGAGGGCGTGTCTAAGCTTGAACAACGCCTCGCCAAGGGTGAGGTGATCGTACTCGACGGCGCCATGGGCACTGAGTTGCAGCGCCGTGGCGTACCCATGGACAAGGTTGCCTGGAGCGCCGCCGCTATCGCGAGCCACCCTGACGTTATCCGCGAAATTCATGAAGACTACATTCGCGCCGGGGCCGGGGTGACCATCGCCAACACCTTCGGCGCGGCGCGTCATGTTCTGGCCCAAGCCTCCCTGGGTCAGCGCGTGTCCGAGTTGAACCGGCGCGCCATCGAATTGGCCAAGGAAGCCCGCGACCGGGCGGCGGATGGCCGCGAGGTCGCGGTCGCCGGTTCCATATCGAGCTTCACCGCCGAGAATTCGGACGACAAGCAGGTCATGCCCGACGTCGCCTTCGCCAGCTACCGCGAGCAGGCGGAGGCCTTCGCCGAGGCCGGGGCCGACTTGATCGTCTTGGAAATGATGGCGGACGTCGCCTACACGGTCTATGCGCTGGAGGCCGCGCTGGCCACCGGCTTGCCGGTCTGGGTCGGATTTTCCTGCCGCCTGGCGGCCGATGGAAAAACGGTTCTGTTTTTCCGGAAAGATATGAATACTCCCTTGGCCGACGCGGTCGAGAAGGTCATGGCGGTCGGCGGTTCGCTGGTTGGGATCATGCACAGCGATGTCGAGGCCACGGCCCCCGGCCTCGAAGTCCTGCGCGCGCACTGGTCCGGTCCCGTGGCGGCCTATCCCCACAGCGGCCGTTTCATCATGCCGGACTGGCAGTTCGTGGATATCATCTCGCCCGCGGATTACCTGGCCGAGGCCCGCAAGTGGGTCGATATGGGGGCGCAAGTGGTGGGCGGATGCTGTGGCATAGGGCCCGATCACATCCGTTTGTTGGCGGAGGAGCTACCCAAGCACCTGCCATCGTCGCGGGCCGCGCAATAGCCCCATACTATCCACAGTGACATCCCGGCCCAGGGATGGAATCAATGAGCCATGGCACACGCCGGATTCGTCCACCTTCGCACTCATTCCGCCTATTCCCTGCTTGAAGGCGCGCTGAAGCTCGATGAGTTGGTGGCCTTATGCCTGAAGCACGGCATGCCGGCGGTCGCGGTCACCGATACGGGCAATTTGTTTGGCGCTTTGGAGTTCGCGCTCGCGGCGTCCAAGGCGGGCGTCCAGCCTATTATCGGGTGCCAGCTCGGCCTTAGGGCGGAAGGCCCCACGGCGCCCGGCGGTCTGCAAGCGCCGCCGGACCCCCTGGTCCTTCTGGTGCAGAGCGAGGCCGGGTACAAGAATCTCATGGCGCTGACTTCCAAGGCCCATCTGGAGACCGAGCATGGCGAGGCGCCGCAGGTAAGTCTCGACGATTTGAAAGCCCGCAATGAAGGTCTGCTTGCCCTGACCGGCGGGCCGGCGGGCCCGGTAGGCCGGCGTCTGTTTCAGGGCCAGTATCCGGCCGCCGAGGAGATTCTGGAATCGCTCGTGGGTGTTTTCCCCGGCCGGCTCTACGTCGAAGTGATGCGTCACGGTTTGGAGGCGGAGAAACGGATCGAGGACCGCCTGATCGATCTGGCTTACGCCCACGATTTGCCCTTGGCCGCCACCAACGAGGTCTTCTTCGCCGACGAGGGCATGGTTCAGGCCCACGACGCCCTGATCTGTATCGCCGAGGGCAGCTACGTGACCAGCGAGGACCGCCGGCGTCTGACCCCTGAGCACCGTTTCAAGTCGGCCGAGGAAATGGCAAGAGTTTTCGCCGATCTTCCCGAAGCGATAGAGAACACCTTGGTCATCGCGCAACGCTGCGCCTATGTGCCGGGCGAGGTGGCGCCCATACTGCCCGCGTTTCCGACCGAGGCCGGGCGCAGCGAGGCCGAGGAGTTGCGCGCGCGCAGCGATGCCGGGCTTCAGAAACGCCTGGATGACCAGGTTTTCACGCCCGAAATGGACGAGGAAGCCCGCGCCGCGGCGGCCCTGCAGTACCGCGAACGCCAGGACTACGAACTCGGCGTGATCGAGCAGATGGGCTTTCCCGGCTATTTCCTGATCGTCGCGGACTTTATTCAATGGGCCAAGCAGCAAGGCATTCCGGTCGGGCCGGGGCGCGGTTCCGGCGCCGGGTCCGTGGTCGCCTGGGCCTTGACCATCACCGATCTCGATCCCTTGCGCTGGGGCTTGCTGTTCGAACGCTTCTTGAACCCGGAGCGGGTGTCCATGCCGGATTTTGACGTCGATTTCTGCCAGGAACGGCGGGACGAGGTCATCCGTTATGTGCAGGGTAAGTACGGGCGGAATCAAGTCGCCCAGATTATTACTTTCGGGAAACTACAGGCGCGCGCCGCTTTGCGCGATGTCGGGCGCGTCTTGCAGATGCCCTATCCGCAGGTCGATCGTATTTGCAAGCTGGTGCCCAATAATCCGGCCGCGCCCGTCACCTTGAGCCAAGCCATCGCCGGGGAGCCGCGCCTGCGCGAGATGCGCCGGGAGGACGAGACGGTCAAGAGGCTGCTCGACATCGCCCTCAAGCTCGAAGGGCTGTACCGCCATGCCTCGACCCATGCCGCCGGGGTGGTGATCGGCGACCGGCGCCTGGACGAATTGGTGCCTCTCTACCGCGATCCGCGTTCCGACATGCCGGTCACTCAATTCAGCATGAAGTACGTGGAAAAGGCCGGCCTGGTGAAATTCGATTTCCTGGGCCTCAAGACCCTGTCGGTCCTGGCCAAGGCCGTGACCCTGATCGAGGAGCGGGGCGGCGAGATCGACTTGCCGGGCATACCGCTCGACGATGCCAAGACCTACGAAATGCTGGCCCGGGCCGAGACCGTGGGGGTGTTCCAAATGGAATCCTCGGGCATGCGCGATGTCTTGCGCCGTCTGCGCGCCGATCGTTTCGAGGACATGATCGCGGTCGTGGCGCTCTATCGTCCCGGTCCCATGGACAGCATTCCCAGCTATATCGCGCGCAAACACGGCAAGGAAGCGCCGGACTATCTATACCCCAGCTTGAAATGGATCCTGGAAGAAACCTTTGGAACCATCGTTTATCAGGAGCAGGTCCTGCAAATCGCTCAAGAACTGTCCGGGTATTCCCTTGGCGGAGCTGACCTGCTGCGCCGCGCCATGGGTAAAAAGATCAAGTCGGAAATGGACGCCCAGCACCGGCATTTTATCGAAGGCGCCGTGACCCGTGGCGTTTCCGAAGCCAAGGCGGAAATGATCTTCGAGCAGATCGCCAAGTTCGCCGGCTACGGTTTCAACAAGTGCCACGCCGCGCCTTATGCCCTGGTCGCCTACCAGACCGCTTATCTCAAGGCCAATTTTCCGGTCGAGTTCCTGGCCGCATCCATGACCTTCGACATGGGCAATACGGACAAGCTCAACGTTTTCCGTCAGGAGCTGGTGCGCATGGGCATAACGCTGCTGCCGCCGGACGTGAACGCTTCGCGCGCCGATTTTAGTGTCGAACGACTGGACGACGGCGCCTGGGGTATCCGCTACGCCCTGGGGGCGATCAAGAACGTCGGTGAGGCGGCCATGGCCGGCCTGGTCGCGGACCGCACGGAGAAAGGCCGGTTCCGTTCCCTGGGCGATTTCGCCAACCGCTTGGACCCGCGCGCCCTCAACAAGCGCCAGGTCGAGAACTTGGCCCGCGCCGGGGCCTTCGACGGTCTCAACGGGAATCGCCGTCAAACCCATGAGGCGGCCGAGACAATCGTCCGCCATGCCGCCGCCGCCGCCAGCGAGCGCGACAGCGCCCAGGTCAATCTCTTCGGCGGCGCGGCCGAGGACAGCGGCCCCGATCTGGTCTTGCCCAAAGTCGAGGAATGGCCGGGGATGGACCGCCTGCGGCACGAATTCGAGGCCATCGGTTTCTATCTCTCGGCCCACCCCCTCGATGACTACGGGGCGGGCCTGAAACGCTTGGGGGTGGTCCCGGCCGCCGATCTGCCTGGGGTTCTGGCCCGCGAGAAAGGACGGCAAAAAGCCGCCGGGATCGTGACCGCGAAGCAGGAACGCACCTCGCGCCAGGGCAACCGCTTCGCTTTTGTCCAGATTTCCGATGCCAGCGGGGTTTTCGAGGTCATGCTATTTTCCGACCTCCTGTCCCGGTGCCACGATTTGTTGGAGAGCGGGGAGCCGCTTCTGGTGACCCTGGAAGGGCGGGGCGATGGGGACGGCGAGGGGCTACGCCTGACCGCGCAGAACCTGGAGCCCTTGGACGCCGCCGTGGCCCAGGTTGGGGCCTGCCTGAAGATATTCCTTGACGATGCGCGGCCCCTGGACAGCCTCAAGAGCGTCCTGGCCCGCGATGGGCGGGGCCGGGGCCGGGTATCCCTGGTCCTCGATCTGCCGGCGCGCGCCGGAGTTGAGGTCGAATTGGAGGGCCGCTACCGCCTCAATCCCGAAATCCGCCAGGCGATCAAGGCCATACCCGGCATCGCGGTCCAAGACGCCTGATTCGGCGGGTTTTCGCTTGCCAAGCAGGGCTTTCAGGGGTACACCCCGGCCCATCAATTTCACACGCGGGCGCGCGGCTGCCGGGGGAGAAATCCCTGGAATGGTCGCTCCGGTGTCCGGATGACGGATGCATCGCCCGCGGCGGCATAACCGGAAAAGAGAGAACATGGCCCTTCCTGAATTCACCATGCGTCAGCTATTGGAAGCCGGCGTTCACTTCGGACATACAACGCGCCGCTGGGATCCCAAGATGGGCCCCTTCATCTTCGGCAAGCGCAACGGCGTCCATATCCTGGATCTCGAGCAAACGGTGCCCATGCTGCACCAGGCCCTACTTTTCGTTCGCGGCGTGGTCGCTGGCGGCGGGCGGGTGCTGTTCGTCGGCACCAAGCGCCAGGCCAGCGAAAAGATCGCCGATGCCGGCAAACGCTGCGGCCAGTACTACGTCAATCACCGCTGGCTGGGCGGGATGCTGACCAATTGGAAAACCATCTCGCTGTCGATCCGGCGCCTGAAGGAGTTGGATACCCAACTCGACACCCAGGTCGAAGGCTTGACCAAGAAGGAGCTGCTCAAGCTGACGCGCGAGCGCGATAAGCTGGAGCAGGCCCTGGGCGGGATCAAGGAAATGGGCGGCTTGCCCGATGTCTTGTTCGTGATCGACACGAATAAGGAACATATCGCCGTGGACGAGGCGAAGGTCTTGAACATTCCCGTGGTGGCCGTGGTCGATTCGAATTCGAATCCCACCCGCATAGATTATCCCATCCCCGGCAACGACGATGCCCTGCGGGCTATCGGCATGTATTGCGATCTTGTGTCCGATGCGGTGCTGGACGGAATTCAGGCCGAGATGACCGCCAGCGGCGTCGATCGCGGCGCGGCCGAGGAAGCGCCGGCCGAAGCGCTGCCCGAGGCGGCGGCCGAACCCGAGCCCGCCAAGGTGGCCGAGCCGGAGCCCGCCAAGGTGGCGGAGCCAGTGCCCGCCAAGGTGCCGGAGCCGGTGCCCGCCGAGGCGGCGGCCGTACCGGCGGTCCCGGAAGCCGCAAGCGAAACCAAGGACGGCGGCGAGAAGACAGCGTCGCCAAGCTGACCGGCTTTTACCCCGGGCGCCGGCGCGGCGGCCCAGGCACGAACCTTATCCGCCTAGGAGAGACATCGAGTTATGGCTGAGATTACCGCGGCTTTGGTCAAGAATCTGCGCGAAAAGACCGGCGCCGGCATGATGGATTGCAAGAAAGCCCTGATCGAATCCACCGGGGATTTGGAAACCGCGGTCGATTGGCTGCGCAAGAAGGGCCTGTCGGCGGCGGCCAAGAAGTCGGGCCGGGTCGCGGCCGAGGGCCTGGTGGGGGTCGCGGCCGAAGGTCTGCAAGGCGCCATCGCCGAGGTGAATTCCGAAACCGATTTCGTCGCCCGCAATGACGCCTTTCAAGGCTTCGTCGGGTCTACCGTGAAATTGGCCCTGGGCGCCGGCGGCGATTTGGATGCGCTGCTGGCGGCCGATTATCCGGGCGGCGGCACGGTCGCGAGCAGCCTGACGGATATGGCCGCCAAGCTTGGCGAGAATATGGCGGTGCGCCGGACCGGTCTGCTCAAGGTTTCCGATGGCGTCGTGGCGGCTTATAGCCACAATCAAGTCGCGCCGGGCCTGGGCAAAATCGGGGTTCTTGTGGCCCTGGAATCGGCCGGAGACAAAACCAAGCTGGCCGCCTTCGGGCGCCAGTTGGCCATGCACGTCGCGGCGGTGAATCCGCAAGCCCTGGACTCCTCGAGCCTGGATCCGGCGGCGGTCGAGCGCGAACGCCAAGTGCTTGGCGAGCAGGCGCGGGCCAGCGGAAAGCCGGAAAACGTGGTTGAAAAAATGCTCGAGGGCCGTCTGCGCAAGTTCTACGAGGAGGTTTGCCTGCTCGACCAGACTTTCGTGATAGATGGCCAGAGCAAAGTACGCGAAGCGGTTGAACAAGCGGGCAAAGATGCCGGCGATCAAGTCAAGGTCGCGGGCTTCCTGCGGTTCCAGCTGGGCGAGGGAATCGAGCGCAAAGATAGCGATTTCGCCGCCGAGGTCGCGGCCCAACTGGCATAACGCTGGGCGCGGTTACTGCCCGGCTTCTAACATTGCGGGATATCCATGACCGGCACGCCGAAATATAAAAGGGTTCTGCTCAAAATTTCCGGCGAGGCCCTCATGGGCGGCCGCGACTACGGCCTGGATCCCGATACCGTCGATCGCATCGCGGCGGACATCCGGGACGTCCAAGCCAAGGGTGTCGAGGTATGCGTCGTGGTTGGCGGCGGCAACATATTTCGTGGGATCGCCGGCGCGGCAGCGGGCATGGACCGGGCAACCGCCGACTACATGGGCATGTTGGCGACGGTGATGAACTCCCTGGCCATGCAGAACGCGCTGGAAAAGCTGGATGTTTACACCCGCGTGCTCTCGGCCATACCCATGGCCACGGTGGCGGAACCCTATGTCCGGCGCCGCGCGGTGCGCCATATGGAAAAGGGCCGGGTGGTCATTTTCGCGGCCGGAACCGGGAATCCTTTCTTCACCACCGACACGGCGGCGGCCTTGCGGGCCTCGGAGATGGGCTGCGAGGCCTTGTTGAAGGGCACCAAGGTCGACGGCGTTTACGATGCCGATCCGGTCAAGAACTCAAAAGCCAAGCGATTTCAGCACCTAAGCTACCGCGATGTTCTGACTCAGGATTTGGGAGTCATGGATCATTCCGCGATTTCCCTGTCCCGCGAGAATAGCATTCCAATTCTGGTATTCTCCATTTACGATTCGGGCGCCTTCGCGAAGGTCTTGTGCGGCGAAGGCCGCTATACGGAGATTTCCAGCAAGGCGTGACTTGAGCAGGAGTAAGCCGTGGCAGATCCCGATCTAAGCGATATTACCCGGCGTATGGACGGGGCCCAGGAAGCCCTAAAGCGCGAATTCGCGGGCCTGCGTACGGGCCGTGCCTCGGCGGCCTTACTTGAGCCCGTGACGGTCGATGCTTACGGCGCGGCCACGCCCCTGACCCAGGTCGGCTCCATCGGCGTGCCGGAACCGCGCATGGTCACGGTCCAGGTCTGGGACCGCTCGCTTGTCGGCGCGGTCGAAAAGGCGATCCGTAGCGCCGGATTGGGACTGAACCCGGCGGCGGACGGCCAGCTTGTCCGGGTTCCCATTCCCGCCCTGTCCGAAGAGCGCCGGGTCGAACTATCCAAGGTGGCGGCGAAATACGGCGAACAAGCCCGGGTGGCGGTGCGTAACGTGCGCCGCGACGGCATGGACATGCTGAAAAAAATGGAAAGCGATAAAGAAATCTCCAAGGACGAACATCATCTTTGGTCGGAAGAAATACAAACCCTGACCGACGATCACATTAAGGAAATCGACGCGGCCTTGGCGCGAAAGGAAGAAGAAATCCTCCAGGTCTGAACAGATGAACGTAGTTCTCTCGGATTCGATTGCCCCGGTCCCAGTTCATGTCGCCATCATCATGGATGGGAATGGACGCTGGGCGAAGGCGCGCGGGTTGCCGCGCACGGCCGGCCACCGGGCGGGGGCGCAATCGGTGCGCCGAACCGTCGCGGCGGCGATCGAGTTGGGGATATCTTATCTAACCCTCTATGGGTTTTCCTCGGAGAATTGGAAACGCCCCTTCGCCGAAGTCGACGACCTCATGGGACTTCTGCGCCGTCACCTGCAAGGCGAGATCGCGGAGTTTCACAAGGAACGTATTCGCCTGCGGGTCATCGGCGACCGCGAACGCTTGCCCAAGGATATCGCGCGGCTGATTACGGAAGCCGAATCGAGCACCGCCGGGGGCGACCGCCTGAACCTGACCATGGCGATCAGCTATGGCGGGCGCCAGGATATCGTCTTGGCGGCGCGCCATCTGGCGGAAGAGGCGGCGGCGGGGCGCCTGAAGCCGGAGGAGATCGGCGAAACCCTTTTTAGCGGGTCGCTTTCAACCCACGGCATCCCGGATCCCGACTTGATGATCCGCACCAGCGGCGAACAGCGCATCAGTAATTTCCTGCTTTGGCAATCCGCCTATAGCGAGTTCGTTTATGTCGAGAAGCACTGGCCCGATTTCGGCAAGGACGATCTGGCGGCTGCGATTCAGGAGTTCGCGCTCCGCGACCGGAGATACGGTGCCGCAGCCGGCGCGGGATAAGTGGTCGGGGCTGGGCCTGCGGGTCTTGTCCGGGGTGATACTGGCGCCCCTGTTCCTGCTGGCGATTTACGCCGGTCCGCCCTATAGCGACATTTTGTTGATCGCAGCCGGCGGCATGGCTGCTTGGGAATGGGTGTGTTTATGCCAGGGCCGGGCCCGGGAGGCGGCTGAGCCGTGGAACCTGCCTGCGGCCCTGGCCGCGGCCAGTGTCGCCCTCAGCCTGCTTGCCGGGGCATTTGGGTTGCAAGATGCCGCCCTTTGGACGATCGCGGCAGGCGCCATGGCGGTTCTGCTATCCATGGCGCGCAAGGGCGGTGAAGGCGATGCCGCCTGGTCGGTCCTTGGGGTCGTCTATATCGCGCCCGCTTTTCTATTTTTTCAATCTCTTCTCGAAATTAACGGATTAAGGTTTTACCCGTTTTGGGTGATCGCGGTGGTTTGGGGTACGGATGTGGGCGCCTATTTCGCCGGCCGTGCCTTCGGCGGGCCGAAGCTGATGCCGTCAGTCAGCCCTAAGAAGACTTGGGCCGGTCTCGCCGGCGGCATGTTGGTGGCGGCCGTGGCCGGGACCGCCCTCCTTTGGACCGGCTGGGCCGGCGGGGCCGGCAAAGGAACCTTGACCGCTTGGCTCGGTTATGAGGGCTTACTTTATTGGGCGGCCTTCAGTGCTTTTCTCGCCGTGGTCGCGCAGGCGGGCGATCTTTTTGAATCGCACCTTAAGCGGCGCCATGGTGCCAAGGATTCGGGAAAGCTGATCCCCGGCCACGGCGGTGTCCTGGACCGGATTGACGGGTTCCTAGCGGTCTCTTTGGTGTATGGTGGATTTCTAATGATAACGGGAGCTTTCGTTTGAGCATGGTTGTCGCATCTCCCCTGCCGGTGAGCGATCTGACGCCACGGCGGGTCAGTATTCTGGGATCCACGGGTTCCGTGGGCCGCAACACCCTGGATCTGATCGAGAGGCAGCCGGACGCCTTCGAGGTCGAGGCCCTTTCCGCCCACAGTAACGTTAAACTCCTTGCGGAACAGGCGCGCCGCCTCAGCGCAAAAGTGGCCGTGATCGCGGACGAAAAGCACTATGGCGATTTGAAGGAGGCCTTGGCGGGCAGCGGCGTGGAAGCCGCCGCCGGCCCGGAAGCGGTGGTGGAAGCCGCCGAGCGCCCGGCGGACTGGCTCATGGCGGCTATCGTCGGCGCGGCGGGCCTAGCCTCAACCTTGGCGGCAGTGCGGCGGGGGGCCGTGGTTGCCCTGGCCAACAAGGAAACCTTGGTCTGTACCGGCGCGCTCATGACGGCGGAGGTGGCACGTTGCGGGGCGACTCTCCTGCCCGTGGATTCGGAACATAACGCCATTTTTCAAGTCCTGGACTACGACCAGCTCGACGCGGTGGATCGCATCATCCTCACGGCCTCGGGCGGGCCGTTTCGCGAAAAATCGCTAGAGGACATGGCAATGGTAACGCCGGAACAGGCCGTGGCCCATCCCAACTGGGACATGGGGGCCAAGATTTCGGTCGATTCCGCGACCATGATGAACAAGGGCTTGGAGCTGATCGAGGCGCATCACCTCTTCGGTCTGCCGGAGGAGCGGATCGAAATCCTGGTTCATCCGCAGTCCGTCGTTCATTCCATGGTCGCCTATGTGGACGGCTCGGTCCTGGCGCAAATGGGTCAGCCGGACATGCGCACGCCCATCGCCTATACCCTGGGGTGGCCGAAGCGCATGGCCGCGCCGGTTGAGCGCCTGGACTTTGCTATAATCGGCCAGCTTAGCTTCGAAGCTCCCGATACCGGGCGCTTCCGGGCCTTGGCCATCGCCCGCCAAGCCTTGCAGAGCGGCGGCACGGCCCCAACTATCATGAATGCGGCGAACGAAATCGCCGTGGCAGGCTTCTTGGCTGGGAAAATAGGTTTTTTGCGCATCGCCGCGATCGTGGAGGAAACTTTGACGCAACTTCCCCTAGGGGCGCTGCGGCGCTTGGAGGATGTCCATGCCATCGACCGCGAAGCCCGTCAGGCCGCCAGGGCGCTGATGGTTTGAGGCGTTAAGATATTCCTTCAAGCAATTGATTAGAATACGCTTGTTTGAAGATTCCCTTTCTCCGGGCAGGCTGCCTTCAGGCTTGTTCCCTTATGAGCAATGCGGGTAGAGTGTGTGCCGCTTGAAACGGCGCCGCGGGATCCGCTCAGAGTGGTTAAGCGATGGAAATGATTAACGATTTTTTCGGGGTGCTTGTACCTTTCCTCGTTATCTTGACGGTCCTGGTATTCGTTCACGAACTAGGGCACTTCCTTGTCGCGCGCTGGAACGGCGTGCGTGTTGAAGTTTTCTCGATCGGCTTCGGGCGCGAGATTTTCGGATGGACGGATAAGGCCAATACCCGCTGGAAATTCAGCCTAATTCCCCTGGGCGGCTACGTGAAGATGTTCGGCGACGCCAACGCCGCCAGCCAACCCGGTGACGATGTAAAGGAATTGAGCGCGGAAGAACGTGCGGTCGCCTTTCCCTGCCAATCCCTCGCCGCGCGGACCGGGATCGTTTTCGCCGGCCCCCTGGCTAATTTTCTCTTCGCCATTGTTCTGCTGGCGGGACTGTTCGCGACCGTTGGACAGCCTTTCACGCCCGCGGTCGTTGGTAATGTCGTGCCCGGCAGCGCCGCGGAAGAGGCCGGTATTCTGGCGGGCGACCGTATTGTCGGACTTGACGGTTCGGCGATTGAGCGCTTCGAGGAGGTGCAAAGGATCGTCAGGCCAAGCGCCGGCCGCTTGCTGGAGATCGAGGTTTTGCGCGACGGCGCGCGGCTTACCCTGGCGGCTACGCCGAGGGCGGAAGAGCAGACGGACAGTTTCGGCAATACGCAGGATATCGGCCTTTTGGGGGTCTCGCGCAGCGGCGTCGAATACACCCGTCACGGTCCCCTTGCCGCCGTTTGGCGCGCGGGGATTGAAACCTGGACCCTAACAATCGGCACCTTGGAGGCCGTGGGGCAGATCATCGCCGGCGCCCGTGGGGCGGAAGAGCTTGGCGGTCCAATCCGGATCGCGCAGATGTCGGGAACCGTGGCCGAATCCGGCCTGGTTCCGGTTATCTGGTTCATGGCCGTTCTTTCGATCAATCTGGGACTGATAAATTTGTTTCCCATCCCCATGCTGGATGGCGGGCATCTGCTTTTTTACGGTATCGAGGCGCTGCGCGGACGGCCCATGGGTGAAAGGGCGCAGGAATACAGTTTTCGGATCGGGCTGGCGATTGTGCTCAGTCTAATGGTATTCGTTACGTTTAACGACTTGGCAAACCTAGAGGTTTTCGATTTTATAAGAAACTTGGTTTCCTAACCGCAAGTACGAAGGCCTTGGGTGAGGCTCGTCGAGCTGGCCGGTGACTTCACGGCGGTTGGGCAATTGGGATGGTTTCGCGGAACGATCGCATTGGGGTGCGGTCTTTGGGGGTATGATACGTGTCTTGGGGACGGCATTGGGGTATGCGCTTTGCGCCGATCTGCCTGGTTTTGGGGCTGATTCTAGGAAACCTTGCCTCCGCTTTGGCGCAGACGTCCGGCGGCCAAGCCATTGTCCGCGAAATCCGGGTCGAGGGGACGCAAAGAATCGAACCGGAAACCGTCCGCTCCTATATGCGGGTGAATCCGGGTGACCGTTTCGATCCGGCGCGGCTGGACCGCTCGTTAAAAAACCTATTCAGTTCCGGATTATTCGCGGACGTCACCTTGCGCCGGGAAGGTGAAACCCTGGTCGTTACCGTGGTCGAGAATCCGATTGTCAACCGCATCGCCTTCGAAGGTAACGACCGCCTTGACGACGACACCTTGGCGGCGGAAATTACCTTGCGCCCGCGGGTCGTGTTTACCCGGACCAAGGTGCAAGGCGACGTTCAACGCTTGCTTGAAATTTATCGCCGCTCGGGACGCTACGCGGCGACGGTCGAACCGAAAGTCATCCAACTATCGCAAAACCGCATCGACCTGGTGTTCGAGGTCGGAGAGGGGCCGCAAACCACGATCGAATCGATCAATTTCATCGGCAACAGACACTTTTCCGATTCCGATCTCGAAGACGAGATCACGACCGAGGAATCGGGAATTATGAGTTTCCTTACCCTCAGTTCGACGGACACCTACGATCCGGAACGCTTGGCCTTCGACCGGGAACTGCTCCGGCGTTTTTACCTGAATGAGGGTTACGCCGATTTTCGGGCTATTTCAGTCTTGGCCGAACTGCTCCCCGACCGCGAAGGCTTCATCGTTACCTTCACGGTGGAGGAAGGCGAGCGCCAGAAGTTCGGACGTATCGACATCGTCACGACCCTGCCCAATCTCGACCCCGAAGTCTTGCGCGAGCACTTAATTCCCGAAGAAGACGAATGGTACAGCGCGAAAGAGGTGGAAGACACCGTTCAGGCCCTGACCGATGCGGTCGGGAACCTTGGCTACGCTTTTGTCGATGTTCGACCTAATATAGACCGGGACCGGGAAAGCCGGATTATCCAAGTGACCTTCGACATTCAAGAAGGCCCCAAGGTTTTTGTGGAACGCATCGAAATCGAAGGCAATGTGCGCACCCTGGACCGCGTGATCCGGCGCGAATTCCGCCTGGTCGAGGGCGATGCTTTCAATACCGCCAGGCAGCGGCGTTCGCGACAGCGGATCCAGAACCTTGGATATTTCCAGAGCGTCACGGTGGAATCCGAGCCGGGCAGCACCCCGGATCGGGCCGTTATCCGGGTTGAAGTCGAGGAGCAATCGACCGGCGACTTGACGTTCGGCGCCGGGTTTTCGACCTCGGCCGGCGTGCTGGGTAATGTCGGATTGCGCGAACGGAACTTTCTTGGCCGCGGTCAAGACGCACGGGTCAGCGCCACCCTGTCAACCGAACAGACCGCGTTTAATTTAAGTTTTACCGAGCCGTATTTTCTAGGCCGCAATGTCTCGGCCGGCGCCGATCTGTTTCGCATCGAGAACAATTCGGACGAGCAATCTTTCGATGTCGTGCGCAACGGCGGTTCGCTGCGCGCCGGTTTCTCCTGGCGCGAGCGCCTTCGTCAAACCGTGCGCTACACCCTTGAGGACCAGGAAATAACCGACGTCGATAACGACGCCTCGTTACTGGTTAAGAATGAGGCGGGACGTTTCCTGGAATCGACGGTGGGACACGAATTGACCCTGGACCATCGCGACAACCGCTTCGATCCGCACGAAGGTTACATTTTACGCCTGCGCAACGATATCGCCGGCTTGGGCGGCGATGTCCGCTTCTTAAAATCCAGCGTCGCCGCTGCCTACTACCATCCCTTGTCTGAAGCCTTGACCCTTGCCGTCAAGGGAGAGTTCGGCAACATATTCGGCTTGGCTCAGGATACACGGATTAGCGACCGCTATTTCCTTGGCGGGCAGAATTGCCGTGGTTTCGAATTTGCGGGTGTCGGGCCGCGCGATAGTGTGACCGACGATGCCTTGGGCGGTAAGAATTTTTATACGGCCACCACGGAATTCAGTTTTCCGCTTGGGCTGCCCGACCAGTTCGATATCCGGGGGCGCTTGTTCGGGGATGTTTGTTCCGCTTGGGATCTGGACCGCGAAAACGCGGATACTCTGGATGAAGCCACGCCCCGGATTTCGGTTGGCTTCGGCATCACATGGCGTTCTCCGTTCGGGCCAATTGTCGCCGATGTCGGTTTCGCGGTGAACAAAGAAAGTTTCGACGAAACGGAGCTTCTGAACTTTAGTTTTGGAACGCAGTTTTAGGCATCATGAAACACTTTAGTAGGTTCGCATATATAAGCCGCCTCATGGCCGCCGGCTCGATTCTATTCGTGGCGCTCGCCATGCAATCGGTTTTTATCCCACAAGCGGCGGCGCAAACGGCCTCGGCGCCACGCTTCGCCATCCTCGACGTGAAAAGAGTTTTGCGCGACTCCTTGGCGGCGAAAGGCTTGAATAATGAAATCGAGAAGCTGCGCAATGTCTACCAGACGGAGCTTCGTAAGCAGGAGGAAGATCTGCGTAGCGCCGATCAAGAGTTATCGCGGCAGCGCACAATTCTTTCCTCCGAGGTGTTTGCCCAAAAACGCCAGGAATTGGAGCGCCGGGTCGCGACCCTGCAACGGGACGTGCAGGTTCGTAAACGCGCACTCGATATAAGCTTCGCCAAGGGATTGTCGCAAATCCAGGCTGAGATGGCCAAGATCGCCGCGAAGATCGCCGAAGATAAGGGGCTCGACCTCATTTTTTCGAAAGCGACGGTCGTCATCGTCAAGCCGGAGTTCGAAATCACGACGGAAGTATCCAAGCGTTTGAACAAGCGCCTGCCTGCCGTTGCGGTTGAAA
Organism: Kiloniellaceae bacterium; assembly: GCA_021776135.1. Lineage (GTDB taxonomy): Bacteria > Pseudomonadota > Alphaproteobacteria > Kiloniellales > J153 > JAJFGN01. The sequence continues at coordinate 16,336 of JAJFGL010000008.1, forward strand.
TAACGAAACAATAGGCGGCGGATCGTGGCTGACTCCCGTTTCTTTACCCGCGCGGGCCCCTTCCGTCTCGGGGAACTAGCGGGCATTGCCGGGGCGGAGCTTTCAGCCGGGGCGGACCCGGATGCGGAGATCAGCGATGTCGCTCCCCTCGAGACCGCGGATCGTCATGAAATCAGCTTTCTTGATAACCGGCGTTATCTAGAGGCTTTCGCGAGCAGCCGGGCCGGGGCCTGCGTGGTCATGCCCAAACACGCGGACCGCGCCCCCCATGGCATGGCCCTGCTCATCACGGACAAGCCGTATCGCGGCTATGCCCGGATCGCCAGCAGCCTCTATCCCGAAGCCCCGGTCACGCAAAGCCGGCACGAGAGCGCCAGTGTCGACCCGGCCGCGATTGTGGGACCGGGAAGCTTTATCGCCGCCGGCGTCTCCATAGGCGCGGCCGCCGAAATCGGCGCCGCTTGCCGGATCGAGGCAAACGCGGTCATCGGCGATGGAGTCGTCATCGGGGATGGCACCCATATTGGGGCGAATGCTTCGCTGTCGCACTGTATTATCGGACGTGGATGCGAAGTTCACGCCGGCGTTTGTATCGGCAATCGCGGTTTCGGATTCGCCATGGATCCCGAAGGCTTCGTGGATGTGCCGCAATTAGGCCGCGTTATCGTGGAGGATAATGTCGAAATCGGCGCCAACAGCACCATAGACCGTGGCGCCGGACCGGACACTATCATCGGCGCGGGATGTAAGATCGATAATCTGGTTCAGATCGGACACAATGTGCAACTAGGACGGGGCTGCGTTTTGGTCGCGCAGTCCGGCGTCGCGGGCAGTACGCGCCTGGAAGATTTCGTGGTGGTCGCGGCCCAAGCTGGCGTTACCGGGCACTTGACTATCGGCAAGGGGGCGCAGCTTGCCGCCCAAAGTGGCGTCATGCGTGACGTGCCGCCCGGTCAAGCGGTCTGCGGAAGCCCGGCCATGCCGATACGCGAATTCATGCGCCTTGCCAGCACTTGGAAGCGTCAGGGAAAAGCGAAGGTGAAGGATAAGCCGAATGAATGAACAGACAACCGGGATGAAAACCGCCGACGTCCTGGACATCACGGGAATCATGAAATTGATCCCCCATCGCTATCCCTTCCTGATGATCGACCGGGTAATCGAAATCGTACCCGACGAGAGTGCGGTCGGGATTAAGAACGTATCGATCAACGAAAATTATTTCCAAGGTCATTTTCCGCGCCAGCCGGTGATGCCGGGGGTGCTGATCATCGAGGCCATGGCGCAGACGGCGGCGGTTCTCGTGGTGCGGACTCTGGGGGAGGAGGCGGAAAGCAAGCTCGTCTACTTCATGACTGTGGACAATGGCCGCTTCCGGCGCCCAGTGGTTCCCGGCGACCGTTTGTATATCCATGTCGCCAAGGTCAGAAATCGCCGTAACGTGTGGAAATTTCAAGGTGAAGCGAAAGTGGACGGCGTCTTGGTTGCCCAGGCGGTGTTCTCGGCCATGATCTTGGACGACTGATGGGACTGCGGCACCCCACGGCGATTATCGACAAGGGCGCGCGCATCGCCAGCGATGCCGAGATCGGACCTTACTGCGTTGTCGGCGGCGAGGTCGAACTGGGCGCGGGCGTGGTCCTGCACAGCCATGTCGCGGTGGCCGGAAAGACCCGGATTGGGCCGCGCACCCAGGTCTTTCCTTTCGCGTCTCTCGGCCACATTCCGCAAGATTTAAAGTATGGCGGCGAGGCCTCGCGACTGGTCATTGGCGCCGACAACAGGATACGCGAACACGTCACCATGAACCCCGGCACCGAGGGCGGCGGCCTGCTGACCGAGATCGGCGATTCATGCCTGTTCATGGTCGGGGCCCATGTCGCCCACGATTGCCGTATCGGCGACCGTGTGATCCTTGCCAATAACGCCACCCTGGCGGGTCATGTGACCGTCGGGGATGACGCGATCGTCGGCGGTTTGTCGGCGATTCATCAATTCGTCCGTATTGGGCGCGGCGCCATGATCGGCGGCATGTCGGGCATCGAACACGATGTCATCCCCTATGGCCTGGCCATGGGCGAGCGCGCCACGCTTCAGGGCTTGAACATCGTCGGGCTCAAGCGGAGCGGGTTCGAGCGCGCGCAAATCAAGGATATGAACGAGGCCTACAAGCTCCTGTTCAGCGAAGAAGATACCATGGCGGAGCGCGTGCAACGCCTGGCGCGGGAGCGCGGATCCCTCAAAGGGGTCGCGGATGTGGTTTCCTTCATACAGGCCGATTCGTCGCGGGCCCTATGCCGGCCCGGTTCCAAGGATCGCCATGGCCGGTAAACTTGGCATACTGGCCGGCGGCGGCGAGATGCCGTCGCGCCTGGTCCAGGCGTGCCAAGAGGCGGGGCGGGAAGTCTTCGTTCTGGCCTTCGAGGGTCAAACCGATCCCAGCGCCGTGCAAGGGACCGAACATGCCTGGAGCCGCCTGGGCGCCGTGGGCGGCGCCCTCCAATCCCTGCGCGATGCCGGGGTCAGGGAATTAGTCATGGCGGGGCCGATTCGCCGGCCGAGTATGCGCGAGCTGCGGCCGGATTTGCGCGGGCTTCAGTTCATCGCCAAGGCCGGCATGGAAAGCCAGGGCGACGACGGTCTCTTGCGGGCCGTGATATCGGGCTTGGAGGAGGAGGGCTTTCGCCTCTTGGGAATAGATGACGTCCTGCCCGGGGCCTTGGCCGAAGAGGGCCAGCTTGGCAAGCACGGCCCCGACCGGCAGGCGGAAAGCGATATCGCGCGCGGCTTGCGGGTGGCCTTGGCCTTGGGATCGGCAGACGTTGGACAAGCGGTCGTGGTCCAAGGGGGAATCGTGCTTGGCGTCGAGGCGATCGAAGGCACTGACCGCCTGCTGGCCCGGTGCAAGGACCTGCGCCGCGCCGGTCCCGGCGGGGTTCTGGTGAAGGTGAAGAAGCCCGGCCAGGAAACCCGTGCCGATCTTCCCACCATAGGCCCGCGGACGCTGCGCAACGCGGATTCCGCCGGCTTGCGCGGGATCGCGGTTCAGGCCGGCGCGACCTTGGTGATGGACCGGGATAAGTTAATCCCGGCGGCCGACCGGGCCGGTCTCTTCGTGATTGGACTCCGGGTAGAAGAATGACCCCGCGCGAAGCCGGGCCGCTGGTTTTTCTTATTGCCGGGGAGCCCTCGGGCGATGTTCTGGGGGCGCGGCTCATGGCGGCGCTGAAGGAGCTTTATGGCGGCCGGGTTCGTTTCGCGGGCATCGGCGGCGCGGCCATGGCGGCCCAAGGCTTGCGCTCGATGGTTCCGATCTCGGATTTAGCGGTCATGGGCCTGTTGGAGGTGGTTCCCCACCTGCCGCGCATCCTGGGGCATATACGCGCGGCCCTGGCCAGGGTCCGCGAAGCGCGCCCCGACGTTCTGGTCACCATCGACGCGCCGAATTTCTCCCTCGCCATAGCCAAGCGCCTGGCCGGCGAGGGTATTCCCTTGGTGCACTATGTGGCGCCCTCGGTTTGGGCCTGGAAGCCTGGGCGCGCCAAGCGCATGGCCCGGTATTTGGATCGTTTGCTCACCCTGCTGCCGTTCGAGCCGCCGTATTTCGAACGCCACGGCTTGGTGGCCACCTTTGTCGGCCACCCGGCGATTGAGGCGGAAGCAGGAAATCCGGCCGGCTTCCGGCGCCGCCACCATATTCCGGACGCCGCCAAGATCGTCTGCATCCTGCCCGGCAGCCGCCGTGGCGAGGTCCGCAGGCTGTTGCCGGTTTTCCGTGCGGCGCTGGAGCGTTTGACGGCGCGTTTCCCGGATTTATGGCTGGCCGTCCCCACGGTGCCCACGGTCGCGGACGAGGTTGCCGAGGCGGTCAAGTCTTGGCCGTTTCCGGTCACGGTCCTGCGCGGCGCCGGGGAAAAATACGATGCCTTCGCGGCGGCGGAGGCGGCCTTGGCGGCCTCCGGCACGGTCGCGGTTGAGTTGGCCGTGGCCGGGGTGCCGGCGGTTATCGCCTACCGCCTGGCGCCGCTTACCGCCTTCCTGGCGCGCTTTCTCCTCAAGATAAAGTACGTCAGCCTGCCCAATATCCTCTTGGATCGCGAAGTGCAGCCGGAGTTACTTCAGAGCGCTTGCACGGCCGATAATCTGGCCGCGGCCTTGGAACGCCTGTTGAGCGACCCGGCCGCCCGCGAAACACAGATAGCGGGGGCGCGCGAGGCCGTGGCCAGGCTGCGGTCCGGGGAGGAAAATCCCAGCGCGCGCGCGGCGCGTGAGGTCATGGCCATGATCGACGCTGGCGCCCCGGCGCGAAACCGATAAAATAGTCCCAAAGGAATAGGAGGATTCATGACCGACACCAGCAAGTACCGGCTCTTACACACCATGATCCGCGTGAAGGACATGGATAAATCGATCGATTTTTACACCCGGCTTCTGGGTATGTCGGTGATGCGCCGGCAGGACTATCCCTCGGGCGAGTTCACTCTGGCTTTCGTCGGTTATGGCGACGAGAAAGAGAACGCCGTTATCGAGTTGACCCACAACTGGGGCCAGGAAGAACCCTATGACCTGGGCTCCGGCTTCGGGCATCTGGCGATTGGCGTGCCCGACATCTACGGAACCTGCGACGCCCTGGCAAAGGAAGGCGTCAAGATTCCGCGTCCGGCGGGGCCCATGAAACACGGCGGCAGCGTCATCGCCTTCGTCGAGGATCCCGACGGCTACAAGATCGAATTGATCGAGCGGAAGTAGGCGCTTGTCTTAATTCGTCCTAGGGCTCGTTCAGCCGCGCTTGGCCATGGGCACGAAGGGACGCTTGCTGGGGCCGGTGTAAAGCTGCCTCGGGCGGCTGATGCGGTGATTCGGATCCTCGATCATTTCCTGCCATTGCGCGACCCAGCCGACGGTGCGGGCGAGGGCGAAGAGAACCGTGAACATGGAAGTCGGGAAGCCCATGGCTTTCAGGATGATGCCCGAATAGAAATCGACATTCGGGAACAGCTTCTTCTCGACGAAGTAGGGGTCTTCGAGGGCGATGCGTTCCAGCTCCATGGCCAGATCGAGCAGCGGATCGTCGCGGACGCCCAAGTCCTCCAGCACCTCGTGGCAGGATTCGCGCAGGACCGCTGCCCTTGGATCGTAATTCTTGTAGACCCGGTGGCCGAATCCCATAAGGCGGAAGGGATCGTTGCGGTCCTTCGCCCGCTTCAGAAACTCGGGAATCTTGTCCTTGCTTCCGATCTCATGGAGCATCTGCAGAACCGCTTCGTTGGCGCCGCCGTGGGCCGGGCCCCATAGCGAGGCGATGCCGGCGGCGATACAGGCGAAAGGATTGGCGCCGCTGGAACCGGCGATGCGCACGGTCGAGGTCGAGGCGTTCTGTTCGTGGTCCGCGTGAAGAATGAAAATCCGGTCCATGGCCCGGGCGACCGCCGGGCGGACAATGAACTCCTCGCACGGCACCGCGAAGATCATGTAGAGGAAATTCTCGGCGTAGTTCAGGTCGTTCCTGGGGTACACGAAAGGCTGACCGATGGAATATTTGTACGCCATGGCAGCGATGGTCGGCATCTTGGCGATGAGCCGGTGCGAAGCGATCATGCGTTGACGCGGGTCGCTGATGTCGGTCGAGTCGTGATAGAAGGCGGAAAGCGCGCCGACAACGCCGACCATGATCGCCATGGGGTGGGAATCCCGGCGGAAACCCCGGTAGAGGTTCAGCATCTGCTCGTGCAGCATGGTATGGTAGGTGATCGTGCTCTCGAACGCGCTGCGTTGCTTCTTGGTCGGTAGCTCTCCTTGAAGCAGCAGATAGCAGACTTCCATGAAGCTGCTCTTGGCGGCTAAGTCCTCGATCGAGTAACCGCGGTGCATGAGGATACCCTCGTCCCCATCGATATAGGTGATGGCCGATTCGCAACTGCCGGTAGAGGTGAATCCGGGGTCGTAGGTGAAGTGTCCGGTCTCGGCATAGAGGCGCCGTACGTCTATGACCATGGGGCCTTCACTGCCCTTAAGCACCGGTAACTCGCAGGTTTTCCCGGTGAAATTGTCGGTCAAGGTTACGGTATGCGCGTTCTTGGATGGCTTCGAATCAGATAATTTATCGGCCATGTTTCCCTATTCCCCATCCGGTTTTCGTTGTTCCCGCGTGCACTGCAGCATAGGGGAATAACACGCTTTAGGCAAACAATCGCCGCACGCCGGGAATGCTAAGAAATACGGTCGGAAATACGTGCCAGGGCTTCTTCCCGGCCGAGCGCCAGCATGACTTCGAAGATTCCGGGGGATGTGTGCGAGCCGGTCAAGGCTGCGCGCAAGGGTTGTGCGATGGCGCCGAATTTGAGGCCTTCGCCGTTGGCGTAACACCGCGCCGACGCCTCGATTTCGGCTTCGTTCCAGGCCGGGAGTTCGCGCAGGCGTGCCAGTAAACCGGCGAGGTGCGCGCAGGCGTCCTCGGTCAAGATCGCCTGCGCCTTAGGGGTGAGAGCCAGGGGCCGGCTGGCGATGTAGAACTCCGCCTGGGAGGCCAGGTCCTTGAGGGTCTTGGCGCGCGGTTTCAACCCCGCCATGGCGCGGACCAGGCGTTCGCGTTCCAGGACGGTGACCGCCGCGCCGTTTGGAAGCAGCGGCTGTATCAGCTCAACCAACTTAGAATCTTCGGCGCCGCGTATGTAGTGGCCGTTCAGGTTCTCCATCTTGGCGAAATCCAAACGGGCGGGGGAACGCCCGACGGCATCCAGGCCGAACCACGCGGCGGCCTGGGAATCCGAAATAATTTCCTCGTCGCCGTGGCTCCAGCCCAGGCGCAGGAGGTAGTTGCGTAGCGCCTCCGGCAGATACCCCATGTCGCGGTAGGCGTCGATACCCAGGGCGCCGTGGCGCTTCGACAGCTTGGCGCCATCGGGCCCGTGAATGAGCGGGATGTGCGCGAAGCTGGGCAAATCCCACCCCATGGCCAGGAATAGCTGGGCTTGGCGAAACCCGTTGGTGTGGTGATCGTCGCCGCGGATAACGTGCGTCACCCCCATGTCGTGGTCATCGACCACGACCGAGAGCATATAGGTGGGGGTGCCGTCGGCGCGCAGCAGAACCATGTCGTCGAGTTGCCGGTTGGCGACCGTGACCCGGCCTTGAACCAGATCCTCGATAACCGTTTCACCCTCCTGCGGCATCTTGAGGCGAATCACGGGTGCGGCGCCGGGCGGCGCCTCGGCCGGGTCGCGGTCCCGCCAGCGTCCGTCGTAGAGCTTTGATTCTCCTTCGGCGCGCGCCCGTTGCCGCATCTCGGCCAATTCTTCCGGCGAGCAATAGCAAGGATACGCCTTGCCGGCCGCTAGAAGCTCTTGCGCGACCTCGGCGTGGCGTTGCCGTCTCTCGAACTGATAAACGATCTCGCCGTCGTGTTTCAGGCCCAGCCAGTCGAGGCCGTCCAATATGGCGGCGATGGCGTCGGGGGTGGAGCGCTTGCGGTCGGTGTCCTCGATCCGCAGGCGAAAGGTTCCACCGTGATGGCGGGCAAAAAGGAAATTGAACAGCGCCGTGCGCGCGCCGCCGATATGCAGATACCCGGTGGGCGAGGGCGCGAAGCGGGTGACGACATCTGCCACGCTCTACTTCCCGCCCTTGGTTTTGGCCCAGGAATCGCGCAAGGCGATAGTGCGGTTGAAAACCGCGTGCCCCGGTTTGCTATCGGGATCGAGGCAGAAGTAACCTTCGCGTTCGAACTGGATCGCTTCGCCGGCAGGCGCTTCGCCCAAGGCCGGTTCCAGGCGGCAGTCCTGAAGCACGCCGAGGGCTTGCGGGTTGATACCGTCTAGAAAATCGCCCTCCGCGCCGGGGTCGGGCCGGGCGAAGAGGTGATCGTATATGCGCACCTCGGCGGTCAAGGCGTGAGCGGCGGAGACCCAATGGATGGTGCCCTTGACCTTGCGTCCGTCGGCTGCGTTGCCGCCACGGGTTAGCGGATCGTAAGTGCAGCGCAGCTCGATAACCTCGCCGGCTTCGTTCTTTACCGCCTCCCGGCAGGTCACGAAATAGGCGTAACGCAGGCGCACCTCGCGGCCCGGCGACATGCGGAAGAACTTTTTCGGCGGTTCCTCCATGAAGTCGGCCCGGTCGATGTAGAGCTCGCGGCTAAAGGGTATTTGGCGCGTTCCGGCGTCCGGATTGGCCGGGTTGTTGAGGGCTTCGAGCTCTTCGCTTTGGCCTTCGAGGTAGTTCTCGATCGTGATCTTGAGTGGCCGCAGAACCGCCAGGCGCCGGGCGGCGGTGCGGTTCAGATGCTCGCGGATGCAGTGTTCCAGCGCCGCGACTTCAACCGTATTGTCGCTCTTGGTCAGGCCGATGCGGCGGGTGAAGTCGCGGATCGCGGCCGGCGGCACGCCGCGCCGGCGCAGGCCCGCCAGGGTCGGCATGCGCGGATCGTCCCAGCCCGCCACATGACCCTCTTTGACCAGAAGCGTCAGCCGCCGCTTGGACAGCACCGTGTGGGTCAGGTTCAGGCGCGAAAACTCGTACTGACGGGGGCGGCTTGGGGTGGGCAGGTTATCGATCAGCCAGTCGTAAAGCGGGCGATGGTCCGCGAACTCCAGGGTGCAGAGGGAGTGGGTGACGCCCTCGATCGCATCCGATTGGCCGTGGGCGTAGTCGTAGGTCGGATAGATGCACCAGGAATCGCCGGTGCGCGGATGGGCGGCGCGCAGAATACGGTACAGAACCGGATCGCGCAGATTGATGTTGCCCGAGGCCATGTCGATCTTGGCGCGCAGGGTCCGGGCGCCGTCGGGAAATTCCCCGGCGCGCATACGGGCGAAGAGATCGAGGTTCTCATCGGCCGGGCGGTCTCGGAAGGGGCTGTTCTTGCCCGGCTCGGTTAAGGTGCCGCGAAACTTGCGCGTGTCCTCGGCCGAGAGGTCGTCCACATAGGCATGGCCGTTACGGATAAGATGACAGGCCCAGCCATAGAGGGTTTCGAAGTTGTCCGAGGCGAAATAAATGTGCCGGCCCCAGTCGAAACCGAGCCAGCGGACGTCCTCTTGAATACTGTCGATGTATTCATGTTCTTCCTTGGCCGGGTTGGTGTCGTCGAAGCGCAAATGGCAGCGGCCCGCGAACTCGGCCGCGACGCCGAAGTTGAGGCATATCGACTTGGCGTGGCCGATGTGCAGATAGCCGTTCGGTTCGGGCGGGAAACGGGTCACGACGCTATCGCAGCGTCCCTCCGCCAGGTCGGCGCGAACGATGTCCCGGATGAAATCGCGGGTCTCTTCTGGATCCTTGGTTTCGGCTTCTGCCATGTCCTGCCGTTCTTCAACTGCGCCTTGGGATCGGCGCGCTCTTAGCATATCCCCGGCGGCGCGGCCATGGCCGTGAGAGACTGCCTACGTTAGTATGCTGATTCGGGGGTGGAACTTGAGTCTCACGCATCTTTCGGCACGGCCGCTGGGTCCGGGACGGCAAGCGTATGCCGGGCCGCTTTGGCGCTGGCTGGGCGCGGTATTGGTGGCGGAACGGGACCGTTGGGCCCTGTGGCTGCCGGTCGCCTTCGCCATGGGTATCGGCGTCTATTTTTCCTTGGCCCTTGAGCCGCCCTTGTGGTGGGGCCTTGCCGGTGTCTTGGCGGCGCTGGGTTTTGTTCTAATCGTGCGCCGCGCGCCGTTTGGGGTGGCCTTGAGTTTGCTGGCCCTCGCGTTTGCCGCCGGGTTCCTGGCCGCCCAGGCACGAAGCGCTTGGGTCGAGGCGCCGGTCCTGGCCAAGCGCATCGGGCCGGTCTGGGTGGCGGGCGAGATCGAGGCTCTGGAACCGCGCGCCAAGGGCGCCCGGATCACCTTGCGCCAGCCCCGGATGGACCGGCTCGCGGCCGGTAAAACCCCCGCGCGGGTGCGGATCGTGGTCCTGGCGGCGGGGCCGGAGCTGCAACCCGGCGATTGGATTCGTCTGCGCGCCGTCCTGCGGCCGCCGCCGGGACCGTCCGCCCCCGGCGCCTTCGACTTTGCCCGCCGAGCCTATTTTCAACGCCTGGGCGCGGTCGGTTTCGCTTACGGCGGCGCCAGCTTGGCCGAACGGCCGGATGACGCGGAACGCGCCGCAGTCCTGGCGCCCCTCGCGGCTTGGTCCACGGCCTGGGCCGGGCTGCGCGCCAAACTCGCGCGGCGCATAATGGCGGCCTCGCCGGGACGTGCCGGCGCCGTCGCGGCGGCGCTGATGACCGGGGAGCGGGGCGCCATTCCGGAAGCGGATATGGAGGCCATGCGCGAATCGGGCTTGGCCCACCTGCTGGCCATCTCCGGTCTTCACGTCGGCCTGGTCGCCGGCCTTTTGTTCCTGGGTTTGCGCGCGCTTCTGGCCGCCATACCGCCCTTGGCCCTGGATTATCCGATCAAGAAATGGGCGGCGGCGGGGGCCTTGTGCGGCGCCTTCGCCTATCTGATGTTGACTGGCTCCACGATCCCGACCCAGCGGGCCTTCTTGATGGTCGCCCTGGTCTTTACCGCCGTGATCGTGGACCGCAGCGCCTTGTCCATGCGCCTTGTCGCTTGGGCCGCCTTCGCGGTCCTGGCGCTGGCGCCGGAAAGCCTTCTCAGCGCCAGTTTCCAGATGTCCTTCGCCGCCGTCATCGCCCTCATCGCGGCCTATGAGTTCAGCCGCGCGCGTTTCGGCGTCCGCTTCGCGGGCCAGGGACTCCTGGGCCGGGCAGGGGTCTATGTTGGCGGCGTGGCGACGACTTCCCTAATCGCCAGTTTGGCGACGGCGCCCTTCGCCTTGTTTCACTTCAACCGTATTGCCTGGTTCGGACTGGCCGCGAACCTGGTGGCGGTGCCCTTGACCGCCCTCTGGATCATGCCCTGGGCCCTGATAGCCTTCGCGCTCATGCCCTTCGGCGCCGAGAGTCTGGCGCTGGCGCCCATGGCTTGGGGCATCGAGGGCATGTTAAGCGTCGCCCACGCGGTCGCTGGCTGGCCGGGGGCGACCAGCGCCATGGCGGCCATGCCGACCGCCGGCCTGGTTGCCGTGGCCTTGGGAGGCGTGTGGTTGTGTCTTTGGCGCCGGCCATGGCGTCTCGCCGGTTTGGGGGCAATTCTTCTGGGACTGCTCAGCGCCGCCGCGGCCGAACCGCCCGATGTCCTGGTGACCGGCGACGGCGGCTTGTTCGGCGTGCGCGCGGCGGATGGCAGCTTGCTGCTGTCCAGCCGCTCGCGCCAGCGCTTTAGCGGCGAAACCTGGCGCCGCCGTTTGGGCGAGGAGGCGGCGGCGGACTGGGCCCCGGCGGAAAAGGCTTTGGAAAGCGGCCTCAGGTGCGATTCGCTCGGCTGCATTTTCCGCGCCCGCGGCCAGGTGGTCGCCCTGGTCCGCGACAGCCGGGCCTTGCGCGACGATTGCGCGGTCGCGACCTTGGTGATTAGCCGCGTGCCGGTCCGGCGCGGTATCTGCGCAAGCGTGCCTTACGTCATCGACCGCTTCGACCTCTGGCGCGGCGGGGCCCATGCCTTCTGGCTCGGGGAGAACGGCATACGGGTGGAAAGCGCCGCCACCTATCGGGGGCTTAGGCCCTGGGCGCCGAGGCGCCCGAACTAAAACACGCCGAGGCGCCCGAACTAATACCGCCGCAGCAGGCCCACGAGCTGGCCTTGGATTTTGACCCGTTCCGGCGGGAAAATCCGGGTCTCGAAGTTCTTGTTGGCGGGTTCGAGGGCGATCGCGCCGCCTTTGCGGCGGAGGCGCTTCAAGGTTACCTCCTGGCCGTCGACCAGGGCGACCACGATGGCCCCGTTTTCGGCCGTGTCGGCGCGCGAGATGATCACCGTATCGCCATCCAGGATACCGGCCTCGATCATGGAATCCCCGTCAACCTCCAGGGCATAGTGCTCACCCTTGCCGAGAATGGTGGCCGGCACATCGATAAATTCGTCTTCGTCGCGCAGGGCCTCGACCGGCGTGCCGGCGGCGATGCGGCCGTAAAGCGGCAGTTGCACGGAATCGCTTGTCTCGGCGACGCTGGCGCCCGGTAGCGCGTTGCCGAAGCCGCCTTGGATGACCTTGGGCGCGAAACCGACGCTATCGGCGGCGCGGACGGCGCTTTCCGGCATTTTCAGGATTTCGAGGGCCCGCGCGCGGTGCGGCAGGCGGCGGATGAATTCCCGTTCCTCAAGGCCGGTAATCAGGCGGTGGATGCCCGACTTGGACTTGAGCTTCAAGGCATCCTTCATTTCGTCGAATGATGGCGACACCCCCGACTCGCTGAGGCGGAGATGGATGAAAAGCAAAAGTTCGTGTTGTTTGCGCGTCAGCATGGACTGTCTAAGCGCTCCCTCGCCGTATGTAGTTTGGAGGTCTAGCAGACGTACACCCGGAGACCCACCACATCTAGAACAAAACCAAAACGTCGCGATATGTTCTAGTTTAGTTCTTTTCCGCCGTCAAGGGGTCATCTGTGTGCCGAGGCCGCTATATGGTCAGTATGCCGCCTTGGAAGGGGACGATGGTGACTTTGTCCCCGGCCCGGGCGGCTTGGGCCAGGGGCGGGCGCACGATCAGGCAGTCGGCCCGCGCCAGGGTGGCGAGCATGGAGCTATCCTGGCGCTCGAAGGGCGTGGCGATCCGCCGGCCGTCGCTGTCCTTGCCGAGCCGGGCGCGCAGGTAATCCTGGCGCTTGTCGTTGGCCGGCAGGCCGGCGCCCAGAAGGGCCGTTTCAATCTCGGCGGGGGCCTGGCCGAGCCCCAGCATGACCGCCATGGCCGGGCGCAGGAACAGGGCGGCGCAAACCAGGGAGGAAACCGGGTTCCCCGGCAGGCCGAGGATAGGCGTCGCCCCGACATGGCCGAACAGTAGCGGTTTTCCCGGCCGCATGGCGATCTTCCAGAAATCCACCGCCAAGCCCTTATCGCCCAGGGCGGCGCGCACCATGTCGCGCTCGCCGACCGAGACGCCGCCGCTGGTGACAAGCAGGTCGGCGCCCTTGGCGTCCTCGGCCAGGCTGCCCAGGGCGGCCCGGTCGTCCGGGGCGATGCCCAGATGGATGGGGATGCCGCCGCAAGCGGTCACGAAGGCGGCCAGAGAGAAGCCGTTGGAGCTGACGATCTGCGACGGTCCGATCGGTTCGCCGGGCAGGACCACCTCGTCCCCGGTCGCCAGGATGGCGATGCGCGGGCGCCGGTGGACCTTGAGCCAGGGCACGTTCATGGCCGCCGCTAGGCCGACATCGCGTGAGGACAGGCGGTGTCCGGCCGCGATGCCGATATCGCCGGCCCGGAAATCCAGCCCCGCCGGCCGCACGTAGCGGCCTTGGGTCACCGTCTCCAAGACCTTGACCCCGCTGTCTTCGGTTTCCGTGTTTTCCTGGATCACGATGGCGTCGGCTCCGGCGGGCAGGGGGGCGCCGGTGAAGATACGGGCGGCCTCGCCCGGCCCCAGCATGTCCCCGGCGCTGCCCCCGGCGGGGATATAACCCGCGACGCTCAGGGTAACCGGGACTTGGGCCACGTCCTGGGCCCGCACGGCGTAACCGTCCATGGCCGAGACATCGGCGGGCGGCTGAGTCACGCGGGCGGCCACGTCTTCGGCCAGCACCCGGCCCAAGGCTTCGTTCAGGCTCACGGTCTCGCCCGGCAGGGGCGCGAAGGCGCCGGTAATACGCGCCAAAGCTTCTTCGACCGAAATCATCAGGAAGCCTCGTAAGTTCCAGACTTGCCGCCGGATTTGTGTGTCAGGCGGATATCGGTTATCCGCATGCCGCGATCGGCGGCCTTGCACATGTCGTACACGGTCAGCGCCGCCACGGCGACGGCGGTCAGGGCCTCCATCTCGATCCCCGTGCGCCCGGTCAGGGCGCAGGTCGCGGCGATATCGACCGCGTTCCGGTCCGGCGCCAGGCTCAACTCCAGGGTGACCGAAGTCAGTGCCAGGGGATGGCAGAGCGGGATCAGATCGGGGGTGCGCTTGGCGCCCATGATACCGGCCAGGCGGGCGACCGAAAGCACGTCGCCCTTGGCCACCGCGCCATCGCGAATCTTGGCCAGGGTTTCCGGGGCCATGAGAATCGAGCCCTTGGCGGCCGCCACGCGCTTGGTTTCGGCCTTGGCCGACACATCGACCATGACCGCTTTGCCCTCCGTGTCGAAATGGGTGAAGTCAGCCATGGACGGTCTCTCCCAACAGACGCGCGGTCGCGGCGGCCACGTCGTCTTGGCGCATGAGGGATTCGCCGATCAGGAAGGCGGCGGTCCCGGCGGCGCGCAGCCGTTCCAAATCCGCGCGGGTGGAAAAGCCGCTCTCGGCGACCATGAGGCGGTCCTTGGGGATGAGGGGCGCCAGGGTCTCGCTGGTGCGCAGATCCACCTCCAGGGTTTTCAGGTTGCGGTTGTTGATGCCGATCAGCGGCGATGAGAGTTTCAAGGCGCGTTCCAGCTCGGCGGCGTCGTGGACCTCGATCAAGACATCCATGTTCAAGGCCCGCGCGCTGGCTTCCAGTTCCGCCGCCTGGGTATCGCCGAGGGCGGCCATGATGAGCAGGATGCAGTCGGCGCCCAGGGCGCGCGATTCGGCGATCTGATAGGGGTCGAGCATGAAATCCTTACGCAAAACCGGTAACTCGGCCGCCGCCCGCGCGGCCACGAGATGGGCGTCTTCGCCCTGAAAGTAGGGCGTGTCGGTCAAGACCGAAAGGCAGGTGGCGCCGCCGCTCTGGTACGCCTTGGCCAAGGATGGCGGATCGAAATCGGGCCGGATCAGGCCCTTGCTGGGAGAGGCCTTCTTGAGTTCGCAAATCAGGCCGAAATGTCCGGCCTCGACGCGCCGGGCCAAGGCTTTGTGGAAGCCGCGCGGCGGCGGCGCGGCTTTGGCCCGGTCCTCGACCTCGCTCAGGCCGGTGCGCGCCTTGCGGGCCTGGACCTCCTTGGCCTTGTCGGCGCAGATGCGGGTCAGGACATCGCTCATGGCTAGGGCCTGTTGGTGAAGGCGGCGAGGCGGTCCAAGACCCGCCCGGCGTCGCCGCTGTCTATGGCCTGGATAGCCATGGCGGCGCCTTCTTTCAAATCTTCGGTCTTGCCCGCTACGATCAGGGCGGCGGCGCTGGAGAAGACCACGATGTCCCTGAAGGGCCCGCGCTCGCCCTTCAGCATGGCGCGTAGAACCTCGGCGTTATGGGCCGCGTCTCCACCCTTGAGGTCGGCCAGCTTGGCGGCCGGCAGGGCGGCCTGGTCCGGCGTCACCTCGAAAGTCGAGATTTGGCCGTCCTTCAGTTCGGCGACCAGGGAGGCGCCGGTGGTGGAGAGCTCGTCCAAACCGCCGGCGCCGTGGACGACCCAGGCCCGCTCATGGCCCAGTTCCTTCAAGACCTGGGCCAGGGGCTCGACCCAAGCGGGGGAAAAGACGCCAATTATCTGGCGCTTGACCCGGGCCGGGTTGGACAGGGGGCCGAGCAAATTGAAAATGGTCCGGGTGCCGAGTTCGACCCGTGCCGGACCGACATGGCGCATGGCGCTGTGATGGCGCGGGGCCATGAGGAAGGTGATACCGATTTCATGCAGGGCAGCCTGAACCAAACTCATATCGGCGTCGATGTTCACGCCCAGGGCGCTCAGCACGTCGGCGGCGCCGCTCTTGGACGACAGCGCCCGGTTGCCATGCTTGGCCACCGGCACTCCGCAGGCCGCGACCACGAAGGCACTGGCCGAGGAAACGTTATAGGTGCCCTTGGCGTCGCCGCCGGTGCCGCAGGTGTCGATGGCGCCGGGGGGCGCCTCGATGGTCAGCATTTTGGCGCGCATGGCGCGGGCCGCGCCGGTGATTTCCTCGACCGTTTCGCCGCGCACCCGCAGGGCCATGAGGAAGCCGCCCATCTGGGCCGGGGTGGCGTCGCCCGACATGATGATGCCGAAGGCTTGCTCGGCCTGGACGCCGTCGAGGGCCTTGCCCTCGGCGACGATCCCCAGAAGCGCTTTAAGGTCGCTCATACCGCCACGGCTTGGCGCGGCAGCCCGGTCACATTATGGCCGGCCACGGCCAGAAAGTTGGCGAGCAAGGCGTGGCCGTGTTCCGAGGCGATGCTTTCGGGATGGAATTGGACGCCGAATACGGGCAAGTCGGCGTGCATTATGCCCATGATAACGCCGTCGCCGGTTTCCGCGGTTATCTTCAGGCAACCAGGCAGGTTGTCGCGGGCCAATTCCAGGGAGTGATAGCGCGTCGCCATGAAGGGCGAGGGCAGATCGGCGAAAATACCGCTGCCATCGTGGGTGACCGCGCTCAACTTGCCGTGCATGCAGACCGGCGCCCGCGTGACCTTGCCGCCATAGGCTTGCCCGATGGACTGGTGCCCCAGGCAGACGCCGAGCAAGGGCACCTGCCCGGTGGCCGCGCGCACCAGGTCCAGGCAAATACCCGCCCGGTCCGGATCGCAAGGTCCGGGCGAGATCACGATGCCCTGGGGCCGCTTCTCCAGAACTTCCGCCACCTGGATGGCGTCATTGCGCCAAACCTCGACTTCCGCGCCCAGTTCGCCCAGGAAGTGGTACAGGTTGTAGGTGAAGCTATCGTAGTTATCGATCAGGACAAACATATCAGCGCCTTATGGGCAGTACTTACGGTTAGGAATAGGCCGTCTCCGACTATATATATCAGCTAGAAACGGCGGACGGAAGCGAAGCCGCACCGCATACCCTTCCCGTGGTTTCTTATGTCACCCCCGCGAAAGCGGGCATGACGGGCTTTTCGTCGGGGCCTATGGCTTCTATCGATTCCCTTGCCTTGACCTTCTAGTAACTAGAAGGTTTATTTTAAGCCAGGAAATTAAGTCGAGAGGTGACACCATGCAAATCGGCGCCGTGGCGCGCAAATCCGGCGTGCCGGCCAAGACCATTCGCTATTACGAAAGCGTGGGCCTGATCGCGGCGGCGCGGCGCGAGGCCAGCGGGTATCGCTCTTACGGGGACCCGGACGTTGAAACCCTGCGGTTCATCCAGCGCGCCCGCGGCCTCGGTTTCTCGGTCCGGCAGGTGGGCGATCTTCTGGCCCTGTGGCAGGATCGCGCCCGGCACAGCGCCCAGGTCAAGGCCCTGTCGATCGAGCATTTGGCGGAGATCGAGGCCAAGATCGCCGCCCTCCAAGGCATGCGCGATACCCTGGAACACTTGATCGAAGGCTGCCAAGGCGACGATCGTCCCGAGTGCCCCATTCTGGCCGATCTCGCCGGGTCGAGCGGCGCCGAAACCGTTAAGTAATCCCCAGGTTTAAGCGGTCATACTCACCGGCTGGACTGTCGGCCACGGGACCGCCCGTGCTAGGCTAGGCTAGCTGATTCGGAACGAACCATGACTCGCGCTATAGAAAAACGGCCCAAAACCACCAAAACCAAGCCGGCACGCAAGGCTTACGCCGCGCCGCGCTGGCGTCAATTTGGCACGGTGGCGGGGGTTTTGGCTTTGACTCTCTTCATGGGCGGCCTGGCCGGCGCCCATCTGGCGCTCTCATCGGTTTCGACTGACCTCATGCCCGCGTCCCGGACCGCGATCGAGCCCGGCGTAAGTTCGATCATGCTGGCGATCGAGCCTGACGAGCCGGATGAGGCGGCCATGGCCCGTATCTACGAGGAACCCTTGGCAAGCGCCCTGCGCGAAGCCGCCGCCGATGCGGAGGTGGTCCTGGCCAGCCTGCCCGCGCCCGTTATACCCAAATTGATACCCGCCCGCCGCCCGCCGCTTTGGCAGCGTTATGCCGTGCCGGTTTCGGTGCGGGCGGGTCAGCCCATGATCGCCATCGTGTTGGACGATGTGGGCCTGAGCCGGGCCATGGCCCGGCGCGCGATTGCCTTGCCGGCGCCGCTTACCCTGTCGTTCATGACCTACGCCAAGGACTTGCGGCGCTATACTGCCGAGGCCCGCGCGGCGGGCCATGAGTTGATGCTGCATGTGCCCATGGAGCCCAGTAGCGCGGCCTACGATGCCGGCCCCAAGGTCTTGCGGAATGACATGTCCAAGGATGAAATCGCCCGGCGCCTGGAATGGGGATTGAACCGCTTCGAAGGCTATGTCGGCATCAATAATCACATGGGCAGCAAGTTTACCGCCGCGTCCGGGGGCGTGTCTCAGGTCATGCGCGCGTTACGGGCGCGCGATCTTCTGTTTTTGGATTCGGTGACCTCGGGACGCAGCATCGCTTGGCAGACCGCGGCGGCCAGCGGCGTTCCGGTTGCCCGGCGCGATATTTTTCTAGACCACGATTGGCGCAATGCGGACTCGATCGCGGATCAACTGGTAGCCCTGGAGCGTATCGCGCGCCGGCGCGGCTACGCGGTCGGGATCGGACATCCCCATCGCCTGACCCTGGATATTCTGGCCAAGTGGCTGCCCGAGGCGCGCCGGCGTGGGATCGCCCTGGTCCCCATAAGCGCCATCGTCACTAAGCAGACAGAACTTGCCCAAGGCGCCGCCGGCACGGCGGGTTGAACATAATACTCAGTTCTTTCCCGAGGCGAAGGCGACCGCGGCTTCGGCGGCGCGGATGAGGGCGCGGGCCTTGTTGCGGGTTTCCTGGTATTCCGCCTCCGGGTCGCTGTCGGCGACGACGCCGCCGCCGGCCTGCACGTACATGGTCTCGTCCTTGACCACCGCCGTGCGCAAGGCGATGCAGGTATCCATATCGCCATTGGCGCCGAAATACCCGACCGCGCCGGCGTAGATGCCGCGCCGTTCCGGCTCCAGCTCATCGATGATTTCCATGGCCCGCACCTTGGGGGCGCCGGAGACCGTACCGGCGGGAAAACCCGCGATCAGGGCGGCCAGGGCATCGTACTCGGGACTAAGCTCGCCCTCGACGTTGGAAACGATGTGCATGACATGGCTGTAACGCTCGATTTTAAAACGCTCGGTCACCCTGACGCTGCCGATTTTGGAAACCCGGCCGGTATCGTTGCGCCCCAGATCGAGGAGCATGAGGTGCTCGGCCTGCTCCTTCGGGTCGGCGAGCAGTTCTTCCCCCAGGGCTTCGTCTTCCTCGGCCGTCGCGCCGCGCGGCCGGGTTCCGGCGATAGGCCGGATGGTGACTTTTTTACCCCGGACCCGGACCAGGATTTCCGGGCTGGACCCGACAATCGAAAACCCGCCGAAATCCAGAAAGAAAAGAAATGGCGAAGGATTGAGGCGGCGCAGGGAACGGTACAGCGACAAGGGCGGTAACGCGAAGGGCACTTGGAATCTCTGGCTGGGAACGATCTGAAAGGCGTCGCCGGCCCGGATGTAGGCTTTCGCGGCTTCGACCATGGCGCGGTAGGAGTCCGGCGAGACGTTCGAGACCGGTTCCGGCAAGGCCGCGGCCGGACCCGCCGGTTTACGCGCGATCGGGGCGGCGAACTCTATGTCGTCCAAGGCTTTCTTTACATGCAGGTAGGCCGCGTCGTAGGCCGCGCGCGCCGCGATTCCGGGTTTCGGCCAGACCGGGGTGAAGAGGGTTATGACGTCTTCGAGCCGGTCGAAGACCGCGATGATGGTGGGCCGCACGAACATGGCGTCGGGAACGCCCAGGACATCGGGGTTGGCGTCGGGCAGGCGCTCCATGAGGCGCACCGTGTCGTAGCCCAGATAGCCGATCAGGGCGCTGGCCATGGGCGGCGTGCCGGGGGGCAGGTCTATGCGCGATTCCTCGACCAGGGCGCGTAAGGAGTCCAGGGCGGCTTCGGCGCAGGGCTCGAATTCGCTGTCTTGGCGCTCGGCGTTGCGGTTGATCTCGGCTTTATCGCCGTGGCACCGCCAGATTATGTCGGGTTTGATGCCGATGAAGGAATAGCGGCCGATGGTCTTGCCGCCCTCGACGGATTCGAACAGCGAAGAGTTGGCTTGACCGCCGGCCAGCTTGATAAACACCGAAACCGGCGTTTCCAAGTCCGCGATCAGGGCCGTGAAGACAACCTGGGCTTTCCCGGCATCGTAATCCGCCGCGAAGCCATCGAAGGCGGGTAAGACTTCCATCGCTCCTAGCGGGTTTTGTCCACAGGCCCTAGTACCCGGCCAAGACGTTATCGATCGCGGCTTGATCGATCGTGACCCCATACTCGCCGCGCAGGGTGGCGACGAACTGTTCCAGAAGGTCGTTTCGCATGGCGTTGGATAGGCCTTCGCGCAGGGCCTCGACTTCGGTTTTCTTGCTCGCCGGGTCGATTTTAGTGACCGCCACCAACTGAAGGATGATGTGGCTGTCGGTTCCCGCGACCGTATCGACCTCGCCGGGCGAGAGGTTAAAGAGTTTACTGGTGAGGGCCGGGGCAAAGCTACGGGAAGGGTCGCTTTCGAAGCGCGAAAAGGACTGTGTGATATCGACTTCGTAGCCGGTCTCGGCGCCGAGTTCGTCGAGGCTCGCGCCCAGGCGGACGCGCTCGGCCAGGGCCAAGGCGATCTCGCGTGCCTTTTCCGCGCGCCGGGCGTCCTGCCACAGTTTAACGACCTCGTCGCGCACCTCGCCGAGCGGGCGAAGCTGAGACGATGTCACGCTGTTGACGTTCAGGATAAAGAAGTCGCCGCCGCTGGTTTCGGTCATGAGGCTGTCCTGGCCGGGCGCCGTTTCGAAGGCGACCTCCAGGAAGCGCTCGGGCGGAAATCCTTCCACCGGCTTGCCCTGGCTGTCGTTACCATCGCGGCCGATAGCCGCGATGCGCCGCACCTCCAGGTTCAGGCTTCCCGCCGCTTCGTTGAGCGAGGCGCCCGAGGCCAGTTCGTCATCGAGTTGGTTGGCGAGGGAAACCATGCTGTCGATGGCGCGCGACATGGCCATTTCCTTGGTCAGCTCCTCGCGGACCTCTTCTAAATTGGCCTCCACGCCGGGCTGGATTTTCCGCACGCGCAGGATATGCCAGCCGAAACTGGTTTCGAAAGGCGCGCCGATCCCGCCTTGCGCGAGATCGTAGGCGGCGCCGCTCAAGCCTTCCGGCAAGCTGTCGGGCTCTATGGCGCCCAGGTCCACGGGCGCTTCGCCGGTCAGTTCCTGCGCGACCGTTTCGAAACTGGCGCCTTCGCTCAAGCGGTCCATGGCCGCTTTCGCGGCGTCTTCGTCGTCGAACACGATCTGGTCCACGTCGCGCCGCTCAGGTGTCGCGAAATCGTTTCGCCGCGTCTCGAATTCCTGCTCCACGTCGGAGTCCGAGACCGAGACCTCGGCGGCCAGGTCTTCGGCGCGCAGGTGAACATAGGCGATGGCCCGGTATTCCGGCGCCATGAATTCGTTGGAAAATTCCTGGTGAAAAGCCTGAAGCGCCGGTTCGTCGGGCGCCGGCAGATCGACGATTGAAACGTTGGGCACCCGCAACATGCGTGCGGTCCGGGTTTCCTCCCGGTAGGAATAGAGCGTTTCCGCGAGCAGACGCGGCGCCGTACCGGATTGGGAAACCGCGCCAACCAAATGCTGACGCTGGATATCGCGGCGCATGCCTTGGATAAACTCCTGCTCGCCTATATTCGCCCTTTGAAGCGTTTGAATGAAGCGGTTCCGGTCGAACTGGCCGGTGCTGTTCTTGAATTCCGGTTCTTCAGCGATTTGCCGCTTAATCAAATCGTCCGAAACGGCGATGCCAAGTTCCGCGATCTTCCGGTCGAACAAGGCGCCCCCCACCATCTGCTCGACCACGCGATCGACCACGCCAAGGGCCCGCGCTTGCTCGATATCGAAGCGGCTGCCCAGGCGGGCGCTGAGGCGGTTCACTTCGCGGGTCAGGTTCCTGGAGAACTCCCGCGGCCCGATCTCCAGATCGCCAACCGTCGCGATGGGGGCGTCGGGTTGGGTTGCCTGGAAGACATCGCCAATGCCCCAGACCGCGAAGCTGGCGATAAGAACGCCGAAAATGGCGAAAGTGACGATCTTAATGACGATTTTGCGCATATTTCCGTTTGAATCCGATTGTGCGGCAGGGTGGAATTCTTGCCTCGTAACGCTATATGGCGGCGGCGCGGCATCTTAGAAAGACCCTAGCCGCCCGGCAACAAGGAAAGCCGCCCAGCAGCTGGGAAAAACAGGCTCCGCGTCCGGCGCTTGGCCCCGGCGTGCCAGCGTGTTAGTACCCGTTTCCGAAGCCAAAAGACAGGGTTTCAGGGTATTTTCGAGGTCTCCCATGGCGCGTCAGCTTATCGCCGGCAACTGGAAAATGAACGGGTTATCCGGCCCCGGATCGGAACTGGCCAAGGACCTGGCGGCGCGGGCCAAGGCCGGAACCCCGCCGGGGACCGAGCTGTTGGTGTGCCCGCCGGCCCCGCTTTTGTTTCAAGTCGCCGGGATTCTCAAGGGAACCGGCATTGCCTTGGGCGGCCAGGATTGCCATGGCGCGGCCAGCGGCGCCCATACCGGGGATATCAGCGCCGCCATGCTGGCCGATGCCGGCTGCGGCTATGTCCTCGCCGGCCACTCCGAACGGCGCGCCGATCACCATGAAAGCGATACCGCGGTCAAGGCCAAGGCGGCGGCGGCCCAGGCCGCCGGCCTGACCCCCATCGTCTGTGTCGGCGAAACGCAAGACCAGCGCCGGGCCGGCGCCGCCCTGGACGTGATCGAAGCCCAGGTCAGGGGTTCCGTGCCAGAAACTCCCGGTGCGGGCCTGGCGATCGCCTATGAGCCGGTTTGGGCCATAGGCACGGGCCTGACGGCCAAGCCCTCCGATGTCGGGGAGGTTCATGGCCATATCCGGGGCCTGTTGAAAACCCTGTTCGGGCCGGAGGCGGGGGCGGCGATCCGCATCCTCTACGGCGGTTCGGTCAAGCCCGCCAACGCGGCGGAACTCCTGGCGGTAGCGGACGTGGATGGCGCCCTGGTTGGGGGGGCGAGCCTGTCGGCGGACGATTTTTGGGCCATCGCGGCCAGATGATCCTGGTGTGTCCGGCGCCAAGGACCTACATAGCCACCCAGGGGCGGCCAAGACGATGAGGAAAGACGGCAACCATGATTAACGTAGTACTCGCGATTCACCTCATGCTGGCGCTCGGCCTGATCGGGGTGGTCCTGCTTCAGCGGAGCGAAGGCGGCGGCCTGGGCATCGGCGGCGGCGGTGGCGGCGGTGGCGGCATGGGCGGTTTTCTGACCGGCCGCGGCACGGCCAACCTCTTGACCCGCACGACGGCGGTTTTGGCCGCCTGCTTCATGGTGACCTCTATCGTGCTGAGCATCCTCGCCGGCCAGGGCCGCGAGCAGCGCTCCATCATCGACGATATTCCGACCATCGGCGCCCCCGCCGAAACGGAACCGAGCGGACCCAGCGTCCCGGTTCAATAAAGCAGAAAATGGACGGCGTTTGCCGGTTGGAAATTTTTGCACCGACGGGGCAAAGGAGGCTTGCCCGAAGCGCCGCTTGTCACGATAGTGCGGCTCCATGACGCGGTTCATATTCGTAACCGGCGGTGTCACTTCCTCGCTTGGAAAAGGTCTGACCGCCGCGGCCCTGGGAGCGCTGCTCCAGGCCCGAGGTTTCTCAGTTCGCCTGCGCAAGCTGGACCCCTACCTCAACGTCGATCCGGGCACCATGAGCCCCTATCAGCATGGCGAGGTCTATGTCACCGACGACGGCGCCGAGACCGATTTGGATCTGGGCCACTACGAACGCTTCACCGGGGTTCCCTCGCGCCGGGGCGATAACGTCACCACCGGGCAAATATATTCCAAGGTTCTGGCCAAGGAGCGGCGGGGCGACTACCTGGGCGCGACCGTCCAGGTCATCCCCCACGTCACCGACGCGATCAAGGAATTCATCCTAGGCGATCTTGGCGACGTGGACTTCGTGGTCTGCGAGATCGGCGGCACAGTCGGCGATATCGAAGGCTTGCCGTTCCTGGAAGCGATCCGTCAGCTCGGCTATGAGTTGGGCGATCAACGCAGTCTCTTTGTCCATCTTACCTTGGTGCCCTATCTGGCCTCGGCGGGGGAGCTCAAGACCAAACCGACACAACACTCGGTCAAGGAATTGCAGAGCATGGGCATCAAGCCCGACATCGTGGTCTGCCGCTGCGAGCGCCGGATCCCTCTGGATGCGCAGCGCAAGATCGCGCTGTTCTGCAATGTGCGGCCCAGCGCCGTGATCGAAGCCCTGGATGTCGATACCATTTACGCGGTGCCCAGGGCCTATCACGAAGAGGGGCTGGACGACGAGGTTTGCCGGCACTTCGCCTTGGATCCGCCGGCGCCCGATCTGTCGCGCTGGGATTATGTCACGGAGCGGGTGCGCCAACCCGACGGCGAGGTCACCATCGGCGTGGTCGGCAAATACACGAGCTTGATCGATTCCTATAAGTCCCTGGCCGAGGCCCTGACCCACGGCGGCATCGCCAACAACGTCAAGGTCAAGGTCAATTGGCTGGATTCGGAAATTTTCGAGGGCGAGGGGGCCATCCATCAACTGGAAAACGTCCACGGCATCTTGATCCCCGGCGGTTTCGGCGAGCGCGGCTCGGAAGGCAAGATCGCGGCCGCCCGTTTCGCGCGCGAACGCCAGGTGCCCTATTTCGGTATCTGCTTCGGCATGCAGATGGCGGTTATCGAGGCGGCCCGCCACCTGGCCGATCTGCCCAAGGCGGGCTCAACCGAATTCGGACCCTGCACGGACCCTGTGGTCGGCCTGATGACCGAATGGAGCGTGGGCAACCGGGTCGAGCGCCGGGATGCCGGGAGCGAGAAGGGCGGCTCCATGCGCCTCGGCGCCTACCCATGCGCGGTCGCAGCCGGCAGCCGCCTTCACGATATCTATGATGCCGGCGACATCAGCGAGCGGCACCGGCACCGTTACGAAGTCAACATCAACTACCGCGAGGCCCTGGAGCGGGTAGGCATGCGTTTCGCCGGCCTGTCGCCCGACGGCAGCCTGCCGGAGATGATCGAACTGACCGATCACCCCTGGTTCATCGGCGTGCAATTCCATCCCGAATTGAAGTCGCAACCCTTTAAGCCGCATCCGCTCTTCACCTCCTTCATCGAGGCGGCGGTCACGCAATCGCGGCTGATGTGAGCGCGGTCTCAAGCCGCCCGGCCCGGCCCGGAGCTTCACGCCCTGGCCGATAAAGGAAAGCAGGAAGGCCCATGACCCAGACCCGCCACGTCAAGATCGGCCCGCTCACCCTGGGCAACGATTTGCCCTTTGTCTTGATCGCCGGGCCTTGCGCCCTGGAAAGCCGTGCCCATGCCCTGGAAATGGGACAGGCCCTTAGCGAAATGGCGGGCAAGCTCGGCATCGGCCTGATCTATAAGACTTCCTTCGACAAGGCCAACCGGACCAGCCTGAAATCGAAACGCGGTATCGGCCTGGAGAAGGCGCTGCCAATTCTGGCCGAGGTTCGCGAGACCTACGGTTGCCCGGTCCTGACCGACGTGCACACGGCGGAACACTGCGCGCGCGCCGCCGAGGCGGTGGACGTGTTGCAAATCCCGGCCTTCCTGTGCCGCCAGACCGATCTGCTGATTGCCGCCGCCGAGACCGGCAAGGCAATCAACGTCAAAAAGGGCCAGTTCCTGGCCCCCTGGGACATGAAAAACGTGGCCGACAAGATTTTAGAGTCAGGCAACCCCAACGTCCTGGTGTGCGAGCGCGGCACCAGTTTCGGCTACAACACCCTGGTCTCCGACATGCGCGCCCTGCCGATCCTCAAGGCGCAAACCGGCTGCCCGCTTGTGTTCGACGCCACCCATTCGGTGCAGCAGCCGGGCGGGCAGGGTGCGACCTCCGGCGGCCAGCGCGAATTCGTGCCGGTCCTGGCCCGCGCCGCCATATCGCTCGGCGTCGCGGCGGTCTTCATGGAAACCCACCAAGACCCCGACAGCGCCCCCTCCGACGGCCCTAACATGGTACCTCTAAAGGATTTGCCGGCCCTGATCGAAACCCTCATGGCCTTCGATAAGCTGGCCAAGGAACGTCCGGTCGAAATCGCCGCGTCTCCTTGAGGAGCGGCGGCAAGACCGGCGTTTTTAACGGAACGCCTTGACCGGCCAACTTTTCGTGCCGCATCTCAGGCCAAAATGAGAACTACTGATCTGAGTCAATGAATCTGGACGAAATATAGCCGCAGCTTCGAATCCACGGGTTTGTCTATTAGGAATGTCAGTAAGGGGATTGACATGAAAACAGCGGCGCGGATCGAGGATCAGGTGGAGAGCTACGATCTGATCGTCGTGGGCGCGGGGCCTGCGGGCTTGAGTTTTGTCCGGGCGCTGGAAGGATGTGGCCTCGACATCGCGGTGGTCGAGCAGCTACCGCGTGCGGTGCTCGCCGATCCACCAATCGACGGTCGAGATATAGCCCTCACTCACCGCTCCGAGGCGATCCTGCGCGGCCTCGGTATCTGGCCAAACATACCGGCGGAAGAAGTCTCTTTCATTCGCCACGCCAAGGTAATTAACGGCGGCTCTCCTTATGCCTTGCATTTCGATCACCAGGAAACCGGTAAGGAATATCTTGGGGCTATTGTTGCGAACAATCTGATCCGCCGCGCCGCCTTTGCCGCGTTTCGGGAAACCGCCGGGGCCACGTTGTTCGATGGGCACTCGGTGGTTGCGTCAGGCGCTAATGAAGACGTGGCCTGGGCGCACCTCGACGACGGCCGCCGCTTGCAGGCGCCGTTGCTGGTTGCCGCCGACAGCCGTTTCTCCGAAACCCGGCGGCGCTTCGGTATCGCGGCGCGAATGCGCGATTTTGGGCGAAGCTGCATTGTCTGTTGCATGGAACACGACGAGGGGCATGGCGGCACGGCCTTCGAATGCTTCCATTATGACCGCACACTAGCGATACTCCCGCTGGCTGGACGGCGAAGCTCCGTCGTCATCACCCTGCCTAGTAGTGACGCCGCGGAAGTGATGGCGATGAGCGAAGAGGCATTCAACCGGGATATAGCGGCCCGCTTCGCGCATCGTCTTGGCTCTATGCGCCTAGCGGGCGGACGTCACATCTACCCCTTGATCGCCGTCTATGCCGACCGCTTTTTCGGCCGCCGCTTCGCGTTGATCGGCGATGCCGCCGTGGGTATGCATCCGGTTACCGCACATGGCTTTAACCTTGGTTTGCGTAGCGCCGCCACCCTGGCCGGCGAAATCCGGAAGGCCCAGGCGAGTGGTGACGATATTGGTGCGGACCGGGGGCTGCGGCGATACCATCATGCTCATGATCGTGTGGCGTGGCCAATCTACTTGGCCACCAACGTGCTGGTTGGCCTGTATACCGACGACCGGTCACCGGCACGCTTTGCCCGGGATGCCCTGCTGCGTCTCGGCAATCTGCTACATCCGGCGCGCCATGCGATCATGCGGCAACTGACCGACAAAGCCGCCTGAGGCTGGAAGTTATTCCGCCGGCTCGGGGGACTTGGTCGTTGTTTGCGTCACCCCAACGGGCGCCAGCAGCCAGGCGAAAAAGGCCGTCGCCACCAGGGCACCCAGGATCTGCGCGGCGATGAAGGCCGGGGCGTGTGCCGGGGCAATGCCGGAAAAGGTATCGGTGAAAGAGCGTGCGAGGGTGACCGCCGGGTTGGCCAAGGAACGCCCGGTTTCTATCGTCGGTTAGCTCGCCGGGAACCAGGCGCGGGTGCGGTTGGCGAAGGCCACGAGCGAAAGCATGACCGGTACCTCGACCAGGACACCGACCACGGTCGTCAAAGCCGCGCCGGAGTTGAGCCCGAACAGGCTGATGGCGACAGCGACGGCGAGTTCGAAGAAATTCGATGTCCCGATCAGGGCGCAAGGCGCCGCGACGTTGAAGGGTATGCGCCAGGCCCAGGCGGCGGCGTAGGCGACGGCGAAAATGCCATAGGATTGGATAATCAGCGGCACCGCGATCAAGGCGATCAAGGTAGGGCGGTCGATAATGATCTGGCCCTGAAACCCGAACAGCAGCACCACCGTCGCCAGGAGCCCGAGGACCGAAACAGGCTTCAACGCGCCGGTAAAGCGCGCGACCGCCGCCTCGCTGCTCTCGCCGTGGCGGGCTTGGGCCACCAGCCGGTGCCGGGTCAAGGCACCGGCGGCCAGGGGGATCACCACATAAAGGCCGACGGAAAGCAGCAGAGTCTCCCAAGGGACGACAATATCCGTCACTCCCAGAAGCAGGGCGACAAGGGGGGCGAAGGCGAAGATCATGATGACATCGTTCACTGAAACCTGGACCAGGGTGTAGGTCGCGTCACCCCGGGTCAGCTGGCTCCAGACGAAAACCATGGCGGTGCAGGGCGCGGCGCCGAGCAGGATCAGGCCGGCGATATACTGCTGCGCATCGGCGGGGGCGATCAGGTCGGCGAAGATTACCTCGAAGAACAAGACCCCGAGCGCGGCCATGGTGAAGGGCTTGATGAGCCAATTGACCACGATGGTTACGACCAGACCCTTCGGCCGGTCACCTATGTGGCGCAGGCTGGCGAAATCGACGTTCACCATCATCGGGTAAACCATGGCCCAGATGAGGACGGCGACGACCAAGTTGACCGAGGCGTATTCGAGACTGGCGAGGACTTTGAACATACCCGGAGCCAGGTTTCCCAGGATCACGCCGGCGGCCATGCACAGCGCCACCCAAACCGATAGCCACTTCTCGAAGAAACCGATACCGGCGGGGGGCCGTGTGGATATGGCGAGGGAATCGTTGGTCATGGCGTCATCCTAAGGGATTTAAGGTAGAGGCGGGGACTTCGGCCTGGCCGATGCTGTCGAGGCGTGTTTTTAAATTGGGTACATCCAGGGGCAACTCGATGAATTTTTCGAGGCGCCCGAGCAGCACCCGGTAAGCCGCCTCGAAGGCGGCGGCCACGGCGGCTTCACCGCGCGCGGCGGCTGGGTCGGGCAGGCCCCAATGGGCGGTCATGGGAGTCCCGAACCACACCGGGCAGGTCTCGCTCGCGGCGCTGTCGCACAGGGTAAAAACAAAGTCGAAGGCGGGAGCATCCGGCCCGGAAAATTCGTCCCAGGATTTCGAGCGCAGGTCTCCGGTCTCGTAACCGAGCTTTGTAAGCAGAGCAAGCGCGCCAGGATGAACCTTGCCCTTGGGCTGACTGCCGGCGCTGAAGGCCCGGAACTTGCCCGCGCCGATCCGGTTCAGGATCGCCTCGGCCAGGATGCTGCGCGCCGAATTGCCGGTGCAGAGGAACAGCACGTTGCGGTATGTGGCGGTCACGCTTCCGCGCTCTCATGGTGGCGCAGGTCGCCGATGCCCGCGCAGAGTTCCGGCTGCCCGTGGCAGCAATCCTCGGTCAGGAAGGACAACAACTGCCTCATGCCTTCCGCCTCCACCGCGTAGTAGACGTGACGCTGGACCCGCCGGGAGCGTAGCAGGCCGGCACGCTCCAAATGCGCCAAGTGAAACGACAGCGCCGAGGGCGCGGCTCCGATCCGGGCCGCGATCTCCCCGGCCGAAAGCCCGGAAGGGCCGTGCCTGACCAGCAGGCGGAACACCCGCAAACGGTGTTCCTGCGCCAGCGCCGAAAGGGCGGTTATGGCCGTGTTGTCATCCATATTTCAATAGTTCAACAATTATTGAAATATGTCAAGACGTCTGGATACTTCCGCCAGGCTATCGAACTTCACTTGGCAGCTACGCCGTTGCGTCCTTCGACAGGCTCAGGATGAGGAAGACTGTGTGTGGCATAAATATTTTCATCATCCTGAGCCTGTCGAAGGACGCAGAATGCCAATCCAAGCCTTGTGCCCTTAGCCCCGGTTCAGTTGCCGCGCCGGTAGACCGTCAGGTTGCGATACATGCCCGCGACGTTGAGCTTTAACCATTTGCCGTAAGCGCCCCAGTCCTTGTAGGCCTCCATCTTGACCTCGGCCTGGATCCGTTCGAGAGGAACGCCCGCTTGCATCCGGCTCAAGACTTCCGCGCGCAACTCTTCCACATAGCGGCGGTACGCCCCGGCGTCCGCGCGCTTGCCTAGCTTGCCGTGGCCGGGCGCCAGGATGTCGAAGTCCATGGCCTCCAGCCGCTTCAGGGACTCGATCCAATCCCCGAGGTAGGAATTGGGCATGTCTCGGTAGGGCAGCAGGCCGACGGTGACGAAATCGACCGCGTACACGGCCCGCTCGTCGGGAAAGAGCATGACGATGGAGTCGTCGGAATGGTTCTTGCCCAGGTAGCTCAGCTCCACCCGCTTGCCACCGAGCGCGATCGTCATGCGGTCGGCGAAGGTGATGTCGGGGATCGCTGTCGGCCGCCCCTCGCCGGCGATGTGCGCCATGGCGTTGACGTGCGCCACGACCGTGGCGGTATCGGCGAAGACCTCGCCGCCGGCGATATGGTCGGCATGATTATGGCTGTAGATGAGGTACTTGACCGGCACGTCGAAACGCTTGGCCAATTCGCCTTTCAACCAGGTGGCGGCCTCGGAATTAATCGGGTCGGTCACGATAATACCCTCGGGCGTCACCAGGAAAACCGAGTAATGGAAGTTGTTCTGGAAGCGGTAGAGATCGCCGGCGATCTGCGTAATCGCGCGTTTCGGTTGGCTTTGGGCCAAGGCAAGGCCGGCGCCAAGTGTCATGACGGCGGCCAAGGCCGCAGCCAGAAACGGTCTTATCATTCTTTTCATGGTGTCCTCCACATGCGGTCAGTGCCGGGCGGTCCGCTAAATATAATCCCTTAGCGTGCCGGGGGAAGATATCACCGCCGCGCGCTCTGGGACAGGCTCGCGCGATTGTGAGCCTTGCCTGGACCCGCCTGGCTTTGTACCACTGCGCCGGTACTCAAACGCTTGGAGAGAAACATGACCGCCATCGTCGATATCAGGGGACGGGAGATTCTGGATTCCCGTGGCAATCCGTCCGTCGAGGTCGATGTCACCCTGGAAAGCGGGGCTTTCGGCCGGGCCGCCGTGCCCTCGGGCGCCTCGACCGGTAAGCACGAGGCGGTCGAGTTGCGCGACGGCGATAAGGCGCGCTACGGCGGCAAGGGCGTGCTCAAGGCAATCGAGGCGGTCAACCACGAGATTTTCGAAGCCCTGTCCGGCCTCGACGGCGAGGATCAGCTTCACCTGGACCGCACCATGATCGCCCTCGACGGCACCCCGAACAAGGCGCGCCTGGGCGCCAACGCCATCCTGGGGGTCAGCTTGGCGGCGGCCAAGGCGGCGGCGGAGGAGGCGGGACTGCCGCTCTACCGCTATGTCGGCGGCACCTATGCCCGGACCTTGCCGGTGCCGCTTATGAACGTCATCAACGGCGGCGCCCATGCCGACAACGCCCTCGACATTCAGGAGGTCATGATCGTGCCCCTGGGCGCGGAATCCATCGCCGAGGCGATCCGCGCCGGGGCCGAGGTCTTTCACGCCTTGCGTAAGGGCCTCATGGATGCCGGGCACAACACCAACGTCGGCGACGAGGGCGGTTTCGCGCCCAATCTGAAATCCGTGGACGAGGCCCTGGGCTTCATCGCCAAGGCGGTCGAGGCGGCGGGCTACCGCCCCGGCGAGGACATCGCCCTGGCCCTCGATTGCGCCGCCAGCGAGTTCTACAAAGATGGCAAATACGAGTTAGCGGGTGAAGGGAGGTCGCTAAGCGCCGAGGGCTTCAGCGGCTACCTGACCGAGTTGTGCGGCCGCTATCCGATTATCTCGGTCGAGGACGGCATGGACGAGGACGACTGGGACGGCTGGGCCGCCCTGACCGAGACTCTGGGCGATAAGGTGCAACTGGTCGGCGACGACCTCTTCGTCACCAACCCGGTGCGTCTGGCCCAGGGAATCGAAAGCGGCGTCGCCAATTCGATCCTGGTTAAGGTCAACCAGATCGGCACCCTGAGCGAAACCCAGGAGACGATCGATATGGCCCACAAGGCGGCCTACACGGCGGTCATGTCCCACCGCTCCGGCGAGACCGAGGATTCGACCATCGCCGACCTGGCGGTGGCCGCCAACTGCGGCCAGATCAAGACCGGTTCCCTGTCGCGCTCCGACCGCCTGGCCAAGTACAACCAGCTCATCCGCATCGAGGAGGAACTGGGCGCCGACGCCATCTATGCGGGCCCCAGCCTGCGCGCCCGCCGTTAAGCGGGCGGCCCTGGGCGGGAGACGCGTAGCCCGATGAAGGTGTGTGCGGGGGCAGACTTCGACTATATCGTCGTCGGAGCAGGCTCCGCGGGCTGTGTGCTGGCGGACCGCCTGAGCGCCAGCGGTGAGCATCGGGTACTGGTGCTGGAGGCTGGAGGTTCGGACCTCAGCTTCTGGATCCGGATGCCGATCGGCTATGGCAAGGTTTACTACGACGCCCGCTTCAACTGGAAATACCTGAGCGAGCCGGAAGAGGCGCTGGGAGGCAAGCCGAGCTACTGGCCGCGCGGCAAGGTGCTGGGTGGCTCGTCCTCGATCAACGCCCTGGTCTATGCGCGCGGGCATCCGGGCGATTTCGACGACTGGGCGGCGGACGGCGCCACCGGCTGGGACTGGGGCTCGGTCGCCCCCTATTTCAAGCGCATGGAAGATTGGGCGGGCGGCGCGGACGAGCGGCGCGGCGCCGGCGGCCCGCTGCCGGTCGCCGATATCCGCGGCGAGGTGCATTCCTTGTGCCAAAACTTCTTACAGGCCGCCCGTGAGGCGCATTTGCCGGTCACCGAGGATTATAACGGGGTCCAGGTGGAGGGCGCCTCGATCTACCAGATCACCACGAAGAACGGGTTACGCGCCTCGGCCGCCCGGTGCTATCTCAAGCCAGCCATGAAGCGGGTGAATGTGAAGGTGCTGACCCGCGCCCATGCCACACGGATAGTCATGGAGGACGGCCGGGCGGTGGGGGTGGCGTTCACGCGCGGCGGTGAGACGCGGGTAGTGCGGGCGCGGCGCGAGGTGATCGTTTCCGGCGGCGCGATTAACTCGCCTCAGCTCTTGCAGCTTTCGGGCATTGGGCCGGGAGAAGTGCTGCAACCGCTGGGCATCGAGGTGCGCCGCGATGCCCCCTCGATAGGGCGTAATTTACAGGACCATCTTGGCCTCGACATGCATTACCGTGCGACGGTGCCGACGCTGAACCAGGTACTGCGGCCGTGGTGGGGTAAGCTTCGGGCCGGCTTGCAGTTCCTGTTGCTGCGGCGCGGACCCCTGACCCTGAGCGTCAACCAGGGGGGTGGCTTCGTGCGCACCCGGCAAGAGCTGACGCGGCCGAACCTGCAGCTCTATTTCTCGCCTGTCAGCTACACCCGCGCGCCGCCGGGCGAACGGCCCATGATGAGCCCGGACGACTTCCCGGGTTTCCTCCTGGGATTCAGCTCCTGCCGTCCGACCAGCCGGGGAAGTATCCACATCCGCTCGGCCGATCCCTTCGCGGCGCCGGAGATACGTCCGAACTATTTGAGTACGCAAGAGGACCGGGCGGCGATGTTGGAAGGGGCGCGTTTCATCCGCCGGCTGGCGGCGACCCCGGCGATGCGCTCCGTCATCGAGACCGAGATCAGCCCCGGCCCCCACGCCGAGAGCGACGAAGATATCCAGGCGCATATCCGCGATAATGCCTGGACTGTGTTCCACGCGAGCTGTACCTGCCGCATGGGGAGCGACCCGGAAACCTCCACCGTCGATCCGCGTCTGCGGGTCCATGGCGTAGAGGGCTTGCGGGTGGTTGACGCCTCGGTATTTCCCAGCGTGACCAGCGGCAACACCAACGCGCCGACCATCATGGTCGCGGAGCGGGCCGCGGATCTCATTCTCGAAGATGCGCGATAAAGGGGGCCGGTTATGAAAATCAAGACGATCGAGAGCTTCTGCACCGAGTTTGTCGGCTTTGTCCGGGTCACTGCCGAAGATGGAACCCAGGGTTGGGGTCAGGTCGCTACCTACAACGCCGACATCACGGCCGCGGTGCTGCACCGGCAAGTGGCGCCCTGGGTGTTGGGGCAAGACACGGCCGATCTGAACGACCTGCTCGATATCGTCACCGAGCGCGAGCATAAGTTTCCGGGCTCCTATCTGCGGCGTGCCATGGCCGGGTTCGACACCGCGGTCTGGGATGCGCGCGGCAAGCGCGCGGGCAAGCCGGTCGTGGAGCTTCTGGGTGGCACAGCAGGAACGATCCGGGCCTATGGATCGTCCATGAAGCGCGACATCACCCCCCTAGCCGAGGCCGAGCGTATGAAGCGGCTGCGCGGCGAACAAGGCTTCGATGCCTTTAAGTTTCGCGTCGGCGCCGAGTGCGGGCGCGACCGGGACGAATGGCCGGGGCGAACCGAGGAGATTATCCCCACCATACGGAACCATTTGGGGTCCGATGTTGACCTGCTGGCGGACGCGAATAGCTGCTACTCGCCGAAACGGGCCATCGAGGTTGGGCGCATCATGGAAGACAATGGCCTGGGGCACTACGAGGAACCCTGTCCTTATTGGGAACTGGAGCAAACCAGGGAGGTTACGAAGGCGTTGACCATCGACGTGACCGGGGGCGAGCAGGATTGCGACCTGACGATCTGGGCGCGGATGATTGACATGCGGGCCGTCGATGTGGTGCAGCCGGATATCTGCTATCTAGGCGGCCTTTCGCGGACGCTCAAAGTGGCGCGTCTGGCCGAGACGGCGGGGCTGCCGGTCACACCGCACTGCGCTAATCTGTCCATGGTGACGCTGTTCACCATGCATCTGCTGCGCGCCATTCCGAATGCCGGAAAGTATCTGGAGTTCTCAATCGAGGGGCCGGACTACTATCCTTGGCAAGAGGGGCTCTTCGCCCGCTCGCCCTACGAGATCGCGGACGGCAAGGCGACAGTCACAGATGCGCCCGGCTGGGGGGTCGAAATCAACCCCGACTGGCTGGCAAGATCGAGTTATCGGCAAACATCGGCTGTTTAGGGATTAATCCTGATTGAAACAGTCCTGGCGTGTGGGGAAAAAAGGGCCGGCATGAAAATGCCGGCCCTTACCGTTTCGCTTGAAGGCGAAGATGTGAGTTCCCCTACTTGATTTCTTGATCTCGCCGCTCGCCAGCTTGGCCTGATAATCGGCAATCAAGGCCTTGCCCTTGCCTTCGCCGAACATGTAGGTCTAGGTCTTGAGTCCGTAGTAGGACCAGGAAATCATGGTCGAAAAAGCGAACAGTACCGCCGCGATGGCGAGCACGCAGCCGAAGCTGGCGACGTGATCTTCTTCGATGCCTATGTTTCTCATGAATCTTCAGCCAACACCGGTACCCGCAGCCGGCGGAACGTCTTCCTGACCTTCAACCGGGAATCGGACGGCGACATGTGCGAGAAGTACTACCGGGACAAATGGAAAAACTACGCGCCCAACCGGGCCGGCGAGGCCCGCGAGGACGTTTCCTTTAGAATCTGATATCCGGGCCGCGGGTCAGGCGGTGGCTGTCGTGAGCGCCTGGGTCACATCCTCGATCTGAGTCACGACCGAGATTTGGCGCGTCGAGGTGATGTCGCAGCCGCGATCCTCGAAAGCGTCTTTCGCAGGATGATTTTTCTGCCAGTCAGCGACCGTGGAATCGCGCTCGCGCACAAGTTCCTCGATCTGCGGGCGGAACAGGCGCAACATGGCGGAGATCCAGATGTTGGCGGGCCATGACGGCCAGGAGAGATCCATCTCGAAGCGGTCCAGCATCTTGATCACGTCTTCCGATGCGTACCAGTTGTCGGCGGTGATCCAGCGGTTGGTGGTGAACAGGCCGATGGGGAAACCGGAGCTATCCATGGAAATGGCGATGAGATGGCTGAGCTTGTCGTCTCGCTCATTCATGAACTTGGCTTCGGACTGTTTGACCGGGCGGCACTCCTTCGGCATGCCCTTTTCCCTGAGGAATGTATGAAAGTGGCCGTGCTCCCCTTCCCGGTGGGAGTGGTAATAAAACTGGGAATGGCTTTCCGAATCGAATACGTCGCCCTTGGGGTAATGGTCCAACTCATAGAATTCTCCCTGGCCGCGAAGAACCTCGGCGACGACATTGGTGTTGCTTTTCCGTAGCACCCTGTAGCATTCCAGGACTTCTTCCCCCGCGTTCGCCATCGCCACAAGCTGCTCGCGGGGTAGTTTCTTCAGATCGACCATGCTTGCCTCCAAGATCTCGATATCTGGAACACGGATTGCCACTCACGGGTCTTTGGCATTGCACGCATGTGATGGTGAAAATGGATTGATCTGGATCAATCCTTCTTTTCACGAAGTATCACGAGTTGTTGAAACCCAGTATAGCTACCGTTGCCGGTCTCAGCCTGCGCGCGTGGCAATAAGAGGAAAAAAAGAGCCGGCACGACCATGCCGGCTCTCTTCCCTTTCGCTTGAGGGTGAAAGAGATTTTCACCAGGCGGCGGATTACTTGATTTTCTTGATCTCGCCGCTCGCCAGCTTGGCCTGATAATCTTTTAGCAAGGCCTTGACCTTGGGCATCAGGAAATAGAGGCCGATAATGTTGGCGATCGCCATGGCGAAGATCATGGCGTCGGAGAAGTCGATCACCGGCCCCAGGCTCATGGAGGCGCCGATGACCACGAAGACGCAGAAGATCGCCTTGAAGACCAGTTCCTTGGCCTTGCCTTCGCCGAACATGTAGGTCCAGGCCTTGAGTCCGTAATACGACCAGGAAATCATGGTTGAAAAGGCGAACAGCACCGCCGCGATGGCGAGCACGTATCCGAAGCCGGAGAAATTGGCCTCGAAGGCCTTGGAGGTCAGGGCAATGCCGGTCACGCCGTTATCGGGCACCCAGGAGCCGGTGATGGTGATCACCAGGGAAGTCATGGTGCAGATAACCACCGTGTCGATAAAGGGCTCGAGCAGGGCCACGTAACCTTCGGTGACCGGGTGTTTGGTCTGCACCGCCGAATGGGCGATGGAGGCCGAACCGATTCCGGCTTCGTTCGAGAAGGCGGCGCGCTTGAAACCTTGGATCAAGGCGCCGATGGCGCCGCCGGCGACGGCGGTCGGGGAGAAGGCGCCGCCGATGATGGCGCTGATGGCGTTGGGAATCTCGCCGAAGTTCACCACGATAATAATCAGGGCCGCGCCGACATAGAGCACCGCCATGCCGGGCACGATCTTTTCCGTGACCCGGGCGATGGACTTGATGCCGCCGATGATGACGATGCCGACTACGGCGGCCATGATCAGGCCGAACAGCCAGCCTTTACCCTCGAAGAAGGGAATGATGCTGGAGATCTGCGCGAAGGACTGATTGGCCTGGAACATATTGCCGCCGCCAAGGGCGCCGCCGATGCAACAAATCGAAAAGAATATCGCCAGGAACTTGCCGAGCCTGGCCTTGCCGTCCTCCGACAAGCCCTTGGACAGATAATACATCGGCCCGCCGGATACGGTGCCGTCTTTGTACTCGTTTCGGTAGTGCACGCCGAGTGTGCACTCGGTGAACTTGGACGCCATGCCGAGCAAGCCGGCCAGGATCATCCAAAAGGTGGCGCCGGGACCGCCCAGATAGACCGCCACGCCGACACCGGCGATGTTGCCCAGGCCGACCGTGCCCGACAGCGCCGTGGCCAGGGCCTGAAACGGCGTTACCTCGCCGGCGTCGTTGGGATCGAGATAATCGCCGCGCACCAATTCGATGGAATGCTTGAAACCGCGAAACTGGATAAAACCGAAATAGACGGTGAATACGACCGCCGCGATGACCAGCCAGGCGACGATCAAAGGAAAGTTGGTTCCGAAAACCGGCACCGAATAAAATACGGTATTGACGATTGGATTCACGATCGGCGCGATAGCTTCGCTAATGGCCTGATCGATCCCGCTTTCTTGGGCGTAGGCCACCCCGGCCGTCAGCGGTAAGCCGGCGCAAGCCAGCAGTAAACGTTTCAACATGAGTCTTCCCCCTGTTCCGATATGTCTTATTTTCTGAAATTTATGGATTACGGCACGATGGTCACGGGCACCGGAGACGCCTGCGCCAGGGTGATCGCCAAACCGCCAAGCAGCCGGGCGGTGAAAACCGAATCGCCGGTGCGGCCGACGAAGATTTGCACGGCGCCGGTTTCCTTGGCGATCGTACACAACAGTTCGCCGACATGGCCGTGACGGACCTCGGTTTGGGTTTCTATGCCCGATGCCTTCAACTTGGCCGCCACGGGCTCGACCATGGCGCGGGCACGTTCCAGTTCCTCCTCACGCCGTTTGTGACGCTCGGCCAGTTCCTCGGGGGTGTGGAAGCTATAGGCGGACCATTCGAGAATATGGACCACGCACAGCCGCGCGCCGGCCATCTTGGCCCGTGAAGCGGCGAAATCGATGGCGCGATTCGATGAATCCGTGCCATCGAAGCCGACCAGGTAAGTATCGCTCATGTATCGTTCCCTCCTTGACTTTCGGCAAACCAGGCTTGTCCGGCGGAAGGTAGGGGATCGTGAAGCATCGCGTATCGGGACAAGTAACCTGTAAGCATCAGGCCTATGGATCGTTGAACCTTCCACTTGCCACTATAGAAGAAACGGCGAAGAAATTCCTATTTCAAAATATCGGGAGATCATCCATTAAAAAATATGTGTGTATTTAGTGAAAACAACCGAAGCGGCACCCGCCGTCTTCCTTGGCTGCGCGCGTGGCGCCAGGCGTCGCGCGGCGAATTCGGTACTTGCAAGACCACCGTTCCGGCCTTACTTGAAAAGAGCCGCGCGGCTGGACCCCAGTGGCGCGAAAAATTCGATTTCCAACGAAAGGAGCTAGGCGTGGCGCGTAAGCCCAACTACAAATTCGACCGTCAACAACGCGATAAAGCTAAGGCCGAGAAAAAAGCCGCGAAGGAAGAACGAAAGGCCGAGCTTAAAGAGGAGGCCAACCCGGAAAGCCCGGAGGATCCGGCGGCGGCCGAGGTTTAGTTCCAGTTTTGCCGGCCCGGCCCCCGGAGGGCTGGGCGGTACTGTCCGGCTGATTTCGACTCCACGTTTCGTTTTTTGTTGACCCCGCGAATCGGTCTGTGATTCCATGGCGGTCATGGCTGTGTTGCGCGAAATTCGGGTCAAGGCCCGCCAGATTCTACCGCCTGTCCTGGCCGTCTGCGTGATGGGATACTTCGCCTATCATTCCATACAGGGCGATCGGGGATATCTAGCCCTGCTGCGGGTCGAGAGGGACTTGGCCCAGGCGCAGGCGACCGAGGCGCGCTTGCGAACCGAGCGGACCCGCCTGGAACGCGATGTGAATCTCTTGCGCCTGGACGGTTTAGACCGGGACCTGCTTGAGGAACGCGCCCGCGCGATCCTCAACTACGGCCTGGAGGACGAATATACGATCCTGCGGCAAATACCCCCGGCAGATAATTAACCGATATCATAGTAATTTGTTATTTTTAGTTATTTTTCAATAAGTTATTATATATTGCGAAACATCTTGGGACACCTTATCCTTTCATAGATAGACTATCGGGGCTGGAGGTTATCCTCCGGTCCGAATGTGGGGGGCGTCATGACGAAAAAGCCAAGCAGGGCATCGCCATCGCAGGCGGCGAAAAAGGCATCGCCATCGAAGGCGGCGAAAAAGACATCGCCCCGGCGTGCGGCGCCGGCCAGCGGCGGCGCCAAGCCCGAAGAGCTCCTCACCTATTACCGCGCCATGCTCGAAATCCGCCGGTTCGAGGAAAAAGCCGGCCAGATGTACGGCATGGGCCTGATCGGCGGGTTTTGTCATCTCTATATCGGTCAAGAAGCGGTCGTGATCGGCATGCAGGCGGCGGTCACGGACCGCGATACCGTCCTTACCTCCTACCGCGACCATGGCCATATGCTGGCCCGCGGCATGGACCCCAAGGGCGTGATGGCGGAACTGACCGGCCGCCGGGGCGGCTACTCCAAGGGTAAGGGCGGCTCCATGCACATGTTCAGCCAGGAAAAAGGATTCTATGGCGGCCATGGCATCGTCGCGGCCCAGGTGCCGATCGGAACCGGTATCGCCTTCGCTCATAAATACAAGGACGAGAATGCGGTTTGCCTGACCTATCTGGGCGACGGCGCCATCAATCAGGGCCAAGTCTACGAGTCCTTCAACATGGCGGCGCTCTGGCAATTGCCGGTCGTCTACGTGATTGAGAATAACAAGTACGCCATGGGCACTTCCATCGAACGCGGTTCGGCGCGCACCGACCTTTACCATCGCGGCCATGCCTATGGGATTCCGGGCGCGCAGGTCGACGGCATGGATGTGGTCGCGGTCAAGAAGGCGGGCGAACTGGCCGTCGCCCACGCCCGCTCCGGCAAGGGGCCCTATATTCTGGAGATGCACACCTACCGCTACCGCGGCCATTCCATGTCGGACCCGGCCAAATACCGCACCAAGGAAGAGGTCCAGAAGGTCCGCCAGGAACGCGATCCGATCGAACGGCTGCGCGGCGTCCTCTTGGATGAGGCCGGTGTCGAGGAGGCCAAGCTCAAGGACATCGACCGCAAGGTGAAGGCCATCGTCACCGAGGCGGCCGAGTTCGCCCAGCATTCTCCCGAGCCGGATGCCTCGGAGCTTTACACGGATGTTTACGCGTGATCCGGGCGCCGGGAATGACTTGCCACTGGATTGTCCGCCCGGAGGGGACCCATGCCGATTGAAATCCTGATGCCGGCGCTGTCGCCGACCATGACCGAGGGCAAGCTGCTCAAGTGGCACAAGAACGAAGGCGATGCGGTCGCCTCCGGCGATGTCATGGCTGAGATCGAGACCGATAAGGCGACCATGGAAGTCGAGGCGGTCGAGGAAGGCAAGCTCGGCAAGATTCTGGTCGCCGAGGGCACCGATAACGTTGCCGTGAACGCGCCCATCGCCTTGTTGCTGGAGGACGGCGAAGATGCTTCGGCCCTAGACGCGGCGCCGCTTGCCACCGCGCCAGCGCCAGCCACCGCGCCAGCGCCAGCCGCCGAAACCGCTGCTGCCCCGGAAGCCGCCCCGGCGCCGGCCACGTCTGCGCCCGCGCCCGCCGAAACCGAATGGGACGGCCCGAGCGTCACCCTGACGGTACGCGAGGCCTTGCGCGACGCCATGGCCGAGGAAATGCGCCGCGACCCGGACGTCTTCCTCATGGGCGAAGAGGTCGCCCAGTACCAGGGCGCCTACAAAATCAGCCAAGGCTTGCTGGAGGAATTCGGCGCCAAGCGGGTGATCGATACCCCGATCACCGAACACGGTTTCGCCGGTGTCGGCGTCGGCGCGGCCTTCTACGGCTTAAAACCGATTGTCGAGTTCATGACTTTCAACTTCGCCATGCAGGCGGTCGATCATATCGTCAACTCGGCGGCCAAGACCCGTTACATGTCCGGCGGTCAAGTCAGCAGCCCGATCGTTTTCCGGGGCCCGAACGGGGCGGCGGCCCGGGTCGCGGCGCAGCATTCTCAGTGCTACGCCTCTTGGTATATGCACCTGCCAGGCTTGAAGGTGGTGGCGCCCTGGTCGGCGGCCGATGCCAAGGGCCTGCTGAAATCGGCGATCCGGGATCCCAACCCGGTCGTCTTCCTCGAAAACGAGGTCATGTACGGACAAAGCTTCGAGGTGCCCGATACGGACGATTGGACCGTGCCCATCGGCAAGGCCAAGATCGTGCGTCCCGGCAAGGACGTGACCATCGCCGCCTTCTCGATCATGGTCGGCAAGGCCCTGGAGGCGGCCGAGGCCCTGGCCGCCGAGGGTATCGAGGCCGAGGTCATCGATTTGCGCAGCCTCAGGCCGCTCGACACCGCCACCATTGTCGACTCGGTCAAGAAGACCAACCGCCTGGTGTTCGCCGAGGAAGGCTGGCCCTCGGCCGGTGTGGGGGCGGAGATCGCCGCCCTGATGATGGAACATGCCTTCGATTGGCTGGACGCGCCGGTCAAGCGGGTATGCGGGGCCGACGTGCCCATGCCCTATGCCGCCAATCTCGAAAAGCTCGCCCTGCCGCAGGCCACGAATATCGCGGAAGCGGCGAAACAGGTTTGCTACGCGAAATAAACCCAAGGATCGTCGATAATGACCGTCAACATCCTCATGCCCGCCCTCTCGCCGACCATGACCGAGGGCAAGCTGCTCAAGTGGCACATGAAGGAAGGCGACGATGTCGCGTCCGGCGATGTGCTGGCGGAAATCGAGACCGATAAGGCGACCATGGAGGTTGAGGCGGTCGAGGAAGGCAAGCTCGGCAAGATCCTGGTCGCCGAGGGCACCGACAACGTGCCCGTGAACGCCGCCATCGCGATACTGCTGGAGGAGGGCGAGGACGCTTCGGCCATCGCCGATGCCCCGGCGCCCGCCGCGCCAACGCCAACGCCCGCCGCGCCCCCGCCGGCGGCCAAGGCGGCCAAGGCGCCCGAAGCGCCCGCCACACCAGCGCCTGTTGCGCCAGCGTCAACGCCTAGCGCCGCGCCCGGCGGCCGCATTATCGCCAGTCCCCTGGCCAAGCGCATGGCTAAGCAAGCCGGGCTCGATCTGGCGGCGCTCAAGGGCAGCGGCCCCAACGGGCGCATCGTGAAGCAGGATATCGAGGCCGCCTTGGCCGGCGGCGCGCCAAGCGCCGCGCCGGCGCCCGCGCAAGCCACGGCGCCTTTGGCGGCGGCCAGCGGTCCCGGCGCCAAGCAACTCGCTGACATGCTGGGCATGGCCCACACCCAGGAACCCTTGAGCAAGATGCGCCAGGTCATCGCCCGGCGCTTGAGCGAAGCCAAGCAGACGGTGCCGCATTTCTACCTGACGGTCGATTGCCGGATCGATGAGCTGTTGCGGCTGCGCAAGGAATTGAACGGGCGTTTCGAGGGCATCAAGATT
Source organism: Kiloniellaceae bacterium (assembly GCA_021776135.1). GTDB lineage: Bacteria > Pseudomonadota > Alphaproteobacteria > Kiloniellales > J153 > JAJFGN01. The sequence goes on from JAJFGL010000008.1 coordinate 58,959, forward strand.
TCGGTCAACGATTTCGTTATCCGCGCCGCCGCCCTGGCGTTGAAACAAGTCCCGGCGGCCAATGCCTCCTTCGACGATAGCGGTATCTTGATGTACGAACACGCGGATGTCTCGGTCGCGGTCGCGACCCCCAATGGACTTATCACACCGATCATTAAAGCCGCCGAGACCAAGGGCCTCTCGGGCATCTCCAGCGAGATGAAGGATCTGGCCCTGCGCGCCCGCGACGGCAAGCTGAAGCCGGAGGAATACCAGGGCGGCACCTTCTCGGTCTCCAATCTGGGCATGTTCGGGGTGAAGGAATTTTCCGCCATCATCAACCCGCCCCAGGGCTGTATCCTGGCGGTCGGGGCGGGCGAACCGCGCGCGGTCATAAAAGACGGCGCGGTCGCGGCGGCGACGGTTATGTCCTGCACCCTCTCGGTCGATCACCGGGTGGTCGACGGCGCCATCGGGGCCGAGTTCCTGGCCGCCTTCAAAAAGCTGATCGAGTACCCGGCGGCGATGTTGCTGTAGAGAGGTTCCATGGTAAATTCACCTGCCAAACGCGCTGCAGTTACAAATGACTACAAAGGCTGGCTGAGCTAGGTAATTGAGTCGTGTTTTTCCAATATTGGTGCTTGGAATAGCGTGATGCAAAAAGTCAGCCTAGCGAAAAGACTCCCGTAGTTCTCGCCCACTGGAACTCAAAGGTGGTCGGCGAACTGAACGAATACGAGATCAAGGTCTAGGAGCGAGATAATGGTTGGATATATTCTCCTGTGGGCCGTGTCCGTTTTATTAGGCGCGTTACCGCTTATCATAGATGTGATAATTCCTGCGGAAATCTGGCAGGCGATGAATCCGAATAACTTCAATGTATACTACGATGAATATATTTATATTGGGCTGGTTCCCGCGATTATTACTTCTTTGAGTTTCGTTTTGAATGCTACGGATCGATCACAATCTCATCTGATAGCAGGTCTTTCTATGGCAGCTATAATTATTTTCTTAATTGTTTTTATGTGCGCTGCTTCAATGACGTTTGGGGTGATGTACCTTTGGTCGCGCAATGCGATAGAATTAAATAGAGTTTTCCTCGGATTTATTCAAACAAACGAGAGGTTATTTTATGCATCACTTATTATGCTTAGTGGATGTTTGTTCTTAACACTTGTCTATTCTTTAACGCTCAAGAAACGAGCAAGCTAAAAAGCGAGGAGAAAATGCTTGGAAATCTTGCGGAAATGAATCTGCTCATTGGAATCTGCGGATGGTTACTGGGCTTGATTATTCTCTATTGGCAGTACCGCACAGATAATCCTTACGCAGACCCGATTGAAGCTTTTATATTTGAGATGCGAACTTGGCTGCGCTTGCAGCCTACCAAGAAATAAACGTCATGGCCGACACCAACTTCGACCTGATCGTGATCGGCGGCGGGCCGGGCGGTTATGTGACCGCGATCCGCGCGTCGCAACTGGGCGGCAAGGTCGCCCTGGTCGAGCGCGAACACCTGGGCGGCATCTGCCTCAACTGGGGCTGCATCCCAACCAAGGCGCTGCTGCGGACCTCGGAAATTTATCACTACATGACCCACGCCGGCGATTACGGGCTAAGCGCCAAGGAGGTCGGCTTCGATCTGGCCAAGGTGGTCAAGCGCTCCCGCGCCGTGGCCCGGCGTTTGAGCGGCGGCGTCGCGCACCTGATGAAAAAGAACAAGGTCACGGTCTTCGACGGCCACGGCAAGCTGGACGGGATCAAGGGTAAGGACCGCAAGGTCCATGTGTCCAAGGACGGCAAAGCGCTCGCCGATCTCACGGCCAAGAACGTGATCCTGGCCACCGGCGCCCGGGCGCGGCAACTGCCCGGCCTGGAAGGGGACGGCAAGCTGGTCTGGACCTACAAGGAAGCCATGGTGCCTGAGGTCATGCCGAAGTCCCTGTTGGTCATAGGCTCCGGCGCCATCGGGATCGAGTTCGCCAGCTTCTACCGCACCCTCGGCGCCGAGGTGACCGTGGTCGAGGTGCTGCCGCGCGTGTTGCCCGTGGAAGACGAGGAAATCTCCGCCTTCGCCCACAAGGCCTTCGAGAAGCAGGGCATGAAGATACTCACCAACGCCACGGTCAAGAGCTTGAAGAAGAGCGCCAACAGCGTCACCGCGACCGTCGAGAAGGATGGCAAGTCCAGCGAGATCACGGTTGATCGCGTTATCTCCGCCGTCGGCATCGTCGGCAATGTGGAGGACCTGGGCCTGGAAGGCACCAAGGCCAAGGTCGAGCGCAGCCATGTGGTCACCGACCAATGGATGGCGACCGGCGAACCCAATGTCTATGCCATCGGCGACCTGACCGGGCCGCCCTGGCTGGCCCATAAGGCCAGCCACGAAGGCGTCATCTGCGTCGAGAAACTGGCCGGGCAGAACGACGTGCATCCCCTCGACGTGCTGCGCATCCCCGGCTGCACTTACTGTCACCCGCAGATCGCCAGCATCGGGCTATCCGAGGCCAAGGCGAAGGAGGGCGGGCGCAAGATCAAGGTCGGCCGCTTCCCCTTCATGGGCAACGGCAAGGCGATCGCGCTCGGTGAGGATCAAGGCCTGGTCAAAACCATTTTCGATGCCGCCACCGGCGAGTTGTTGGGCGCCCATATGGTCGGCGCCGAGGTCACGGAACTCATTCAAGGTTACGCCGTCGCCATGCAGTTGGAGACCACCGAGACCGACCTCATGCACACGGTCTTCCCGCACCCGACCTTGAGCGAAATGATGCACGAAAGCGTCCTTGACGCCTACGGCCGGGTTATCCATTTCTAGGGCATGGGGTATAAAGCAAAGGGTTAACCACAGAGGCACAGAGACACAGAGAAAAAAAGATCCAGGACTAAGACACGAAAGCACTAGAGCGTGGCGGCGGGATGGATCAAACTCGTTGAATCCGTAGTGGTAACATTTGCGACTTTCTCTGTGCCTCTGTGCCTCTGTGTCTCTGTGGTGAAAACAAGAACTTAACCACATAGGCACAGAGACACAGAGGGATCAGGTCCGGAACGAAAACGCAAAGGCTTTGGATCGCGCTCTCGGGATGGACAGACCCATGAGAACCCCAATTATTTTTTCTTGAGTTTCTCTGTGCCTCTGTGTCTCTGTGGTGAAATCGAACCTGAAAGAAAAACCGAAAGCAATGTCTGCTAGTATCGATAAAACCCGCATCCGCCATCCTGAAAAGGCGGGCAAGCCCGACAACCCGATCCGGCGCAAGCCGTCCTGGATCCGGGTCAAGGCGCCGGTGTCGCCGGTCTATCACGAGACCCGCAAGATCATGCGCGCGCACAATCTAAGCACGGTTTGTGAGGAGGCGGCTTGCCCCAACATCGGCGAGTGCTGGGCCAAGCGCCACGCGACCATGATGATCATGGGCGAGGTCTGCACCCGCGCCTGCGCCTTCTGCAATGTGGCGACCGGCAAGCCCGGCGCCCTGGATCCTTTCGAGCCGGTCAACGTCGCCGATGCCGTGGCCAAGCTGGGGCTGGAACATGTGGTCATCACCTCCGTCGACCGCGACGATTTGGACGACGGCGGGGCCGGGCATTTCGCGGCGGTGATCGGGGCCATACGCAAAGCCACGCCCGCTACCACCATTGAAGTGCTGACCCCCGATTTTTTGCGTAAGGACGGCGCCGAGGATGCTGTGGTCACAGCCAAGCCCGATGTCTTCAACCACAACCTGGAAACCGTGCCGAGGCTTTACGCCAGCGTCCGGCCGGGCGCGCGTTACTTCAACTCTCTGCGTTTATTGCAGCGGGTCAAGGAACTGGACCCCTCCTTGTTCACCAAGTCCGGCATCATGGTCGGCCTGGGCGAGAGCGAAGAGGAGGTGCTTCAGGTCATGGACGATCTGCGTTCCGCCGATGTGGATTTCCTGACCGTGGGGCAATACCTGCAACCCACACCCAAGCACCACGCCATCGACCGCTTCGTCACGCCGGAGGAGTTCAAGCGTCTCGAATCCCTGGCTTACGCCAAGGGCTTTCTCATGGTCTCGGCCACGCCGCTCACCCGCTCGTCCTATCATGCCGGCGAGGACTTCGCCCGCCTGCGCGCCGCCCGCGAAGCCAAGTTGGCCGCCGGGGCCTAACGCGGGATCGTATCAGCCTCGTGCCGACCCATGCGGAAAAGCGCGTCCTGCCCTACACGCCGAAGCAACTCTTCGACATGGTCGCCGATATAGAGCGCTATCCGGAATTCTTGCCCTGGTGCCTGGCGACGCGCATACGCAAGCGCGAGGGCAATGTCATCGTCGCCGACATGGCGATCGGCTTCAAGGTGTTCAGGGAACGCTTCACCACCCGTGTCGCGCTCAATCCTGAACAAAACCGCCTCGACGTGACCTATGCCGAGGGGCCGTTCAAGTACCTAAACAATCACTGGGTGTTCGCGGAACATCCCGATGGCTGCGAGATCGATTTCTATGTCGATTTCGAATTCCGCTCGCGGCTTTTGCAAAAGGCCATAGAGGTGTTGTTCACCGAAGCCGTGCGCCGCATGGTCGGCGCTTTCGAAACCCGCGCCCACAAGCTTTACGGGCCGCCGGCCGTGCGCTAATGCGCCATGCCCTCAGAATGATTGCCCGGCCTGGGATAGGGCGGCGTAGAGGGTCAGGATCATGAAGGTGTTGAAGGCCGCATGGGTTACGATCGCGGGCCAGATCGAACCGCTGCGTTCCGCGATCCAGGCCAGGGCCAGGCCAACCAGTGTCAGGGCCGGGATCAGAACCGCCACCCCGTGCAGGACCGCGAAGACCGAGGCGCTGACAATCGCCGCCGCGCCAAAACCCAGGCGCCGGCGCAGCCACCCATAAAGAAGGCCACGGAAGGCGATCTCCTCGGCGAAGGGCGTTAGGATGCCGCCCATGACGATCATTCCCAGCAGCGCGGGCCAGCTAAATCCGGCGGGCGCCAGCGCCGCCACCTGCGGATTATCGAAGGGGATATCGAGGAGCCTCGGGATCGCCGCATTGATTATGGCCACGGCCGGCATCAGACCCAAGGCCACGAATACCGCGCGCCGGATCCAGGCGCGCGGGCAGGACACCAGCCCCAAGTCCGCCCAGGATAGGCCGTGGCGGCGAAGTATGAGCCGGTGCACGCAGATCAAGAGAATCAGCGATTGAAAAAAGATAACCGCCAGGGTGATGACCAGCATCTGGGTTTCGCCATGCTCCGCGCGGCCGCCGCGCGCGGCGCCGGCGATGCCGCCGAAGAACAAAGCCATCAGGCGCAGCGCGCCCAGATTGACGATCAGGAAGAGCAACAAATCGCCGGCCGTGACCCGGCTGCGCCAGTCCATAGGCGGGCTCAAGGTACGGCGCCGGCGAGCAGGCTGAGGGCCGCGCTCACGGCGGCCAGGCGAACCGCGCCGCGGTCGCCGGAAAACAGGTGGCGCTGGTGCCGTGGCGCGGCGCCGCTTCGCGCCAGGCCCAGGTAGACCAAGCCCACCGGCTTGGTGGCAGTCGCGCCGCCCGGCCCCGCGATCCCGGTGACCGAAACCGCGACCTGGGCCCGCGAGTGGGCGAGGGCGCCGCTTGCCATGGCCTCCGCCACCTCGGCGCTGACCGCGCCCTGGGCTTCGATCAAGCCGGGCAGGACGCCAAGCGCCTCGATCTTGGCCGCGTTGGAATAGGTCACGAAACCGCGCTCGAAAACATCCGAAGAACTGGCGATCTCCGTCAGGCAGGCCGCGATCAGGCCGCCGGTGCAGGATTCCGCCGCGACTATCTGCAGGCCCGCGCGCCGGTAACACTCCAGCACCTCGGCGGCCTTGGCCAGCAGTTCGGGGGTGAAGAGGCTCATGGTTCCAGCAGCGCCAGGGCCGCCAGAGTCGCGGCCACGGCATAGACGGCGGCAGCCATGTCGTCGAGCATGATACCCAGTCCGCCCTTGATCCGCCGGTCGAGGAGGCTCACCGGCCAGGGTTTGAGAATATCGAACAGGCGGAAAAACAAAAAAGCGATGGCGTAGGCCCCCAGGTCGAGAGCGAAGGGCACCAGGGTCAGCCACATGCCGGCGACCTCGTCGATAACGACCTTGCCGGGATCGGCTTGGCCCAGGCTTTCGGCGTAGCGCCCGCTTGCCCATATGCCGGCCAGGAAGGCCGCCGCCGCCGCGCCCAGCAGCGCCCAGCGCCCGCCAAGGGAGACAATGACAATGGCGAAGGGCAGGGCCGCCAGGGTGCCCCAGGTGCCCGGTATGCGGGGCAAAAGACCGCTGCCGAACCAGGTCGCGATCAGGCTCGCCGGGTGCCAAAAACTAAGCGCGCGCGCGGCGGTCATGGTTCCGCTGCCGGCAGCCGGATGGTGGCCACCGCCTGGGCGGCGATGCCCTCGCGCCGGCCGGTGAAACCGAGTTCCTCCGTGGTCGTGGCCTTGACGCTAATTCGATCCGGGCTGATCTCCAAAAGCTCGGCGACACGCGCGGTCATGGCGTCCCGGTAGGGGCCGATCTTCGGTCTTTCGCAGATCAGGGTGATGTCGGCGTGAACAATGGCGCCTTTTCGGGCGCGCGCCAGTTCCGCCGCGTGGCGCACGAAGAGGGCGGAGTCCGCGCCGCGCCATTGCGGGTCCGAGGGCGGAAAGCAATCGCCGATGTCGCCGGCGCCCAGGGCGCCTAGTAGGGCGTCGGTCAGGGCGTGCAGGCCCACGTCGGCATCCGAATGGCCCAGCAGGCTGGCGTCGTGCGGAACCGCGACGCCGCACAGCATGACCCGGTCGCCGGGGCCGAAACGGTGGACGTCGAAACCCTGGCCGACCCGGGTCTCGAAGGCCGCGCCGCCGCTAAGCCAACGTTCGGCCCGCATCAAGTCCTCCTGGGTGGTGATTTTGAAATTCTCCGGCGCGCCCTTGACCAAGTGTACCGCGAGTCCGGCTTGTTCCGCGACCGCCGCGTCGTCGGTCAAGTTCCTGCCGCGCGCCGCCTCGTGGGCGGCCAGGATGGCGGTGAAGCCGAAACCCTGAGGCGTTTGCGCGCGCCACAAACCAGCGCGTTCCACCGTTGCCGCGATGGTATCCCCCGCGCCGCCGCGTTTGAGGGTATCGATCACCGGTAAGGCAGCGATGGCGCCCGGCGCGTTATCCAGGCCGCGCAGAACCCGGTCTATGACCGCGGCGCCGATCAAGGGGCGGGCGCCATCGTGAATCAAGACCCGCGCCGGGGCGCCCGGCGCCAAGGCCAGGAGGCCGTTGCGTACCGATTCTTGGCGGGTCGCGCCGCCGGCGATAGCGTCCGGCAATTCAAGCCCTTGGGATGCGGCGGCGTAAGCGTCCCCGTCGCCGGGGTGAATGACGGCCTGAACCGTATGGATTCCGGGGTGGCGGCGAAAGGCCTCCAGCGCATGGCGCAGGACCGGCCGCCCCGCGAGGATGGCGTATTGCTTGGGAAGTGCCGCGCCAAACCGGCTGCCGCGTCCCGCCGCGACAACCAAGGCGACCGTGCCGGTCATGGGGGATACCTCGAATCTTTGGACCGGGCGGAGCATAGTGTCATGGCGCGCTGGGCCAAGAGGGACTTTCCGCGCGCTCCTGTATGGATATAGTGCGGCATGCCAAACGCCGTCCTGATGAGCCTATCGGCCCTGGCCGCCCTGATCCCGGCCACGGTCTGGTCGTTCAAGGGCGCCGCCGCGCACCGCGACGGGGTGTTTTGGGCGGTGGCGGCGGTGGCCGTGGCCGGACCGGCGGCGATCTGCGCGGTACAGCTATCCGGTCCCTGGCAAAGCGGTCTGTCCCTGGCTTTGTGGATGTCCATCGCGGTCAGCATGACGATCTTCATCGGCCTGTCGCTTGGGGCCCGCGAGGCTTGGCGCCTTATGCCCCTGGTGGCGCCCTACCTGCTGCTGCTCGGTATCCTGGCCACCCTGGGCAGCACCGCCGCGCCCGCCGCTCCCTTGGCCGCCGCTCCCGATGCCTGGCTCATGCTGCATATAGCGGTTTCCCTATCGACCTATGGCTTATTTACTCTGGCGGCGGTTGCCGGGGCCGCGGTGTTGTTGCAGGAACGGGCGGTCAAACGTAAGCAGCCCAACGCCTTGACCCACCGCTTGCCCTCGGTCGTCGGCGCGTCGCGCCTTCAGGGCCAACTGCTCGCCGCCTCCGCCTTGGTTCTGGCGCTCGGCATTATCACCGGCATGGCGGAACAGTACCTGACCAGCGGGCAAGTCTTGGTCTTCGACCACAAGACTCTTCTGTCTATCCTCGCGTTTGCCGTGATCGGCTTGCTCCTGATCCTCCATGGCCGCAGCGGCCTGCGCGGGCAACATGCGGCGCGCCTTATCCTAGTCGCCTATTTGCTTTTGACCCTGGCTTATCCTGGGGTCAAGTTCGTCACCGGCATTCTGCTCTAAAAGAGCTTTCTTTCGCCGCTTCGGCTCGGTAGAAACGCCTAGCAAATAGGCAACCGCATATAGCGCTTAAATAATGAGCATTTCCATCGGACCTCTGCGCCTGGACGCGCCGGTTATCCTGGCCCCTATGTCGGGCGTGACGGATGCGCCATTCCGCAGTGTTGTCAAAGGCTTGGGCGCCGGTCTTGTGGTGTCTGAGATGATCGCCAGCCAGGCCATGATCCGGCGCACGCGCGACTCCATCAAGCGGGCCCGGAATGAGGCCGAGGCCTATCCCTTGTCGGTTCAGCTTGCCGGTTGCGAGCCCGAGGTCATGGCCGAGGCGGCGCGCCTGTGCGCCGATCTTGGCGCCAAGGCGGTCGATATCAACTTCGGCTGCCCGGTCAAGAAAGTGGTGAATAAGGAGGCCGGCTCGGCCCTGATGCGGGATCTGCCCGCCGCCGCGCGCATTCTGGCCGCCACCGTGGGGGCGGTTGAGTTGCCGGTGACCCTGAAGATGCGCACCGGTTGGGACACGGACAACCGCAACGCGCCGGAACTGGCCCGTATCGCCGAGGATTGCGGGATCCGCATGATCGCCGTCCATGGCCGCACCCGGTGTCAGCTTTACAAGGGCGCCGCCGATTGGGCCTTCGTGCGCCGGGTAAAGCAGGCCGTCGCCATACCGGTGATCGTCAATGGCGACATTAAGACCCTGGAAGGCGCGGCGCGGGCCCTGGACGACTCCGGCGCCGACGGCGTGATGATCGGGCGCGGCACCTACGGTCGGCCCTGGTTCCCGCGCCAGGTCATGGCCTTTCTCGCCCGGGGCGCGCGCTTGCCGGACCCGGCCCCGGCGGCGCAGCTCGACATCGTCTTGGATCATTACGAGGCCATGCTGGCGGAACATGGCACAAGGCGCGGCCTGCGTATCGCGCGCAAGCATCTTGCCTGGTACACCAAGGGCTTACCAGGCGGGGCTGAGTTTCGGGATCGCTTGAACCGGCTGGAGAACCCGGCCGCGGTCAAGACCGCCTTGCGGGACCTCTATGGTCCGCAATTGGCCCTGGCGGCGGCCTGATGGCCGATCCCGCGGCAATCCTTAGCGCCCTGCCGGACCCGGTGATCGTGATCGACGGCGAAAATGCCATCGCCCATGCCAATCCGGCGGCGGAGCAGTTCTTTCACGCCAGCTTGGCGGCCTTGGCCGGGCGCCGCCTGGACGCCTTGCTGCCGTCCGATGGGCCGGTTCAAGGCTTGGTGGCCCAGGTTCGGCGCGCCGGCCAGTCGGTCACGCAATACGGCGTCGCCATCGAATCGCCGCGTATCGGCACCCACCTCGTCACCCTCGGCGTGTCGGGGTTCCGGTGCCCACAAGATGGCGAGGAAGCCATCGTGGTATCGATCCACGAGCATTCCATGGCGCGTAAGATCGACAGCCAGTTGACCCACCGCAAGGCCGCCCGGTCCATAACGGCGATGTCGGCGATGCTGGCCCACGAGATCAAGAATCCGCTTTCCGGCATCCGCGGCGCGGCGCAATTGCTGGAGCAGGGGGCCGAGGCCCCGGACCGGGAACTGACCCAGCTTATTTGTGGCGAGACCGACCGCATCGTCGCCCTGGTGGACCGCATGGAAATGTTTTCCGACGACCGGCCCCTGGTCCGCGAGGCGGTCAATATCCACGAGGTTCTGGACCATGTCAGGCGCTTGGCGTTAAGCGGCTTCGCGGCCCACGTCAGTTTCAAGGAAAACTACGATCCTTCTCTGCCGGCGGTTTTCGGAAACCGCGATTTACTGATCCAGGCGTTCCTCAACCTGGTCAAGAACGCAGCCGAAGCGGTTCCCGGCCTGGGAGGAGAGATCGTGCTCTCGACCGCCTACCGCCAGGGTATGCGCCTGGCGGCGCCGGGCCAGGACACGCGGGTCGAGCTGCCGCTGTGTATCGGCCTGCAAGACAACGGCTCCGGTATTCCCGAGGATTTGAAGGCTCATCTCTTCGAAGCCTTCGTGACCGGAAAGCCCGGCGGCAAGGGTCTTGGGTTGGCCCTGGTGGCCAAGGTCGTGGGCGACCACGGCGGCGCGATCGAGATCGATAGCGTGCCCAGGCGCACCAAGGTACGCATAATGTTACCCATGGCGCCAAGCGGGAGTAATGGCCCATGACCGGCGAGACGATCCTGGTGGCCGACGACGACCGGGCGATACGCACGGTCTTGAGCCAGGCCCTGGGCCGGGAGGGCTACGATGTGCGGACCACGGGCACGGCGGCGGGCCTGTGGAAGTGGATCGAGGCGGGCGAGGGAGATCTGGTCATCACCGATGTGGTCATGCCCGACGCGGATGGCCTGGACCTGCTGCCCCGCATTACCAAGCTGCGGCCCTCCTTGCGGGTCATCGTCATGAGCGCCCGCAGCACGCTTTTAACGGCGGTCAAGGCGACTGAACGCGGCGCCTTCGAATACCTGCCCAAGCCCTTCGACTTGCGTGAGCTGGTGGCGGCCGTTGGCCGAGCGCTGTCGGAGCCCGCGGCGCGGGCGGCGGGCGCGGAGGCCGGCCAACAAGAAGGGGAGGAGGTCGAACTGCCGCTCATCGGCCGCTCCCCGGCCATGCAGGAGATATACCGGACCCTGGCCCGGCTCATGGCGACCGATCTGACGGTTACGATCTACGGCGAATCCGGGACCGGCAAGGAATTGGCGGCGCGCGCCCTCCATGACTACGGCCGCCGCCGCCACGGTCCCTTCGTCGCCATCAACATGGCCGCGATCCCGCGCGAGTTGATCGAAAGCGAGCTTTTCGGCCATGAGCGGGGGGCCTTTACCGGGGCGGCGTCGCGCACCGCCGGGCGCTTCGAACAAGCCGCCGGGGGGACCTTGTTCCTGGATGAAATCGGCGACATGCCGCTTGAGGCCCAGACCCGTTTGCTGCGGGTCTTGCAGGAGGGCGAATACAACCGGGTCGGGGGCCAAGTGGCCTTGCGGGCCGACGCCCGGATCGTGGTCGCGACCCACCGGGATTTGCGCAGCCTGGTCCGCCAAGGCTTGTTCCGGGAGGATCTGTTTTACCGGCTGAATGTGGTGCCGCTGCGTCTGCCGCCCCTGCGCGAGCGGGCCGGGGACGTGCCCGAACTGGTTCGGCATTTCCTTATCCAGGCCGAGGCCGAGGGCTTGCCCCGCAAATCTCTCGACGGCGCGGCGGTCGAGGTTCTCAAGGCCCAGCGCTGGCCAGGAAACGTGCGCGAGTTGGAGAATCTGATACGCCGCCTGGCGGCGCTCTATAGCCAGGACACCATCGGCGCCGAAACCGTCCGGGCCGAGTTGGCGGAAGCCCCGGCCGGCGCCGGGGGACCGGCGGAGGAAAGCTTGTCGGTGGCGGTCGAGCGCCACATGAGCAGTTATTTTCATGGGCACGGGGACAGTTTGCCGGCCCCCGGCCTCTATGACCGGGTGCTGCGGGAGGTCGAGCGGCCGCTGATCGATTTGACCTTGGCCGCGACCCGTGGCAATCAGATTCAGGCCGCCCGCTTGCTGGGTTTGAACCGGAATACCCTGCGAAAAAAAATACGAGACCTGGACATTCTGGTGATTCGCGGACTTAAATAGGCTGTGGCATAATTACAACAGACGACGGGGTGGCGCTTAGGGATCTAAGCGGCGGTCTAAATATGACACAAACGATCGAAACCGCTGAGCGCACCTCCGAGCGGGCTGCCAAGGAAACGCCCGAAACGCCGGGTATTCTGGCGCGCCTGGTCGCCTGGGCGCATCGTTCCGGTCTGGAGCGAAAGCTTGCCATCGCCTTCCTGGCCGGCGGCGCCGTCTCCGGCACCGCCACGCTCATGGCCATGACCGGCAATTTCGCGGTCGCCGCCGATCCCCGCTCGTTGCTTCTACTGCTCAACCTGGATCTGATACTTCTCCTTGGTTTGGGGGCCTTGGTCGCGCGCCGGCTGGTGATTCTTTGGGCCGAACGCAAGAAAGGCCTGGCCGGATCCCAGCTGCATACCCGCTTGGTCGCGCTCTTCAGCCTGGTCGCGGTGACGCCGACCGTCGTGGTCGTGGTGTTCTCGTTCCTGTTATTCGATTTCGGCTTGCAAGGTTGGTTCAGCGAGCGGGTGCGCACGGCCATCGAAGCCTCCACGGCGGTGGCGCGCTCCTACCTGGAGGAACACAAGAACACCATCCGCTCGGACGCCTTGGCGATTTCACAGGATTTGAACCGGCTCGGCGTTTCTTTGGCCCTCAATCCAGCGCGTTTCAGCCGCGTTCTCGCGAACCAGGTGGGCGAGCGGTCCTTGACGGAAGCCACGGTTTTCGATCGCTCCGGACGGGTGATTGGACGGGCTGGATATAGCCTGATGCTCGATTTCGACCCCGAGGTGCCGGACTGGGCCATGAACCGCGCGAACGCGGGGGAAGTGGTGGTCCTGACGACAGATGCCGACGACCGGGTCCGCGCCCTGTTGCGCCTGCAAGGTTTCACTAATACCTACCTATTCGTCGGCCGCTTGGTCGATCCCCAGGTCTTGGCCCATATCGACCGGACCAACAACGCGGCCCTGTTGTATCAGGAGTTGGAGGGCAAGCGCTCCGACCTCCAGATTACCTTCGCGCTAATTTTCGCTGTCGTGGCGCTTCTGGTTTTGTTGGCCGCCGTCTGGGTCGGTCTCGCCTTCGCCAATCAACTGTCCCGGCCGATCGCCCAATTGATCGATGCGTCGGCCCGGGTCGGCGCCGGCGACTTAAACGTGCGGCTCCAGGATTTCGACGGCGCGGCGGAAGTCGGTTCCCTGGCCCGCGCCTTTAACAGCATGACCGGCGAGCTTGGGAGCCAACGTCACGAACTGCTGGAGACGAACCGCGAGCTCGACAACCGGACGCGCTTTATCGAGGCCGTTCTGGGGGGCGTGTCGGCGGGGGTTATCGGCATGGACAGCCGCGGCGAGATTACCCTGCTCAATATTTCGGCCTGCAAGCTATTATCCATCGAGGCGGACAGCCTGATCGGTAAAACCCTGGACGACGCCTTGCCTGAAATGGCAAGGCTCCTGAAAAACGCGGCGCGCCGGCCGGGCCGGGTGGCCGAAAATACCGTCAAACTGAATCGGGACGGCGGCAGCGAACGTCATTTCCTGGTTAGGATCGTGGCCGAGTACGACGAAACCGCGATCATCGGCTTCGTCGCGACCTTCGACGACGTGACGGAACTGCTTTCGGCCCAGCGTAAGGCGGCTTGGGCCGATGTGGCGCGCCGGATCGCGCACGAGATCAAGAATCCGCTGACTCCGATCCAGTTGTCGGCGGAGCGGCTGAAGCGCAAATACCTGGATGAGATAAAGAGCGACCCAAAAACCTTTCAGACCTGTACCGACATCATCATCCGGCAAGTTGGCGATATCGGCCGCATGGTCGATGAATTCTCGTCTTTCGCGCGCATGCCCGCACCGGTCATCGCCGAGGAGAACCTGCAAGACATGCTGGACCAGGCGCTGTTCCTGCAAAGGAGCGCCCATCCGGAGATCGCCTTCACGGTGGAAGCGCCAAGCGACGCCTTCACCTTGGCCTGCGACCGCGAACAGTTCGGGCGGGCGATCACCAACTTGCTTCAGAACGCCTGCGACGCCATAGGACGCCGGCCGGCGCCGGCTAGCGGCGTCATGCCGCCCGGCGTGGTCACCATCCGGATTGCCCAGGAAGGCCGCGAGCGGGTGCTCGAGATCGGCGACAACGGTGTCGGCCTGCCGGTCAAGGAACGCAGCCGCCTTACCGAGCCTTATGTGACCACCCGGGAGGAGGGGACCGGCCTCGGCCTCGCCATCGTCAAGAAGATCTTGGAGGACCACGGCGGCAGTCTGCGGCTATCCGACCGGCCCGGCGGCGGCGCCTTGGCGACCATGGTCCTGCCGCGCGCGGCCAAGCCGGACATCGGGGCCGTGAAGCCGGACTCGCATCCAAAGGCGGTGTCCCATGGCGCGTGATATTCTGATCGTCGACGACGAGGCCGATATCCGCATGCTGATCGGCGGGGTTCTGAACGACGAGGGTTATGCGACCCGCGAAGCCGCCGACAGCGACGCCGCCTTGGCGGCCTTCGCGACCCGGCGCCCGAGTTTGATAATCCTCGATATCTGGTTGCATAACAGCCGCCTTGACGGCCTGGAACTGCTGAAGGTCATCCGGCGCGACGATCCGGCGATCCCGGTCGTGATCATCAGCGGCCACGGGACCATCGAAACCGCGGTCGCCGCGATTAAGATGGGCGCCTACGATTTTATCGAAAAACCCTTCAAGGCGGACCGCTTGACCCACGTCGTCGAACGCGCGGTCGAAGCCTCGCAGCTACGCCGGGAAAACGAGGAACTTCGCCTTCGCGCCGGAACGGAAACTGAATTGATCGGCCACTCCAACGCCGCCAGGCTGCTACGCCAGGCCATCGATAAGGTGGCGCCGACGGGCAGCCGCGTACTTATTACCGGCCCCGCCGGAGTCGGCAAGGAGGTGGTCGCGCGCATTCTGCATGGCAAGTCGCGGCGCGCGAACGGCCATTTCGTGGTCTTGAACTGCGCGACCATGCACCGCGACGATTTGGACCGTGCCTTGTTCGGTTGCGAAACCGGCGTCGAGGGCCACGGATCCCTGGGCCGGGCCGGGCTCCTTGAACGCGCCCACGGCGGCACGCTTCTTTTGGACGAGGTGGCCGACCTGCCCCTTGAAACCCAGGCTAAAATCGTTCGGGTGCTGCAGGAAAATACCTTCGCGCGTATTGGCGGCGAAGACGTCGTCGAGGTCGATGTCCGGATAATCGCCTCGACCAGCCGCGATTTGCCGGCGCTGATTGGCGCCGAGCGTTTCCGGGAGGATTTGTACTATCGCTTGAACGTCGTGCCCCTGCCGGTCGCCCCCCTGGCCAAGCGGCGCGAGGATATCCCCGACTTGGTCAAGCATTTCATGAACCGGGCCGCCGATGTCGCCGGCTTGCCGCCCCGGCGAATCACGGCCGATGCCATGGCCACGCTCCAGGCCTACGATTGGCCCGGCAGCGTGCGCCAGCTACGCAATATCATCGATTGGATCCTCATCATGGCCCCGGGCGAAGCGGACAACGCGGTTGACGCGGCCATGCTGCCGCCCGATATCGGGGCCATATCGCCATCTTTCGTGCGCGGCGAGGCGGGGGCCGAGATGATGTCCTTGCCGTTGCGCGAAGCGCGGGGCATCTTCGAGCGCCGTTACCTGGAGGCGCAGGTTATGCGTTTCGACGGTAATATTTCCAAAACCGCGATCTTTGTCGGCATGGAACGCTCCGCCCTGCACCGCAAATTACGCTCCCTCGGTATCAACGCACCGGATCGGCCCTAAGTCTTACTATCCACTAGGAAATCTTCATGCAGGTCATCATCTGCGGCGCCGGCCAGGTCGGTTACAATATCGCCCGGTATCTTTCCGGCGAGGATGCGGATATCACCGTCATCGATCAGTCGCGGGAATTGATCGCCAAGATCACGGAATCTCTCGATGTGAAGGGGATGGTGGGCTTCGCCTCGCATCCAGATGTCCTGGAGCAGGCCGATGCCGCCAACGCGGACATGGTGATCGCGGTGACCTATGCCGATGAGGTCAACATGGTGGCCTGCCAGGTTTGCCACTCCATTTTCGAAGTGCCGACCAAGATCGCGCGGGTGCGCAACCAAAGCTATTTAAGCGACATGTGGTCGGATCTGTTCAGCCGCGATCACATGCCCATCGACGTGATCATCTCGCCCGAGTTGGAAGTCGCAAAGGCAATCGAACGGCGGCTGCAAATACCCGGCGCCTTCGACGTGCATCCGCTCGCCAACGGCAAGGTTTCCATGATCGGTGTGCATTGCACGGAGGAGACGCCGATTCTGAACACGCCACTGCGCCAATTGACGGCGCTGTTCCCGGAACTCCACATCGTTATCGTCGGAATTTGGCGCGACGGTCAAGGTTTCGTCCCCAAGCCGGAGGACGAACTGAGGGCCGGGGACGATGTTTACTTCGTCGCCGAGACCAGCCATCTGGCGCGCGCCATGTCCTCCTTCGGTCACGAGGAACAGGAGGCGCGGCGCGTCATCATCATCGGCGGCGGGAATATCGGCTTCAATTTAGCGACCGCGGTGGAAAAATCGCATCCCCATGTGAGCATGAAGATCATCGAGGTCAGCAAGGAACGGGCGGAGATCGTGGCGCAGTCCCTGGAACGGGCGATCGTCATTCACGGCGACGCCTTGGACACCGAAATTCTCGAGGAAGCCGGCGCCGCGACGGCGGATACGGTGGTCGCCATTTCCAATGACGACGAGGTCAATATCCTGACGTCGCTGTTGGCCAAGTCTTACGGGTGCCAGCGCGCCGTGACTCTGATCAACAAGGCGTCCTACGGGCTCCTAGTCGGCCCCCTGGGAATCGACACGGTGGTCAGCCCGCGCGCCATTACCGTCTCCACGATACTGCAGCATGTGCGCCGGGGCCGTATCCGCTCGGTCCATTCGATCAACGAAGGCTTCGGGGAAGTTATCGAGGCCGAGGCCCTGGAGACTTCCAGCCTGGTCGGGGTGCCGATACGCGACGCGGACTTGCCCGAAGGGGTGCTGGTCGGCGCCATCGTGCGCGAGGACGAGGTTATCATCCCGCGCGGCGATACCGTGGTTCAGGCCAACGATCTGGTCATCATTTTCGCCGCCACCGCCGCGGTGAAAAAAATCGAGAAGATTTTCGCCGTCAAACTGGAATTTTTCTAACCCGGTCTTGGGGAGACATAGAGAAACATGCCGCGCGAAGCTTATGTCAACGGGCGCTATGTGCCGCACGGGCAGGCCAGTGTCCATATCGAGGACCGGGGCTATCAGTTCGCCGATGGCGTCTATGAAGTCGTGACCATTCACCGTGGCGCGCTGATCGACGAGGAACCCCATCTCAATCGGTTGGAACGCTCCCTGGGCGAACTGCGCATCGCCATGCCCATGAGCCGCGCGTCCTTGAAGCTGGTGGCGCGCGAGCTGATCCGGCGCAACGCGGTTTCCAACGGCATTGTCTATCTGCAGGTGACGCGCGGCGTCGCGCCCCGGAATCACCAGTTTCCGGGCCCCGTCCGCCCGGCCCTGGTCATGACCACCAAGCAAATGAAACCGCACACGGCGAAGCTGCTGGATCAAGGCGCCAAGGTTATCGCGGTGCCCGACATTCGCTGGGCCCGCTGCGATATCAAGTCGGTCTCGCTGCTGCCGAACGTGCTGGCCAAGCAGGCGGCCGCGGAAGCCGGCGCTTACGAGGCCTGGCAGGTCGATACCGAGGGCATGGTGACTGAAGGCAGCTCGACCAATGCTTGGATCGTGACCGGCGAGGGCACGGTCGTGACCCGCGCCGTGAGCCAAGAAATTCTCAATGGGATCACCCGGGTCTCGCTCCTCAAGCTGATCGAAACCCAGGGCTACACCTTGGAAGAACGCGCCTTCAGCCTGGAGGAAGCCAAGGCGGCCAAGGAGGCATTTATTACCTCCAGCACCTCCTTCGTCATGCCGGTGACGCAGATCGACGACACCCCGGTCGGCAACGGGCACCCCGGAATTTTGACCGGCAAGCTGCGCCGGCACTATCTCGACTTCATGGACCGTGCCGGGGACCGGATTTGAAAGCCGGCCGGCCCAGCGCGCTTCTGTTCGATTGGGACAACACTCTGATAGATAGCTGGGGCGCTATCCATCACGCCCTGGCGGTCACGTTCCGGGCCATGGGGCGGGAGCCCTGGAGCTACGAGGAGACGGTGCGGCGGGTACGCGCCTCAACCCGCGATACCTTCCCGGTGCTGTTCGGCGATCGGGCGGAGGAGGCGACGGAGGTGTTTTACCGCAGCTTCGAGGCCGATCACCTGAAAAAACTGAGCGCCCGCGAGGGGGCCGAGACCATGCTTCGCGAACTGGCGGCGGACGCCGGGTTTTACCTGTCGGTGGTTAGTAACAAAAAGGGCGATCTGTTACGGCGCGAGGCCGCGCACCTGGGCTGGGATGGGCTGTTTTCCCGCCTGGTCGGGGCCAACGACGCGGCCCGCGACAAGCCCGCGACGGAGGCGGTGGACATGGCCCTAGAAGGTTCCGGCCTGCGGGCCGGGCCGGGCGTGTGGTTCGTCGGCGATACCGATATCGACATGCAATGTGCGGTCAATTCGGGTTGTATTCCCGTGCTTGTGCGCCCATATCCCCCTGAACGCCAGGAGTTCGGAGAGGCTGAGCCGCAGGTTTACGTTCCCGACTGCGCGGCTTTATTGAAAAGACTGCGGAGTCTTTGATTTTGCGTTCGGCGCGAAGCGTGTTACTCAGGTGGGTGCAGGATGCACAGGCCGCGAGGGTCCTTAAAAATAGAAACCGCTTGGCCGCGCGGCGGGACTGCCCGGTCAAGGATAAATGAAAAGGTCGGAATAAATGGCCGCGGAAAGATCTCAGAATGTTCAGGATGTTTTTCTGAATCACATCCGGAAAAACAAAGTTCCCGTGACAGTGTTCTTGGTGAACGGCGTGAAGTTGCAAGGTATCGTCACCTGGTTCGACAACTTTTCCGTTCTTCTACGGCGGGATGCCCATTCTCAACTTGTCTATAAACACGCGATATCGACGGTGATGCCGGCGACGCCGGTTCAACTTTTCGATCCGCAGACGGAGACGCAAGACGCCTAGCGCGCTTTCCTGCACGCGGGGCGGGGTGGCGAAGCCATGACGCGCGCCCTGGTCTTGGTTCCCGATTTGCGTGGATTTCCCGTCAAGGGCCGCGACGCGGCCGCCCGACTCCATGAAGCCGCCGGTCTGGCGCGCGCGATCGATCTCGACATTATCCACGGCGAAACGGTTTCGATCGCCAAGCCGCGCCCGGCGACCGTGTTCGGGGGCGGGGTGGTCGAGCGTTTCAAGGACTTTATCGAGGCCGAGGAAATCGAGATCGTCATCGTCGATGGGGCGCTGACGCCGGTGCAGCAGCGCAATTTGGAAACCGCCTGGAACGCCAAGGTCATCGACCGCACCGGTCTGATCCTCGAGATTTTCGGCGCCCGGGCGCGAACCAAGGAAGGTCAGCTTCAGGTCGAACTGGCGGCGCTCAGCTATCAGCGCTCCCGCCTGGTGCGCTCCTGGACTCATTTGGAGCGCCAGCGCGGCGGGCGCGGCTTCCTGGGCGGACCGGGCGAGCGGCAGTTGGAAATGGACCGGCGGATCATCACCGACCGTATCGTCAGGATCGAAGCGGACCTGGAGCAGGTCAAGCGCACGCGCGAGCTGCACCGCGGCGCGCGCCGGCGCGTGCCTTATCCGGTGGTCGCCCTGGTGGGCTATACCAACGCCGGGAAATCCACACTCTTCAACCGCTTGACCAAATCGGATGTGGTGGCCGCCGACAAGCTGTTCGCGACTCTCGATCCGACCATGCGGCGGATTAAGTTGCCTTCGGGCCTGACGGCGATTCTTTCCGACACAGTTGGTTTTATCTCGGACCTGCCGACGGATTTGGTGGCCGCTTTCCGGGCGACGCTGGAGGAAGTCACCAGCGCCGATCTCATCGTCCATGTCCGCGACGCCGCCCACGCGCAGAGCGAGGCCCAGTGCGCGGATGTGAATGACGTGCTCACCAAGCTAGGCTTGGAGGAGCAGATGGAGGAAGGCTTGATCGAGGTTATGAACAAGTCCGATCTCTTGACCCCGGCGGCGCGCGCCGGCATGACGGATCGTCTGCGCCACAATCCGGGCATGCTGCTGTGTTCAGCCTTGAGCGGGGAGGGGACGGAAGACTTGCTGGCGGCCATTGACCGCCACTTGACCAGGGAGCAAGCGCAGGTGGACTTGGCGGTGGCCTTGACCGACGGCGCCGCCATCGCCTGGCTTTACGACCACGGCCAAGTCCTGGCCCGGCGCGACGACGAGCGGAAGGCTTACCTGCGGGTCCGCCTAGACAGCGCGGCCCTGGCGCGATTCCAACGCCGCCAGCATCAGCCGGCGCCGGCCGGGACGGCATGAACTTCGACCCCCAAGCCGTGAGCGATATCATCGCCGAGGTGGCCCGCCAGGAGGTCATGCCCCGGTTCCGGTCCTTGCGCGATCACGAGATCACGAAAAAACAAGGCGGCGATCTGGTGACGGTCGCCGACGTGGCGGCCGAGAAGGCGCTGACCCAACGCTTGCAGGATCATCTCGCCGGATCCCTGACGGTGGGCGAGGAAGCGGTCGCCGCCGATCCGGCGGTGCTCGGCATGTTATCGCGGGACGGCCCCCTATGGATTATCGATCCGATCGACGGCACCGGAAATTATGCCGGGGGCACCCCGACCTTCGCGGTCATGGTCGGCCTGGTGCGCGGTAACGAAACCCTCGGCGCCTGGATTCACGATCCGGTGGGCGAGCGCACCGTGACGGCGGAACGCGGCGCCGGGGCTTGGCTGGCCGGCCGGCGCCTCAAGGTGGCGGCGCCGGATACGCCCAAGGCCATGCGCGGCACCCTGCACGCCAGCACCTTCGCCCCGGCGGAAACCGCGCGCCAGGTACAGTCGCGCCGGGACCGGGTTGGGGCGATCAAGTCCTTGCGCTGCGCCGGCCACGAATACCTGCGCCTGGCCCAGGGGCAAATTCACTTTTCGCTGTTCACCAAGCTCATGCCCTGGGACCATGTGCCGGGAACGCTTATTCAAAGAGAAGCGGGCGGCCTTGCCTCGATCCTGGACGGCGCCCCATACCGGGCCGCCGATCACACCGCGTCCGGCCTCTTGATGGCGCCGGACGAAGCCTCGTGGCAAGAGCTCAGGGAAACGCTGTTCGGGCCTGAATAACGTGGCCGCATGCTATGACTGCAATTGGCCCTAGTCGCCGCTGGCTGGGGGGAATAGTGTCACGCCAGTTGACCATCTAGTGAGTCTGGCCATGGCAAAAGATCTTCCGAAAAAAACGCGGGTCGCCATTATCGGCGGGGGTATCGTCGGCTGTTCGCTGGCCTACCACCTGACCAAGCTGGGCTGGCGCGACGTGATCGTGCTGGAGCGTAAAAAGCTAACCAGCGGCACCACCTGGCACGCGGCGGGCCTGGTGCGCCAGGTTCTGGGCAGCATGACCCTGACCCGCCTGGCGCAATACTCCTTGAAGCTGTTCCAGGAACTGGAAGCCGAAACCGGGCAAGCGACCGGCCTTAAACAAAACGGCAGCATCGGCATCGCCACCAACGAGGGCCGCTGGGAAGAACACCGCCGGGCCGCCAGCATGGCCAAGTACCTGGACGTCGAGGCTCATTTGCTGGGCCCCAAGGAGATACAGGACCTCTATCCGCCCATGAACGTCGAGGACGTGATCGGCGGGGTTTATTTTCCCCAGGATGGCCAAACCAATCCCGCCGACACCGCCATGGCCCTGGCCAAGGGCGCGCGTCTGGGCGGTGCCAAGATTTTCGAGGATATCAAGGTCACCGGCATCTTGACCGCCAAGGGGCGGGCCACCGGCGTGCGTACCGCGCAAGGCGATGTCGAGGCCGAGGTGGTGGTCAACTGCGCCGGCATGTGGGGCCGCGAGGTCGGCCTCATGGCCGGGGTCAATGTGCCGCTTCACGCCTGCGAACACTTCTACGTGGTGACCGAGCCCATGGCCGAGATGACGCCCACCTTGCCGGTCCTGCGCGACATGGACGCCAGTGCCTATTTGAAGGAAGACGCCGGCAAGCTTTTGATCGGGGCCTTCGAGACCAACGCCAAGCCCTGGGGCATGGACGGCATTCCGGAAGATTTCTGCTTCGACGAATTGCCCGAGGACATGGATCATTTCATGCCCATCCTGGAAGGCGCCATGCACCGGATACCGGCGCTGGAGACCACCGGCATCCGCACCTTCTTCAACGGGCCCGAAAGCTTCACGCCCGACGACCGCTATCACCTGGGCGAAGCGCCGGAGCTGCGTAATTTCTACGTCGCCGCCGGGTTCAATTCGATCGGTATTCAGTCTTCCGGCGGCGCCGGCAAGGCCCTGGCCGAATGGATCGTCGAGGGCGCGCCGACCATGGATTTGTCCGAGGTCGATATCCGGCGCGTCGAACCCTTTCAGGGCAACAAGAAGTACCTGGAGCTGCGCGCCGCCGAGGCCCTGGGCATGTTGTACGCCTTGCACTGGCCTTATCTGCAATTCGAATCGGCGCGCGGGATACGTGTTTCGCCCCTGCACGAGCGCTTGAAGGCGCGCGGCGCCTGTTTCGGCGAGGCCGCCGGTTGGGAGCGCCCGAACTGGTTCGCGCCCGCAGGCGTCGAACCTAAATACGACTACAGCTTCAAGCGCCAGAACTGGTTTCCCTATGCCGCCGAAGAACATAGGGCGGTGCGCGAGGCGGCCGCCCTCTTCGATCAAAGCTCCTTCGCCAAGTTCATGGTCCAGGGCCGCGACGCGGAGGCCGTGCTGCAACGCATCTGCGCCAACGACGTGGCGGTCGAAACGGGCAAGATCGTCTATACCCAGTGGTTGAACGAACGCGGCGGGATCGAGGCCGACCTGACCGTGACCCGCCTGGCCGAGGATCAATACTTCGTG
This sequence comes from Kiloniellaceae bacterium, assembly GCA_021776135.1. Taxonomy (GTDB): domain Bacteria; phylum Pseudomonadota; class Alphaproteobacteria; order Kiloniellales; family J153; genus JAJFGN01. The sequence continues at coordinate 81,872 of JAJFGL010000008.1, forward strand.
GTGACCGGCGCCGCCGTGGGCCCGCGCAACCTGGATTGGCTGCGCCGCAATACCCCCGAGGACGCCCATGTGACCGTGACCGACGTAACCGGCGGCTATGCGGTCATGGGCATCATGGGACCCAACAGCCGGGCCTTGCTGTCCGGGCTGACGGACGCCGATCTTTCCAACGAGGCGTTTCCCTTCGGCACTAGCCGGGAGATCGAGATCGGCCGCGGTTTCGCCCGGGCCCTGCGCGTGACTTATGTCGGGGAGCTGGGCTGGGAACTCTACGTGCCCAGCGAGTTCGCCGGCGGGGTCTTCGATGCGGTCGCGGACAAGGGCGCGGCCCACGGCCTGAAGATGGCCGGCATGCATGTCCTGGATTCTTGCCGTATCGAAAAGGCCTATCGCCACTGGGGCCACGACATCAGCGACGAGGATACGCCCATCGAGGCCGGCTTGAGTTTCGCCTGCCGTTTCGACAAGAACATAGCTTTCATTGGCCGCGATGCGCTTGCGCGTCAGAAGGAGCGGGGCGTCCAAAAGCGCCTGGTCCAGTTCGCGCTCGATGACCCGGAACCGCTGCTGTATCACAACGAACCGATTTACCGCGACGGCAAGGTGGTGGGCTATCTGAGCTCGGGAAACTACGGTCACGCCCTGGGACGCGCCATCGGCTTAGGCTATGTGCGCCACCCCGATGGCGTCGATGCGGAATTCGTAAACTCAGGGAAATATGAAATCGAGGTCGCGGGCGACCGCTTCAGCGCCCAAGCAAGCCTGCGCCCCCTATACGATCCCAAGTCGGAACGGATACGCGCATGATGCGTTTTAGCTGGATCGATTCAATTTTCTTTATAGCCATTACTTGGAGGCCGCGCGTTCTTGGGTGCCGTGACAACTTGGCAAGGCTGTCACCCCCACCCCAACCCTCCCCCGTCTAAGGGGGAGGGAGTTAGAGAAAGAGCGCCGACATTTTCTCCCTCCCCCCTTGAGGGGGAGGGTTGGGGTGGGGGGACTTGCGGTGTTAAGTATCCGTACCCAAGGGTGACATTGGAAATGAAAACAACAATCGCTTTCACTCATCTATGTTCAGGAGCACGATCATGCTGGTAGGCGTTCCAAAGGAAGTCAAAATCCATGAGTACCGTGTCGGCCTGGTGCCGGCCTCGGTGCGCGAGCTGATCCATCACGGGCACAAGGTCGTGGTGGAAAAGAACGCCGGGTCCGGTATCGGGTTCGAGGATAGCGACTACGAAGCGGTGGGCGCCCAGTTCGCGGCCACCGCGGACGAGGTCTTCGCCGCCGCCGATATGATCGTGAAGGTCAAGGAACCCCAAGCCGGGGAATACGGCAAGCTGCGCGACGGCCAGGTTCTTTTCACCTACCTGCACCTGGCCCCGGATCTGCCGCAGACCAAGGGCCTGATGGACTCGGGCTGTATCGCCATTGCCTATGAGACCGTGACCAACGCCCGGGGCGGCTTGCCCTTGCTGGCGCCCATGAGTGAGGTCGCGGGCCGCATGTCCGTGCAGGTCGGCGCCCATTGCCTGGAAAAAGAACAGGGCGGTTCGGGCATGTTGCTGGGCGGCGTTCCCGGTGTCGCCGCCGCCAAGGTCGTGATTATCGGCGGCGGCGTTTCCGGCACCAACGCCGCGCGCATGGCCATGGGTATGGAGGCCCACGTCACGGTCATCGACCGTAACATCGCGCAGCTCTATTCCCTCGACCTGCAGTTCGGTCCCATGCTGAACACGATTTATTCGACCGTGGATGCGATCGAATCTTATGTGATCGGCGCCGACTTGGTGATCGGCGCTGTCTTGGTTCCCGGCGCGGCGGCGCCGAAACTGGTCACGCGGGATATGTTACGCAAGATGCGCCCCGGTTCGGTCTTCGTCGATATCGCCATCGACCAGGGCGGCAGCGCCGAAACTTCGCGCGGGACCACCCATACCAATCCGACCTATGTGGAGGAAGGCGTGGTTCACTACTGCGTCACCAACATGCCCGGCGCGGTCGCGCGCACCTCGACCTTCGCGCTCAATAACGCGACCTTGCCTTTTGTCCTGGCTCTGGCCAACAAGGGCTATAAGAAGGCGCTGACTGACGATTCCCACCTGATGAAGGGCCTGAACGTCGCCGGCGGCAAGGTGACCTACGAGGCGGTCGCCGAGGCTCATGGTTTAAAATACTCCTCGCCGGAGCAGGTTCTGGGCCTGTAAGCTACGGCCATGGCTTGCTGTCACTATTTCGCGCCCAGCGAGGGCGGGGACGAGGCGTTTTCCATCGACGCCTCGGCCATTACTTTCGGTCCTGGCGTGCTGCGCGAGGTGGGGGATCACGCCGCCTCCCTGGGGGTCAAGCGCGCCGCCTTGATGACCGACAAGGTCATGGCCGGGCTGGAGCACTTCGCCGCGGTCAAGGCCGCGCTCGAGGCCGCCGGAATCGATGCCGTTGTCTATGACGAGGTCCGGGTCGAGCCGACCGACGAGTCTTTCACGGCCGCCGCCCGCTTCGCCCAGGAGGGCAAGTTCGACGGCTTCGTTTCCCTCGGCGGCGGCTCGGTCATGGATACCGCCAAGGCGGCCAACCTTTATTCGACCTACCCGGCCGACTTCCTGACCTACGTCAACCCGCCCATCGGCGGCGGCCAGGCGGTGCCGGGGCCGCTCAAACCCCATATCGCCTGTCCCACCACCTGCGGGACCGGCAGTGAATGCACGGGTATCGCGGTCTTCGACCTTCTGTCCATGCGGGCCAAGACCGGCATCGTTTCGCGCCGCCTGCGGCCCAGCATGGCCCTGGTCGATCCGCGCTGCACCCATAGCCTGCCCAAGAACGTGGTCGCGGCCAGCGCCTTCGACGTGTTGAGCCATGCCTTGGAATCCTATACCGCGCGCGCCTACACCCGGCGCTCGGCGCCCGCCCGGCCGAGCCTGCGGCCCATGAGCCAGGGCGCCAATCCCTGGAGCGACCTGGGCTGCCGGGAGGCCCTGCGGATTCTGGGCGGAACCCTGGTGCGCGGGGTGAACGATGCGGCGGATACCGAGGCCCGGCACCAGCTTATGTGGGCCGCGACTCTGGCCGGAATCGCCTTCGGCAATGCCGGCTGTCACGCTCCCCACGGCATGTCCTATTCCGTCTCCGGCCTGGCCCGCGACTTTTGCCCCGAGGGCTACCCCCAAGGCGAGGCCATTGTGCCCCACGGCATGTCGGTGATCGTGAATGCCCCGGCCGTGTTCCGCTTCACCGCCGAGGCCTGCCCGGACCGGCACCTGGAGGCGGCCGGCTTGCTGGGCGCCGAGATCGAAGGCGCCACGGAGGGCGACGCGGGCGCGGTGCTCGCGGACCAGATCGTCCGCTTCATGAAAGCCACGGACATGCCGAACGGCATTGGCGGCGTCGGCTATAACCGCGACGATATCCACGATCTCACCGAGGGCTCGTTTCCCCAGCGGCGGCTGCTCGACAACGCCCCGCGCGGCATCGGCAAGGAAGAGCTTAAGGGGCTGTACCAGGACGCCCTGTCGTACTGGTAACTAACTGATTTATCTATTATATCGTCATCCCGGACCCCGATCCGGCATGACGATTGTTATTGGTTCTGTTCTGGCCTCATGCAATCCGGCCAATTGGGGCTATGCCGGCGGCCCGCGGCGGGGCTAGTCTAGGGTCAAGCATAAACCTTAATTGGATGGGTAATAGCCATGTCGACCTTAAAGAAGATCCCGAATTCGCTCGAACAGCACTGGATGCCCTTCACGTCAAACCGGCACTTCAAGGCCAATCCGCGCCTGATCGTTGGCGCCAAGGGCATGTATTACACCACCCACAAGGGCGACACGGTGATCGACGGTTCCTCGGGCCTGTTTTGCGTTGCCGCCGGCCATGGCCGGCGCGAGATCGCGGACGCGGTCTACGAAGCCTTGAACGATTTGGATTACGCGCCGCCCTTCCAGTTCGGTCATCCGGTCACCTTCGAATTGTCGCGCCGGATCGCGGCCCTGACGCCGGGCGATCTCAATCACGTCTTTTACACCAACTCCGGTTCGGAATCGGTTGACACCGCCTTGAAGATCGCGCTCGCCTATCAGCGGGTGCGGGGCGAGGGGCAACGCACCCGCCTGGTCGGGCGCGAGCGCTCCTACCACGGCGTGAACTTCGGCGGCATGTCCGTGGCCGGCATGGTCAACAACAAGAAAGCCTTTGGTATCGGCCTGCCGGGGGTGGTGCACATGCGCCACACGGCCCTGCCGGAACACAAGTTTTGCGTCGGCCAGCCGGAAACCGGGGCTGAACTGGCCGAGGATCTGCAGCGCATGGTCGATCTGCACGGCGCCGATTCCATCGCCGCCTGCATTGTCGAGCCGATCGCCGGTTCGACCGGCGTTCTGGTGCCGCCCAAGGGATACCTGAAACGCCTGCGCGAAATCTGCGACACCCATCATATCCTGCTGATCTTCGATGAGGTCATCACCGCCTTCGGCCGCACCGGCAAGCAGTTCGGTTCCGACAGCTTCGGGGTGGAGCCCGATATGATAACCATGGCCAAGGCCCTGACCAACGGCGTGGTGCCCATGGGCGCGGTCGCGGTCCACGATAAAATTTATGACACCATCACCAACGCGGCGCCCGAGGCCGCGGTTGAGTTATTCCACGGCTACACCTATTCGGGCTGTCCGGTGGCCGCGGTCGCCGCCCTGGCGACCCGCGATATTTTCGAGCAGGAAAACCTGGTTGAGCGCGCCGCCGCCATGGCCCCCAAGTTCCTCGATATGCTGTACAGCCTGAAGGACTTGCCCGTGGTAACCGATATCCGCGGCTACGGTTTGCTAGGTGGGGTCGACCTGGCGACCAAGGACGCGCCGGGCGTGCGCGGCCTGGCGGTCACGCAACAGTTCTACGACGCCGGTTTGATGGTCAAGATGACCGGCGACAGCGCGCTCATCTCGCCGCCCCTGGTCAGTGAGGACAAGCACCTCGACGAGATTTTCACCAAGCTGCGCGACGTGCTGAAAACCCACTAGGCTTACCGGATCGGGGGGGCCGACACCGCAAGGCCCCCACCCCGGCCCTCCCCCTCAAGGGGGGAGGGAGGAAAAGGCGGTGCGCTCTCCCTCTAACTCCCTCCCCCTTAGACGGGGGAGGGTTGGGGTGGGGGTGACAACCGCGCCAAGTGATCGCGGTTTCCCAAGACACGTGGCTTGCCGGGCGGCCAGCGCCACCCTAAACTTAGGGCCAGGGGGAAACTGGGGCCAGGGTATCTGGCCTCATGGGGCCAATGCCCACCTGGGTCCGGTGTATGCGCGAGCTTATCTTTCCTGTTCGCCACGATGGCGAGCTTGGCCTTCAGGCCCAGATCAGGCGTCATCTGGTGGATGCCATACTGGCGGGGCATTTGCCGGCCGACAGTCCCTTGCCCTCCTGCCGGCGCATGGCGCAATCCCTCGGCGTATCCCGCAACACGGTGGTTTTGGCCTATCAGGCCCTGGCCGACGAGGGATTCCTGCTGTCGCGGGAGCGGGTTGGGTATTTCGTCAATGCCGAGATGTTTGACGAAGCGGTCCAACCCAAGGCCCAAGCCCAGGAACCGGCGGATATGGACGGCGGGGACGATTGGAGCCAACGGCTGCGCCTGCGTCCCTCGGACCAGGAACAGATCGTAAAGCCCACGAATTGGCGTCAATACCCCTATCCTTTTATCTACGGCCAGGCCGATCCCAACCTGTTTCCGGTCGCCGCCTGGCGTCTGTGCGCGCGCCAGGCCATGGCCGTGGAGGCCATCAAGCGGTGGAGCGAAGACCGCGTCGACGAGGACGATCCACGCTTGATCGAGGAAGTGCGCACCCGGGTTCTGCCGCGCCGGGGTATCCGGGCGGCGGCGGACGAAATCCTTATCACCATGGGCGCGCAGAATGCTCTGTACCTGATCGCGCGGCTGCTCGCCGGGCCCGGCACGACGGTGGGGGTCGAAAATCCGGGCTATGTGGACGCCCGTAATATTTTCGGTTTGACGGGCGCGCGGGTGCGCCCCATTCCGGTTGACCACGCGGGCATGGTGGTCGGTAAAGCCCTGCATCGCTGCAATTGCGTCTATGCGACGCCCAGTCACCAATCGCCGACCACGGTGACCATGCCCATGGAACGCCGGGTGGCGTTGCTGGAAATTGCGGCCAAGCGAAATATTACCGTGATCGAGGACGACTACGAAGCCGAGGCTAACTTCGTCGGCTCGCCGACCTCGGCCCTGAAATCCATGGACCGGGATCGAAGCGTCGTTTACCTGGGCTCCTTCTCCAAGAGCCTCGCGCCCGGTTTGCGGATCGGTTACATGGTCGCGCCGCCCGCTTTCATTAAGGAGGCGCGGATGCTGCGCCGCTTGATCCTGCGCCATCCGCCCTCGAACAACCAAAGAACCGTGGCCCTGTTCATTTCCGGGGGTTACTACGATGCCCTGGTCGGCCGGCTGCAACGGGTTTACCGCGGCCGCTGGGCGGCCATGGCCGAGGCGCTCAATACCTACCTGCCGGATTCGGCTTTGCCCCCGTCATTCGGCGGCACCAGTTATTGGGTGCGCGGGCCGGAAACCCTGGATGCCGGCGCCTTGGCGCAAAAGGCCCTGGAAAAGGGGATCGTCCTGGAGCCGGGGGCGATGTTCTTCCACGGCGGCAAGGCGCCTAAGAATTATTTCCGCCTCGGGTTTTCCGCCCTTCCATCCGAGAAAATACCGGAGGGAATCGAAACCCTGGCGAAAATAATTCGCGCCGAAGCTTAGGTTTTTTCGAGCGTGTGGCGGGCGATGACCAGCTCTTCATCGGTGGGAATGACCCAGGCCGTTACCGGCTTCGCGGGATCGGTCAAGCAAGGGCCGTGCCGGGCGTTCGCGGCTTGGTCGAGCTCAATGCCCAGCCAGCGCGCGCCGGCGCAGACCGTGGCGCGGACCGGCGCCGCGTTCTCGCCCACGCCGCCCGTGAAGACCAAGGCGTCCAGCCCCCCCAAGGCGGCGGCCAGGGACCCCATCTCGCGCCCGATACGGGTGCAATACAGCTCGACCGCCTCGGCCGCCTCGGGCCTTGTGGAGGCCAGCAGGGTGCGCATGTCGCCGCTGATTCCCGACACGCCGAGCAAGCCGGAGCGGTCGTAGAGAAGCGTGCTCAAGGCCGCCGCGTCGAGCCCTTCACTGTCCAGCAAGTACAACAGCACGCCGGGATCGAGCGCGCCGCAGCGGGTGCCCATAATCAGGCCGTCCAGGGTCGAGAAACCCATGGTGGTGGCGATGCTCCGGCCATCCAGGATCGCGCACATGCTGGCGCCGTTACCCAAGTGGGCGACAATCAAGCGGCGCGGCAAGACCTTGCCCGGAACCGCTTGGGCGAGGGCGCCCACGACATATTCGTAAGACAGGCCGTGAAAACCGTAACGGCGCAACCCCGCCTCCCCGTAGGCGCGCGGCAGGGCCAGCCGGGTCGCGCAAGGGGGCTGCGTGGCGTGAAAGGCGGTGTCGAAGCAGGCGACCTGCGGCATGTCCGGCCGCCGCTTGGAAAGCGCCTCTATGGCGGCCAGGTTGTGCGGCATGTGAAGCGGGGCGAGAGGGGCGATCCCGGCCAGCTTTTCCATGACCGCCGCCGTGACCCTTTGGGGGCCACTGAAATGGGTGCCGCCATGGACCACGCGGTGCCCGGCGGCCACGATCCGCGTATCCGCGTTGTCCCGCTCGAACCAGTCCAGCAGCAGCTCCAGAGCCCCGGCATGGTCCCGCGCGCGGCGCAGCTCCGACTCGCCGGGGGGGTGGGAAAAGCCCGCGCCGGGCAGATTGTGGAGCCGTAACGCCGGCGCGCCGTCAAGACGCTCGATTTGGCCGCGAAGCAGCGGCACGGGATCGCCTTTGGACGCCACGAAAAGCGCGAACTTCAAGGAGGAAGAACCGGCGTTGAGGACCATGACCGCGTCGCGCACGAGATTATTCCTAACTATTTCAGGCCAGTAAGGCGCGAGCCAGAACCGCCAAGGAAAGCAGGGCGAGTAAAACTACCACGAATCGGCGGAACGTCGCTGGCGGAGTGTGGAGAAAGCGCCGCTTTCCCAGGGCGATGCCGATCAGGACCGGGCCGGCGAGCAGGGCCGCCAGGACCAACGCCTCCTGGGTCACGAGGCCCTTGGCGCCGGCCATGCCAAGCCCCATGACATCCAGCACGAACAGAAAGGCGATCAGGGAGGCGCGCGATACCGCGGCCGGCGCCGGGCCGGAAAAATAAAACAGAATCACCGGCGGCCCGCCGATTCCGGTCCAACCGTTCAGCAGGCCGGAAGCCGCGCCGGTACAGGCGGCGGGCAGGGGGCCCGGTATGGACTTGAGCGCGAAACCGCGCGCCATCAGGACGGTCGCGGTCAGCACCACCAGGGCGATGGCCACCCGCACCGGGTCCGGCGGCAGGCTGGCCAGCAGGTAAAGCCCGGCCGGCAATCCCAGGACCGCGCCCAGGAACAGCCAGCGCAGCGAACCCCAATCGGCCTGCCGCCAGACACCGGGCAGCAAGCCAACGCCGGCCACCAGTTCCAGCATGAACACGGCGGGCACCACCAGGACCGGCGGCAAGACAAGGGACATACCGCTGATCCAGATGAGCGACGACCCGAAACCGCTATAGCCGCGCACGAAAGCGCCAATCGATACGGCTGCGATGGAAACCGTTATGGCCAGTGGGTCTAGGGCCACGGTGCCCAAGGTTAATTAGGGCGTCACATAATCCTTGTACTTGTCGAGCAGGCGGATCGGCTTGCTCAAGGCGTCGCGGCGGAAGGGGTCGCCCAGTTCGCGGCTGCACATGACTTCCAGGATCGTGGTCTTGCCCTGTTTTTGCGCATCGCAAGCCTTGTCGAGGGCCTCGCCCACGTCGCCCAGGTGGTTCACGACCACGCCCTCGGCGCCCATGGATCGGGCGATCTCGGCGAAGCTGGGGTTCTTCAGGTTCACGCCCAGGAAGCGGGTGTCGTAGAAGTCCACCTGGTTCTTTTTCTCCGCCCCCCATTGCCGGTTGTGGAAGACAACGGCGGTTACGGGGATTTCCTCGCGCACGCAGGTCAGTATCTCGCCGAAGCTCATGCCCCAGGCGCCGTCGCCCACATAGGCAACCGCCGGCCGGTCGGGGGCCGCGACCTTGGCGCCGATGACGGTCGGAAAGGCATAGCCGCAGTTGCCGAAGCTCATGGCGGCGAAGAAGCTGTTCGGCTTGTTGAAGCGCAGGTAGCTGTTCGACACCGAGCAGATGTTGCCGATATCGGTCGAGACCATGGCGTTGGACGGCAGGGCCTTCTCCAACTCGCGCAGCATTTGCCTCGGGTGCATGAGTTCGGGATCCTCGGCGCAGACTTCCTGGCTCCAGGCGTCCTTTTCGCTCGCCCAGCCGTCCAGTTCGGACTCCCAGGCCGCCTTCTGGGTTTCGATTTCGTCCATACGCGCCGGGGCATTGGCCCGGCACGCCATTTCCCGGTTCTGCAAGCGGTCGAGCAATGCCACGGCGGCGGCCTTGGCGTCGCCGCACACGCCGACGCCGATCTTTTTGACCAGGCCGAGCATGCGGTGATCGGTATCGACCTGGATGATCTTGGCGCCCTTGGGCCAGTAGTCCATCTCGTACTGGGGCAGGGTGCCGAAGGGGCCGAGGCGGGTGCCCAGGGCCAGGACCACATCGGCCTGGGCGATGAGCTTCATGCCCGCCTTGGAGCCCTGATAGCCCAGAGACCCGCACCACAGGGGATGCTCCGCCGGGAAGGAATCGTTGTGCAGGTAGGAGTTGACCACCGGCGCCTTGAGATGCTCCGCCAGGGCGATGCATTCCTCGACCCCGCCGGCGAAGACCACGCCGCCGCCCGAGACGATGACCGGGAACTTGGCTCCGGCGAGCAGGCTGGCGGCCTCGTCGAGGCTGCCTTCGCCGCCGGCGCCGCGCTCGACCGGCCGGGGGCCGGCGATCTCGACGTCCACTTCGCCGTAAAAATGATCGCGCGGGATGTTGAGCTGCGCCGGGCCGCGCTCCGCCATGGCCATGTCGAAGCAGCGGCCTGTGGTTTCGGCCATGCGGCCGGGGCTGGTCACATGGCCCTGGTACTTGGTGATCTTGGAAAAGATCGGCAGTTGCTCGGTCTCCTGAAAGCCGCCCAGGCCCATGGTCTGGGACCCGGTCTCGGGGGTGATCGCCACCACAGGGGTATGGGCCCAGTAGGCGGCGGCGATGGCGGTCACGAAATTGGTGATCCCCGGCCCGTTCTGGCCGATGCAGACGCCGTGGCGGCCGCTGACCCGCGCATAGCCGTCGGCCATGTGGGCCGAGCCTTGTTCATGCACCGTGGGGATAAAGCGGATCCCGGCGGCGGGGAAAATATCCAGGGCATCCATGTAGGCGGAGCCCACGATCCCGAAAACTTCGGTCACGCCCTGGGCGGCCAGGGTTTCCACGAAAGCCTCGCTAGACGTCATGCGGGTCATGGCCGGTTCCTTTCTCGTGCAAGCAATATGAAGGTCTCACACCCAGGCCGGGGCCATGGGAGCGTGTCGGTGGCATGTTAGCGTTTGGGCCAAGACTGAAAAGAGCCAGATGGAAATCGCCTGTAGGGCCAGGCTAGAGCGTTTTCCGATCATACGGACCCACTCGACCGGTAGTTCGCGTCTGCTGGCTAGGCGCGGGCCGCGCCGCGGTCTTCACGACCGCAAGCGGCCCGCAACGACGTCCAGCGGGCGCGAACTACCGGCCTGCGGTGGGCCATATCCGCTCATCGGCGTCGCTCCGCCGCTTGCCCGATGCCCCGCATCGCGCGGCGCGGTGCAGCTTAGCCAAGTGAACGGATCTGGCCCATCGAGTGGGTTCGTATGATCGGAAAACGCTCTAGGCCTTGCCTCTTAGTCTGGGCCGGGTATCCTCATTCATAACTCCCGACGACAAACAGGTAAGGCAGCCATGACTAAAGTCGCGTTCATCGGTCTCGGCGTCATGGGCTATCCCATGGCGGGTCATCTTCAAAATAAAGGTCACCAGGTGACCGTCTATAACCGCACCGCCGCCAAGGCGGAGAAATGGGCGGCGGAATTCGGCGGCGCCATAGCCAAGACGCCGCGCGCGGCGGCCGAGGGCGCGGATATCGCCTTCACCATGGTCGGTAACGACGACGATGTGCGCGCCGTGGTGCTGGGGGAGGAGGGCGCTTTCGCCGGCTTGGCCGAGGGCAAGATCCTGGTCGATCACACCACCGCCTCCGCCGATGTGGCGCGTGAGATATACGCCATCGGCAAGGAGCAGGGCATCGCGACCCTCGACGGCCCGGTGTCGGGCGGCGAGGCGGGGGCCGTGAACGGCGTTTTGACGGTCATGTGCGGCGGCGGCGGGGCGCCCTTCGATACCGTCAAGCCGGTCATCGACAGCTATGCCAGGGCTTGCACGCTTCTGGGCGGACCAGGCGCGGGGCAGTTGACCAAGATGGTCAATCAGCTTTGCATCGCCGGCTTGCTTCAGGGCCTGTCCGAAGCCATGAATTTCGGCCAGCGGGCCGGACTGGACATGCCGGCCGTGATCGAGGTGATCGCCAAGGGCGCGGCCGGATCCTGGCAGATGGAAAACCGCGCCCCGACCATGTGCGAGGGCAAATACGATTTCGGTTTCGCGGTCGATTGGATGCGCAAGGATCTGGGAATCTGCCTGGCCGAGGCCAAGCGCAACGGCGCCCGCCTGCCGATGGCGGCCCTGGTCGATCAGTTCTACGCCCAGGTCCAGGCCCGCGGCGGTCAACGCTGGGATACCTCCAGCCTCATGCACTTGCTGGCGAACGATTGACGCGGCAAGCCTGGGCGTGAGAGGGCTTCATTATTCTTAGCCGTCGCCCAGGAACTCGATCCGGGATTGCCCAATATATCTTCGCGGACCCGCCCGAAGAGGATCTTGGCACCGCTAACCCCCCACCCCAACCCTCCCCCTCAAGGGGGGAGGGAGAAAAAAGACAGGGCGCTTCATCTCTCTCCCTCCCCCTTGGATGGGGGAGGGGCGGGGTGGGGGTGACGGCCTCGCCAAGCCTTCACGGCATTCGAAGACGCGCCGCTTTTCTGTGTCGATAACTTCGCGGGAAGCTTGGCCTCACCGATAGGAAGTATCTGGCCCTAATCTGCATGTCTCCCTAAGCTGTAGGCTCTTAGTGGGGGAAAGGGGTTTCGTCTCATTAAATATCAGGGAGGATGCAATGAAGAAGGCATGTTCAATGCTAGGTTACCTGCTGGCGGCAGCGGGAATTTTTGGGATGGCGTCAACGGCCGGCCATGCCCAGTCCAATTCTTGGACCTTCACCGAAAACAACAACAACGTCATCAAGGCGCAACGCGACGGCGGCGTCATGGCCGATTCGGGCGAGGTCAAGATCGATTTCTTCGGCCACATGGCCTTCCGGGTCGTCTCGCCGCGCGGCACTTCGATTATGATCGACCCCTGGCGCAACGATCCTTCCGGGTATTGGGGCGTTTGGTTTCCGAATGAGTTCCCCGCCGTGCCGGTCGACATGGTGCTCTCCACCCACGCCCATTTCGATCACGATGCGGTTTACAAGCCCCACGCCAGCATGGTGCTGGAGCGCCTGGGCGGCGATTTCGCCCTTGGCGACGTGAAGGTCACCGGCCTGGCGGACAAGCATATGTGCGCGGCCAAGGGCTGGTACAAATGGACCGACGCGGCGGCGGAATTCGCCCAGGATTTCTGCCCCCCGGATAACTTCATGCACATGGATAACTATATCCAGGTGGTGGAAACCGGCGGCTTGAGAATCGCCCACTGGGGCGATAACCGGCCCAACCCGGCCGATCATGTCATGGCCAAGTTGCAGAACGTGGACGTTTTGATCCTCACCATAGACGGGTCGCAGCATATCTTGAGCTACGGCGACATCGCTGATGCCATCGCCAACATCAAGCCGAAGATCGTGATCCCCGGCCACTACTACACCAAGGGCGCGTCCAGCGTTCTGACCACCTTGAGCGACGCCGAGGATTGGGTAAGCAAGCAGTCCGATGTCGTCAGGCTGACAAACTCAAGCCTGAGCTTGAAGGCGAGCGAGGTCAAAAAAATGACCGGCACCAGCGTCTATTATTTCGGCGCCAACTTCACCACCGAATAAGCGGACGAAATAAATGAGGGCCGGCGAAACACCCGGCCCTCATTTAAACGGGGAAAAACTGATTGAACAGCGCCGGCCGTCTGGCAGGGTGCGATAACAGGCATCGGGATGGTTCGGCCGATCGATGCGGAAACGCACATGAGAGGGCAGGGGATCAACTCTGCGAATAGCTGTGCTTCTGCCGGCCGGCGTCGTTGTAATCGACGTGGCGATCGTCGAAGCCGTAGCGGTCTAAATGCAGAAAAAGATCATCCGAGACTTCATCAGCGGCGACGGGCGAAAGAAGGTGGATGGCTGGTTACCGCACTACATGGCGTTCCCGTTTAAGGCCTACACGAAGGGCGGCGGGGGACGGCTCACCGACAATACGGCCCGCATTAAGTCGCTGATTTCCTGAAACCGGTGGCGGTAGGCGGGAGCGGCCCTCTCACCCGAACGGGAGGGCCGTTTCCGGCCCAAAGTTGCCTGTCGTCGCGTTCGCGACGAACGACCTTTTCTCCCCTCATCTTGTTCAATCGCGTCTGTAGATGCTCATCACCACGCCATTCGAAGTGGATGCAGTTTTCCTGAGGCTTACGTTCGTAGGGACGGAACCTTCGTCGAATAAGCGTTTTCCCGCACCCACCACGACAGGAAACGTCCATAGCCGAAACTCATCAATGAGCTGGTGGGTGAGTAGGGTCTGGAGAAGTTGCGAGCTGCCGTGAACTTGTAGCAGCGGACCATCGCTTTCCTTGAGTTTCGCGATTTCCGCTGGCACGTCACCTGTGATTTGTACCGAGTTTTCCCAATCGAGGCCATTTGCGCGCGATGTCGCGACATACTTGGTTGCGTCGTTGAGCTTTTTTCCATGGACGGACTCGGGGGCGTTTGGCCAGTACCCGGCAAAGGCATCGTATGTCTTACGACCAAACAGAAGGTCAAACGGTTGCGACATCGCCTCGTGCTCTACCTGCTCCATCACCTCGGACCAGTAGCTGGCTGCCCAGCCGAAGCCACCAGAAGTATCTTCTTCACGCATGCCAGGTGCCTGCATCTGCATAACGCCGTCAAGCGTGATAAACGTCAAAACAGCGAGGTCTCTCATTTTCGACTCCTTAGCTTACGCTCTTTTTTCTTTTTCGGTTTTTTAGGCGGAAGCGCTTGAACAGACTCGACGCCTTGCCGCCGACGATCCAGCGCATCGCAGGATCACGCCCGAGCCGGTCGGCGTCGTTGACATCTTCGTATCCGGCCAATCGGCCATAGACCGACTGGCGCAGGAGGCCGATCAGACGATGCCAGCCGTTCTTGCCCGTTCTCATGTCAGCGATCAGGTCTCCCGACAGTGCAGTCAGGCCAAGGGCCTCGTCCAGTTCGCGATAGGCGAGCAGACCAGCATCGGAGGTGACCTGTGAACCATGGAACTCCAGCCTGAGCCGCCGACCCGAGTCACCCTTCGGATTCCGCGTCCAAACCGCCCTCCACATGATCTACGCCTCTGATTTCTATATCAGAATCAGACGCAAAGAGCATCAGATAGATGGGTCACCTGGGTAATGCGGGTTAAAATTATCGGCGCTCCTTGATATTAGCCCGCCGCTTCGACCGCCCGCTTGGCCATGACGCCGATCAGGTGGGCGCGGTAGCCGGCGGAGGCATGGAGGTCGGCGTTCAGATCGCTATCGGGAATGCTTATCCCGGCCAGGGCCTCGGCGCTGAAGTTTCCGCCCAGGGCGCTTTCCATGGCCGCGGCCCGGAACACGCCGTTCTGGCCGGCGCCGGTAACCGCGACCCGCACCCCACCCGCGCCCTTGGAAACCATGACCCCGACCACCGCATAGCGCGAGGCCGGGTTCGGGAATTTGGCGTAGCCTGCTTTCTCCGGCACCGGAAAGGATACCGAGAGGACGATCTCGTCGTCGGCGAGGGCGGTCTCGAACAGGCCGGTGAAAAAGTCGTCGGCGGCGAGTTCGCGTTTCGAGGTCTTCACGCTCGCGCCCAGTCCGAGCAGGGCCGCCGGGTAATCGGCCGCCGGGTCGTTGTTGGCGATTGAGCCGCCCAGGGTGCCCTTGTTGCGGACCTGCGGATCGCCGATGCTTTCGGCGGCGGCGGCCAGGGCGGGGATCTTGGACTTTACCGTCGCATTGCCCGCGACCTCGGCATGGGTGGTGCCCGCGCCGATAACAACGGCGCCGCCCGATTCCGAGATGCCGCTCATGCCGGATATGCCGCCCAGGTCGATCACATCGGAAGGGCTGGCCAGGCGTTGCTTCATGGTCGGCAGAAGAGTTTGCCCGCCGCTCATCAGTTTGCCGTCCGATGCCTGGGTGAGCGCGCTCACCGCTTCGTCGATGGATTTCGGCCGGCGATAGTTAAAATCGTACATGTTGCGTTTCTCCCTATTCTGCGGCCTGGGCGCTGGATTGCAGCGCGCGCCAGACTTTTTCCGGCGTCGCCGGCATGTCGATATCGGTGCCGATGGCATCGACCACGGCGTTCAGCATGGCCACGGGCGACCCGATGGCGCCGGCCTCGCCGCAGCCTTTCACGCCCATGGGATTATGCGGGCAGGGCTGGTTGGTTTCCTCGGTTCTGAAGGCGGGGAAGTTATCGGCCCTGGGCATGCAGTAATCCATCAGCGAGCCGGTAAGCAGTTGCCCGTCGCCGTCATAGACGCATTGCTCGTAAAGCGCCTGTCCGATGCCCTGGGCGAAGCCGCCGTGCAGTTGACCTTGGACAATCATGGGGTTCATGACGATTCCCACATCGTCGATTCCGACCATGTCCATGATCGTCACCACGCCGGTGTCGGGATCGACCTCGACCTCGGCGAAATAGGCGCCCGAGGGGAAGGTGAAGTTGGCCGGGTCGAAGAAGGCCGTCTCGTCGAGGCCGGGTTCCAACTCGTCGAGGGGATAGTTGTGGGGCACATAGGCCGCGAAAGCGACCTCGGCCATGGTTTTGGTTCTGTCGGTGCCCGCCACGGTGTAGGTGCCGTCCGCGTACTCCAGATCGTCGGCGGAAGCCTCGAGCAGATGCGCCGCGATCTTGCGGCCCTTTTCGATGACCTTTTGCGCCGCCTTGTAGATGGCGCCGCCGCCGACCGGCCCGGAACGCGAGCCGTAAGTCCCCATGCCGAAGGGCACCACGGCGGTATCGCCGTGAACGATCTCGATACTGTCGTAGGGCACCCCAAGCTGATCGGAGACGATCTGCGCGAAGACCGTTTCATGGCCTTGGCCGTGGGAGTGACTACCGGTGAAGACGGTCACGCTGCCGGTCGGGTTGAACTTGATGTTGGCCGATTCCCACTGGCCGACGCCGCCGCCAAGGGCGCCGACAACCGCCGAGGGGGCGAGACCGCAAGCTTCGATCCAGCATGACAGGCCGAGGCCGCGCAGCTTGCCGCGCGACGCCGATTCCTGCTTGCGGGCGGCGAAGCCGTCGTAGTCGATGACCTCCTTGGCCCGGTCGAGCAGCAAATTGAAATCGCCGGAATCGTACTGCACCAGGCAAGGCGACTGATAAGGAAACTGATCCTTGGGGATGAAATTCTTCCGCCGCAGCTCAGTGGAATCCATGCCCAGTTCACGGGCCGCCTTATCGACCAGACGCTCGACCACGAAGGTCGCCTCGGGCCGCCCGGCGCCGCGGTAGGCATCGACCGGCGCCGTGTTGGTGAAGACGGTCTTGACCTCGCCGTAAACCGCCGGGGTCTTGTATTGCCCGGCCAGCAAGCAGCCGTAGAGGTAACTGGGCGTGGCGGTCGAAAAGATCTGATTGTGGGCGCCCACGTTGGCCAGGGTGGAAACCCTTAAGCCCAGGAAGGTGCCGTCCTTATCGACGGCGAGTTCGGCGTGCGTATCGTGATCGCGCCCGTGGGCGTCGGTCAGGAAAGCGGCCGAGCGGTCGGCCACCCACTTAACCGGGCGGCCCAGCTTGCGCGCCGCCCAGAGAGTGACGATCTCGTCGCGGTAAACGTAAATCTTGGAGCCGAAACCGCCGCCGACATCCGGCGCCACGACCCGCAGCTTGTTTTCCGGGCCCAGGCCTATGAAGGCGGCCAGGACCAGCCGCGCCACATGAGGATTCTGGCTGGTGGTGTACAGCGTCATGGTCTCGGTGCCGCTGTCGTAATCGCCGATCGCCGCGCGGGGTTCGATCGCGTTGGGGATCAGGCGGTTGTTGTGGATGTGAATCTTGGTGACATGATGGGCATTGGCGAAGGCCGCGTCGGTGGCGGCCTTGTCGCCGATCTCCCAGTCGAAGCACAGGTTGCCCGGCGCGTCGTCGTGAAGCTGCGGCGCCGAACCGGCCAGGGCGTCCTTCATCTTGGTGACCGCCGGCTGAATATCGTAATCGACCTCGATCTGCTCGGCCGCGTCCCTGGCCTGAGCCAGGGTCTCGGCGACCACGACCGCGACTTGTTCGCCAACGAAGTTGA
This sequence comes from Kiloniellaceae bacterium, assembly GCA_021776135.1. Taxonomy (GTDB): domain Bacteria; phylum Pseudomonadota; class Alphaproteobacteria; order Kiloniellales; family J153; genus JAJFGN01. Next base: position 99,432 of record JAJFGL010000008.1, read on the forward strand.
CCCGGTCGGAGGCCAGGGCGCTGACCGCGGGAGAGGTATGAGGCTGACCGTTCTTCTGGGTCACGACCCAGCCGCAGATCGGTCCGCCAATTCCGTCGGCGGCAAGGTCGGCGGCGGTGAAGACCCCGATCACGCCGGGGGCTTGCTTGGCCGCGCCCGTGTCGATGCCGTTGATCTTGGCCCGCGCGTGGGGCGATAACAGAAAATAGGCGTAGGCTTGCCCGGTCAGGTCGATGTCGTCCGTGTAGCGGCCCTTGCCGGTGAGGAAGCGGTTGTCTTCCTTGCGGCGGACGCTGGCGCCAATTCCCGTTTCCGACATGGCTCTATCCTTTCATCGTTTGTGCGGCGGCCTGGATGGCCTTGACGATGTTCTGGTAGCCGGTGCAGCGGCAGATGTTGCCTTCCAGCCAGTCGCGCACCTCGACCTCGCTGGGGTCGCTGTTGCTTTGCAGCAGGTCGGCCGCGCTCATCACCATGCCGGGGGTGCAAAAGCCGCACTGCAGCCCGTGATGCTCCTTGAAGGCGGCCTGGATCGGATGCAGCTCGCCGTTGGTGGCCATGCCCTCGATGGTCGAAACCTCGGCGCCCTCGGCTTGCAGCGCCAAGGTCGTGCAGGACTTGACGGACTTACCGTTGACGTGGACCACGCAGGCGCCGCACTGGCTGGTGTCGCAGCCGACGTGGGTGCCGGTCAGGTGTAGGTTCTGGCGCAGGAAATCGACCAGCAGCGTGCGTCCTTCGACGTCGCCGGTGACGGCCTTGCCATTTACGGTCATGGAAACGCTAGGCATCGGTTATGTCTCCCCTTGCGGCGGTGCGGCCCAAACCGGGCCGGGTTTCTTATTGTCTCTTGGTCTTAAGTTTGTTGCCACGGGGCGCCGAGGTCAAGTCCAAGGCGCCCAGAGCCCGGTAATCGTATTTGACGTGGCAGTCCCGCCGGTGCGTCCTTCGTCCTTCGACAGGCTCAGGATGAGGATGAACAGGCTCAGGATGAGGATGAAACGTGTGTGGCATAAAGAAAAACCCTCATCCTGGAGACCTTTGCGCGGCGCGCCTTGAGAGCCGGTATTCGATGGATATTTGTATTGAGCGGGGTTGCGGCGGTTGAATTGCCTGCTTGGCCTAGCGGATTGACCCCGTTTCGGCCTGTTTTCTTGATTTTAG
>JAJFGL010000009.1 GCA_021776135.1 Kiloniellaceae bacterium
AAGGTTTCCAAATGTATAGGCGCAAAGTGGAACATCTTCGCTTTGGCTGCTTTGGAGTATTTGGATTGAAACATCACCATTGTTGGCGCCTGATATATGCTATATTCTTCTTGTTAGAGATACTAAAGCTTCTAGCCTTAGAATGTTATTGGTATCCATTAACTAATATCGACATATTAGCGCCAGCTTCTTTGCGCAATCTGTGAACAATTCAGGCGAGGCAGAATAATTTGAATGAGCTCAGAGGAAGAGTTTTGAGAAAGAGCTTTTAGAAAGAGCGATGAAAAAGAAAAAGCCGAATCCCGGGGAGAGAGTCGGGATTCGGCTGGGCTACAGAGAAGGGAAGGGAGAAAGACGCTTCGCGAAAGCGTTTACTTTTGTCTGTTGCTTATCAAGGTTGATAGTTTTTGATTCGCATTAGGACAGTTTCCAATGAATCGTTTATGCTACCGAGAGCTTTGGCATAACGCCTCAACAATTCGCTGTATTGCCAGCGCATTTTGAAGGCCTTATCTGGAAAGTCAAAAAGTCCCAGCAACGTAGCTTTGCAAATTTCATCTACATATTTGATGACATAGTACGGATAGTCCGGTACGAACTCGTCATGTGTGTCGCCGCGACTTAGGCGTTCGCGATATACTTCAATTTTTTCGAGCGCGACAGTGCCGAAACACCAGGGCGTCATTATGACCCCAAAATTGGAGTTGTCGGTGTAGAAATTGAAAGCGGTGTTGTGGACGATATTGAGGATGATCATCTTGGCACGATAATACGCCAATGTTTCAGCGTTTTCCTCGGGGGTGGTTTCTATTTTTTCCTCAACAGCCAGCATTTGTTCGTTGCAACCTTCGTAGACCTTGGTGAGGAATTCATAGTAGTCATCAAAGTACACCTTCACATTCTCCGAAAGTGTTTGTACATAGAACCCGCCTTCATCTTCGCGCACACGCGGTTCGACGGTTCGTCCTAATCGTTCTGTTGTAAATCCGCGCTGGTGTTTTCCGTCGAGCATATCTTTCATTCTCCTTTTGCATGTCCTATCCAGTTAACTCATGTTAACTAGCGTCAACCAAACCTCTCTAGCGCAAAGCTGGCGCCCTTTTGCTTGAAAGGAGCATTTTGGAGAGCCGTGAGGTTGTCGGCCGGTGTATATTGTTGCTAGGGAATGAGATACGTGACAGGCATAATTGCCATCGACCGAAGGTCAAGGCGTTGCATACGCTGATGACATAGATTCAAAAGTCGCAATGCTCAACATGTGCGCAAGGAGTTGCGCAGGTGATTCGGTAGCCTCTGGTGGGAGAAGGCGTTTAACGTTTCCAATCACAAATGAAGATATTGGTCTCGCCGCGTTTGCTGTTGTTGCGATTTGATGCGAAAACTAATTGTGAGCCATCATAAGAGAACATTGGGAATCCATCGAACGACTCATTAAACGTAATTTGCTCAATTTCTTTCGTTTTCACATCTACTATAAAGAGATCAAAGTTACGTCCCCGTGGGGCGTTCATATTGGAAGCAAAAATAATGTAGTCTCCAGATGGATGCCAATAGGGGCCGAAATTCGCTTTGCCGTTGTCAGTTAGCCGCACTACGTCGGTTCCGTCGGTGTTTGCAATATATATGTCTAATTTGCTCGGCCGGATAAGTCCTTCTGTAAGTAGCGCGTGATACTCGTCCAGCGCTTCACCTTTGGGGCGTGATGCGCGCCAGACAATTTTCTTGCCATCGGCGGAGAAAAAAGCGCCACCGTCATAACCCGGTGTATTAGTGATTCGGGTTTGCTCTGTGCCGTCGGGGTTCATTGTGTAGAGTTCAAGGTCGCCGTCCCGTACCGATGTGAAAATGATTTTGTCGCCTTGCATAGAATACACACCCTCAGCGTCATAGCCCGCAGTTTTGGTCAGGCGCTTGAGATTAGAGCCGTCGGGATTTGCCGAAAAAATATCATAGTCTTTGTACACCGCCCAAACATAGCCACGACTGTGGTCAGGCTTGGGAGGACAGGTCTCACCCCCGAGATGAGTTGACGCATATACAATTGACTTTCCATCGGGAGCTATGAAAGAGCAAGTTGTCACACCTTTTCCGGAAGATATCTGGCGTACATTTTTGCCTTCTGCCGTCATTTTGAAGATTGCATCGCAACCGAGGTCACCGCGAGTAGCTTGGAAAATCAGCTCTGATCCATCAGCCGAGAAATAGGCCTCGGCGTTTTCTCCACTAAATGTCAGTTGATGCATATTCGAAAAGTACTTCTCACCTGATAGTATCAGCTCGGACTTTTTCGTGCGGGTAGCAGTAGAATCACTGGCGTAGGTTTGATTAGCTGTGAGCGCCACTGCTGAAACCAGGACTAGTGACAACATGTTTCTTAGTATGATCTTCGAATTCATTTTTTCCTGCCCTGTATGATTGTGTGAGTCGAGACTGTTATCATCCTTGACTATGACCTTACTGCGACCTTACTGTTAGTCGACCCGAATTAGCGAGCTTTCTTCTTGGCGGATGTCACAAGTTTGTCATCGAACCTGTGCGACTTTAACAAAAATTTGATCTGGCAGTGTTGTCATTCGGCGTTGTTATCATTCATCGCCAGTATTACCTATCGCTGCCAATACGCTCTAGTTCCTGCCTCAAATGATGAAGTCGTTCATCTGCGGCGATAATGGAGTTGTCAATAACAACTCTGGCATGTGGGGCAAAAGAGAATTCCATGTGTTCTTCAATGGCTTGTCTTAGTCGTTCAATGTCAGTTCTTCCCAATGCTTTAGTAGCTTCATAATGCAACTCGACCCTGCCGGATTTGACCCGCACTTTTGCCACGCCGAGATCGGATGCCAGGATTTTCACCGCAGTTGATTCAATCAGATTTTCGGCTACTTGTGGCGGTCGACCATAGCGGTCAGCTATCTCGTCACGGATTCTCCATACCTGAGTGAGATTAGTCGTTTGAGCCAGTCG
>JAJFGL010000010.1 GCA_021776135.1 Kiloniellaceae bacterium
GTCATCGAACGCTTGTTCTGCAAACTCAAAAACTGGCGGCGCATCGCAACCAGATACGACCGCCACGCTCAAAACTACCTCTCGGGCCTCGCTCTCGCCGCTCTCATAATCGAGTGGACCTGAATGAGTCCTCAACCTAGGTCGCGCGCGGTTGCCGGTCTTGCTCCGCGTCGCGGGCCAAGTAATCGGCTAAGCTCTTGCCCGGTTCGGCCACGAAAGCCGCGTCGAGGACCTCGAAGTCCGACATGCGGTCGAGGCGGAAGGCCCGGAAATCCTGGCGCAGCTCGCACCAGGACGCGAGCAACCAAATCGGACCGTAGAACGCCAGCGCGAGCGGGCGAACCTGGCGCCGGGTCGCTGCTGCCTCGCGGTCCCGGTAGCTGAACTCCACCTTGCGCAAGCTTCGGATGGCACCGCGCAGATCGGTCAGATCGACGGCGATCGGCTCGGCATAGTGATCGCCCGGCGCTAGAAGCGCGGTTTCCGCCATGACGCGGCGCAGACGCTGCGGCACTACGGATTCGACTTTGGCGATCACATTCGCCGCCGCCTTAGCGAGTCTCGGATCGGCCCAGGATTCGACAATCCGCACGCCCAGGACCAGGGCCTCGATTTCCTCTTCGTCGAACATGATCGGGGGCAAGTCGTAGCCTCCTCGCATAATATACCCAACGCCCGCCTCGCCCTCTATGGGCACGCCGCTGGCCATGAGATCGCGGATATCGCGGTAGACGGTGCGCTCCGATACCTCCAGTTTTTCCGCCAGATCCTGGGCCCGGGTCAGCTTTTGGAGCCGCAGGATCTGGATGATATCGAATAGGCGGTCGGCGCGGCGCATCGCAGGCTTCCCGGGTTTAACACTGGAAACGGCCCCTGAGACAGAGTGTCAGTTGATCCGACCTTAGCAAACCCCTCCTGACAGCAAGGTGTCAGGAGGCAAGAGATATTCTTCAAGACAAGTGAGGACTGCGGTGCGGCCTCATCGGAGCAAAGCCAAACCTAAGGAAACCACTCAATGCAACAATCGATACCGGATCGGGTCGTTATCTGGCTCTTCACGGCTTATCAGCGGCGGCGTGCGATCCGGCATCTATCGCGGCTCAGCGATCATCTCCTGCGCGACATCGGGATAGAACGCGGCGAGATCGCTCCCGTGGTCCGGGGCCGTAACCTGCCGCTCGGGGCTCGCAGCTTGAAGCGCCAAGAATTCCCCGGTGACACCGTGCCGGACCTATGAGCGACCCGCTTAACATGGTCTAGCCGTGACTCTATGCCAGTAGCTAAGCTGCCCAAATCAATGCTAAACTCGCCCGTTCAGGCTTGGCATTGAGAGAGGGCGAGCCATGGTCACGGAGGTAACGCGGACGCCGGCGTTCGCGGTTTATGACGATGTTTTGCCGGCGGCCGAGTTCGCGGCGGTTTGGGAGTACATGCAGCGCGCCAACTACGCCTCCGTTCATCAACAGATGTGGGTGAAGACTTGGCGCCTGAGCGATGGCGCGCCCCTGGGCGGGCCGGTTCTGTTTTCCAACGAGGCCACGGCGCGGGTCGCCAACCGGGTGCCCAGCCACGCCGCCCTGCCCGAGGAGATGGTGCGCCAAAGCGTGTTCCCGACCGGCCAGGCCATCGATCCGCTGCTTGAGACCATCACCGCCCAGGGCGCCGGCTGGGACGACCTTATCGGAACCCAGGACCGGGACTGGTGCGGTTTTACCGCGCGCGCCTATCTCTATCCCCAGGGCGCCGGGCTGTCCTGGCACCTGGATCTGGGGCGCTATTCCGGCGCCTATATTTATTACGCCCACCCCGACTGGAATGTGAAGTGGGGCGGCGAGCTGATGATCGCGGACGATCCGGACCGCGAGCGCCTGGGCGCGGCCTTCGATCCCCACGACCCCGCCCAGACCAGCATATACAACCCGGACAAGACCAAGCGTTTCGGCCAGCATTTGGATAATACCTGGGAAAACAAGAAGCTGCTGGAAACCGGGACCGGGCGCTACATCATGCCCAAGCCCAACCGCCTGGTGATCGTCTCTCTGGGTTGCGCTCACGGCATCAACCCGGTCAGCATCGCCGCCGGCGACAAGGTCCGCGCCTCCGTGACCGGATTCTTCATCGCCCCGGAGGCAACCAGCGCCGCCCGCGCGGCCAAGGGCCTCCCCCCGGCCTAGCGGGCCGGCTATCCCGGCTAATCTTGCGCCGCCCCTGCCCGCTGGTTATGTTCCGGGCGCCGCGGCTTCTGGAGAAACTCATGTCGAAAATCAAGGTCAAGACCCCCGTCGTCGAACTCGACGGCGACGAAATGACGCGCATCATCTGGGCCAGCATCAAAGATAAGCTGATCCTGCCCTATCTGGATATCGATCTGAAGTACTACGACCTCTCGATCCAGAAGCGGGACGAAACCGACGACCAGATCACCATCGATTCGGCCAAGGCGATCCAGAAATACGGCGTCGGGGTCAAGTGCGCGACCATCACCCCGGACGAGGCGCGGGTCGAGGAGTTCAGCCTCAAAAAAATGTGGCGCTCCCCCAACGGCACCATCCGTAATATCCTGGGCGGTACGGTTTTCCGTCAGCCGATCATCGTCGATAACGTGCCGCGCCTGGTGCCGACCTGGACCCAGCCCATCGTGATCGGCCGTCATGCCTTCGGCGATCAATACCGGGCGACCGACTTCAAGGTGCCGGGTCCGGGTAAGCTGACCATGACCTTCCAGCCGGCGGACGGCGGCCCGGCCCAGTCTTACGATATCTTCGATTTTCCCGAGGCCGGGGTGGCCATGGGCATGTACAACCTGGACGAATCGATCCGGGGATTCGCCCGCGCCTGCCTGAACTACGGGCTCAATCTCGGCTGGCCGGTCTATCTCTCGACCAAGAACACGATCATGAAAATCTACGACGGCCGCTTCAAGGATCTGTTCCAGGAGATTTTCGACGCCGAATTCAAGGACAAGTTCGCGGCCAAGAAGATCACCTACGAACACCGCCTGATCGACGACATGGTTGCCGCCGCCATGAAATGGTCCGGCGGTTATGTCTGGGCCTGCAAGAACTACGATGGCGACGTGCAGTCGGACACCGTGGCCCAAGGCTTCGGCTCCCTGGGCCTCATGACCTCGGTGCTCATGACCCCGGACGGCAAGACCATCGAGGCCGAGGCGGCCCACGGCACCGTGACCCGCCATTACCGCCTGCACGAGCAAGGCAAGCCGACCTCGACCAACCCCATCGCCTCGATCTTCGCCTGGTCCCGGGGCCTGCACTACCGGGGCGAATTCGACGGCACCCCCGAGGTCACCAAGTTCGCCGATACCCTGGAACGGGTCTGCATCGAAACCGTCGAGAGCGGAGATATGACCAAGGACTTGGCGCTGCTCATCAGCCCCGATCAGAGATGGCTGACGACACAAGAGTTCATGTCCGCCCTGGACGCCAGGCTCAAGGCCGCCCTTACGTAAGAAAACAGGTTAATTCGCATGAACAAGCTACTGGCATCGCTTCTATTGATAGGATTTGCAATGACGGCTTCCACGACCGGGGCGGAGGCTGCCCCCGATCCCGAAAACGTTCTCGTTCTGGAGGTAAAATCCGGCGAGATCGTGATCGAAATGCTGCCCAAGGTGGCGCCGAACCACGTCGCGCGCATCCGCGAGCTGACCCGCGAGGGCTTCTACGACGGGATCGTGTTCCACCGGGTGATAGGCGGTTTCATGGCCCAGACCGGCGACCCCACGGGCACCGGCACCGGCGGCTCGGGCCAGAACATAGACGCCGAGTTTTCCAAGGAGCCGTTCCTGCGCGGCACCCTGGGCATGGCCCGCGCGCAAAGCCCCAATAGCGCCGACAGCCAGTTCTTCATTACCTTCGAACCGGCGCAATTCCTGGATGGTCAATACACGGTTTGGGGCCGGGTGATCGCGGGCATGGAACATGTGGACCAAATCAAGAAAGCCCCCGACAGCGACCGCAGCGGCACGGTCGAGGATCCGGACAAGATCGTCCGCATGCGGGTCAAGGCCGACATCGCGGAGTAGAGGACTGAAATGGACACCACGATCAACCAGGAAGAAGTCATGGGTTTGGTGAACCAGTTCACCGAACTGGCGGTCGAATACGGCCTCAACCTGCTGGGCGCCATCGCGATCCTGATAATCGGCCGCATGGTGGCCGCCTGGGCGGGTTCGAGCGTCCTGCGACTGCTCAACAAGACGAGCCGCGTCGACAATACGCTCAAGCCCTTCTTCGCCAGCATCGTGCGCTATTTCATTCTGGTCCTGGTGGTCATCGCGGTCCTGTCGCAATTCGGCATACAGACCGCCAGCCTTATCGCCATGCTAGGCGCCGCCGGCCTGGCCATCGGCCTGGCCATGCAAGGCACCCTGCAAAATATCGCCGCCGGGATCATGCTGTTGTTCCTGCGCCCCTTCCGGGTCGGCGAGTATATCGACGCCGAGGGTATTTCCGGCACCGTCGATGAGATCGGCCTCTTCACCACTCACCTGACCACCTTCGACGGGATCTACGTCGAAACGCCGAATTCGACTTTATGGAACCGCTCGGTGATCAACTACAGCCGCTTGCCCACGCGGCGCGCCAATATCGCGGTCGGTATCGGCTACGGCGAGGACATCGGCAAGGCCCAGGCGGTCCTCCTCGCGCTTCTGACCGCCGACAGCCGGGTTCACGCCGATCCGGCGCCCCAGGTCGTGGTCACGGCCCTGGGCGATTCCTCGGTTAATCTCTCCCTGCGCGCCTGGTGCGACGCCGGCGACTACTGGGGCCTGCTGTTCGACCAGACCAAAGCCGTCAAGCAATGCCTGGACGCCGAGGGCATCTCCATCCCCTTCCCTCAACGCGTCGTGCATCTCATTCAGGATACGGCGGCGGCGAAGCCGTAACCGCGGCATCCAAGACCGCCCGTCAGCCCGGTTCGCGGCTTGGAACCTTGACCAGGGCTTCGCCTTCCAGGACCAGGGCGCCATCGATGCTGCATTGGCACGACAGCTTGACGCGCTGCCTGGGCGCGTTCAGATCGATTACTTCGACCCTGGCCTCGACCGTATCGCCGATCTTCACCGGGGCCAGGAACTTCAAGGTCTGGGAAAGATAGATCGCGCCCGGACCGGGCAACCGGGTGCCGATCACGGCGGAGATCAGGCCGGCGGTATAGAGGCCGTGGGCAATCCGCCCCTTGAACGGCGTCTTGGCGGCGAAGTGTTCCGACAGATGGATCGGGTTGCGGTCGCCGGTGATTTCCGCGAAACCGACCACGTCCGAGGACTTGACCGTCTTGGAGTGGGTTTCGGTCATGCCCAGGCTCAGGTCCTCGAAGTACAAGGTCTGGAAGGACAAAAAGCTCATCAAGGGCGCTCCTCGATAGTGGCCGGTCAGCCCGGCAAACGGCCGTGTTGTTTCAGTATCTCACCTACGGCCGCGTGGGGCAGGGCTTCGACCGTCACGCCATTTATCCCGGTCATGGTCTGGTTCGCGGCCAGGGCATTGAGGATTGCCTCGTCGGTCGCCTGAATAACGGCCTCGAAAAGCGGCGTCAGGTCGGCGTCCGGCACGAAGTCCACGCGGCTCACCGCGCCCACCGCCGCGGCCGAGGCCGCGTTGGCGGTCGAAAACGCCATGAAGATATCCCCGGAGGTGTGGGAGGCGATGGCCCCCGAGCGCCCAATGCCCAGGCCGCAGCGGCGCGCCAAACGCTTCAACTGATGGGGCAGAAGCGGCGCGTCGGTCGCGACGATGCCGATGATCGAGCCTTGATCGCCGCCACTGCCGGGTTTCGGCAGATGACGGCCAACCGGCACGCCGGCGATGAGCAACTGCTCCCGGGCGCCAAAATTGGCTTGCACGAAGACCCCGAGGGTAAAGCTCTTCCCCGCCGCCTCGGCCCGCCGCGAGGCGGTGCCGGAACCGCCCTTGAACTCGTAACAAATCATGCCGGTGCCGCCGCCGACGCTGCCTTCTTCCATGGGTCCGGGCCGGGCACTATCGAGAGCCTCGAACACCTGGGCCTCGCCGACGTGAAAGCCGTTTATATCATTGAGCTTGCCATCGTAGGTTTCGGCGGCGACCGGCAAGGCCCAGGCGGCGCTGAGATCGACCCCGCCGCGCTCGACCAGCCAACGCAGGGTGGCGTCGCGGGCGATACCGCAGGAATGTGTGTTGGTGATGGTAATCGGCCCACCCAGAAGCCCGGATTCCTCGATCCAGACGAAGCCGGTCATCTCGCCGTTGCCGTTCAGGCTGTGCCCGCCGGCGAAGACCGGCATGGCGGCCCCGGCTTTACCGCGCGGAAAGATCGCCGTGACCCCGGTACGCACCGGCCCCTGCCCCACGACTAAGGGCCCTTCGCCCGAGATCATGGTGCAATAGCCGACCTCGACCCCGGCAACATCGGTGATGGCGTTAAGGGCGCCCGGCACACCATCGAAGGGAATACCGATGGCCCGCGCGCGCGGCTTACCGGAGGGGGTGTGGTTCATGCGGCCGTCATCGCCCCTTCAATCGCGCTCAGCGCCTCATTCGCCGCCGCGCCGTCGGGGCCGCCGGCTTGGGCCATGTCGGGGCGGCCGCCGCCGCCCTTGCCGCCGAGCGCCACTGAACCGGCTCGTACCAGATCGACCGCGTTGAAGCGGCCGGTCAAATCGGCGGTTACAGCAACCACCAGAGACGCCCGGCCCTCGTTCACGGCAATGAGGGCGATAACGCCGCTGCCGAGCTGTTTTTTGAGATCGTCGGCCATGGGCTTGAGGTCCTTGGCCGGCAGGTCGGCGAGCACCCGGGCGGCGAATTTTACCCCCGCCACTTCTTTGGCGCCGGGCGCGCCGCCGCCGGACACGCCGCCGCCCGCCGCGAGCTTGCGGCGCAACTCCGAGACCTCCCGTTCCAGCTTGCGCCGTTCCTCAACCAGGGCTGCGGCCCGCTCCGCCAGTTGCGCGGGCGAGGTCTTGAGCGCCGCCGCCGCGCCGCTCAGGGCCGCTTCTTGGCCGCGGACATGGTCCAGGGCCGCCGCCCCCGCCACCGCCTCGATCCGGCGCACGCCGGAGGCCAGGGCGCTTTCCCCGGTGATCTTCAGGAAACCGATATCGCCCGCCCGCGCCACATGGGTGCCGCCGCAAAGCTCGGTGGAAAAGGCCGGCTCGCCGCCGCCCATGGAGACGACCCGGACCTCGTCGCCGTATTTTTCCCCGAACAGAGCCAGGGCGCCGGCTTCGACCGCCTCGTCCGGGGTCATGTAGCGGGTGGTGGCCGGGGCGTTATCGCGGATACGCGCGTTGACATCGGCCTCGACGGCGGCGATGTCCTCCATGCTCAGGGGCTTGTTGTGGCTGATGTCGAAGCGCAGGCGGCCGGGCGCCACCAGGGAACCTTTTTGCGTCACATGATCGCCCAGGCGGCGGCGCAGGGCCTCGTGCAGCAAATGAGTCGCCGAATGATGGGCGCGCAGGGCGGTGCGGCGTTCGCCATCGACGCGCATTTCGACCGCCTCGCCGATGGCGATCTTGCCGCGCGCGATCTTGCCCTCATGAACGTGCAGATCGCCGAGCTTCTTCTGGGTGTCGGCTATCGCGATCTCCGCGCCCCCGGCGGTGAAGAGCACGCCGCTGTCGCCCTGCTGACCGCCGGATTCGCCGTAGAAGGGCGTCTGATTGGTTACAATCGCGGCCTCCTGTCCAGCTTCCGCCATCTTAACCGGCTTGCCGTCCACGACGATGGCCTCGATCTGGCCTTCGGCGCTTTCCGTGCCGTAGCCCAGGAATTCGGTCGCGCCGAGCTTCTCGCGCAGCTCGAACCAAAGCGTATCGGTGGCCGCGTCGCCGGAGCCGGACCAGGCCTTGCGGGCGGCGGCGCGCTGGCGCTCCATGGCGGTATCGTATCCGGCTTGATCGACGCTTCGCCCCTGGCCGCGCAGGATGTCCTGAGTCAGATCGAGGGGGAAGCCGTAAGTGTCGTAAAGCTTGAAGGCCACATCGCCGTCCAGGGCCTGCTTATCGCCCAGCTTGTCCGTGGCGGTTTCAAGCAGTTTCAAGCCACGGTCCAGGGTCTGGATGAAGCGCCCCTCTTCCAGCTTCAAGGTCTCTGCGATCAGGGCTTCGGCCCGGCGCAGTTCCGGGAAGGCGGCCCCCATCATGGCCACCAAGTCCGGCACCAGGCGCCAGATCATGGGCTCGCGCATACCCAGCTTGTTCACATGGCGCATGGCCCGGCGCATGATCCGGCGCAGGACATAGCCCCGGCCCTCGTTGGAGGGCAGCACCCCATCGGCGATCAAAAACGCGGTCGAACGCAGGTGATCGGCGATAACCCGGTGGGAGACCCCATGGGCGCCATCCGCCGGGACATGGGAGGCTTCCGCCGAAGCCTCGATCAGGCGGCGCGAGAGATCGATGTCGTAGATGTCGTGAGTGCCCGAAAGCACCGCCGTTATGCGCTCCAAACCCATGCCGGTATCGATCGAGGGCTTGGGCAGATCGATGCGCTTGTCCCGCGTCACCTGCTCGTACTGCATGAAGACCAGGTTCCAAATCTCGACGAAACGGTCGCCGTCTTCTTCCGGCGACCCGGGCGGGCCGCCGGGCACCTGTGGGCCATGGTCGAAGAAAATTTCCGAACAAGGTCCGCAAGGGCCGGTATCGCCCATGCGCCAGAAGTTATCCGAGGTGGAGATACGCAAAATCTTATCGTCCGGCAGGCCGGCGATCTTCTTCCACAGCGCCGCCGCGTCCTCGTCCTCGCCGTAGACCGTGACCAGCAGGCGATCCTTGTCCAGACCGTATTCCCTGGTCACCAGGTTCCAGGCCAGTTCGATCGCCAGGTCTTTGAAATAATCGCCGAAGGAGAAATTGCCCAGCATCTCGAAGAAGGTGTGGTGCCGGGTGGTATAACCGACGTTCTCCAAGTCGTTGTGCTTGCCGCCCGCGCGCACGCACTTCTGCGAGGTAACCGCGCGCTTGTAGGGCCGGGTCTCGGCCCCGGTGAAGACGTTCTTGAATTGGACCATGCCCGAATTGACGAACATCAGGGTCGGATCGTTGCGCGGCACCAGAGGCGAGGACGCCACCACCTCGTGGCCGTTCTTGGCGAAGTACTCCAGGAACGCGGTGCGGATTTCATTGCCTGTTATCATGGTCCAAGTTTTAAAGACTCCCCCGGAATCGGGCAAGCGGGAGAGAAACCTGACAGAAGATAAGATTCACCACTAAGGCGCGAAGACACTAAGAAGTTTTTTAAATATTTGTTCGCAATACATTCGCAGCTTGGATCGAATTTCTCACTTCCTTGGTGTCCCTCGGGTCCGCGCCACGCGCGGCCCAAGGACATGCTTCGTGCCTTCGTGGTGAAACACCTTCTTAGCTTGCCCCCGGATTGCGGCGCCTGCCCCGCCCAGGCATGATGGCCGCCATGATCGATACCCTGATCGCCGCCTTCGTGACCCTGCTGGTCGTCATTGACCCGCCCGGCGTGGTGCCCATCTTCGCCGCCCTGACCGGCGACGCGAGCCCTGCGGCGCGGCGGCGCCTGGCCCTGCGCGGCAGTCTGATCGGGGCCGGTATCCTGCTCGCCTTCGCCCTCGGCGGTGAGGTTCTGCTGCGCCTTCTGGGGATCGGCCTGCCGGCCTTCCGCATCGCCGGCGGCATCCTGTTGTTGCTGCTGTCCATAGAAATGGTCATGGCCAAGCACACGGGCCTGCGCGCCACCACCAGCGACGAGGAGGAAGAAGGCAGCGCCCGCGCCGACATCACGGTCTTCCCCCTGGCCATTCCCCTGATCGCCGGGCCGGGGGCCATGACCTCCATCGTCCTGCTCATGGGCCGCGCGCCGGACTATGCCGGCAAGGCCATGATCCTGGGGGTGCTGGCTTGCGTCCTGGCGATCATGCTCGCCTGCCTGCTGCTGACCGGCCCGGTCATGCGTCTGCTGGGCGTGACCGGCATCAACGTCATCAGCCGGGTCGCCGGCATCATCCTGGCCGCCCTGGCGGTGCAGTTCATCGTCGATGGCGTGCACGCCTCCTGGCCGGGGATTTAGCTCACACACATGAAACTATCCGGCTTCTCCGTGCAGGCCATGACCGCCGGCGTGCTGGCGGCCTTTGTCGGCTTCGCCTCTTCCTTCGCCGTGGTGGTCAAGGGCCTGACCGGGGTTGGGGCCAGCCCGGCCGAGGCGGCCTTGGGCCTGGCCGCCCTCTCCATCGCCATGGGCTTGTGCGGCGTGGTGCTCAGCCTTTGGAAACGCATGCCGATCAGCATCGCCTGGTCGACGCCGGGCGCCGCCCTGCTCGCCTCCACCGGCGCGGTCGAGGGCGGTTTCGCCGCCGCCGTCGGCGCCTTCATGGTCACCGCCGTCTTGATCGTGATTTGCGGTCTGTGGAAGCCGCTCGGACGTTGGGTTTCGGCCATACCCTCGCCGCTCGCCAACGCCATGTTGGCCGGGGTGCTGCTGGGCCTGTGCCTGGCCCCGGTGCGCGCGGTCGCGGAACTGCCGTTGCTGGGCCTGGCCATCGTCGTCACGTGGCTGCTGGTCGGCAGGTTCAACAAACTCCTCGCCGTGCCCGCCGCCGTTATCGTGACCCTGGGCATCATTTGGGGCACCACGGAAATCGCCCCGGAGGCCCTGGGCTCCTTCTGGCCGGAGCCGGTCTTGATCGTCCCGCGCTTCAATCTGGCCGCCTTGTTCGGCATCGCCTTGCCGCTGTTTATCGTCACCATGGCGTCGCAAAACATTCCCGGCGTGGCGGTGCTGAACGTCAATGGCTACCGCCCCGCCCCCGGCCCCTTATTTCGCGTGACCGGAATTTTCAGCTTCGCCGCGGCGGCCTTCGGCGGCCATGCGGTGAACCTGGCGGCGATCACGGCGGCGTTGTGCGCGGGCGAGGAGGCCCACCCGAACCCGGCGCGGCGCTACTGGGCCGCCGTGGTCGCGGGGCTGCTTTATATTCTTTTCGGCCTGGGCGCCGGGGCGGCGACCGCCTTTATCAGCGCCTCGCCGCCGTTCTTGATCGAGGCCGTCGCGGGCCTGGCCCTGCTCGGCGCCTTCGGCGCCGCGACCCTGCACGCGGTCAAGGACCCGGACCAGCGCGAGGCCGCCGTGGTCACCTTCCTGATCACCGCCTCGGGGATGACCTTCTTCGGCATCGGCGGCGCGTTTTGGGGATTGATCGCCGGCGGTGTTGTGCTGTCGCTTAGCAAGTGGCGGCGGGAAAATATCTAGGGACAGGATAGGAAGTTAGGATTCACCACGAAGACACTAAGAACATCTAATATTTGACCACAGAGACACAGAGGCACAGAGGGAGTCGAATCTACTTCTCGATTCTTTTGATTGGCGGTTCTCTGTGCCTCTGTGCCTCTGTGGTGATAATTTCTAAACTGGCATGTCCTCGTCCAGGGACATGAGCGAGGCGTTGCCGCCGGCGGCCGTGGTGTCGATGGTGAGTGTCCGTTCGGTGGCGTAGCGGTGCAGATAATGCGGGCCGCCGGCATCGTCCTCGCCGCCCTTGACGGTGCAGTTCATCGTCGATGTCGTCCACGCCTCCTGGCCGGGGGTGTGAAGGGGTGGTAAGTCCTTGGCCCTCGCCCTCCGTAGTCTTTTGGTAACTTTTCCCAGCCAGCTTTGAGACCGTCCATCGATCCCAAACTAGGACAACTGTGCCAATGCCATTATCTGAAATCGGCGTTCTGTGGCTATGGGTGATCACAATCGTCACCTGCACCCTCTTGCTCGCCGTGGAGGATGTGTTGCGGAGTATCCGTAAAATCGGCGGCACACTGTGGCAACTTTTCTTGGAAATTGCCTCGCTCGACAAAGAGACAGTACCAATCGGTACCTTTGTCGCAGAGTGCTTGCCCAACTTGCTGCGGAGCGGGCTAAAATCCGCTTCGCTTGTAGTCCGGCATAGAGACACCAAACATCGGCTCGAATTCAGGAAATACTTTCGTGAGACTGGCGAATTTGGAATTGATTTGATCGTTCCGGAGGATATTAGTTCGTCGGATCATTTCGCTGAAGTCCGAGACTTTTGCATAAAGAACGGTTACTCATTCCGCCAGGGACCGCAAGAATCAGCAGACGCGCCAAAAACTATTGCCATCGACTGTGCACATGACGTCAATGCCGCAGTCCATTTAACCGAAACAATTTGGAAAAGGTTCTTCGGGCTTTCTGAAACTGTGCCGCGACGTTTCACGCCGAACAACGTTTCGCCTTTTGGTGAACTAGTTGACCATCCCGCTCAGAAAATGATGTCCACTCGCGACGGTTGGAAATATAAACAAGAGCAAGCTGGACAGCCACCCAACGAACCTGAAGGCTGCGGCACGGTACTCTTGCTTATCGGTTATGGGCTAACTTTTCTCACCTTGTTCATACTCACAATTGCTTCGCACGGAGATATTCCAGACTGGTCCTTTCAACTGGGCAAACTGCCCTTGGGAGGCAGTGTGGAGAGCTTAATACTGATCTGCCTATACCCAGCCATTGTTGTGCATAGCCGTCGCATTTACAGACGAAGTGTTAGTAAGCCTGCTGGCATACGCCCATCTTGGCTCGCCGCAATAATGCCTTGGTGGCGTTGGATTGTACGGATCACACTACCCATCTCAATCGTACTTACTTGGACGGGCGCCTAAATTGCGACGTAACCTCTAAACCGGCATGTCCTCGTCCAGGGACATGAGCGAGGCGTTGCCGCCGGCCGCCGTGGTGTCGATGGTCAGGGTGCGTTCGGTGGCGTAGCGATGCAAGTAATGCGGGCCGCCGGCCTTGGGGCCGGTGCCCGAGAGGCCCTCGCCGCCGAAGGGCTGCACACCGACCACCGCGCCGATGGTGCTGCGGTTGACGTAGGCATTGCCGACCTTCAAGCGCTTGTGGATGTAGTCGACCGTTGAATCGATGCGGCTGTGAATGCCCAGGGTCAGGCCGTAGCCGGTGCCGTTGATGGCGTCGAGTACTTGCTCCAGGCGGTTGGCCTGGTAGCGGATCACATGCAGCACCGGGCCAAAGACCTCGCGCTGCAAACGGTTCAGCCCATCGATCTCGAAGGCCACGGGGGCGAAGAAGCTGCCGTGTTCGGTATCCGGCCCCAGCTTGGCGCGCGCTATCAACTTCGCTTCGGCGATCATGCGCTTGTCGTGGGCCTGGAGCATGGCCAGGGCCTCATCGTCGATGACCGGACCGATATCGCTAGACAGCCAAGCCGGATCGCCGACCGTCAGTTCCGCCATGGCGCCGGAGAGCATGGTCAGCATGATGTCCGCCACATCCTCCTGCAGGAACAGAACCCGCAGGGCGGAACAGCGCTGTCCGGCGCTGTGGAAAGCGGAGATAATCACGTCGCGCACGACCTGTTCAGGCAGGGCGGTGGAATCCACGATCATGGCGTTCTGGCCCCCGGTCTCGGCGATCAGGGGCACGATGGGGCCGTCCCGCTTGGCCAGGGTCAGGTTGATAAGCTTGGCGACCTCGGTCGAGCCGGTGAAGGCGACTCCGGCGATGCGCGGGTCGGCGATAAGGGGTCCACCAACGCTGGGCCCATCGCCGGGCAGCAGGTGCAGCACCGCGCCCGGCACCCCGGCCCGATGCAATAAACGAACGGCGGCGGCGGCGATGAGGGGCGTCTGCTCCGCCGGCTTGGCGATGACCCCATTGCCGGCGGCCAAGGCGGCCGTGACCTGGCCCATGAAGATCGCCAGGGGGAAATTCCACGGGCTGATGCAGGCGAAGACCCCGCGCCCGTGGAGGCGCATCTCGTTCCGCTCCCCGGTCGGGCCGGGCATGAGCCGGGGGGCGGCGAAGTCTTCACGCGCCCGGGCGGCGTAGTAGCGGCAGAAATCAACCGCCTCGCGGACCTCGGCGATGGCGTCGGGGAGGGTCTTGCCCGCTTCGCGCACGCACAGGGCCATGAGCCCGGCGGTTTGCGCCTCCATGAGATCGGCGGCGCGCTCCAGGCACACTGCGCGTTCCTCCGCCGGGGTTGCGTCCCAATCCGGCGCGGCGCGCACGGCTTGGCTCAGGGCTTGCTCGAGCTGGTCCTTGCCGGTCTCCACCACCGGCCCGAGGATGCGCCGCCGGTCGGTGGGATCGCGGGCCTCGCGCGCCGGGCCCGCTTGCGCCTCGCCGCCAACGATGGGCGCCGCCTTCCAGCCCGCCTTAGCCAGCTTCTCCATTTCTAGACCCAAGGGCGCGAGGGTCTGGGGATCGGTCAAGTCGATACCGGCGGAGTTGGGCCGCTCGGCCCCGTACAAATCCCGGGGCAAGGGAATGCTGGGATGGGGCACCGGGTCCAGGCCGCGCGCCTGAGCTATTGGGTCGGCGATGATATCCTCGACCGGCAGATCCTCGTCGACGATGCGGTTGACGAAGGAGGTGTTGGCGCCGTTCTCCAACAAGCGGCGCACCAGATAGGCCAGCAGGTCTTCGTGGCTGCCCACCGGGGCATAGACGCGCACCGGCGTCTCCGGTCCGACGATTTGCCCGTAGAGCGCCTCGCCCATGCCATGGAGGCGCTGGAATTCGAAATCGCCGTTATCGCCCGCGATCTCCAGGACCGCCGCCAGGGTGTGGGCGTTGTGGGTCGCGAATTGCGGATAGAAGGCCTCGGGCGCGGCCAGCAAACGCTTGGCGCAGGCGAGATAACAAACGTCGGTCGAGACCTTGCGGGTGAAGCTGGGATAACCTGCTAGGCCGTTCACCTGGGCCAGCTTGACTTCGGTATCCCAATAGGCGCCCTTGACCAGGCGCACCATGAGCCGCCGCTCGTGCCGCTGGGCCATGTCCGCCAGCCAATCGATGACCAGGGGCGCGCGCTTCAAATACGCCTGCACCGCCAGGCCGAAACCGTTCCAGCCCTTAAGCGCCCCATCGCCGGAAACCCGCTCGATCACGTCGAGGGAAAGATCGAGCCGGTCCGATTCCTCCGCGTCCACGGTCAGGCCGATACCCGCCGCCTTGGCGTCGAGGGCCAGGGCTTTCAGCCGCGGCGCCAGTTCATCAAGTACCCGGCGCGCTTGCGCGAACTCGTAACGGGGATGCAAGGCCGACAGCTTGATGGAAATCTCCGGCGCGGTAATGGGACCGCGCCCGGCGGCGGCCTTGCCCAGGGCCGCGATGGCGCCCCGGTAGGCCTCGAAGTAGCGCTTGGCGTCGGCCATGGTGTGCGCGGCCTCGCCCAGCATGTCGTAGGAATAGCGGTAGCCCTTCTTTTCTTCCGGCTTGGCGCGCTCCAGGGCCTCGGCGATGTTCCGGCCCATGACGAATTGGCGGCCCAGGATGCGCATGGCCTGCACCGTGGCGGCGCGGATCACCGGCTCGCCGCTGCCTTGAACCAGGCGCCGCAGGGCCCCGGTCAGATCGCCCTTCACGCCCTGGTCCAGGCGGACCACGCGCCCGGTCAGCATCAAGGCCCAGGTCGAGGCGTTCACGAACAGAGATTCGCTGTGGCCCAGGTGCGCCTGCCAATCGGCGGTCGCGATCTTGTCCTTGATGAGCCGATCGCGGGTTTCGGCGTCGGGCACCCGCAACAGGGCCTCGGCCAGGCACATGAGGACCACGCCCTCCTTGGTGGAAAGCCCAAACTCGTTGAGAAAGGCGTCGATGCCGCCGGTGCCGACCCGCGCCTCGCGAACCTGCAGCACCAGATCGCGGGCCCGGGCGTCGATCCGCGCCAGGGTCGCGGCGGGCAGGTGCGCCTCGTCGGCCAGCCAGCGCACGACCTGTGTCTCGTCGCGGCGGATGTTGTCGCGGAGGGCCCGGCGTAAGGGCGGCGCCTCGGCCAGGGAAGGATCGACGATCATGTCACGGCTTTCGAGAAGGTTACACGAAGCGCCACTCTAGCCCAGCAACTAGGCCTGGGAAACTACGCACCCGCCACCGTTACACCGCCGTCCTCAAGGTGCAAAACCCGGTCCATGCGCTTGGCCAGGTCCGGGTTGTGTGTCGCGATCAGACCGGCGAGGCCGGCATTGCGGACCAGGCCGATCAGGACATCGAAGACGCCTTCCGCCGTGTGCGGATCCAGGTTGCCGGTAGGCTCGTCAGCCAGGAGGATCGCCGGGTGGTTGGCCAGGCCCCGGGCGATGGCAACTCTTTGCTGCTCGCCGCCGGAAAGACGCGCCGGGCGATGGTCCGCCCGCTCGCTCAAACCGACCTGGGCCAAGAGTTCCAGAGCCCGCTTGTGGGCCGCCGCCTTGCTGGCGCCGGCGATCATTTGCGGCAGGGCGATGTTCTCGGCGGCGGAAAATTCGGGCAGGAGGTGATGATACTGATAGACGAAACCCACGGTCCCCCGGCGCAAGGCCGTGCGCGCGCCGTCGTCGAGTTTGGACGCGGCTTGCCCTTGAATAATCACATCGCCGGAATCCGCGCGCTCCAACAAACCGGCGATATGGAGAAGAGTCGATTTGCCCGCGCCCGAAGGTCCGGCCAGGCCGACCAGTTCGCCGGCGCGTATCTCCGCTGAAATACCGTTAAGAATATGCAACGCCCGCTCGCCCTGATGGAAGGTCTTGACGATGGCGTCGAGTTTTAAAACCGGCTGCTCACTCATAACGCAAGGCCTCGACCGGATCGAGCCGGGCCGCCCGCCAAGCGGGTATTATGGGCGCCAGGAAAGACCAGAACAGGGCCATGGCGGTAACCTGCGCCACCTCCAGCGGGTCGATCACCGCTGGCAGCCGGGACAGGAAATAGATTTCAGCGGAAAACAATTCCGTTCCGGTCAGACCTTGCAGCAGGGCGCGAATGGTTTCGATGTTGGAGGAGAACGCGAGGCCCAGAATAAACCCGGCCAGGGTTCCCACCACGCCGATGCTGGCGCCGCTGACGAAGAAGATACGCAGGATCATGCCGCGCGTAGCCCCCATGGTGCGCAGGATCGCGATGTCGCGCCCCTTGTCCTTCACCAGCATGATCTGACCCGAAAGTATATTGAAGGCCGCGACCAGGATAATGAGCGACAAGATCAGGAACATCACATTGCGTTCGACCTGGATGGCGTTGAAGAAACTGGAATTCGATTGCTGCCAATCCAGGATGCGGAAACCGGCGCCCAGGGTGGCGGCCATGCGCAGTTTTATCGCGCCGACATTATCCGGGTCGTCGACAAAGACCTCGATCGCGTTCACTTGCTCCGGCAGGCGGAAAAATAACTGCGCCGCCGGCAGCGGAATATAGAGAAAACTATTGTCGTATTCGAACATGCCGACCTCGAACAGACCGGCGATGCGGTAGGTTTTCAGGCGCGGCACCGTGCCGATCACAGTCGTCGTTCCCTGGGGCGAGACGACGGTGATGCCGTCGCCGACCCGCAGCCTCATGCGTTGCGCCATGCGCTTGCCGATCAGGATAGGATCGCCCTGCCCCGCGCCTCCGGCCGTGAAGTCGTCCAGGGAACCGGCCACGATATTATCGGCGATCAGGGTCCGCGCTTTCAGATCCTCCGGCAGGACGCCGCGTATCATGGCGCCGGAGGCGGTACCCTTAGCGGTGACCATGACCTGGCCCTCGACGTGGGCGGTGGCGCTGACCACCCCGTCCAGGGCGCGAATGCGTTCCACGATATCCGGGTAGTCCGAGATCGGACGCGAGGCGCCGTAAACCGAGAGGTGCCCGTTGACCCCCAGTATCCGGCTCAAAAGCTCGACCCGGAAACCGTTCATGACCGCCATGACGATAATCAGGGTCGCCACCCCCAGGGCGATGCCCAGCAAGGAAAAGACCGCGATTACCGAGATAAAGCCTTCCTGGCGCCGGGCGCGCAGATAGCGCATGGCGACCAGCCGCTCAAAGGCGCCGAAGATCATCTTAGACCGCTAGGCGGATGCGCAGCGGCGGGTTTTCGTGTCAAGGCATCACCTTGGATAAGGCCGAGTCCAGAGATAGTTCTTCCCGCTCGCCATCGCGCCGCCGCTTGAGTTCGACCATGCCCTTGGCGATACCGCGCGGCCCGGCCACGAGTTGCCAAGGCAGACCGATCAAATCCATCTCGGCGAATTTAGTGCCAGCGCGTTCGTCCCGGTCGTCGTAGAGCACCTCGACCCCGGCGCCGCGCAGCTTGCCATAGATATCTTCGCAAGCCGTGGTGCAGTCTCCATCGGCGGGTTTCAGATTAATCAGGCCCACTTTGAAGGGCGCCACCGCCTCGGGCCAGATAATACCGGCCTCGTCGTGGCTGGCCTCGATAATGGCGCCGGCCAGGCGCGACACGCCGATACCGTAGGAGCCCATGTGAACCGGCACCTGCTCGCCTTCCGGCGTGGCGATCGTGGCGCCCAGGGGCTCGGAATACTTGGTGCCGAAATAGAAGATGTGGCCCACTTCGATGCCGCGCTTTTCAACCCGGTTTTCCTGGGGCACTTCTTTCTCGAACATGGCGGCATCGTGTTTTTCGTCGGTGCGTGCGTAGAGCGCGGTCCAGTCGGCGATGATGGGTTCCAAGTCCTGCTCGTAGTCGATGTCCTGGCCCAGCACATCGAAGTCGAGGAAATCGCCATGGCAATAGACCGCGCTCTCGCCGGTGTCGGCGAGGATGATGAACTCGTGGCTGAGATTGCCGCCGATGGGGCCGGTGTCCGCCTCCATGGGGATCGCCTTCAGGCCCATGCGGGCGAAGGTGCGCAGGTAGGCGACGAACATCTTGTTATAGGCGCGCTTGGCGCCGGCGAGATCGATGTCGAAGGAATAGTTGTCCTTCATCAGGAACTCGCGCCCGCGCATGATGCCGAAACGCGGCCGCACCTCGTCGCGGAATTTCCATTGGATGTGATAGAGCATTTTCGGCACGTCGCGGTAGCTCTTGACCGAGGTTCTGAAAATATCGGTTATCAGTTCCTCGTTGGTCGGGCCGTAGAGCATGTCGCGGCCATGGCGGTCCTCGATACGCAGCATCTCCGGCCCATAGGCGTCGTAGCGCCCGGATTGACGCCACAGGTCCGCCGACTGGATAGTCGGCATGAGGACTTCCTGCGCGCCGCTGCGGTCCTGTTCCTCACGCACGATACGCTCGATGTTCTTGAGTACCCGGAAGCCGAGGGGAAGCCAGGAATAAATCCCGGCGCTGGCCTGGCGGATCATGCCGGCGCGCAGCATCAGGCGGTGGGAAACGATCTGCGCCTCGGACGGCGTTTCCTTGATGGTCGGCAGGAAATAGGCGGAAAGGCGCATCGGAGGAACCTAAATGAAGCCCGCAAAAGGCATGGAATCGGGTGAAAACAGCAGGGAAATGTATAAGAGAACCCCGCCGCCATGTCCATGGCGGGCGGACCGGGGTTACTGGCGAAGAATTTCCTGGCAACGCCGGGTCAAGGCGGCCTGGGCGTCGTCCTGAAGCGGCTGGCCGTTGAAGCTGGCGGTGCCGTCGGGCGCGACCTCGACCACGCCGATCTGGGCGTCGCCCTCGAAGGACTCCGCCCTGGCGGGAAAGCCGAAGCGGTCCTGCAGATCGGCCTCGATATCTATGACGATGGTCTCCGGCAGGGCGATCCTGGGGGCGCCGCTGAGATCCGCCGGGGCGACCGGACGGCCGCGCGCATCTGCGCCGGGCACATAAGCAACACCGGGGTCCGGACGGTACGCCACCAAGCGCTGGCAGTCCCGCTTGGTTATCTGCACCGCGGCGCCGGCAGCCGCCGGGGCCAGCCAAAGGGTCAGGACGCAAGCAGCCAGAATGAAAAAACCGGTTCTTGAGATCATGGCCCAGCTTGGGCGCGGGCGCTTAAAATAGGCATAATCCGCCAGAGCTAGATTCTGTCAGAAATAATCATTCTATAACAAACGATTATCCGGTTCTTTTCACACGGGAAAAGCGCTATTGGCCCCGGATCGCGATCAGGTCGCTTTCAACCAAGGCGAAGACGCCCAGCCAGACCAGACCGGCGAGCAAGGTTGTGATGGCCACCTTACGCCACATCATGGGTTTTTCCGGCGCTCCGTCCGCGTGGCCCTTGCCCGGATTTTCCACCTTGCGCACCCCCCAGGGCAGGACGGTGAACAAGACCACCCACCAAATTATCAAGTACGCCAATATGCCGTTGAACCAGGAAATTGTCTTATCCTCTTGCTTGAAATGGGCCTTGCTTAGCGGACCAGAAACACATTGTTCCGGTTCCTCGAAATTTCCCTATAGCCGAGTTCGGCCAAGCGTCCCAAAAGATCGCTCGACCAGATATCACGGTGGCAATACTCAAGGATCATGGTCTTGGGAAGAAGATTCTGGTTTTCCGGCTCCAGCAGTGAGGACAAAGCCTCGGGCTCGTGACCCTCGACGTCGATTTTCAGCATGTCCACATGATCGATTCCCGCTTGACGCAGAACTTCGCTCAAGCGGCGAACGGGCACCTCCGGTCCTTGCGCCGCGCTCGGCGACAGGAAGGCGCCGCCCAAACCCAAGGACATATCCAGGCGCGACATCCCCTCCGCCGCGCCGGCCGCGATGGGGTGCAGCGTGACCGTAACCGCCCCAGGATCGAAGGAAGCCGCGCGCAGGACATTGGCGCGGCTGCGGTCCAGCATGACCGGGTTGGGTTCAAATGCCTCGACCCGGCACGCCGAGCGGGCTTGGCAGGCCGCTTGGAATGAGAACAGCCCCGCGTTGGCGCCGATATCGATAAAGACACCGCTGTCGCCGGGAAACCGCTCGCGGATGAACGCGAACTCCTCCCGGTAATAGCGGAAGGGATACATCAGGAATTTTTTCTCGCAGGTATTGTCCAGGTGCAGGCGCAGCGCCTTACCGCCGATGCGGGTTTCGACGGATTCAACCTTCAGACAGTGCCGCAGGACGTACTCCAGGGGCGCGCGCGCCAAGCGCCCGACGCGCGTGATATGGCCGGCTTTGACGAGCGCGGAGGCGATGCCCTGACGGTTCAGCATGGCCCCTGCCCCGCCGTTCAGGCCTGTTCCAGCTCGATCAAGGTGCCGCAGAAGTCCTTGGGGTGCAGGAACAGGACCGGCTTGCCGTGGGCGCCGGTCTTGGGTTCGCCGCCGCCCAGCACCCGCGCGCCCCCGGCCTTGAGCTTGTCCCGCGCGGCCAGGATGTCATCGACCTCGAAGCAAACGTGGTGCACGCCGCCGGCCGGACTACGCTCCAAAAAAGGGGCGATGGGCGAGTTGTCGCCCAGGGGATGCAGCAGTTCGATCTTGGTGTTGGGCAGTTCGACGAAAACCACGGTGACGCCATGAGCGGGCACCTCCGTCGGCGCCGACACCTTGGCGCCCAGGGTATCGCGGTAGAGCGCCGCCGCCGCCGCTAGGTCCGGCACCGCCATGGCCACATGATTTAATTTACCGATCATAGTCCTCTCCCTTAACGCAAGCGCACCAGATGCACCTCGGTCACCGGTTTCTTGCCGATCGCGCGGTTGAACGCCCGGCGCGCGGCGCGGCGCGCGGTTTCTTTGACCGTGGCATCATCGCGCCGGGCCTTGGGCGGCAGCGATTGCAATGCCTCGCGCACGGTCTCGGCGACACTTTCCAGCTTATCGGCCTCGGCGTGCATGTCCAGCAGGCCGCTGGCCGAGACGATGGGATCGCCCTGGAACAGGTTATCGTGGCCGATCACCAGGGTCACCGCCGCCGCGCCGCTGTAGGCCATCTTCTGGCGGTTACGGAATACCTCGCTGCCAAGTGGGAGCAAGCGGTTACCCTCGAGGGCCAGGCGGCCGCTGGGCACATGGCCGACGATCTTCGCCGGGCCGGGGCTGAGGCGGATCATGTCGCCGTTCTCAGCCAGAATCTGTTCCGGCACCTGGCAGGCGCGGGCCAGCTTGGCATGTTCCGCCAGGTGGCGGGCCTCACCGTGAACCGGGACCGCGATTTGCGGGCGCACCCATTGATACATCTGGGTCAGTTCCTCGCGCGCCGGATGTCCCGATACGTGGATGAAGTGGTCGTCGTCGGTGATGATCTCGATACCCTTCTGGACCAGGCGGTTTTGCAGGCGGAAGATCGAGACGTCGTTGCCGGGAATGATCCGCGACGAAAACACCACGGCGTCGCCATCTTCCAGCTTAATCTTCGGGTTGTCGTCGTTGGCGATCCGCCACAGGGCCGAGCGGGATTCGCCCTGGCTGCCGGTGCACAGCACCAGCACCTCCTCGCGCGGCAGGTAATCGGCATGTTCGTCGGCGATGGGCAGCGGGAAATCTTGCAGATAGCCGCAGTCGCGCGCCGTGCGGTAAACCCGGTGCATGGAACGGCCCGCCAAGGCCACGCGGCGGCCATGAGCCTGGGCGACCTTGGCCACGGTCTCCAGGCGCGCTACGTTGGAGGCGAAGCAGGCGACCGCGACCCGGTTCTTCAGGCCGCCGATCAAATCCATGAGGGACTCGCGGACCTCGGCCTCGGAACCGGAGTCGCCGTCGACCATGGCATTGGTCGAATCGCAGACCATGGCCAAGGTGTTTTCGTCCGCCAGGGCGCGTAAGCGCGCCTCGTCGAAATTATCGCCCACCAGGGGGTCGGGATCGAGCTTCCAGTCCCCCGTGTGCAGGACCGTGCCGGCCGGGGTGTGTATGACCAGGGCATTGGGTTCGGGGATCGAATGGGTCAGGGTTATCAACTCGATCTCGAAGGGCCCAACGGAAAAGCGCCCGGACATGGGCACTTCGATCAGATTGACCTGGTCCGCGATTCCGGCCTCGGCCAATTTCGGCATGACCATGGCCTTGGTGAAGGGGGTGGCGTAAACCGGGCATCGCAGGCGCGGCCAGAGGTGCCCGACGGCGCCGATATGGTCCTCGTGCGCATGGGTCAAAACCAGGCCCGCCAAATCGTCCCGCCGGTCAGCGATAAAGGCCGGATCGGGCATGAGCACATCGACGCCGGGCAGGCTCGCGTCGGCGAAGGTGACGCCCAGATCGACCATGAGCCACTGCCCGTCATGGCCATAGAGATTGAGGTTCATCCCGATCTCGCCGGTCCCGCCCAGGGGCAGGAACAGCAACTCCTCCGCGCCCGGCTTGGTCATCCGCCGGACTTCGCGTTGAGGCGGTGAACGAGGCTTAGGCCGCGCATGGTGATGTCCGGGTCCAGCTCGTCGATGCACGCGACAGCCGGGGCGAACAAGGGCGCCAGGCCGCCTGTCGCGATCACCTTCATGGGCTGCCCGTACTCGCCCTGGATGCGGGTGACAATGCCCTCGATCAGGCCGACATAGCCCCAGTAAGCGCCCGATTCCATGGCCGGTATGGTGGCGTCGCCGATGACCCGCTGGGGCGGGCCCTTGATGGCGATACGCGGCAGCTTGGCCGCCGCGCTGTCCAGGGCCTCCAGGGAGAGATTGATGCCCGGCGCGATCACGCCGCCCTCGTAGGCGCCGTCCGAGGCGATTACGTCGAAGGTGGTGGCGGTGCCGAAATCGATCACGATCAAGGGCCCGCCGAAACGATCGAAAGCGGCGAGACCGTTGACCAGCCGGTCGGCGCCGACTTGTTCGGGCCGGGCCATGCGAACCTCGATCCCGGTATCCACACCCGCTTCGCCCACGACCAGGGGCTCGGCCTTGAAGTAGCGGCGGCACAGGGACTTGAGCGCGAACATGGTCGCCGGCACCACGCTGGCGATGATGGCGGCGTCGATGCCCGCCGGATCCACGTTCTCCAGCTTCATCAACTGGGTCAGCCAGACCGCGTATTCATCGGCCGTGCGCTTAGGGTCGGTCGAGGCGCGCCAGGACCCCAGAACCGCGCCCTGGGAATCCTGGACCGCGAACAGGATGTTGGTGTTTCCGGCATCGATGGCTAGCAGCATGTCGGCCTTCCGCTTTATGCCGTGAAAAACACGTCGCCGGCGGCGATCCGGCGTTGCCCGGCGCCGGGCACGTCGAGCAGCAAGACGCCGTTCCCGTCCATATCGGCGAAGGTGCCCGAGAGAGTTTCCTTGGGCAAGCGGACTTGAATGGTCTCGCCCTTGCCGTGGGCATGAGACAGCCAAGCCTGGCGGACCGGCGCGAAGCCGTCGTCCAGCCAGCGATTGACCCAGGCCAGGAAATGGCGCGAGACGGCCTGAAGAACCTCCACTTCCGTGACCGTCTTAGGGGTGCCCTCGAAATGCAGGCCGGTCGCCGGGAACTCGGTATCTTGCGGGTAGGTGGCGATGTTGATGCCCAGGCCCAGCACCAGCCAATCGATCCCGCCATCCGGCGCGGGCTTGGATTCGAGCAAGATGCCGGAGACCTTGCGCCCGTTCAGCAAGACATCGTTGGGCCACTTATAGGTGATTTCCAGCATCGCGGGGGCGACGCTGCCGATGCCTTCGCCAACCGCCAGGGCGGCCACGAAGCTAAGCTGCGCGGCAGCCGCGATATCGCACTCGGGCCGCAGCACCAGGGACATATAGAGGTTGCCGCGCGGGCTGATAAAGTCGCGCCCCATGCGGCCCCGGCCCTTGGTCTGCTCGCGCGCCCAGACCAGGGTGCCGTCCTCGGCCCCGGCCTCGGCCAGGCGCTTCGCCTCGTCGTTGGTGCTTTCCACGCTGTCCAAAGTTACCAGACGGTAGGCGGGCGGCAGCTTGACCTCCGCCCCCGGCGCCGGACTTGCCGCGGTCATCCCGCCAGCAGCGAGGCCGCCGCCGCCGCCGCCCCGTCCAGGATCGTCCCAGGGACCGCGAAAAGAAACAGGATGATCGTGCTGGTCGCGATCAGAACCAGCGCCATGTCGCGCCCAATGGCCCCATCGAAGGGTTCGCCCGCGTCGTCGAAATACATGTACTTGACGATGCGCAGATAATAAAACGCGCCGACCACGGAGGTCAGGACCCCGATCACCGCCAGGGTGTACAAGCCGGATTCGATCGCCGCCATGAAGACATAGAACTTACCCAGGAATCCGGCCAGGGGCGGGATCCCGGCCATGGAAAACATGAAAACCATCAGCGGCAGGGCGATCAGGGGATTGGTCTTGGACAGGCCCTTCAAATCCTCGAGATTTTCCAGCATCGCGCCGCTACGGCGCATGCACAGGATGCAGCCGAAGGTGCCCAGGTTCATGACGATGTAAATCGCCATGTAGAAGATAACGCCGCGCACACCTTCTTCCGTTCCCGCCGCCAAGCCGATCAGCGCGAAGCCGATGTGGCCGATGGACGAATAGGCCATGAGGCGCTTGATGTTGGTTTGCGCGATGGCGGCGAAGGCGCCGACGATCATGGAGGCGATCGAGATGAAGACCACGATCTGTTGCCACTGCGCGACCAGGTCGCCGAAGGGGCCCATCATGACCCGCAGCAGCAAGGCAATGGCCGCCACCTTGGGGGCGGTCGCGAAAAAGGCCGTCACCGGGGTCGGCGCGCCTTCGTAAACATCGGGCGTCCACATGTGAAAGGGCACCGCCGAAACCTTGAAGGCCAGGCCCGCGAGCAGGAAAACCAGGCCGATAATCATTCCGAAAGGCGGCACCTCGCCGTGAGATGTTGTGGCCAGAACCTCGGCCAGAAGCGGGAAGCTGGTGGTCCCGGTAAATCCGTAGATCATGGAACTGCCGTAGAGCAACATGCCCGAAGACAAGGCGCCGAGGACGAAATACTTCAGGCCCGCCTCGGTCGAGCGCAGATTGTCGCGCCGGATCGCGGCGATCACATACAGCGACAGGCTTTGCAATTCCAGGCCCACATACAAGGAAATCAGGTCGTTCGCCGAGACCATCATCAACATGCCGAGGGTCGCGAAGAGGATCAGGACCGGGAACTCGAAAAGCTGTAAGCGCTCTTCCTCGCAATAGCGCCGCGACATGACCAGGGTGACGATGGCGCCCATCACCACCAGACTTTTCATGAAGTCGCCATAGCGGTCGAGGATGAACAAGCCGTCGAAGGCATCCGCCTCGGGGCGCCCGCCAAGGGAAATCAGGAAAAACACGATGGTCAGAGACGCCACCGACAGGCCCAGGATCGCCGGCGCGGACTCCTTGCCCCGGAACACCCCCAGCATCAGCAGGACCATGGCCAGGCCGGCAAGCGTCAGCTCCGGCAAGGCGGTCATCAAGTCGAGGGATATGGCGGTCATGGCCGGCGCCCCTATTGGCTCAAGGAAAACAACGAGGCGAAGCTACGTCCCGGCGCTTGCAGCAGGGCCGCTTGATGCAGATCGACGATGTTGGCGACCGAGGCGGAAAAGACATCCAGGAACGACATGGGATAAATGCCCATCCAGAACACCAGGACCAGAAGCGGCGCGAAGACCAGAATTTCACGCGGGCTCATGTCGAGTATCGCCTTGAGGTCCGGCTTGGTCATGACCCCGAAGATCACCCGGCGGTAGAGGTACAGCATGTAGGCGGCGCCCAGGATCATGCCGCCGGTGGCCAGCAGGGCGGCCAAGGTATTGACCTGGAATATCCCGACCAGAACCAGGAACTCGCCGACGAAGCCGCTGGTGCCCGGCAGGCCGACCGAGGCCAGCATGAAGATCATGAACATCAGGGAATAGACCGGCATGCGTTCCACCAGGCCGTCGTAGCGCGCGATCAGGCGCGTGTGCAGGCGGTCGTAGATCACGCCGACGATCAGGAACAAGGCGGCCGAGACCACGCCGTGGGACAGCATCTGGAAGATGGCGCCTTCCAGCCCCTGCTGGGTGATCGTGAAGGTGCCGAGCGTCACCAAGCCCATGTGCGCGACCGAGGAATAAGCGATCAGCTTTTTCATGTCCTCCTGGGCCAAGGCGACCAGGGAGGTGTAGATGATCGCCATGACCGAGAGAGTGAACATCAGCGGGGTAAAGAACTCCGACGCCAGGGGCAACATGGGCAGGGAGAAACGGATAAAGCCGTAGCCGCCCATCTTCAACAGCACCCCGGCCAGGATCACCGAACCCGCCGTCGGCGCCTCCACATGGGCGTCGGGCAGCCAGGTATGGACCGGCCACATGGGCACCTTGACCGCGAAGGAGGCGAACATGGCCAGCCACAGCCAGGTCTGCATGGAGGCCGGGAAGCCGTGCGCGGTCAGGGTCTGGATATCGGTGGTGCCAACCTCGAAGTACATGGCAAGCAGGGCCAGAAACAACAGCACCGATCCGGCCAGGGTAAAAAGAAAGAACTTGAAGGCGGAATAGACCCGCCGTTCCCCGCCCCAGATGCCGATAATCAGGAACATGGGGATCAGCACGCCCTCGTAGAAGAAATAGAACAGCAGGAAATCCTGGGCGCAGAACATGCCGACCATGAGGGTTTCGAGCACCAGGAAGGCGATCATGTATTCCTTCACCCGGACCCTGATCGCATCCCAGGACGCGATCACGCACAGGGGGGTCAGAAGGGTCGAGAGCATGACGAACAACATGGAAATGCCGTCGACGCCCATCTTGTAGTCGATGTTGTAACCGGGGAACCAAGTGGCCTGTTCCATGAACTGGTAGTCGGCCGTGCCGCGTTCGAAATTGAACCAGATGAACAGCGACATGATGAAGGTCGCGAGCGAGGTCCAGAGCGCGACATAGCGTGCGTTGCGGGCCACCACCTCGGCCTCGCCCCGGATGCCCAGGATAAAGACCGCCCCGACCAGAGGCAGGAAGGTAACTAGGGAAAGGATTGGCCAGTCGTCCATGCCGCCCTCCTCAACCCGCGCCCGTCAGAAGATACCAGGAGATCAGCCCGACAACGCCGATCATCATGGCGAATGCATAGTGATAGAGGTAGCCGGTTTGTATGCGGCTGAGCCTGCCGGCCAGGCTGCGGGTCGCCGCCGCGATGCCGTCGGGCCCGGCGCCGTCGATCACCGCGCCGTCGCCGGACTTCCAAAGTCCGCGTCCCAGGGCCATGGCCGGGCGCACGAACAGCCAGTCGTAAAGTTCGTCGAAATACCACTTGTTGAAGGAAAACAGATACAGCGGCCGGAAGACGCGCGCGGCCAGCGCCGGCAAATCCGGGCGTGCGACATACATGATCCAGGCCAGGGCGATGCCGCTGGCGCCCATGATCAGGGGCAGCAGCTTGACCCATGTGGGGGCGTGGTGCCCCGCCTCGATACTGTCGTTGGCGCCCAGGACCAGAATCGACGCGCCCCAGAATTCCACCCGCCCCTCGCCGACAAACAAGTCGTAGCCCAGCCATCCGGCGAAGACCGCGCCGGTCGCCAGCAGGATCAAGGGCACCAGCATGACCTTCGGCGATTCATGGATGTGCGACATGGTTTTCTCATCGGCACGCGGCGCGCCGTGGAACACCAGGAACAGCAGGCGCCAGGAATAGAACGCGGTCATGAAGGCGGCGGCGATGCCGAGCCAGAAGGCGTAGCCACCGACCATGCTTTGGGCGCCGTAGGCCGCTTCCAGAATCATGTCCTTGGAGAAGAACCCGGCGAAGGGCGGCACCCCGGCCAGAGCCAGGGAACCGATCCACATGACCGCGTAGGTAACCGGGATCAGGCGCCAGATACCGCCCATCTTGCGCATGTCCTGTTCGTCGGACAGCGCATGTATGACCGAGCCGGCGGCCAGGAACAGCAGGGCCTTGAAAAAAGCGTGGGTCATAAGGTGAAAGACCGAGGCGCCGTAGGCGGAAACCCCGGCGGCGAAAAACATGTAGCCGAGCTGCGAACAGGTCGAATACGCGATCACCCGCTTGATGTCGAATTGCGTGAGGCCGACGGTGGCGGCGAAGAACGCGGTCGAGGCGCCGACCACGGTCACCACGTCCAGGGCGAAGGGCGCGTACTCGAACATGGGCGACAGGCGCGCGACCATGAACACCCCCGCCGTGACCATGGTCGCGGCATGGATCAGGGCCGACACCGGGGTCGGACCTTCCATGGCGTCGGGCAGCCAGGTGTGCAGGAACAACTGCGCCGACTTGCCCATGGCGCCGATAAACAGCAGCAGGCAGATAACGGTCAGGGCGTTGGCCTCGAAGCCGATGAACTCGAAGCGCATCTCGGCCATGGCCGGCGCGGCGGCGAAAACGGACTCGAATTCGACCGCGCCGAACAGGAAGAAGGTGCCGACGATACCCAGGGCGAAAGCGGCGTCGCCGACCCGGTTGACCAGGAAGGCCTTGATCGCGGCGGCGCAGGCGCTGGGCTTGTGATACCAAAACCCGATCAGCAGATAGGACGCGACCCCCACCCCTTCCCAGCCGAAATACATCTGGACGAAATTATCGGCGGTCACCAGGGCCAGCATGAAGAAGGTGAAGAGGCTGAGGTAGGAAAAGAACCGGGGCACCGACTTGTCGTGGGACATATAGCCGATGGAATAGACATGGATGAGGATCGAGATGTTGGTAACCACCAACAGCATGACCGCGCTCAAGGTATCCAGCTTGATGGCCCAGGATAATTCGAAGGCGCCGGAATCGATCC
This sequence comes from Kiloniellaceae bacterium, assembly GCA_021776135.1. Lineage (GTDB taxonomy): Bacteria > Pseudomonadota > Alphaproteobacteria > Kiloniellales > J153 > JAJFGN01. Next base: position 29,307 of record JAJFGL010000010.1, read on the forward strand.
AGGTGAACAGCTCCGTGGTCCGAACGTTGCCGTCCAGGGCGACATCCTTGAAGATGTAGATCGACATCAGGGCCGAGGCGCCCAGCAAGCCGCAGGTCACGATCTGCGCGCCCCGGTCGCCGATAAAACGCCCGGACAAGCCGGCGATAAGGGCGCCCAGCAGCGGCAGAAGAACGATGAGGGTTTCGATCACCGGCCCTAGCCCTTCATCAGATTGACGTCTTCAACCGCGATGGAGCCGCGGTTGCGGAAATAGACCACCAGGATGGCCAGGCCGATGGCGGCCTCCGCCGCCGCCACGGTGAGAACGAACATGGCGAAGACCTGCCCCACCAGATCGCCGAGATGGGTTGAGAAGGCGACCAGATTGATGTTGACCGCCAGCAGCATGAGCTCGATCGACATCAGGATTATGATGACGTTCTTGCGGTTCAGAAAAATCCCGAAGATGCCAAGCGTGAACAAAATCGCGGCGACGGTGAGGTAGTGGGACAGGCCGATTTCCAGCATGGCTACACCCCGCTCCGGCTCGGTACTTTTTTGAGCTCGACCGCCTGTTCGCGCTTGAGCGAAACCTGGGCCGAGATCGATTGCTTACGAACTCCTTCGCGTTGGCGCAGGGTCAGGACGATGGCGCCGATCATGGCCACCAGCAGAATCAGGCCGGAAGCCTGGAACAGATAGATGTATTTGGTATAGAGCACCCGGCCGATGGCCTCGACATTGCTGACCTGATCGGGCGGCGCGATGGGAATCGCGGCCACGGCACCCGCCTCGGGCGAGGTGACCCAGGCGCCGAACACCAGAATCAATTCGGCCAGAAGAATAAGACCGATGAGGCCGCCGATGGGCAGGTATTGCAGGAAACCCTCGCGCATTTCCACCAGGTCCACATCCAGCATCATGACCACGAACAGGAACAGCACCGCGACCGCGCCGACATAGACCACCACCAGGATCATGGCCAGGAACTCCGCGCCCATGAGCACGAACAAACCGGCGGCGTTGAAAAACGTCAGAATCAGGAACAGAACCGAATGCACCGGGTTGCGCGCCGAGATCACCATGACCGCCGCGGCCACGGCGACCGCCGCGAAAAGATAAAAGGCCAATGCCTGTAAAATCATCCCCGTATCCCTCGTCACGCCCTAGCGGTAGGGCGCGTCCAGCTCCAAGTTCTGCGCGATCTCGGTTTCCCAACGGTCGCCGTTGTCGAGCAGTTTTTCCTTGTTGTAGTACAGTTCCTCGCGCGTCTCCGTGGCGAATTCGAAATTTGGTCCTTCGACGATGGCATCGACCGGACAGGCCTCCTCGCAGAAACCGCAGTAGATACATTTGAACAGATCAATGTCGTAACGCGTCGTGCGGCGTGTGCCATCCTCACCGACGTCTGATTCGATCGTTATCGCAAGTGCGGGACACACAGCCTCGCACAACTTGCAGGCAATGCAGCGTTCCTCCCCGTTCGGGTAGCGCCGCAACGCGTGAAGACCACGGAAGCGGTGCGACTGCGGCGTTTTTTCCTCGGGATAGGAAAGTGTCACACTGCGGCGAAAGAAATTGCGCAAAGTTACGGACAAGCCCTTGAGCAGTTCCCATAGCGCGAATGTTTTGACGTAGCTGATTGCCCTGTTCATAGCCTGACGCCCGCCCTTAGCCCGCGAGCCCGGACCACGGTCCGACCTGCCACCAAGCCATCACACTTTCGACGGCGATCCAGATGATCGTCACCGGGATGAATACCTTCCACCCCAGACGCATGATCTGG